>NZ_JBQFRN010000001.1:0-1023426 GCF_056537445.1 Ruegeria sp. CF1 | reverse complement strand
CAAACTCTCCGACCTCGGCGTCACCAAAGCCGCCATCCCCGAACTGGTCCAGGGCGCAATCATCGACCCCTCATGCGGAGGGAATCCGATCGAATTGACCGAAGAAAACCTGACAACGCTCTTCAACGCAGCACACTAACAGGCTTGCCGAACCGATCCCTCACCTCTCATACTGGTCGGAGGTGAGGGAGATTTTCATGACGAAAGAGATTGTTCTGATCCACGGTGCTTTTGCCGGACCATGGTGTATGGAGGATTATGCGGGCTTCTTTCGTGCACGTGGCTGGACGGTGCATGCGCCCGCGCTACGCTATCATGGTGGCGACCCCAAGGCAGATCCCGATCCCGGCCTCACCGACACAAGCGTCCTAGATTACGCCAATGACATTTCGGACTTCGTGCAGGGGTTGGATAGCGAACCCGTGCTACTGGGCCATGCGATTGCGGGGGTAGTGGCGCAGAAGGTGGCGTCTCGGGGGTTGGCCAGCGCAATTGTCCTGATCAACCCAAACGCGGCTTGGGGCACATTGCCGGAAACCGACGACGAACGCGCTGTGCCGCGCGCGTTGATGGAGGGTGGGGCGTTCTGGAAACAGCCCATGCGCGTCGATTTCGAACTGATGGCCCCTTTTGCGCTCAACAAGATGCCCGAGGCGCAGCAGCACGAAGTGTTCGACCAGCTTGGCCCCGAAAGCGGGCGGGTGATGTTCGAGATGTTCTTCTGGATGTTCGACGATCACCAAGCGATGAAGGTGGACATCGACAAGGTCGACTGCCCGGTGCTGATTGTTTCAGGCACCGAGGACCGGGCCGTGAACCCCAACACCTGCCGTGCTCTGGCGAAGCTTTACGGAGACCGTGCGACTTTCCTGCCTGTCGACAACCACGCGCATTTTCTGTTCATGGAGCCGGGCTGGGAAGGCCCAGCCGAACAGATTGCCGACTGGTTGGATCGGAATGTTGGGTAAGATGGGGTTTCACCCCATCGTCCCCGCTCCGCTTTAATGGGTTGGAAACCCATCCTACGTCAGTTGTTGGTTTGAAACGTGCTCTGCGGTTTCCAGACCAGAGAGCCATCGTCATTGCGATGACACCGCAGCAGCCGTTCCTCGCGCGTGCTGATGGTTGAGGTTACGGTGTTGTCACCGGTCAGCAGGATGAACGCGTCTGGCGAATAGGCCATCCCGTCATAGTAGCAAAACCGCGTCTCGGCCCCGTCCGGTATGGGCGATGCAGTGCTGAGCATCTGCTGCGCGGGGGCTGCCGAGGCCAGCAGGGTCAGGGCCAGCCCGAGGGTTAGTGTTTTCATGTCGTCCTCCCGTTCGGAAAATTGATCGTGGTTAAATTGGGTCTTGGACGCTCGGAACCTCAAATGTCGTTCTTTGGTGACGGTTTGAGGGTAAGTGTGAACGGGATCAACGGGTTAGGCAAGGGGGCCGTGAGTGCGGTTCGATTTCGGTCGCAGTGACGCACCGAAGTGAGAGAGGTTTAGGAACTTTTCTTCGCTTTCGTTTGCCAAATTGCACCGGCTGCAAAGCCTAGCAACGCTGAAAGTGTTTGGCGGCCCCAATCGGCAGAACTATCGTCTTGCGGGAATGTGATCGTAAAAAAGCTAAAAACCATTATCGCCAAGATCACTGTCACGGACAAAAATACGATCGCTTTTTCTTTGAACCAATGGTTTCGGATTGCGTGCTCTTTGTCTAGAGCTTCGAGCGAACCTTCCGAGTACAATGGAAGTTCGCTCGATTGCTTGCCAATGTCGACGGTTTCAACTTGTTTTTCTTGTACGACAGGCTTGTTCAATGGTCAGCACCAACTTAACCGAAGTTTACGAATTCACGCTCGCGTCGATGCTCAGGAGAATCCTCCCAAGCACCTACATGCATACCTTCGCGGCGAGCGTCTCGGGCGGTGGATAGAAGTTCGATAGCAAGCCTAAAAACCTCGGCCTTGCTTCTTCCCGTTTCCTCGGCAATGCGCTCGATCTCATCTGCCAACCTGCGGGATACATCTACAGTGAAACGAAACTTCGAGTTGTCGTTCCTGTTATTGGATTCGGTTGCCATTTTTGATCTCCTTAGAGACATTACTGTCATTTCTCATGATTATTTATATAGTTTGTTCATTGAGATTTCATTGTGTCATTCTGTCATCTTTTTCATGGTTATGTTTGTTCCTCCCTGTTTTGCGGGCCAATTAGCAATCGATTTGGATCCGCGCAACCCTATTTTCAGTACTTTTCAATGAAAAAGTAAAGAAAAAGTGTTGACCCTATGCGAAAAAACGCATTATTGTGATGATGGGGGATGCAAAAGTGACAAAATATTGAGCGAGCTGCTGAGAATGCTGGAAGCCCAAAAAGAGCCGAAGCACGAAGACTTAAACATGATATCGATCTCTGGTCAGGCCGAGCGAGAATTGGAGGCTTTACCGGAGACGGAGCAGGTTAGAATTTCGGAAGCAATTGCGGAGGTGTATCACAAGATCACCTCTTTTCTTGTCGTTGCTTCTGCTCAAAGCTTCTTGAGTCGAGAGCAGACATTTCAGCTAAATTATCTAACAAATAGCATCCAAACCATTGTTGCAGCCGGCTATCCCGTGAAAGTACAGATTTGTTCCCAGAGCTACGTTTGGACCATAATAGGCGTCGGAGACCCCGGCGCCTTATCTTCGTTTGATGTAGTCAAATTGGTTTAGTTGGCCAAAAGCTAAACATCCAACTCCTCAACAAACCGGGCGTTCTCCTGAATGTATTGGAACCGCAGTTCGGGTTTTTTGCCCATCAGGCGCTCGACCAGGTCGCCGGTCTCGCCGGGTTCGTCCTCGTCGATGGTGACGCGGATCAGCTTGCGCGAGGCCGGGTCCATTGTGGTCTCTTTCAGGTCCTTGGCGTCCATTTCGCCCAGACCTTTGAAGCGTGAGACGTCGATCTTGCCTTTGCCGCCCAGACCTTTTTCAAGCCATTCGTCGCGCTCGGCCTCGTCCAGACAATAGACGCGCTTGGCGCCTTGGGTCAGGCGGTAGAGGGGCGGGCAGGCCAGATAGAGGTGGCCCGCGTCGATCATCGGGCGCATCTGCGTGAAGAAGAACGTCATCAGCAGCGAGGCGATATGCGCCCCGTCCACATCCGCGTCGGTCATGATGATAATCTTGTCATAACGCAGGTCGTCGACATTGAACTTGGTGCCAAGCCCCACACCCAGCGCTTGGGTCAGGTCGTTGATTTCGGCATTGGTACCCAGCTTGGAACTGGCCGCGCCCAGCACGTTCAGAATCTTGCCGCGCAGGGGCAGCAGGGCCTGTGTTTTGCGGTCACGGCCCATTTTGGCGGAGCCACCGGCCGAGTCGCCCTCGACGATGAATAATTCCGTGCCGTCCCGTGTTGAACTACTGCAGTCCACCAACTTGCCGGGGAGACGAAGTTTCTTAGTGGCGGACTTGCGTTGTGTTTCCTTCTCGGCCCGTCGGCGCAGGCGTTCTTCGGCCCTCAGGATGAGGAAGTCGAGGATCGCCCCGGCGGATTTCGTATCAGCCGCCAGCCAGTTATCGAAATGGTCGCGGACCGAGTTTTCGACCAGCCGCTGCGCCTCGACTGTGGCCAGACGGTCTTTGGTTTGGCCGACGAATTCCGGTTCCGAGATAAAGCAGGACACCAGCGCGCAGCCGCCGGTGATCAGGTCGTCACGGGTGATCTGACCTGCTTTCTTGTTGTTGATCAGCTCGCCATAGGCCTTGATCCCCTTGAGGACCGCAGCCCAGAATCCCGCCACATGGGTGCCGCCTTCGGGGGTGGGGACAGTGTTACAGTAGGACTGGATGAACCCGTCGCGTGAAGGCGTCCAGTTGATCGCCCATTCGACTTTGCCGGGGGTGCCGAACTTCTCGTTAAAGTCCACGGTGCCAGCAAAGGGCTGCTCGGCATAGGTCGACGAGCCGTTCATCGTCTCCTTCAGATAGTCCGACAGGCCGCCGGGGAAGTGGAAGGTGGCCTCGGTCGGGGTTTCGCCGTCGTCGATGGCGGATTTCCAGCGGATTTCCACGCCAGAGAACAGGTAGGCCTTTGAACGGATGGATTTGAATAGGCGCGCGGGTTTGAATTTGTGGTGGCCGAAGATGTCCGCGTCGGCGTGAAAAGTCACTGTGGTGCCGCGCCGATTGGGGGCCGCACCGACCTTTTCCGCGGGACCCAACGGGATACCACGCGAGAACCGTTGCTCGAACAGCTGCTTATCCCGCGCCACCTGCACGACCATGGAATCCGACAGGGCATTCACCACCGATGCACCCACACCGTGCAGACCGCCCGAAGTCTGATACGCCTTGCCCGAGAACTTACCGCCTGCGTGCAGGGTACAAAGGATCACCTCCAACGCGGACTTGTCCGGGAATTTCGGGTGGGGGTCGATCGGAATGCCGCGCCCGTTGTCACGAACGGTCAGGGCGTAATCTGCGTGCAGCTCGACCTCTATCCGGTTGGCGTGGCCCGCAACAGCTTCGTCCATTGAGTTGTCGAGTATCTCGGCCACCATATGGTGCAATGCACGCTCATCCGTGCCGCCGATATACATGCCGGGGCGTTTGCGGACCGGTTCCAGACCTTCCAGCACCTCGATGGACGAGGCGTCGTAAGCGGTCGTTGTTTCTGGCGTCAACAGATCGTCGGGCATGGGTGCTGCTCTTGTTTTTGAGTTTCCCCCATTATGGCAGGTGATGTGGTCCGGGGGAAGAGGGACGCGAGGTGTTGTATCAGGTTTGTCGGGGCCAACGGAACCGGAGCGATATTCAGCGCTGTATTGCAGCGCGTTTACAATGACAGCCAGAGAGTTTTGTCTTTAAAGCCACCTCGAACAAGAGAACTTTTCTCAAGCACATCCGAATATTCGTCATCCCAATCACGGAACCGGTCATTTGTGACGATAGCAGCACCGAGATCCCGCGCTACCTGAAGAACCAGCGGGTCGGCAGGAGTACCCTTTGGCGCAACCATCACGTGGCTGCATGGCAACCCAAGCAAAGCCGCAAGGGAACTGTCGTTCATATAGCGATCTGAGATTTTGTATCCTACATTGGCATCAAAGACGACGCCCGGTGTCCGCCCCTTTGTCTTCAACTCGTCGACAACCTCGCGCACTGTGGCGATATTTGGAACACCGCCTTTCCAGTGCAAAACATTTGATCCATCGACGACAGCCCAGTTTTTCGAAGTTTTGAGCCGGCGTAGCCTTTTTCCGAACAGCAGCAGCAAACTTGCCAATGCGCACGGTCCTGTCAGCAATAACCAATCTGAGAACGCTGGATTGAACATAGCTAAAGCAGAGCCAAAACAAGACAGGGCAAAAATACAGATGAGAGGGCGCACAGTTGAAAAGTCTTTGGTCAGAAAGTTGTTTCAATAGGGACGTAGCAGACAGTAGGGGTGGCTGCCCAGCATATATCAGTGATGCAAAACAGATTGATATTAAACCGCGAGCTTTCCAAGGTCTCGTCATGTTTCGAAATCCCGTTTAGGCTTTGTTCCGGAAGCAGAAATTAGGGAGCAGAAGAATTGAGCTGGATCAGAACCATTCCATTCGAAGAGGCGACGGGAAAGCTGAGGAGGCTTTATGACCGGGTCACCGGGCCGGACAACAATGTGGACAATATCATGATGGCGCACAGCCTGCGGCCGCATTCGATGGAAGGCCATATGGCGATGTATAAGGCCGTACTGCATCACTCGGGCAACAAGATACCGAAGTGGTTTCTTGAAGTGCTGGGCGTGTGGGTCAGCTCTCTGAACCGGTGCGGGTATTGCGTAGAACATCACTTTTCCGGATTGCAGCGGTTGCTGCAGGATGAGGTGCGCGGCAATGCGATCCGTGCGGCGATTGAGGCGCGTGATCCGGCCTCGGCCCCGCTGGACGCGGCACAGGTCGAAGCGATGAGATATGCGCGCAAGCTGACCGAGGCACCCGGTGATCTGACCGAGGCGGACGTGATCGCTCTGCGAGAGGCGGGGTGGGAAGATGGCGAGATTCTGGAGATCAATCAGGTGTGTTCTTATTTCTCCTATGCGAACAGAACCGTTTTGGGTTTGGGGTGTTCGACTGACGGAGACGTTTTGGGCTTGTCGCCGAACAACTCGGACAATCCTGATGATTGGGGACATCGGTAAGTGCGGGGCTGGCCGCTCCCCCCTAGGTATTTTGGGATCATGTAAAGAACGGGCATAGGCTTGTTCTTTGACGCCCCGATAAAACCTATGTCAATTTGACACCAATCAAAGCGCGCCGTGTGACAATCGGCTAAGCATCTCCTCGACAGTGAAACCGAGGAGAACATGTATGGATGCGGCACCCCAGATCAAACAAAAATCATCTCAGATCAAAGCTGTAACTGACCTGAAGGCGGATGCCTCGGCACCAACATCCGAGAAAATCCGGCAAGCTTTTGAGAGCGGCAAATACCCTTATGGCCGCAAGATGGCACGCAAGGATTACGAGGCGCAAAAGGCCGAGCTGCAGGCAGAGTTGCTGAAGGTTCAACTGTGGGCGCAGGAGACCGGGCAGCGGTTTGTGCTGTTGTTCGAGGGCCGCGACGCCGCGGGCAAGGGTGGGACCATCAAGCGGTTCATGGAGCATCTGAACCCGCGTCAGGCGCGTGTGGTCGCATTGAACAAGCCGACGGATGAGGAGAAGGGGCAGTGGTATTACCAACGTTATGTGCAGCAGCTGCCCACCGTGGGCGAGATGGTGTTTTATGATCGGTCCTGGTACAACCGTGCGGGCGTCGAGCGGGTGATGGGCTTCTGCTCACCCAATGAGTATCTGGAATTCATGCGGCAGACGCCCGAGTTGGAGCGGATGCTGGTGCGCTCGGGCATTCAACTTTATAAGTACTGGTTCTCGGTCACGCAGGAAGAGCAGCAGCGGCGCTTTGGGAGTCGTGAAACTGATCCGTTGAAGCAATGGAAACTGTCACCGATTGACAAGGCTAGCCTGAGCAAATGGGATGATTATACCGAGGCGAAAGAGGCGATGTTCTTCTACACCGACACCGCTGATGCGCCCTGGACGATTGTCAAATCCAACGACAAGAAACGCGCGCGTCTGAACTGCATGCGGCATTTCCTGTCGACGCTGGACTACCCGGACAAAGACCTCAGGATCGTTGGTGAGCCTGATCCGTTGATAGTTGGGCAGGCGCATCACGTAATTCATAACTCGGACCACATTCTGGGGACAGCGCTGCATCCTGACGCGAAGATCGGCTGAAAATCGATAAACTGTAAAGCCGTTGCACCAAAGGTGATGGCTTTCGTCGCTTTGTTCTTGCGAGTCTCATTATGAAATAAGTTTGTTCCGCTCTTGTCTCGGGCAGCGCGCAAGCCTAAGGCTGGCGGAATGAACAATGTGATGACATATCCCGGCCATTTGCGCGCAATCGCGGTGCTGGGCCTGCCATTGATTGGCGGGCATCTGGCACAGTATGCGATTGGTTTGACCGATACCGTCATGCTAGGTTGGTACGGGGTCGAGGCGTTGGCTGCCGTGACGCTGGCCAACAGCTATTACTTCGTCCTGTTCCTGTTTGGTGCCGGGTTTGGGTGGGCCGTAATGCCAATGGTGGCGACCGCTGCCGCCGAGGAGAATGAGACCAGCATTCGCCGCTCCACTCGTATGGGTCTGTGGCTATCACTGATCTATGCGACGGTGATGATGCCCCTTTTGTGGTGGTCCCATCCGATCCTGATTGCTTTGAAGCAAGAGCCGCAAGTCGCTGAAACTGCGTCAGTATACCTGCGGGTCGCGGGGTGGGGCTTGTTCCCGGCGCTGTTGGTGATGGTCCTGAAGTCCTATTTGGCCGCACTTGAGCGGACGCAGATTGTGCTGTGGATCACGATTGTTGCAGCTGTGGTCAATGGCGTGACCAACTATGCGCTGATCTTCGGAAACTGGGGCGCGCCCGAACTTGGGGTGATTGGTGCGGCTATCGCGTCAGTGGTGACGCAGATCGTATCATTGGTGGCGGTCGTGATCTATGCGGTGCGTGCGTTGCCGGAACACAGCTTGTTTCAGCGGTTTTGGCGCCCGGATTGGGAGATGTTCATGAGCGTGCTGCGTTTGGGCGTTCCCATCGGTCTGACGACACTGGCGGAGGTGTCGTTGTTCGCGATCTCTGCTGTCATGATGGGCTGGTTGGGTCCAGTGCCGCTGGCAGCTCACGGGATTGCGTTAAACCTCGCCTCGGCGACGTTCATGGTTCATTTGGGCCTGTCTAATGTGGCAACTATTCGGGCGGGCAACGCGTTGGGTCGACGGGATCGGGCGCATCTTGAGAAAGGCGCGATTACGGTGACCGGGATGTCGTTGATCGTGTCGGTCTTGACGATTGTTCTATTCCTGACATGCGCTGAGCCCCTGATCTCGCTGTTTATGGAGGCCGATGATCCGCAGCGGCCACAGATCCTGCTAATCGGCACTGGCCTGCTGGCGATGGCTGCTTTGTTCCAGCTGGTCGATGGGGCGCAGGTCATCGCACTAGGCCTGTTGCGAGGTTTGCAGGATGCAAAAATACCGATGGTGATGGCCGCACTCAGCTATTGGGTGATCGGTATCCCCGCTTCGTACTATTTCGGCTTTGTTCAAGGTATGGAGGGGATCGGAGTCTGGCTTGGCCTCGTGACTGGCCTCGCTTGTGCTGCCGTATTGTTGATGGCGCGCTTCTGGCTAAGGTCGGTGCGCGATGTAGGAGAAGTTCCCGCCTAGGGGATCATTCTTTGCTCATCCGGTCGGATTTCTTTCGAACAAGTACCGACCGCAAGTCGTGCATTGCCATTAGCAATGGGTCGGTCACGTCCTCTAATTGCGCATCCGTTGCTTTAGACTGGGCCCATTGCGTGGTCAGATTCAGGTAGTCAACCGCACGGTGTATATCATCCATATCGCGGCGGGATAGCAGGGCTTTGCGCTCTTCCATCCAGCGCGCGATTTCATCGTTGTCGGCGTCGCTTAGTACACGCTGGCCCTGCGGTTTGACCTCGCCATTGCGGATGTTGATGACCGCGATCTGTTCCATCTCGATCCGGCGATGGCGGTTTTCCGTGTCGATCCTGAACACCGCTGCCCCATTTTCGCGCACGCGGAAATAGTATTCAGGCAGGGCTGTGGACATAACAAACTCCGGAATCAGGTGAGCGCGGCGCAAAAACGTTGGATGCGTGTGCAGGCTTCAGTCAGGGCTTCATCAGAGGTCGCATAGCTGACGCGGAAATTGGGCGACAGACCAAAAGCTGCGCCAAACACCACCGCCACGTCGGCCTCTTCCAGCAGGGCGATTGCGAAGGTTTCGTCCGAATCTATCACGGTGCCCGCGGGTGTGGTTTTCCCGATCAAGCCTGCGATTGATGGATAGACGTAGAACGCGCCTTCGGGTGTCGGGCACGAGATACCGTCGATTTGGCTGAGCATGTCGACGACCAGATCGCGACGGCGTTTGAAGATCTCATTATTCGGCGCAAGGAATGCTTGAGTTCCATTCAGAGCCTCGACTGCTGCCCATTGGCTGACCGAACTGGGATTCGAAGTTGATTGAGATTGCACCTTGCGCATCGCGGCGATCAACTCGACCGGGCCTGCCGCATAGCCAATACGCCAACCGGTCATGGCATAGGCTTTGGAGACGCCATTGCAGGTCAGCGTCCGATCATAAAGTCTCGGTTCCACCTGTGCGGGCGTGCAGAACTCGAACCCGTCATAGGCCAGGTGCTCATACATATCATCGGTCATCACCCAAACATGCGGATGCCGCATCAGGACATCTGTCAGTTCTTTCAGTTCAGCCCGGCTATAGCCCGCTCCGGTGGGATTCGAGGGTGAGTTGAAGATGAACCATTTCGTTTTAGGTGTGATTGCGGCTTCCAGTTGATCCGCTGTCAGTTTGAAATTGGTCTGCAGCGAAGTTTCGACGATCACTGGTGTGCCACCGGCCAGTAACACCATGTCCGGGTAGCTGACCCAATAGGGCGCGGGGATGAGGACCTCATCGCCCTCGTTCAGCGTAGCCATCAGCGCGTTGTAAAGCGTCTGCTTACCCCCGGTCCCGACCGAGACCTGAGCGGGCGTATAGTCCAATCCGTGGTCACGCTTCATCTTGGCGCAAACCGCCTGTTTTAGCTCGGGGATGCCGTCCGGAGCAGTGTATTTGGTCTTGCCCGCAGCGATGGCGGCCACGGCGGCGTCCTTGATGTTCTGCGGCGTGTCGAAATCGGGCTCGCCTGCGCTCAGCCCGATCACATCGCGCCCGGCGGCCTTCAGCTCGGCTGCTTTGGACGTCATCGCGATGGTGGGCGAGGGTTTTACGCGTGACAGTGTCGCAGACAGGAAACTCATGGTCGGCCTCGGTTTGTATGTTCAGCCCGACTGTCATAGGGTGCGCCGAAATAACGATCAAGCCAATTGAGTTTTACCCTTTGGAGACCCCGATGAACGACGAAACAGACTGGTTCGGACCGGACACCGCAACCTTCGGGGATCGCGTTGCTGGCGCACGCGAAGCCGCAGGCATGACGCAGACCCAATTGGCCCGCAGGCTTGGTGTCAAAAAAGCCACGATCACCTCGTGGGAAGATGATTTGTCGGAACCCCGCGCGAACAAGCTGTCGATGATGGCGGGGCTACTGAATGTCTCGATCATGTGGCTTCTGACGGGCGAGGGCGACGGCATGGACGAAACAAGCCTGCATGGCGATACGGACTCGGAATTGCGCGATCTTGTTGCAGAGCTACGCACGATCCGAGGTGAGATGCGAGCCAACTCCGAGCGTCTGGCTCGCGTCGAAAAAGCGCTGCGTCTGAAATTGGAACGCAATCAATGACCGAGCCGCGCGAGACCCGGATCAAGCGCATGAAAATGCGTTCGATGCGGCGGGGCATCAAAGAGATGGATTTGATCCTGACGGCATATGCCGATCGCAATCTGCCTTCGATGGACGAGGCGGGATTGGACACATACGATGCCTTGCTGCATGAAAATGATCAGGACCTTTATCAATGGGTCACTGGTCAGGCCAGCCCGCCGGAACCGCTGGCCGAATTGATCGCGGATATCGCGCAAACCTTTCAAAAATAAGCAATCATCAGGCTTAACCGATTTTTCGGGAATTCGCGTCATGTTTTCAGAAACAGCGCGATGAATCGGAGGATTGAATGAGTATGGAGTTACAGGTCACCGCGCCCGGGACCAAGGGGTTCATGACGAGCTATCTTGAGGCGTTGGCGCTGGTCGAGCGTCTGCATCGCTTGCTTCTGGACGTTATCAAGGATGAATTCGAGCGTGTCGGCGTACTTGAGATCAACGCGGTGCAGGCTCTGCTGTTGTTCAACATAGGCGACCATGAAGTAACCGCCGGAGAGTTGAAGAGCCGTGGTTACTATCAAGGCAGCAATGTCAGCTACAATCTTAAGAAACTGGTCGAGATGGGCTATATGCACCATCAACGATGCGAGATTGACCGCCGCTCGGTACGGGTACGCCTGACGCCGCGTGGGCGTGAGATTCGCGATATCGTGTCAGACCTGTTCGCCCGCCATGCAGAAGGGCTGCAAAACCGCGGCGTGATCGGGACCGATGGGATTGAAGAGATCACCGGTTCACTGCGTCGGGTCGAACGATATTGGACCGATCAGATTCGGTATATCTACTGATAGCTTTGATGGCTGAGTTTGGGAGAGCGACAGACCTTCAAGCTCACGGATCAGTTTACGTGTCATCGCATCTTCATAGGCTTCGAAGCCAAGGGCGACTTCGACGAAAGCATCGGGGCCTCGGATGACCCACGCGTGGTAATAAGCAGATAGCTCCCCAATTTCTACCTGGCGGGTGTCTCCTGGATTGGGGTCGTCGATACCGATTACAAGGGCATTGATTGTAATATCAGTGTTTTGCAGAGTGGCTTTTATGTCCCGCGGGTGATGTCCGAGATTGTGCTTACCATCACCGGACAGATCCAGTGTTCGCCGCCAGCAATCGCTTTGGCTCTCCAACATCTCAGCACCGTACAACATGGCCGACCCGACCGCCGTTCCCTGCGGCGCTGATGAGCGTGTTGTGCTTTCTAAATGTTGCTGAATTCGACGCAGATCAGCAGTCGAGCGAACATCTGTCCAACCAAGCAAGAGGCGTTGGTGGCCAGGTTCGCTCCATTCGTAGATAGCGATCCGTACAAAGGTGGACGGGTTTGAAAGGATCAGTTGAACCACCTCGGGATGGCGCAACGCCGCCGCAAGGCCACTAAGTTGCAACCTGTACTCACGACTGTCGACCGAACCAGAGACATCCATTCCCAACGCCAAGGCCTGTCGACATTGCGCTGAAAGCGGGTTGGCCAGCAGGCAAAGAAGTGTCACACACAGGCGGATCATTTCGCATTATCCGGTTGCAACGCACTAAGTTCCAATCCTTTCAATTCCCGTTCCAGTTTGCGACGCATGGCACGCTCAAAATCTTCGAACCCAGCGGCGATCTCAAGAAAAGCTCCGGGTCCGTGTAGAACATTTTTCTGAAAGAACGGGATCAAGTCGATTTCTCCTTCGAAATCAGCTGCATTGATCACCAGACCATTCACGGTCGTGTTTTCGAACGGAAAGTGTTTGTAAGCGATCTGTGGCCCGTAGCCATCGTTGTTCTTGCCATCGCCCGAGATATCGATGGTTTGGAACAGACAATTCGGGGCGCTCTCCAGCAAGGTCGCCCCAAAAGCCAGTGCGTGACCCATCGCAGTTGGAAACTCGTCTTCCGATCGCTTCGATGTCCCGATCCGATGCGCGGCGGAGATCAAATTGGCCCGAGTATCGATTATCGTCCAATCCAAAAGCAATGTCTGGTTGAAACTGCCGGACCATTCATAGACGGCTAATGCAACCGGTTGAGGTGAAAGGAAGAAAGCCTCCTGCACCTCGGGCGCAATCAATGCGTTGGCCAGCCCCTGTCGTTGCAGCGCATCCTCGGTCGCGTCCACCGAGGTCGAGATGTCCATGGCCAGCGCCAGCGCCAGGCGGCAGGTCTCGGCCCAAAGGGGGCTGCCCGTGACAGCCAGCCCCAGCGCTCCCAGCCAGCGGATCACCAGTGGCCGGTGCTTTCCATGCTAGACCAAGGCTCTGCCGGGGCTAACGCTTCACCATTTTGCAGCAACTCGATCGAGACATTGTCGGGCGAGCGAACGAACGCCATACGCCCGTCGCGTGGCGGGCGGTTGATCACGACGCCATTGTCCTGAAGATGCTGGCAGGTCTCGTAAATGTTGTCGACGCCATAGGCGAGGTGCCCGAAATGGCGGCTGTCGCTTGGCAGTGCGTCGTCGCCATCCCAGTTGTATGTAAGTTCAATGGGCGCGTCCTCTTGTCCCGGTGGGGCGAGGAATACCAGTGTGAACCGCGCAGCCTCGCTTTCATAACGACGCGTTTCCTTCAGGCCCAATAGTTCATAAAACGCTATGGATTTCTCAAGATCCTTCACGCGGACCATGGTGTGGAGATATGTCAGCCCCATCGCGACTTTCCTTGCATTGGTTGTGATGCCAAGCACCTTAGCGCGCCTTCATCCCATGTCGAGGGGCTGGCCGGACACAATTCCGATTTAGCGCAATGCGCCGCACATATCGCGGTTCCGATGGCAAGCTTGCCGATATATAGTGGTCGGCGACTCATTGCTGGAAAGGATAATTTCATGCCTCTGTCTGCCGACCAACTGGCCGAGATCGAAGCTCAGCGCGCACAGTCGAGCCCGACCCGCCGCGTCGTTGCCGAAGGTATGGAAGATCATCTGTACACGGCGCATCAGGTTCTGGATCACGGATTTGTCCGCGTTATCGACTATATGGGCGACGATGCTGCGATCTGTCAGGCCGCGCGTGTTTCCTACGGCAAAGGCACCAAGTCGGTGCAAAATGATGAAGGTCTGATCCGCTATCTGATGCGCCACTGGCATTCGACCCCGTTTGAAATGTGCGAGATCAAGTTGCACGTCAAACTGCCCGTATTCGTAGCCCGCCAGTGGATCCGCCACCGCACGGCGAATGTGAACGAATATTCGGCGCGGTATTCGATCCTGGATCGAGAGTTCTATATCCCGGCACCCGAACATGTCGCCGCGCAATCCGAGGTTAACAATCAGGGCCGTGGAGACACATTGCAAGGCGAAGAGGCCGCGCGCGTGTTGGAGATACTGAAAGCGGACAGTGCGCGCTGCTATGACAACTACGAGGCGATGATCGGTCAGGACGGCCAGCAAGGGCTTGCGCGTGAACTGGCGCGGATGAACCTTCCAGCCAACATTTATACGCAATGGTATTGGAAGGTGGACTTGCACAACTTGTTCCACTTCTTGCGTCTGCGTGCCGACCCGCACGCGCAGTACGAAATCCGCGTTTACGCAGATACCATGTGCAAGATTGTCGCCGACTGGGTACCGTTTGCCTACCGCGCGTTTGAGGACTACCGCCTTGGCGCAGTCAACCTCTCGGCGCAGATGGTGACCTGCTTGCGTCGGATGCTCAGCGGTGAAGATGTCACTCAGGAAAACTCAGGCATGACCGCACGGGAATGGCGTGAGTTTGAGGCTGTTATCCGAGAGGGTTGATTCAACAGAAAACCGAGCACGTCCCAAGGTGGGCGCGTTCACTAGGGTTTGCGGTTAACGGCCTGAAATTGGCCGTCAACCTTCTTTTATCTTTCCCGCCGGGGCGGGCTGTGCCTTACAGCGGCTTCAAATCAGCAGCCATTTGGCGGCCGTCACGTCCGTCCTGCAACTCGTACGAGACTTTCTGATTGTCAGCGAGTCCGGTCAGACCGGATCGTTCTACGGCCGAGATATGAACAAACACATCTTTGCCCCCTTCGTCGGGCGCAATAAAACCATAGCCTTTGGTTGTATTAAACCATTTCACGGTGCCGGTTGGCATTTCCCGTGTCTCCTTCTACTTACAAGTTGTCCCACAAATTGGTGGGGGCCTTGGCTGGCAAAACCGCCACACGTCACTGTTCGCCCTCACGATACAGCCCGGGTCGCGTGTTTCGCCTTTTTCAACATTACACGGTGAAGTAAAAAATCAAGAATAACTGGGGCAGCCTGATGGGTTTGTCTAAATTTGCAGCGATTACAGGATTAGTTAGATAATGCAGCTATATGGGTTAAAAACTTGCGATACGTGCCGTAAGGCATTGAAACTGCTTCCAGATGCGGTTTTCGTTGATGTCCGCGCACAAGGGGTTCCCGAAAATGTGCTGTCCGAGGCGTACGAGACTTTCGGCAAAGCCTTGCTCAATACGCGATCAACAACCTGGCGGGGATTGGATGATGACACACGCAATCGACCGGTGCTCGCGCTGTTGGCTGATCATCCGACCCTGATGAAACGCCCACTGATAGTATCCAATGGTCAGATGTATCTGGGCTGGACGCCTGAAACCCGTCAGGCCCTTGGTGTTGCCTGAAGAACTGCTTATGTGACACGGGCAACAAGCGGAGACCTGTGAATGCGAAACGCTGCCATGATTTTAGGCGTCATTGCCGGGCTGATCGGGATGATCGTCGGTTTTTTTGGCTACGGCTTTGTGGAACTGATCGACCAGTTTGGTGAGATCGAAGGCATTGCCGAGCAGGTAGAGAACCCCGAGTTGATCCAGACGGCTTCGATCGTGGCGCCTTTGTTGGCAATCGTTGGCGGGGCGATGGCCCATTCTCGAGCGCTGATTGCGGGTTTATTGCTGCTGATTTCTGCGGCTGGGATGTACTACGCCTTTGGCTTCGGCGTTTTCACCATGTTCCCGATTGCCTTTGCAGGCGTAGCAGGGTTGCTTGGGCTCGCCGCAGGAAAACCGGACGAGCCCAAGGCACATTTCTAGGTCACTTCAGGCGTAGTAACCGATCCAGAGACAGCGGACCCGCGCCGTTGATCACAATCACCAGCAGCAGGAATGTCCACATCACGCGCTGATCCATCAACGTAATTGCGTTGTCGAACAAGCCGCCCAGTTTGACGCCATGTCCGGTGACATCGGTCAGTGTTTGAACCCAGACAAATCCGATCATGCCAAGCGCGGCAAGGCGCGTCAGCAGGCCGACCAGCAAAAGCACAGGCAGGACAAATTCGGCCACTGTGCCAAAGAAGATGACGACCCGCTGGAAAAAGGTCATCTGAGTCACATCATACAGCACCGACTCTGCAGCTTTGGGAAAGATCTGGCCGAAGGCTCCGGCCGATGGCGAAAAGATCGAGCCGTCGATTTTCAGCGTGGCCGAGTTCCAGTAGTAGACGAACAACACAGCGATAAAGACCACCCGAGCCAGGGTTGGTGTCAGCCAACCGGACGCGTGATCCGCTTTTTCCATCGCATTATTGTAAGTTGAGATCAGGGCAGTCATGTGTCCAGCCTTTCGATAGTCACAGAAGTTATTGCACCGCCCTGCAAAAGCAGTGCCAGAGTGGTTCCAAGATCAAATTCGGGTGTTTCGGCCATGGTGGATTCAAATGCCTCACCGATGGATTTGCCATCCTGAATCAGCGCGATCCATGCCGCACCACCCGGTGGCAATGGGTGAGGGGCAGGGTCGTATTCGGGACGCATGATCAAAGTATCCTGAGCGCCCGCCTCAGGTTTCGGCGCGCCTTCTTGGGTGTTAAATAGCCAGATCGCATGTACGGGCCAGCTTGAACGCAACACCTGCACCGACGGCGCGAGGGTCAGTTTGGCCTGCATCAAGTCTTCCGGTGGCAAGCTGAGCGCTTCGGCATCTATGGGTTGTCGATCAGCGGCGTGGTAAGCCCTACGCAGCGCCAGTTCCAGACGGGCAACATCTGGCAGGTAGCCCAGATGCGACAACTGCTCCATTCCTTCCAGAAATTTTGGGAATTCCTCGCCATAAAACATCATCAGGGGTGAGGACGGCGGGTGCTGGCGCAAGAATATTCCAGCCAGCCCGTCCATATTCTGGGGTCCCAGCAGTTTTGTGATCACCGGGAAGGCCTGATGCATCGCCTCGGTCAGCGAGACGGCGACGTTGTTGCGATAGACGCTGAAGCGACGACCGGCGGGCTGCGCCTCGGCGTCCAGCAACCCATCGGGAATGGGCTTGTTGGCATCTAGCAGTGCCATATGGAATGTCGTTTGCGACACGCTCATGCGGGCACGCGATCCAGCGCTTTTTGCGCGCGCTCGGCTTCGGCCCGTAACACCGGCCAGTCCGGTACATCGGTGTCCCATTCAATCAACAGGGGTTTGGGGCCGGATTTGTCTAGTACGTAGTCCAGCAGCGCCCAGACCGGGTCCACCACTTCGCGCCCGTGGCTGTCGATCAGCAAGGGATGCCCATGATCGTCCTCGTCCTCATCATGCCCGCCCAGGTGAATCTCATCGACTTGGTCTAGCGGGTAGGCATCAATATAGCCCTGCGGTGAGAAATCCAGATTGGTGGCTGAAACAAAGACGTTGTTCACGTCCAGCAACAGCCCGCAGCCGGTGCGCCGGGTGATTTCGCGCAAGAAATCAGGTTCGGACCATGTGCTTTCCTCGAAAGCCAAATAGCTTGAGGGGTTCTCTAACAGCATTTGCCGCCCGACAATCTCTTGCACCTCATCAATATGGTCGCAAACACGGTCCAGAGTCGCATCAGTATAGGGCAGAGGAAGTAGATCGTTCAGGAAGTGGCTGTCATGGGTTGACCATGCCAAATGCTCCGAAAAGCTGGCCGGGTTCAACCAGCCGACAAGATGCTTCAGGCGGTCCAGGTGATCTGGGTCAAGTGGCGTTTCGCCGCCGATCGACAGCCCGACACCATGCACTGAAATGGGGAATTGTTCGGACAGGTGACGCAGTTGTGCCAGAGGTCTGCCACCATCGCCCATATAGTTTTCGGCATGAATCTCTAGCCACGCCACAGGCTTGGCCTGTTCAAGAATCTGCGAGAAATGCTGTGGTTTGTAACCAACGCCCGGTGCTGCAGGCAGCCGGTTCGATCTGAGCGCATTGTCCAACATTTGCAAATCCCCTGATCACGTGGAAAGGGCGGGCGATCCTGCCCGCCCTTTCTGGTTCATTCGGAAAAGCCTTATGCAGGCAGGTCACGCTCCAGCGGCTCAAGCGAGCCTTTGCGATCTGCACCGTCTGCTGTTTTAGGCAGCTCGATGTCGGCGCAGGTGCCTGCGTCAACCAGGGTCCATGCGTTGCCCTGATAGTCGACGGTCGAAGTGCCCGCGCAAGTTGTGCCGGGGCCGGCTGCACAGTCGTTCTGACCTGCCAGAGAAACGCCATAGCACTTTTCTTTGGCCTGGGCTGTTGCGGTTGTGGCCGCGCCGGAAACGGCTGCAGCAACTGCGCTTGCGATAACCAGTGTTTTTGCAGTGTTCGACATCTTGGTAATCCTTGTTAATGACTGCGTATGTCTGCTTGTGACAACGACAAGGTAATGGTTCAGGGGCAGCAGTTGAATTCACGAGCCCGTGTCTCACAACCCCGTCAAAGGTCGTCATGCACCCTTGAACGTTAACAAATTGTTTTTGAATTGAAAAATGATATTTGTTTCAATCCGGCCCAAAATAACGGGCCGGATTTCTAGCGGTTTGCTGCCGAATGTTACAGCAGATCGGGGGGCGTTGTAGCCACGCTCAACTCATTTGTTACAGCCTCAAGCGATTGGACCCGCGTCTGTTTTTCGCCAAGGCGACGGACACTGACCGTGCGATCTTCGACTTCACGGTGACCAACGGCCAGAATGATCGGCACTTTGCCAACCGAATGTTCGCGGACTTTATAGTTGATCTTCTCGTTGCGAATATCCGCCTCGGCGCGGATGCCTGCTGCGCGAAGGGTGTTGACCACTTCGGCCACATACTCATCGGCCTCGGAGGTGATCGAGGCCACAACGACCTGGCGCGGGGCCAGCCAGAACGGCAGCTTGCCCGCGTGTTCTTCGATCAGAATGCCGATGAAACGTTCAAACGAGCCCAAGGTCGCGCGGTGCAACATAACTGGGCGGTGTTTGCCACCATCAGCGCCGATATACGTGGCGTCCAGTCGCTCGGGCAGAACAAAGTCCACCTGATGCGTGCCGCATTGCCAATCCCGCCCGATCGCATCGGTCAGAACAAACTCGAGTTTCGGGCCGTAGAATGCCCCTTCACCCGGATTGAGTTCCGGCTCGATCCCAGCCGCGCGTGTTGCGCTGAGCAGGGCGGCTTCAGCCTTGTCCCAAACTTCGTCCGATCCTGAGCGTTTTTCCGGCCGGTCCGAGAATTTGACCGAGAAGTTCTCAAACCCGAGGTCTTTGTAGATACCGGACAGGAACCGAATGAACTCAGCGGTTTCGGATTCGATCTGGTCTTCGGTGCAGAAGATATGGCCATCATCCTGGGTAAAGCCACGCACGCGCATGATGCCGTGCAGCGCGCCCGAAGGTTCGTACCGGTTACACGATCCGAACTCGGCCATGCGCAGAGGAAGGTCGCGATAGGATTTGAGACCCTGATTGAAAATCTGCACGTGGCAGGGGCAGTTCATCGGTTTCAGGGCGTTGACCGCCTTTTCCCGTGCATGTTCCTCGTCCACTTCGACGATGAACATGTTCTCTTGGTATTTGTCCCAATGACCCGAGGCTACCCACAGCTTGCGGTCGACGACCTGAGGGGTGTTGACCTCAACATAGCCACCTTTGCGCTGTTGCCGACGCATGTAATCTTGCAGAAGAGTGTAGATGGTCCAGCCATTAGGGTGCCAGAAAATCTGCCCTGGGGCCTCTTCCTGCATGTGGAACAAATCCATCTCGCGACCCAGCTTGCGGTGGTCGCGCTTGGCGGCTTCTTCCAACATGTGCAGATGAGCCTTAAGCTTTTCCTTGCCGGTGAAGGCCACGCCGTAGATGCGCTGTAGCATTGCGCGGTCGCTGTCGCCGCGCCAATAAGCCCCGGCGATTGACATCAGCTTGAACGCGTCGCCCGGCAGTTGACCGGTGTGCTGCAAGTGCGGGCCACGGCAGAGATCCTGCCAGTGTCCGTGCCAATACATGCGCAGTGGTTCATCACCCGGGATGGATTCGATCAGCTCAACTTTATAGGGCTCATTATTGGCCTTGTAGAACTCGATCGCGCGATCGCGATCCCAGACCTCGGTGGTCACCGGGTCACGCTTGTTGATGATCTCTTTCATCTTTTTCTCGATGAGGCCGAGATCTTCGGGCGTAAACGGTTCCTCACGGTCAAAGTCATAGTACCAGCCGTTTTCGATGACGGGGCCAATGGTGACCTTGGTTGCGGGCCAAATCTCTTGCACGGCGCGGGCCATGACATGCGCCAGATCGTGTCGGATCAGCTCATTGGCTTGCGCCTCGTCCTTCATGGTGTGAATAGCGATTTGCGCGTCGGCTTCGATGGGCCATTGCAGGTCCCAATGCTGTCCATTCACCGTGGCAGAAATGGCTTTTTTCGCCAGCGAGGTCGAGATGTCGGCGGCGACCTGTGCGGGCGTAACGCCTGCTTCATAGGATCGGGAATTGCCATCGGGAAAGGTAAGGGAGACTGACTGTGAGTCCAGGGCCATATCGGCTCTCCTCGTCGGTTTGGCGCCCACTGAACGCCCGGTTGCGGGTTATGTATGCTCGGCTCATGTGGCAGGTGGGGACACAGGTGTCAAGGGCAGGAGCGAGGGGCCAGCCCCTCGCACTCCCCGAGGTATTTTTAGCCAGATGAAGAAGGATCGGGCAATTGCAGAGAGGTGCGTGACATGCATGATGGAAGGACAAGCAAAGAGGGTAGCATGGCAGAGGCAGAATTTCTGGAAACCGCTCAGGGACGACGTCTGGCGTATCACAAGAGTAATGGGCGCGGGCCGACCATCGTTTTTCTGGGTGGCTTGAAATCAGATATGGAGGGCACCAAGGCGGTGCATCTGGAAGCGTGGGCGCGCGCGCGCGGGCAGGGGTTCCTTCGGTTTGACTATTCGGGGCACGGTGAAAGCTCGGGCGCCTTTACTGACGGGTGTATCGGGGACTGGCACGAGGATACGCTGGCTGCAGTTTCTCGGTTAGCTGATGGTCCGCTGGTTGTTGTGGGATCGTCGATGGGCGGGTGGCAAGCGCTGTTGCTGGCGCGTGTCATGCCCGAGCGGATCGCAGGTATGGTGACAATTGCGGCGGCCCCGGATTTTACCGAGGATGGGTATTGGGCGTCGTTTTCGAACGAGCAGAAATCTGAACTAGAGACGGTTGGACATGTGGAACTGCCATCGGACTACATGGAGCCCTACGTCATCACCAAGCGGATGATTGAGGATGGGCGGCAGCGGTTGGTTTTGCGCGCTTCGCTTGATCTGCCTTTCCCTGTGCGTCTCCTGCAGGGGACAGCAGATACGGCCGTCTCGACCGATACGGCAGTGCGCCTGCTGGATCATGCCACTGGTCCAGACATGCAACTGCTGCTGGTCAAAGATGCGGATCACAGGTTCTCGGATGAGCGATGCCTCGGGCTGATTGAGCAGGCTCTGCGAGAAGTCCTGGAAGGCACCTGATGCGTCGCCTGGGCTGGGTTTTGGGGCGGGTGCTGGTGGGTTTGACGCTGGTTGGTGTGTTGATCTACGCCTTTGGCCCGCGCGAGCAAGTGGACCTGCATCCGCGTTTCGATCCGCGCAAATTTGGCGAGGGCGTTCAGGTTTACTTTGAAAGTATCGAATCCGCCTATGATGACATCGTGCCAGGTGTTGAAAAGCGCGTGGTCTGGCAGGATGGTTTTGTTGAACAGCGGACAGCTTATGCGGTGCTCTACATTCATGGGTTTTCCGCCACGTCCGAGGAGATCAGGCCAGTACCTGATCGCGTTGCGGACGCGTTGGGTGCCAACCTTGTCTACACAAGGCTTCAAGGGCATGGCCGCGATGGGGACGCAATGGCCGAAGGTACAGCGTCGGGCTGGATGCAGGATACAGCCGAGGCGTTGGCTGCCGCCAGGGCTGTTGGTGAGCAAGTCATTGTGATCGCAACATCAACGGGGGCGACATTGGCCGCCGCGGCTGCGATGGATACGGAACTGAGCACTGATGTGGCTGCGTTGGTTTTGGTGTCGCCGAACTTTGGCGTAAACTCGGCTGGTTCCTGGGTGCCATCCTTGCCGTGGGCCCGGCATTGGCTGCCGCCTTTGATGGGACAGGACCGGGATGTCTCAAGCACTGATCCCGAGAAGAACATCTTTTGGACAACTGTTTATCCGTGGGAGGCGGTCGTGCCGATGTTTGCCCTTGTAGATGCGGTCAATGCGCTGGACTTCTCGGGCGCGCGGGTTCCGGCGCTGTTCTGGTTTTCTGATGATGATCAGGTGGTGCGTCCGGATAAAATGCATGAGGTGGCCAAGACCTGGGGTGGTCAGGCGATGGTTTCATTGGTGACAATGGGGCCCGGGGATGATCCGGCCTCACACGTGGTCGCGGGGCGTCTGATGTCACCGGGTCAGACCGACGCGGCGGTCGCGGGCATATTGGAGTGGCTGTCAGAGCAGGGGATTCAGAGGCAAAGCGGGGGCTGAATATGCGTAGACCGGGCAGTATGTGGAGCCTTGAGACGTTGGGTCGCGTGCGACTATCCCGGCATTTTTTCATGCGTGATTTTCTATATTCCGAGATCGGGAACTTTCACGCATTGCAAAATATTCCCGACAACCCTGATCTTGCGATCGAGACCGGGCGCGCGTTTTGCGAGACCCTGCTGGATCCGCTGGAAGAAACCTTTGGTCGTATCGCGGTGCGCTCGGGCTATCGCTCGCGATCTCTGAACCGGTTCGGGAACGAGAACAGGTTGAACTGTGCCCGCAATGACAACCCGTTGGAGTGCCACATTTGGGATTGGGGCGAAGGTGACGCACGTGTAGCAGGGGCGTCGGTGGTAATTCCGTGGTTTGCAGACCGCTATGCGCAGGGGCGCGATTGGCGCGATCTGGCGTGGTGGATGCATGACCATCTGGATTATTCCGAGATTTGGTTTTTTCCCAAATTAAGCGCGTTCAATCTGGTTTGGCGGCCCAAGCCTGTACGGCGGATCGACAGCTATATCGCCCCGCGCGGCTGCTTGTTGCGGGCCGGGGCTGAGCCAGATGAACCGCTGGGCCAAAGGCAGGAACGCTATGCGGATTTCCCACCGTTTCGGGCGATCAGCTATCCGTGAAGTTTTGCTTGCCCGCTGTTGGCAAACCTCTCATCCTGTAACAAAACAATAACAACGAGCGGAGGGCACCGAGGTGATCGAGCCGTTGGTTTTGCTACCCGGATTGATGTGCGATGCACGGTTGTTTCAGGCGCAGATCACCGCGCTGTCGCGTGAACGTGCAGTTATGGTCGCACCGATCACCGGCGGTGAACGGTTCGAAGAAATCGCGTCGGGCTTGCTGGATCAACTGCCGCACCGGTTTGCTTTGTGCGGGTTTGGTCTGGGTGGTGGCGTCGCGCTTGAGATCGTGCGGCGCGCACCTGAGAGGGTGACACGACTGGCCTTGCTGGCGACGGATGCGCAGGCCGACACACCTCATATCGCGGCGAGTCGCGAAGACCTGATCGTTGGCGCGCAGGCGGGGAGGTTGGACGAAGTGATGCGCAAGCTGATCGGCTCGGACATGTTGTCTCCCGGTCCGCAACGCATCCCGATTTTGAACGAAGTGTTGCAGATGGCCGAGGAATTGGGCTCGGATGTGTTTGTGCGTCAGATAAGAACCATGCAACGCCGTCCGGACCAACAAGGCACGCTGCGCCGGATCAGGATGCCCACGCTGATCATCTGCGGTGCCCATGATGCGGAGAATCCGGTCCGCAAGAATACCTTCATGGCTGATCTCATTCCGGATGCAGAGTTGCGCGTGATTGATGAGGCCGGGCACTATCCGACACTGGAAGCACCCGAATCCGTGATTGCGATGCTGCAGGATTGGCTCCGGAAACCACTGCGGCTGACCTAGTCGTAGAAAACCGCGCGCTGGTTCTTGGTCAGAACAGTTGGTTGCACCACCGGCCGACCGGTTTCAGAGTCAAAGAATGGCGTTTTCTTCCAGCTCCCGGACAGACGCGATTTTAGTACGCGTTTAAGCAGACCCACAGCGGCATAGCGGATTTTCTCATGAGACTGCTTGCCGTCAGCCCTTGGCACAAATCCACGCGTAGTAATGGGACCCAAACTGCTGGGGTGGGGAATACGTTTGACGATAAAACCCGCGAACGGAAATTTTGGAGTTGTCGGCGTCGTGGCCAGCGGCGCGTTGCAGCATCTGGCATACCACCGCAACATGCCCTTGGGGCTAAGTTGCATAGCTGCCAAGTGCTCGACCCCTGCATCGATCTTGATGTCTTCCGGTGACATCTGAAACACCTCGACTGGGTCGGGCGCAGGGTCGGGCTGTTCAAAATAAAGCTGAGCCGCGCGGCAGTCATGGCAAAAACACACGACATGAGTGCCGGATACGACGCCGTGTTCAGTAATGCGCCCCGAAAGGGCACCGCAATTGCAACGGAAAGGAAGGTCTCCTGCCGCTGCGCGGCTCATGCAACTTTGTTGCTATTGGCGGCTCGTTGACGGGGATTGCGGCTGTTTTCATTCATGAAATCAATCACTAGCGGACGGATGTTGTCGCGCCAGCTGCGGCCCGCAAAAATGCCATAGTGACCCGCGCCGGGTTCAACATGGCTGGCCTTTTTGCTGTCGGGCAGACCCGTGCATAAATCCAGCGCCGCAATGCATTGCCCGGGGGCTGAGATATCGTCATTCGTGCCTTCGACCGATTTCACAGCCACATCAGTGATCTTGCCGATATCTACCTTGTGGCCGGCTACAACGAACTCGTTGCGCGCGATCTCACGGTTTTTGAAGACACGTTCAACGGTCGAAAGATAGAACTCGGCAGTCATGTCCATCACCGCCAGATATTCGTCATAGAACCGGTTATGGGCATCGTGGTCGGATGCCTCGTCACGAATAACGCGCTGGATCTGATCCGAGAACGCCTTGCTGTGACGTTCGGCATTCATTGACATGAACGAAGCCAGTTGTAGCAAGCCGGGATACACCATCCGGCCTACGCCCTTGTATTTGAAGCCAACCCGCTGGATCATCGTTTCTTCCAACTGACCCATCGTTACACGGCGACCAAAATCCGTAACCTCGGTCGGAGTTGCGTCGGGGTCGACGGGACCGCCGATCAGGGTCAGGGTACTTGGCTGCGCCTTCGGCTCGACCTCGGCCAGATAGGCGGTTGCGGCCAGAGTCAGCGGTGCGGGCTGACAAACCGCAATAACATGCGTATCGGGGCCGAGCTCTTTCATAAAATCGACAAGGTAGAGCGTGTAATCCTCGACATCGAACTTGCCTTCGGACACGGGAATGTCGCGCGCGTTATGCCAATCAGTAATGTAGACCTCACAATTGACAAGCAGGCTTTTGACGGTCGAGCGGAGCAGGGTCGCGTAATGCCCCGACATCGGTGCAACTAGCAGCACCTTGCGTGGCTGTTCTTTGCGTCCATTAACGCGGAAATGGATCAGGTCGCCGAAAGGACGCTCAAGCACGGTTGTGATATCGACCAGATGGTCCTTGCCGTCTTCGCAGGTAAAGGTGCGGATGCCCCAATCAGGCTTGACGACCATACGCTGGAATGTGCGCTCGGTTACTTCGCCCCATGCAGCCATCCAGTTGAAGGCCGGGTTGGGTGTCATCGAGAACAGGGGGTAGGATGCCATCGCGCTTGCGGTTGCACCAAGCCATTGGTTGGTGTTACGCATGGTTTCCATCAGGTCATAGGTCATCATGTAGCGCATCGAATGTGCCTCCTGAGTATCAGCCTGAGAATTCGGACCATTCGCCGCTTTGCCCCCCGACGCCAACGACGTTATTCTGCACAGCAGCGAGACTAGGGGGGAATTGTTAAAATGACAACTACCGAAGACCAGACGCCAAAACTGACCGAAGAACATATTGAACGACTTAAAGAAAATATGGACAAAGTAGAAGAACTGTCCAAACGCCTGGTCGAGGTCATGGCCGGAAAAACGCCGCACACCCCCGCTCTGGATGGCCCGAATCAAGAGCTTTTTGCAAAAGCAGCAACTGCGTATTGGGCTGAAGCGTTTCAAAACCCCACAAAGCTGTTAGAGCAGCAAATTGAGTATTGGGGAAAATCGGTTCTCAACTTTGCGGAAGCGCAGAAAGCGATGACCCAAAGCGACGGGGATGTACCCCCAGCCGCTGCCAAAGATAAACGGTTTGCCAATCCAATGTGGGAAACCAACCCCTACTTTCGCCTCATTCGCCAGCAGTACCAAACCAATGCCGAAGCGATCGCGCAGGCCGTTGCATCGGTTGACGATCTGGAAACCAAGGATAAGCAGCGTCTGCAGTACTTCTCGCAACAGATCATAGATATGATGGCGCCAACGAATTTTCTGGCCACCAACCCCGATGCGCTGGAAAAGGCGATCGAGACCGAAGGGCAGTCCCTGATACAGGGGCTGGAGAACCTCGTGTCGGACCTTGAGGCCAATGACGGCGAAATGGTTGTCAGGCTGGCTGACGAAAGTGCCTTTGAGATTGGCGGGAATATCGCAACTACACCCGGCGACGTCGTCTATCGCAACCGAATGATGGAACTGATCCAGTATAAACCGGTGACCGAGACGGTGCACGAAACGCCGATCGTTCTGTTCCCGCCATGGATCAACAAGTTCTATATCTTGGACCTAAAGGCTCAGAACAGCCTGATCAAATGGGTGACCGAGCAGGGCTATACCCTGTTTGTGGTCAGCTGGGTGAATGCCGATAGCTCGCACGCCGATATTGGGATGGAGGACTATATTCAGGAAGGGTTCCTGACCGCCATCGAAGAGGCGAAGAAAATCTGCAAGGTCAAGCAGGTCAACGCAGTGGGTTACTGCATCGCCGGTACGACGCTTAGCCTGACGCTTTCGCTGATGAAGCAGCGCGGTGACAAGTCGATCAAATCTGCCACCTTCTTCACCACCCTGACAGACTTTGGTGAGCAGGGGGAGTTCACGCCGTTCCTGCAAAATGACTTTGTGGATGGCATCGAAGAACAGGTCTCGAAGGATGGTATTCTAAAGGCATGGATCATCGGGCGAACGATGTCTTTCCTGCGATCCAGAGATCTCATCTATACTCCGGCGATCCGCAGCTACATGATGGGTGAAACACCGCCAGCGTTTGACCTGTTGTACTGGAACGGCGACGGGGCCAATCTGCCAGGTCGGATGGCGATCCAGTATCTGCGCGGTTTGTGTCAGAGCAACGATTTCGTCAACGACGGGTTCGAACTGCTTGGCCATAAGCTGCATATCAAGGATGTCGATGTGCCTTTGATGGCGATCACCTGCGAGACGGATCATATTGCCGCGTGGAAGGATTGCTATCGCGGGGTGCAGCAGATGGGCGCGAAGTCGAAGACCTTTGTGGTGTCCGAGTCCGGTCACATCGCGGGCATTGTGAACCCGCCCAGTAAGAAAAAATATGGTCACTATACCAATCCTGAGCTGAAGTGTGATGCTGATACATGGCTGAAAGAAGCTGACTTCCACGAAGGTTCGTGGTGGCCGATGTGGGAAGCGTGGTTAAAGAAGCGATCAGGCAAGCAGGTTCCCGCGCGCGATACCGGCGATTCGGATCATCCACGCCTTTGCCCGGCTCCGGGTACCTATGTTTTGGTCAAGGCAAACCGCTGATATCATTTTGAAACTCAAATTTTTCTGCATTGCAGCAAGAAAAAACTTGCAATGCTGCAATGCAGCAATCATATTACCTTCAAGCTGATGAGAACCGGGGTGGGCCCGGAACGGCTAGAAGGATTTAGGACAATGGCAAAGACCCAAGACTTTACCGCGACCCTGAAAGACATGATGGGCGCGTTCCCGGTTGACACAACCGCTCTGGAAGACGCATTCAAATCGACCGCTTCTCTGAACGAAAAGCTGTCGGGTGTTGCTCTGGACGCAGCTGAGAAATCGGCTGAAATCTCGAACAAATGGACCAAAGAAACCCTGGCCAAACTGACCGAGATGTCGAAAGCAAAAACCGAGCCTGCGGATTACGCAAAAGCTGCAACCGACTTCGCAAGCGCGTCGGCTGAAGTTGCCGCTGAAAACCTGGCTGCTTTCGCTGAAATCGCGAAAAAAGTTCAGACCGAAACCGTTGAGCTGCTGATGGCGGCTGGCAAAGACGCTGCAGAAGATGCAACCGCAGCCGTCAAAAAAGCCACCAACGAGGTGACCGCTGCCGCAAAGAAAGCAGCAACCGCCAAGTAAGTAAGGCTGCGATATAGCACCCATTCCTCCCAAATGGTGTAATCGCTTCGGGCAGGTCGCTTGACCTGCCCTTTCTTTTTGTTCTGCAGTCGCATAACCTCTGCTGCAACGCATCATCCTTGGGGAGGGTACAGGGTGTCGGAACAAGACAAACCGCTGCTGATCAAGCGCTATGCCAGCCGTCGGCTGTATAACACCGAGACCAGCGATTACGTGACGCTTGAAGATATAGCCGGTTTCATACGCGATGGCCGCGAGGTTCAGATCATCGACCTAAAAACCGGTGATGACCTGACCCGTCAGTATCTGCTTCAAATCATTGCCGAACACGAAAGCCGCGGCGAAAATGTTTTGCCGATTAATGTGCTGAACGATCTGGTGCGCAGCTACATGGTGCCGGGCGGGGGCATGATGCCGCAATTCCTGCAAAGCTCATTCGAGATGCTGCGCGAAAGCCAGTCGAAGATGATGGAGAACATGAGCGCCATGAACCCGATGTCCCAGATGCCGGGGTTCGAGGCGATGCAAGCGCAGCAAAAGGCCTTTCTAAAAGCCATGACCGGTGGTCTGTCGGGGAACTGGTCGGGGCCGGATGATGAACAAGAAACATCGCCCGAACCCAAAGAGGATTTGGACGACATCAAAAAGCAACTTGCCGAGCTGCAACAAAAACTATCGAAGCTGAGCTAGCCTGACCGATGCGCTGGCTGTCTGTTCTGGGCGCGTTGATCTGGGCCCAGACTGCACAGGCCCAAGGCCAGTTTACATTCGTGTGGGAACCTATCTGCACAATGGGTCGGGATACGGCTGCGGGCTGCGATGAGATTCGCGCGCGCGAAATTCTGGATGCAACGACCCCGCCCTGGCGCGCCATTGGCCGGGTCAATTTTGCCAGCCGCAGCCAGCGGTCCCATTGTACCGGCGTGCTGGTGTCTGAGCGGCTGGTTTTGACCGCGGCACATTGCTTGTACAACAGCGCGCGCAACCGCTGGATTCCTCCGGCCAGTATCCGGTTTGCCGCAGGGTATCAGCGCGGCGAGGCTGCCGCCGTGTCCAATGTATTGGCCTATCGGCTGGATTCGGAACAGGGGCGCGACGGTGTATTCAACAATCGCGCCGATCTGGATTGGGCCGTGTTGGAGTTGGCCGAGCCAATTGGAGAGCAGGTTGGTTTTTTCGATATTTCCCGGACTGTCCCGCAGATGGGCTCGTTCGCGGGCTATCCCGGATTGCGGCCCCACGTGCTCAGTCGCACCGATAGCTGCAATGCCGCACAGGCCGGCCAAGGGCTGATGCGCGCGATCTGCCCCGTCATGATGGGGGATTCCGGTGCGCCGTTTCTGATGCAAACAGAAACCGGGCTTGCCGTTGCCGGGATTTTGTCGCGCGTCGCGCCAACCCCTGACGGGATCGACGCATTGTTACTTTCAGTTCATGACCTTGATCTGCAATAGTACTGACGATCAGGTCCCGTAGACTGGCACCGGGCCAACAACCTCGCCAACAGAAGCCAGCAGGATGTCCGAGATTACGTCCAGTTCATCGCGCGTCAAACGCACGGGCAGACGTACATCGCAGGCCTTCATCAGCATCGCACGGGTCTGTGGCAGGTCGAACTGTTCGGGTAGGAACTGCCAGTTCCAGAAGGCACGAGCGTTATCCTGACTCAGGCCAAAGACCTGCACCTTGACACCGCGTGCCTCGGCTGCGGCGGCAAAGGCGCGGATTTCATCGTCGCTGAGGTCAACCAGATTGAATTGGATCGAATCCGGTGCGCGCTGCTCGGGTGTCAGAGGGGCAGGGACATCGATGTAGGGCGATGTGTTCAGACGATCAGCCACATAGTCATGGTTTGCCAGCCCGTCGCGGACACGGCGTGCCAATTCGGGGATTTGCGGACGAATGACTGCGGCGCTGAGGTTGCTCATGCGCAGGTTATACAGTGGCAACTGGTTCTGCCATTTGGCAAAGGCCTGTTCCAGCTCTGGTGAGCCAGAGTGCTTTTTCCAGTTGTGCTCGTATGCGCCCGACATGATAACAGCGCGCGCCACAAGATCCGCATCGTCGCTGACCAGAATGCCACCTTCGCCTGCGTTGATCATTTTATAGGACTGGAACGAGAAGCAGCCGACCTTACCGATGGTGCCAATATTGCGCCCATGCCAGGTTGTGCCCAATGAGTGGGCGGCGTCTTCGATCACCGGGATATCGCGCGCTTCACACAGCTCCATAATCGCGTCCATGTCCGAGGTATGGCCGCGCATATGGCTGATGATCACTGCCTGCACGCTGTCCAGCTTGGCCGTGAAATCGGCCATATCGACGCGATAATTGTCCCCGACCTCGCACAGAACCGGAATGCAATCCGCGTGAACAATCGATGACGGCACGGCGGCAAAGGTAAATCCGGGGATCAGAACCCGTGCATCGCGGGGCAGCTCAAGCGCCTTGAGCGACAAAAACAGCGCGGCAGAACAGGAAGAGACCGCCAGCGCGTATTTTGTGCCGAGCAGTTCGGCAAACTCTGTTTCCAGAAGAGCAACGGGCGCATCCTGAGGTGCGGTATAGCGAAACAGATCGCCTGACTTCATCAGGGCGTCGATTGCGTCTCGGGCGGCTGCGGGGATGGGTTCGGCTTCATGAACGTTGGGTACAAGCGTCATATTTGGATTTCCCGAATTTTATCTTTGGGAAATATAAATTCGATGTGCAGGCAAGCCAAGTCCCAATTCGCATCGTCAGCGAGATTTCACCAAATCGTCGTAAAGAATGTGTTCAGATACCCAGCCTGTCACGCAGCGCATACCAAGTCATGGCCAGTATCAGCAACGGCGTCCGCAAAGCAGGACCACCCGGGAAGGGCACTGCAGGAACGCGGGCCATGGTATCGAACCCCTCAGCCTGCCCCTGGATCGCCAACGCCATGAGTTGCCCCGCATGGGTCGCGGTGCCGACGCCGTGGCCAGAATAACCCGAGGCGGACAGGATATTTGGCGCAACCCGGGTCAAATAGGGCATGCGCCGCATGGTGATGCCCAGCGTTCCGCCCCATGCGTAGTCGATTTTGACGTCACGCAGATGCGGAAAAATCTCGGTCATCGGCTTGCGGACTTTTGCGGCGATGTCCTCGGGGAAACGATAACCATAACTTTCGCCACCCCCAAACAGCAGCCTGCCATCGGCGCTTAGCCGGAAATAGTTTATCACGAACTTGGTGTCAGCAACGGCGATATCTTTGGCCAGAACTTTTTGCACTTCAGCGCCCAAAGGTTCGGTTGCCGCGATGAAATTGTTGATTGGCATCACGCGCGATGCAACTTGCCGGTTCAGATCTCCGAGGTATCCGTTGCAGGCCAGAATTACGTGATCGGCAGTGATCTTGCCCTTTTCAGTGCGTACAGTAACACGAGCGCCCTGATCGATGCCAAGAACTTCGGTGTCTTCATGCAGTCTTAACCCGGCTCTGACAGCGGCACGCGCAAGGCCGAGGGTGTAGTTCAACGGGTGTAGGTGCGCGGCACCATTGTCCAGATACCCACCCGCATAGGCTGGTGAGGGGCAAAGCCCGCGCGCGGCATCGGCATCTAAAGTTTCGATTTGGTCGTATTTGTATTTACCCGACAGATGCGCCGCGTGATCATGTAGCTCTGCGCGCTCCGAGTTGTTAAAGCCCAGAACCGCAATGCCGGGCTTCAGGTCGCAATCGATCTGATGTTTTGAGATCAGAGATTTGACCAGATCCTTGGCTTCTTCGGCCAGATCCCAAAGCTTTAACGCATCTTCATCGCCGACAAGCCGTTCAAGATCCTCTTGATCCAAACGCTGCGCGCTGCCCAGTTGGCCTCCGTTGCGACCCGAAGCCCCAAAGCCCGCGCGATGAGCTTCCAGCAGGACAACATCGAACCCAGCCTCAGCCAGGTGCAATGCTGCCGAAAGGCCCGTGTATCCGCCTCCGACAATGCAGACGTCTGCGGTATGGTCGCCTTCAAGCGCTGGGTGGCGGTCAAATGCGTGCGCCGTCGCGGCATACCAGCTTGGCGGATACTCCGCCTTGCGGTCATTAGAATAGAGCAGGTTCATCGCGTCTTTGCCCTAGACGTTCATCAGCAGATGCTCGCGTTCCCACGGGGAAATGACCTGCAGGAACTCTTCGTACTCAGCACGTTTGACGATGCCGTAGACACGGGCGAACTCGGGACCCAGAACTTCGTGCAGGGCTGTCGCTTCATCAAACAGGTCCAGAGCTTCACCCATGATCTGAGGGATATCGCCGTCGCCTTCATAGGCGTCGCCATAGAATTGGCGGCGTGGGCGTTCTTGCTGAGTCAGGCCCAAATAGCCACAGGCCAACGACAATGCGATACCCAGATAGGGGTTGCAGTCCATGCCTGCGATGCGGTTTTCGACCCGGCGCGCCTCGGGGCCGGACAGAGGTACGCGAATGCCAGTTGTGCGATTGTCGCGTGCCCACTCCAGATTAATCGGGGCCGCATGGTCTTTGACATAGCGGCGATAAGAATTCACATACGGCGCCATCACCGCCAGCCCTGCAGGCAGGTGGTTCTGCAAGCCGGCGATGAAGTGATAAAACGCATCCGTCTCGCCACCTTGTGGGCCGGAGAAGATGTTCTGTCCCGTTTCTTTTTCGATGATCGAGTGATGGATGTGCATGGCCGACCCCGGCTCATCTTCGATCGGTTTTGCCATGAACGTAGCAAAGCAGTTGTGACGCAACGCGGCTTCGCGGATCAGACGTTTGAAGTAAAATACCTCGTCCGCCAGCTTCACCGGATCGCCATGACGCAGGTTGATCTCTAGTTGTCCGGCACCGCCTTCTTGCGTGATCCCGTCGATCTCAAACCCCTGAAATTCGGCAAAGTCGTAGATGTCGTCGATCACCGGCCCGAATTCATCGACCGCTGTCATCGAATAAGCCTGCCGCGCCGCCGCAGGTCGGCCCGAGCGGCCCATCATCGGCTTGATCCCTTGCGCGGGATCTACATTCGGCGCGACAAGAAAAAATTCCATCTCGGGGGCGACAACCGGCTTCCAACCTTTGTCGTGATACATCTTCACAACGCGTTTGAGCACATTGCGGGGGCTGAAAGGGATCGGCTCGCCATCTCGGTCGAACGCGTCGTGAATCACCTGCAAGGTCCAGTCGCCCGTCCAAGGAGCGGCCGACGCAGTTGAGAAGTCGGGTTTCAGGATCATGTCCCGCTCAATGAAACCGTCCTCACCTGCAGCTTCGCCCCAATCCCCTGTGATGGTCTGGTAGAAAATGCTGTCGGGTAGGTGAAAATAGGATTGCTTGGCAAACTTTGACGCCGGGACCGCCTTGCCGCGGGCGATGCCGGGCAGGTCAGAGATGATGCATTCAACCTCATCCAGCCGTTTGCCTTCAAAGTAGGTGCGCGCCGCCTCAGGCAGCTGATCTGTCCAGTCGGCCATCAGGCCCTCGCTTTCTTTAGGAACTCTGCCATGTGGTGGCCGATTTTGGCATTATCATCCGGGGCGTCTTTCCGGTTCGCTGCCGCCTGCATCAACGCATCGGGAACCACGCCTTTGCCTCGGGTCTCCATCAAGCCCTGTATGAAGTCATTTCCATATTCAGGATGGGCCTGCACGGTCCAGATCGTATCGCCATAGGTGACCATGGCGTTTTGGCAAAAGTCATTCGTACCGGTGACCACCGCTCCTGCGGGCAGTTTGGTCACTTGATCCTGATGCCAAGCATTCAAGGTGACGGTCTGATCGCCAAAGCTGTATTCCGTGCGTCCTACAGCCCAGCCACCATCAAACTTTTCCACTTTTCCACCAAGCGCTTGCGCGATGATCTGATGTCCAAAGCAGACACCAATCAAGGGGTTCCCTGTCTTCCGAATATCCCGGATCAGCTGTTCAAGCGGGGGAATCCAAACGTGATCTTCGTATGCGCCATGACGAGATCCGGTGATGATCCACCCGTCGGCCTGATGCGCGTCTTCCGGAAACTCACCATCGACCACTGCGTATGTTTGGAATTCAAAGCCGTTCCCACCCAGTAATGCGCGAAACATGCCATCATATTCCCCAAATTGTTCATGCAATTCATCGGGTGGGTGGCCGGTTACAAGGATGCCGATTTTCATAGTTCACCAAATTTGATCAAATTTATTCTAACGAAGCGAAGCGAGCTGGGCAAGAGGTTCAAACGCTCTCAAGATAGCTGAGCCAGTGCTCGTCAGGGGGGTGGGACGCGAATCGTGCAATTTCCTGCCGTTTGGTCATTACCAGGTTGCGGATCAGATCGTCCGGGAAAATGCGCGCAACTACCGGGGCAGTTTCGAAAGCAGAGATGGCCGACGGCCAGTCGGCTGCCAGCTGCGGCAGATCGGTCAACTCATAGGCATTGCCCGAAATCGGGCTGGGCGGTCGCAGGCCATCCTCGATCCCAACCATTGCCGCGCCCAGAACTGCGGCCAGCATGAGATAGGGGTTGATGTCACCGCCAGCAACGCGATGTTCGATCCGTCGGGCGGCAGGGGCACCACCCGGAATGCGCAGGGCAGCCGTGCGGTTTTCATAGGCCCAGCTTGCTCCGGTGGGTGCGTGGGCACCAGGCACGAGGCGCGTGTAAGAATTGCCATGGGGAGCGAAGATCAGCGTAGAGCCAGGCATCGCGGTCAGACATCCAGCAACCGCCGAGCGCAGTTCAACGGTTCCCTCGGCCCCTCCGTTATCGAAGACATTGCGTCCATCGACATCGACGACCGAGAAATGCACATGCATTCCGTTGCCCGCATCCTCGGCATAGGGCTTGGACATGAAGGTTGCTGTGAAGCCATGCTTGCGGGCTACGCCACGCGCCAAGGTCTTGAAAAGCCACGTATCATCGGCGCAGCGCATGGCGTCCTGATGGTTCAGATTGATCTCGAACTGACCGATCCCGCTTTCAGATATTGCAGTCTGAGCGGGAATACCCATAGCGGCGCAACCATCGTAGAGATCGGTGAAGAACGCATCAAACGCATCCATTTCGGCCATCGACAGAACGGCTTCGTCCCGCAGCCTGCGGCGCGTGACCGGGTTGATCGGAGGCTGCGGTTGGTCGCCTGAGGCGTCAAGCAGAGTGAACTCGAGTTCTGTGGCGGCGATGACCGACCAGCCCCGTTCGGAAAATCGATCCAGAACCGCAGAAAGCGCGTGTCTCGGATCGCCCGCAAAAGGCTTGCCGTCATCGTGGTACAGGCACATGGGCACCAGCGCGGTGGGTGTATCAAGCCAGGGCATGGGAACCGGACCACGCCCGGTGGGGCGCAACACACCATCTGCATCACCGCTTTCGAAGACAAGCGGGCTGCCTTCGATATCAGCGCCCCAGAGATCGACATTGAGCGCAGAGAACGGCATGCGCACGGCGCCTTTGTCCAACTTGGCACCGTATGAGGGCGGCACGCGTTTGCCACGCATCTGACCGTTGAGGTCACAGGCGGCGACGCGGAATGTATGCAGGGCGCTCAGGTCCATAGGGGGCTCCGTGGTCTAGTCACGAGAGGTTTAAATCAGGATTAGCGTCTTGTCACGAAATTTGATCAAATTACGAATAGGCGTCGCTTGCGGTGGGGCGCGATGTTGAAAATCAACCGACTTGTACAGTGGTCGAGACCGCTGTCTTCCGAGTTGTACAACATTCAAGTGCCCGATTGTGCCGGGCGTAGCGATACCTATAGTCTCAGATATGTTCATCTTTCTTACCATAGTGTTACTGATCGCAGGCGGGGTCGGCTATTACGTCTGGTCCAAGAGACAGGCCCGCGCGGCGCTGTTGGCGACGCGTCTGACCTCGGATCAACGGGACATCATTGATCAGCAAGTTCCCATCATCCGGCGGCTGCCCGCCGGGCTGCGCAGCCACTTGGATGGCAAGGTGAACCTGTTTCTGGATCAAGTGAGCTTCTACGGCTGCGACGGGTTGGAAGTGACTGAGGAGATGGAGCTGTCGATTGCGGCGCAGGCCTGTTTGCTCGTGATCAATAGCGACATTTGGTATGACAATCTGACGACCATTCTGATCTATCCCAATGCGTTCAAGTCAAAGCAGCAGCGGCGCTCGGGCTATGTCGTGTCCGAGAAAGAGATCGTGCGGACCGGGGAAAGCTGGGATCGCGGACCGGTCATTTTATCATGGGCACACAGCCAGCAGGGCGCTCTGGATGATCGCGACGGGCAGAACGTAGTGCTGCATGAATTTGCGCATCAGATCGATGATCTGTCCGGGGGTACAAATGGCGTACCGATCCTGAGTGAAGGGCAGAGCTTTGCCGAATGGGAAAAAGTATTCCTGACCGCCTATGACGCGCATGTTCACGCGATTGAAAGCGGGCGGCACACGGTTATCGACCCCTATGGCGCAACCGGGCATGAAGAGTTCTTTGCCGTCTCGGTCGAAGTGTTCTTTGAGCGCCCGAAAGCGCTGAAGCACGAGGTGCCCGAGGTCTATGAGCAGCTTTCGAAACTGTTCCGGCTGAACCCGGTGGAGTGGGCTTAGCGCGCCAAATTTAGTCGGAAGCGCATCTTGGCTTTCCGCTCGGCAGGTAGGTGGCGGTTCAGGCGTTTGTTGACCCTTCCGAAGCCCCAAACGATGACCAGCGTCAGCAGGATGAAATAGAACGCCAGAATCGGGTAGGGGATGAACGGGTTGAACGTCTTGTCCGCGAAGTAGCTGGCGTAGTAGAGCGCGTCGCCCCGTTGTTGCCAGGCCGGGAAGGCCGAGAAGAAGACCAGTGTGGTGGACTGGAAGACAAAGATCGCTTCGTTCGTATAGGCGGGCCACGCCAGCCGCAGCATTGTGGGCCAAACGATACGTCGGAAGCGCGACCAACCGGACATGCCATAGGCGTCGGCGGCTTCGATATCGCCCTTGGGGATTGAACGAAGGGCGCCATAGAAGATCTCACCCGAATAGGCGGAAGTATTCAGGAACAGCACGATCAGCGCCCCCAGCCAGGCCGAGGTGAAGGCGTCGAACATCGGATAGGGCTTCTTCAGCGAAAGGAAGAAGAAATAGGCAAAGAAGAACTGGATGAACAGCGGCGAGCCGCGGAACAAAAAGATGAACCACTCGGACGGTTTACGCAGCCATTTATTCGACGAGGCTTTGCCGACGGCCAACGCGGTGGCGAGGAAGAACCCCGTGACCATCGCCATGATCCCGAAATAGATATTCCAGATCATGCCCGAGCCGATCAGCGTGAAGTGCTCGCAGAGGGTGAAATCGGCTTTGGGCAGCAGGCGTTCCCCAAAGCCCAGCGAACGGAGGCCGTAATCTTGAATGGTCTGGATGCAGCTCATGCGGTGGTCTCCTTGCGCAGAAGCTCTCCGCCCGATGTGGCCTGACCATGGGACAGGCGGCGCATCAGTTTTTCAAGCCCGATTTCCGAGACGCGGGTCATTCCGAGGTAGAAGATCAGCAGGGCGAGGAAGTACCACATGCGCCAGTCGCCATGAGGGTAATCGGTAAAGCGGGATGTTTTTGTGCCGCCCAACTCGCGCGCCCAATAGACGATATCTTCGATGCCCAGCAGAAACAGCAGTGGCGTGGCCTTGATCAGCACCATCCACAGGTTCGATAGGCCGGGTAGGGCGTAGACCCACATTTGCGGCACTAGGATACGCCAAAAGGTCTGGCGGCGTGTCATGCCGTAGGCTGCGGCCGTCTCAAGCTGGGCATGTGGTACAGCGCGCATGCCGCCGAACAGGACGTTGGCGGCAAACGCGCCGAACACGATAGAGAATGTGACGACGGCAAGGAAGAAGCCGTAGGTTTCATGCACCCATTCGGGTGCAGTGCCCAGCGGCAGCTTGGCGGCCTGACAGACGATGAAGTCGTTGCCCTGCCGCACCGGATCGGTCCATTCGGGGCAGAGCACTTTATGGCGCAGCCATTCAAAGCCCTGATCCAGAGCGATCACGAAGAACAGAAAGAAAGCGATATCAGGCACGCCACGCACGATGGCGATATAGGCCTTACCCAGCCAGCTAAGCGGCGGGAAATGCGATCGCGCTGCCATAGCGCCGGCAAAACCGAAGCTCAGGGCGACCGGGGCGGTGACGGCCAGCAGACCCAGCACCTTGAAGAAAGAAAGGTAGAACGACCAGTGGACGCCATTGGTCAGATAGCACGAGAACCAGCGGAACGTGCCCAGCGTGTCAGGATCAGCGCAGTAGGAGAACATAAGGCGTCTTTCGAACGTCTGGCCGGTCTCAGGTCCGGCAGGTCCGGCGCGCGCACGCGCCGGACAATTGGACGGAGGGCTTAGTTGGTTACGACCGAGCCGTCTGTGTTGTATGTAGCGATACCTTCGCCAAACCATTTGACCAGCATCTCGTTGAGCGTGCCGTCTGCCTTCATGGACGAAATCGCGTCATCGAACTTGCCGCGCAGTTCTGCGTCGCTCTCGCGCAGGCCCATGCCGATGCCACCGCCCAGCGGGACAAGATCGCCGACAAAGACCAGCTCGCCACCGGATTCCTCAACAATCGGGACCAGGAAGTCATAGTCAGCCAGCACAGCATCCGCTTCGCCGTTGCGCACCGCGGCGATGGTTTCTTCGGGGGTGGCGAATTCGACCAGAGTCGCGCCGGATTCAGCAACGTGACCGGCCTGAATGGTTGCGGTCTGTGCAGCGACGATGCCACCTTTCGTGTCAGCGCCATCTGAAGCAGCTACGTAAGCTGAGGCGGTCGGCGGGTAGTAGTTCTGGGTGAAGTCGATGACCTCATCGCGTTCGTCAGTGATCGACATGCCGGCGATGATGGTATCGTAGTTGCCTGAAACCAGGTTCGGAATGATCGAATCCCAGTCGTTCTTGACCCATTCACATTCCAGACCAGCGCGCTTGCACAGCTCGTCACCGACTTCACGCTCGAAGCCGTCGATCTCACCAGCATCATTGATGAAGTTGTACGGAGGGTAGGCGCCCTCGGTGCCCATGCGCACAGTTTCGGCCATTGCGATACCGGCGGTCAACGCCAGCGCTGCGGTGGTCAGAATCAGGTTTTTCATGAGTTACTCCCCTTTATTGGTTCTGTCCGTTGGTTAAGCCGCCTGAGTGGCGGAGAGAAAGCCCTGAAGCCGTTCGGATTCAGGGGCAGTGAAAATGTCTTCGGCTGAACCCTCTTCTTCGATCAGGCCCTGATGCAGGAACACAACGTGGCTGGAGATATCCGCAGCCATCTTCATGTCATGAGTCACGATGATCATGGTGCGGCCTTCTGCGGCCAGATCCTTGATCACTTTGATCACTTCCTGTTCCAGTTCGGGATCGAGCGCTGAGGTCGGTTCGTCAAACAGCAGCGCCTGAGGTTCCATGCACAGCCCACGTGCGATTGCGGCGCGTTGTTGCTGTCCGCCCGATAGTTGCGCCGGATAGACGTCGCATTTGTCGCCGATGCCGACCTTTTCCAGATATTTGCGCGCGCTGTCTTCGACCTCGGCCTTGTCGCGGCCCATGACAGTGACCGGAGCCTCCATCACATTCTGCAGGATGGTCATATGGGCCCACAGATTGAACTGCTGGAACACCATCGACAGATTTGTGCGGATGCGCAGCACCTGCTTGGGATCGGCGGGACGGCGATGATTGTGGCTGCCAGTCCAACGGACGGGCTCGCCTTTGAACAGAATCTCGCCCTCTTGGCTGTCTTCCAACAGATTGCAGCAGCGCAGCAGGGTAGACTTCCCCGAACCGGATGATCCGATCAGCGACACGACGTCGCCGCGATGCGCGGTGATGTCCACGCCCTTGAGCACCTCGAGTTGGCCAAAGCTTTTGTGCAGGTTCTTGATCTCAATGACGGGAGCGGCGTCTGTCACGGGCAGTCCAGATATGATTGGTGTTGGTGCGGTAATAGGGCTGAAAAATCGGGCTAATGCAATGCGCAATTGACAAGTTCACGCAGCGAAATTGCCAAATCGGGCGGTCGCGCTGTCTAAACTGTCAGTTTGTTGGGCGCATTCTGTGACTCGATGCACCATTATCGACAGGTCAGCCAGATCAATCTCTTGATTGCGGCCCAGAGATTCAGGTCACAGGATTCCGGATCAACCGAGGTGATCCTAAGCGAAACCGAATTTATTGAACTGGCTTGATCCAATCACCAAAACTGTTTGAATTTGGGAATAATTCGTTTTGAGTTAAAGATTGAAATATACGAATTCAATTCACGTAAGGGGCTTCTTGTGATCGCGCTATTATTTGCATTGTTCGCCGGCACGATGGTGCTGGCATACTTTAAGCTGGTCAGAATTTCATACGCATTGTTCGTGCTGACGCTTTTGGCGAGTGCCTACTGGCTGAAGTTTCACGCCACGACCCCCTTAACGATTCAACTTTGAGGTCGTCCAATGTCACCTGAGTTTGCTCGTAACATGAATGCGATTGGTGCACTGGCGGTTTGCCTGGTTCTGGTGCTTGCCTTCTACTTTCAGCTTATCCTTTACGAACTGCCCTGTCCGTTATGTTTGCTCCAACGCGTGGGATTCGTGGCCGTTGGGTTCGGGCTTGCTCTGAACCTGTTATGGGGTACGCGCGCCAGAAACTATGGCATCGTGCTGGTGGCAGCGATATTTGGGATCAGCGTTTCGATCCGCCAGATCCTGCTGCATATCGTGCCCGGAACAGGGCACTACGGCTCACCCGTTCTGGGCCTACACTTCTATACCTGGGCGGGAGTCGCGTTTGGTTTGATCATCCTTGGCACCGCAATCATGCTGGTATTCGAGAAGCAGTATGATCTTGCGTCGGACGTTCGGGCAACCGAACGCTTCGGAGGAAGTACATTGGCCAAAACAGCGTTTTTCCTGATTTTGGCATTGGCCGTCGCGAACGCTGGTTCGGCGCTTTTGGAGTGTGGGCCCGGCATCTGTGACGATCCACCGACGGACTACAAGTTTCTGAATGAGCTTGAAGGCAGCGATTCATAGCGCTGACAAAGCCCGAAGGCTTGCCGGTTGATCAGACCTTCGCCGCCTTTTGTCTTGCAAGCGCCGAATCCACATCGCTCACGCCGAGCAGGCTGACGACAAGGCGTAGCAGAGAATCCTCTTCACCGCTGCGGTGCCCGTCCGCCAGTGCGACCGACCACATGGCCTGCACAACGGCCAGGCGGTCGTCATAGGCGATGGCCTCTTTGATGGCGCGAGTAAAGCGGACGGTGTCGGGCGCCTCGGCTTCAAGGTCTTCGGCGCGGGCGCGCAGGGCTGCGGCCTCAAATGGCGACAGGCCATAGCGTTCGGCCGAGATGCGGTCGATTCGGGCCATTTCGGTATCGGCATAGTCGTTGTCGGACCGAGCGATACGCACCAACAGGGCGGTGAGGGCCAGACGGGCATCATCTTCGACAAGCGGGTCGGGCTGCGGCTGTGTGAGCCGGGACAGGAAATCACTGAACATAAGCGTTTATATAGAGATAGCCTAGGTCGCTTCCAAGCGGCTTTGTATCCGCTCGCGTGCCGCTTTGCTGTCGTTGAAGCTGAGGCCCATGGCAATGCGGGCTTCTTCGACGATCTTGACCTCGCCCTCGTCCGAGTTGCCATCGGCCAGCACGACCTCCCACAGGGCGTCAAGCGCGGCCAAGCGTTCCTGAAGATCGGTGGTTTCGCGGATCAGTTTGCCGAATGTATCTGTTTCCGGAGCAGCTGCGTGCAATTTTTCGCAGGTGGCGCGGACCTTGGCGGCCTCGATCGCATTGTGCTGGTAAAGTCGCGCAAGAATGCGGTCGATCAGGCTGATCTCTTCCAGCTTGTAGTCGCGGTCGGCCTGCGCGACACGTACCAGCAATGCCCCCAGGGCCAGTTCGGCATCAGGATCGGGCAGTTTGTCATGTTGCGGCGGCCGAAAGGCCTGGAAGAATTTTTTCAACATATCGGCAGGATATTCCGTAATTCGAGGCGCGCCAAGCGGTGCTAGCCATCATAGCCCTGAATAATCACAAGATCGCCGGTCGAAACCGGATCGCGCAAGGCCTTGGCGGCTTGATAGGCATCGCTTTCATAGCAGGCCAGCGCCTGTTCATAGCTGGGAAATTCGATGACAACGGTGCGGGCGCGAGCCTTGCCTTCGGGCTCGCTCCTCTCGCCGCCGCGTACAAGAAACTTGGCCCCGTAATCGGCGAATGGGGCCGCATTGGCAGCAATGTAAGATTTGTAGGTTTCAATGTCGTCTACATCGACATGGGCAACCCAGTATCCTTTGGCCACAAGGTGTCCTCCGCTGGTATCGGATGCAAGGTGCGGAGGAACAGGTTGAAATGCAATCCCCTAAAAGTGGATCATCCACCGGATTGCAGCGCGGCGCGTGCTGAATCCTGTAACCAAGCGGTCATTTGCCGATAGGGAACCGGGCCATAGCTGATCCGGGCCACGCCGAGTTTCGCCAGCGTCGGCGTGTCAGGCGTGCCGGGCAGGGCGATGATGTTGACCGGCAAGTCGGTGGCCGCGCAAAGCTGGCCGATCATGGATTCGTCTTTCAGGCCCGGCGCGAAGAACCCGCTGGCCCCGGCATCGGCGTAGGCTGCCGCGCGGGCCATGGCGTCATCCAGCATCGCTTGATCATGCGTGTCCGGAGCGGCTTTGAGGAAGATGTCAGTGCGGGCGTTGATGAAGGCGGGAACACCGGCCACGTCACAGCTTTCGCGCATCGCAGCGACACGCGCTGCCTGTGTTTCGATGTCATAAAGATCTTTAGTTCCAACGACCTGATCTTCGAAGTTAAAGCCGATTACTCCGGTTTCCAGCGCGCGTTTGACATTGGCCGATATGCCAAAAGTATCCTCGGCATAAGCGCCTTCGAGGTCCATGGTGACCGGTATATCAACCGCCTCGACAATGCGGCGAGCGTTGTCTAACGCCAACTCAAACGGGATGTTCTGGCCGTCCGAAAACCCCTGCGCCATCGCGACCGGAGCACTGCCAGTCGCCAGCGCTTTGGCCCCTGCATCGCGTACAGCGACGGCGCTGCCGGGGTCCCAAATGTTATAGAGGATGACCGGATCACCCTTCTTGTGCAGGGCGGCAAATGTTTCTGCTTGGGTAATCTGATCGGTCATGGCCGGTCTCCTGTCGCTGCTATGGCGGCAGTTAACCGTGCAAACCGCCGGCGCGTAAAGATATTTCGCGCCGACTGGTACAAATCTGTTATCGGCCCGTGATCAGACCAGACGCGAGGTGTCTTTCGCGGCGCGCACGAATTCGCGGAACAGGGGGTGCGGGTCGAAGGGTTTGGATTTCAGTTCCGGGTGATACTGAACACCAATAAACCATGGGTGATCCGACCATTCGACGATTTCCGGCAAACGCCCATCTGGCGACATGCCCGAGAAATTCAGGCCTGCCTTTTCCAGTTTGTCGCGGTACTTGATGTCGACCTCGTAGCGGTGACGGTGGCGTTCCTCAATCTGGGTGCCGCCATAGACTTCCGCGACCTTCGAGCCTTCGGCCAGAACCGCATTATAGGCGCCCAAACGCATGGTGCCGCCCTTGTCGTCTCCGACTTTGCGTTCGACCTTGTGGTTGCCCTGCACCCATTCTTTCAGGTGGTAAACAACGGGTTCAAAACGCTTTTTCCCGGCTTCATGGTCGAATTCTTCGGACCCGGCTTCGGTGATTCCCGCCGCGTTGCGTGCGGCTTCGATCACTGCCATCTGCATGCCCAGACAGATGCCCAGATAGGGCACTTTGTGTTCACGCGCATATTGAGCGGCCTTGATCTTGCCTTCTGTCCCACGCTCGCCAAAGCCGCCGGGGACGAGGATGGCGTGGAAGCCTTCCAGATGAGGTGCGGCGTCTTCGTTGTCAAACACCTCGGCATCGACCCACTCGATCTTGACGCGGACGCGGTTGGCCATGCCGCCATGGGTCAGGGCCTCGGCAATTGACTTGTAGGCATCTTCAAGCTGGGTGTATTTGCCGACGATGGCTACTTTCACTTCGCCTTCGGCGTTGTGGATGCGGTCGCTGACGTCTTCCCATTTGGCCAGATCGGGCTTGGGGGCCGGGCTGATCTGGAATGCGTCCAGAACCGCCTGATCCAGACCTTCACGGTGATAGGCCAGCGGGGCGTCGTAGATGGTGCTGAGGTCTTGTGCGGCAATCACGCTGTCAGGGCGGACATTGCAGAAAAGGGCCAGCTTTTCGCGTTCTTTGGTTGGAATCGGTCCCTCGGACCGGCAGACCAGAATGTCGGGGGCTAGACCGATCGAGCGCAACTCTTTCACCGAATGCTGGGTCGGCTTGGTTTTCAACTCGCCCGAGGCTTTGATATAGGGCAGCAACGTCAGGTGCATGAAGATACACTGACCGCGCGGCTTGTCCTGACTGAACTGGCGGATCGCTTCAAAGAAGGGCAGGCCCTCAATATCACCTACGGTGCCGCCGATTTCACAGAGCATGAAATCAACTTCATCCTCGCCAATCGCGATGAAATCCTTGATCTCATTGGTGACGTGCGGGATCACCTGAATGGTCTTGCCGAGGTAATCTCCACGGCGTTCTTTCTCCAGCACGTTGGAATAAATCCGCCCCGAGCTGACCGAGTCGGTCTTGCGTGCCGCCACACCGGTGAAGCGTTCGTAGTGGCCAAGGTCCAGATCGGTTTCAGCGCCGTCATCGGTGACGAATACTTCGCCGTGTTCGAAGGGCGACATGGTGCCCGGATCGACGTTTAGATAGGGGTCCAGCTTGCGCAGACGCACCGAATATCCGCGGGCCTGCAACAGCGATCCCAACGCCGCCGAAGCCAGTCCTTTGCCCAAGGACGAAACCACACCACCAGTGATGAAAATAAAACGCGCCATGTTTTTCGGCTGCTCCCGTGAGACGTCATTATTAGCTGCCCGGCGGTTCGAAAAAACCGCTGCATCACGGGACTTCACGTATAAAGGATTCGCGCACATAGCGCAAGAGAACCGCAAGATGCTGTTGCAGTTCCCTTATGGCTTTCTAGGTTTTGTGGCTTAGTCGGCCGCCTGCGGGATCAGCGGAGCATTGTCGCCTTGCGCCGGCGGCAACAATTCATCTGCCGATGGGACTGCCGGAGCGCTTTCCTCAGCCGGGGCCGGGGCAGGCACGCCCAAACGGTCAATCACCGAGCTGCCAGAAGATTTCTGGGCCGCCAGAATCGTCAGCGTGATCGAGGTGACGATAAAGCACGCGGCCAGGATCCATGTCAGCTTGCCCAACGCCGTTGCTGCCGCGCGGCCCGTCATGGCCCCGCCGCCACCGCCACCCATCCCAAGGCCGCCGCCTTCGGAACGTTGCATCAGCACAACGACAATCAGGCCCAAGGCCAGAAGAAGGTGGATGATGAGAACGACGTTTTCCATGGTGGTCCTGTACAGCGTGGCGTGTATCGCGTGGTACTTATGCAAGTTTGCCAGCGGGGGCAAGTCACGAGTTGGCATCACGTGCGGTGATGTTTCATATCACACCAAAGAGACTGGACAGAGCGCTGTTCTGTCGCGCAGGCTGCGCCTCATGCCACATGATGATCACGACCACCCGCACGCCCTGTTGCCTCCCGAACCCGCGCTGCGCGTCAAAGCGCTTGAGACGATTCTGACCCGCAAGGGTCTGATTGATCCTGCAGCGCTGGATGAAATCATCGATACTTATCAGAACAAGATAGGTCCACAGAACGGCGCGCATGTTGTTGCCAAGGCTTGGAGTGATCCCGATTTCAGAGCCGCGCTGCTGGCAGACGCCACATCAGTCGTGGCGGATCTGGGCTATTACGGTCGTCAGGGTGAGCATATGGTGGTCGTCGAGAACACGCCTGAACAGCACAACATGGTCGTCTGCACCTTGTGCAGCTGTTACCCGTGGCCGCTGCTAGGAATTCCACCGGGCTGGTACAAATCTGACGCTTACCGCGCCCGCGCCGTGCGAGAGCCGCGCAAGGTCCTGTCTGAGTTTGGCGTTACCTTGCCCGAAGGCACTTCGGTTCGCGTCTGGGATTCGACGGCCGAAATTCGTTACCTCGTCCTGCCGATGCGCCCAGAGAGCACAGAAGGATTGAACGCGGATGAACTGGCCGCGCTGGTCACCCGCGACAGCATGATCGGCACTGGGCTACCCAAGGTGCCGTCATGACGCGCGTACATGATATGGGAGGGCGCTTTGGTGATGGTCCGGTGAACCCGGAACCCGAAGACGCGCCGGTGTTTGCCGAAGACTGGCACGGTCGGGCGCTGGCGGTAACGCTCGCTGCGGGGTTTCTGGGGCAATGGAATATCGATGTCTCACGCCACGCGCGGGAAAGGTTGTCTCCTACGGACTACGCGCGGTTTTCTTACTATGAGAAATGGATGTCCGGTCTGGCTGATCTTCTGGTCGAAAAGGGTGTCCTGACGCTTGATGATTTGCGCGGTGTTGACGGGGATGGTGTTCATCCTCTGACTGAGCGTACCCTGAAGGCTGACGCCGTCGCAGGCGCTTTGGCCAAAGGTGGACCCGCAGATCGCCCGTCGAACGTCGAAGTTCGGTTTCAAGCCGAACAAGCAGTCCGAACCTTGAGCCAGAGCGCCAATCGACTGGTTGATGGCGGCCACACCCGGTTGCCGATCTATGCCGCGGGTGCAACGGGTCGCATCCTCAGGCTGCATGGCACTCATGTCCTGCCGGATTCCAACGCCCATGGGTTGGGTGAAGCCCCCGAGCCGCTATATGCGGTCGTGTTTCCCGCCTCAGAACTTTGGGCAAACCCCGAGCATCCGGCGGATGAAGTCGTGCTGGACCTCTGGCAGTCTTATTTGGAGCCCGCATGAGCGATTGTATCACTCACTCGGCCCCCGAGCCGGTTTTTGCCGAGCCCTGGCACGCGCAGGTTTTTGCGGTCACAGTGGCCTTGAACGAAGCGGGCCGGTTTGATTGGCCGGACTGGGCGGAACGGTTTTCCAATACTTTGAAACGGAACGGCCTCAAAAAAGATCTGGATGGTGGGGACGATTACTTTCACGCTTGGTTAGAGACCTTGGAGGCGCTGCTGGCTGAGCAGGGGGAAGCGCCCACTGATGATGTCCAGGATCTTCGCAATGCATGGGAAGAGGCTTACCTGACAACACCCCACGGTCATCCCGTACAATTGCGCTAAAAGCAGAGGGGGCGCTGCCCCCGCCGCCCGTCCGGGCGACTCCCCCGAGGTACTTTTGGCCAGATGAAGCAGGGGATCCGCTCTTCATCTGGCCAAAAACACCTCCGCCGGAGGCATCGCGCGCAGCACGATTTGTATCTGCGGCGAAATATCGGTTTCCCTGCCGTCTGTGCCCGGCTATATGAGCCGGGTTTGAATATTCAGCGCAAAAGGACCGGATATGGCCAACGTGGTTGTTGTCGGCGCCCAGTGGGGCGACGAAGGAAAAGGCAAGATCGTCGACTGGCTCAGTGAGCGAGCGGATGTGATCGCGCGTTTTCAGGGTGGACATAATGCCGGGCACACGCTGGTCATTGAGGGTGAGGTTTACAAACTGCATGCGCTACCTTCGGGCGTCGTACGCGGTGGAAAGCTGAGCGTGATCGGCAATGGGGTCGTTTTGGACCCTTGGCACCTGATCAAAGAGATCGGTACGATCCGCGCGCAGGGTGTCGATATCACGCCCGAGACGCTGATGATTGCCGAGAACACCCCGCTGATCCTGCCGTTCCATGGCGAGCTGGATCGTGCGCGCGAAAGCCAGAACTCGGTGGCCAAGATCGGCACGACCGGTCGCGGGATCGGTCCGTGTTATGAGGACAAGGTCGGGCGGCGTGTAATCCGGGTGGCTGATCTGGCTGATGATGCGACGCTGGCGCTGCGGGTCGATCGGGCCTTGGTCCATCACAATGCGCTGCGCAATGGTTTGGGGTTGGAACCTATTGATCGTGACGCGTTGATTGCGCAGCTGAAAGAGATCGCACCACAGATTCTGCCGTTTGCCGCGCCCGTATGGAAGGTGCTGAACGAGAAGCGCAAGGCAGGCAAGCGAATCCTGTTCGAAGGCGCACAGGGTGCGCTGCTGGATATCGATTTCGGGACCTATCCGTTTGTGACATCGTCGAATGTGATTGCGGGCCAGGCCTCGACAGGCGTTGGGATTGGGCCGGGTTCGATCGACTTCGTTTTGGGCATCGTCAAGGCGTACACGACCCGCGTGGGTGAGGGGCCTTTTCCAACCGAATTAGACGACGAAGATGGCCAGCGCCTGGGCGAACGGGGGCATGAGTTCGGCACCACGACGGGGCGCAAACGCCGTTGTGGTTGGTTCGATGCCTGTCTGGTACGCCAAACCTGCGCGACCAGCGGTGTGAACGGCATCTCCCTGACCAAGCTGGATGTGCTGGACGGGTTCGAGACGCTGAAAATCTGCGTTGGATATGAGCTGGATGGCGATCGTCTGGACTATCTGCCGACCGCCGCCGACCAGCAAGCACGTTGCACGCCGATTTACGAAGAGATGCCGGGCTGGAGCGAATCCACCGAAGGCGCGCGCAGTTGGGCAGACTTGCCTGCGAACGCGATCAAATACGTGCGCCGCGTCGAGGAATTGATCGAATGTCCGGTCGCCCTTTTGTCCACCAGCCCGGAGCGGGAGGACACCATTCTGGTGACCGACCCGTTTGCAGATTGATGAGCAGCAACGACAAACCCGGCCTCAGCTATAAGGCACGTCGGCGGTGGTCATTGGTGCTGCTGCTGATCGGGCTCCCCATCTATATCGTTGCGGTTGTGACAATCGTGAACTGGCTGGATCGCCCGCCGGTCTGGCTGGAACTTCTGGTATATGTCGCACTTGGCATTGTCTGGGCGTTGCCGTTCAAATTTGTCTTCCGCGGGGTGGGCAAAGAGGACCCGGATCAAGATCAAAGCTAAGCCGCCCGATTGTCTTGGTGTCTTCTGCGTGGCACGATGTTTGCGACTTTCTTTCGCGGCAACCAGAGGCAGACAGGGCATGAAAAAACGGGTATTAGCGGCGGTTACCACAACATGTATCGCGAGCAGCGCTCAGGCCGATGATTGGCGCTATACCATTGCGCCTTATTTCTGGGGGCCGGAATTCAGAACCTCACTGGACGTGGGACCAAACCCGCCGGTGAACGGGGATACCTCGATCTTCGACATTCTTAAGGGCGCGTTCCTGATCGCTGGTCAGGCCCGAAATGGGCGTTGGACCATTGGTGGTGAGTTCAATTATCTCAATTTGGGTGACGATGTCTCGGTCGGTCGGTTTGACGATGCAGCCAGTTGGGATCTTGAGGGCACGATGGTCTCACTGGCGGCCAGCTATGCGGTCTATCAGGATGATCGGTCACGGTTGGAAGCGTTGGCCGGGCTGCGCCATTGGGACCTGGATGTTTCGACCACCGTGCTGGATCGCACCTTCAGCACAGATCAAAGCTGGACCGACCCGTTGATCGGCGCACGCTATAACTACGCGCTGAATGACCGCTGGAGCCTCACAGCGATGGGCAATATCGGCGGCTTCGGTTATGGCTCGGAATTCCAGTGGGAGGCGCTGGTGCAGGCTAGTTGGAAGTGGCGTGAGAATATCAACGTTGCGGGCGGGTATCGCCATCTGGATGTTGAGTTTGAAGACGGGCGCGATGTGATTGATCTGATCCTGACCGGCCCTTACGTGGCGCTGGCGTTCGACTTCTGAACTTGATTGGCTTTTTGGCTGCCAGCCAAGGAACGAAAAAGGGCCAGAGTTTCCTCTGGCCCAATTTTGTCTTGAGGGGGTATTGGGGGATCTTGGAGTCAGCCAGCGGCACGCTCGTCGTCGTTCGGGCGGAACCCGATTTGGGTTGAGGCGGCAAAACGGCCACCTCCGGCCTTTTCGATCTTGCCGTCCCGCAGCAACTGACCGAATGAGCGCAAGCTTTCTTCGCGGTTGAACGAGTCCTGCTTGAGCGAGCGAACCTTGTTCATCAGCTGTGGACGTGAGAACTGCTCCTGACCTTCGATGAAGGACAGATAAGCCGCGGCAGCTTCCAGCAGGTCGAGTAGTGATTGGGCACCCTGTTCTTGCGCAAAGGCTGCAAAACCACCTTCTTCATCTGCAGATTCCTCGTCCGCCGAGGTGACACGGCGCGGTGTCACCGGGCCGGTGTCAGCCGTTTCGGTATCCACCCGCTGTTCAGCCACCAGTTTCAATGGTGCGGCAGCATCCGGGGTGGGGCGTTCACTGGTGACCTCGATCTCGGGTCGGCGTGGATTGACGACCGAGGCCAGATCACCGCGATAATCATCCTCGGGGGTCTGAGATTTGTCTGCGCCATCTTCGCGGTCTGCTTCGGTTGCAGCAACGGCAGTGCGCAGGTGAGAATATGTTTCGCGCTGGCCGCTGGTGGCAGGATCATCCATATGGGCGCCCGCTTCGTCCATCAGGCGCGAGACGTCCTGATCCAGACCCGTCATATCGGGCAGCTCAGCCGTCGTGTTTGCCGCCAGCTCGGATTCTACCAGCGCCATTTCGTCAAGCAGCAGCGCCTCATCCTCGGCCGAGATGACGCCATGGGCGAGGCCGGTAAGATCCGGTGTTGTTTCATCTTCGTCGGTGTTGTCCTGGTCATTCAGGATGTTTGAGGGGCCTTCGTCTTCAGTTTCAGATTCGTCGTCGAGGTCCGAGAACAACACGTCCTTGTCCGTGACATCGGCTGCCGGCTGTTCGGGCGCTTCGTCCTCGTCTTCAAGTTCGGTAGTGATCGCCGGTGAGATGATCGGGGCTGGTTCGACTTCGTCCTGCTCGTTGGTGGCAGGTGCGATAGGTTCTTCGTCCTGAACGGGCAGCTCAGCGATGGTTGCCATTTGCTCAGGTTCAGCAGGCTGTTCGACCTTCGGGGCCGTTGCCGGAGCGTCGTCCGCGGCCGTGTCTTCCAGATCGGTCGGGCTCAGCGCGCCGGACTCAAAAGCGGCAGAAATTGCATCGACCTTTGGCTTCACGGGCTGCAGATAGCTGACGTCTTCGTCTTCAGAGTATCCGGCAGGGGCAGCATCGGAATGCGAAACAACAGCCCGGATTCGCTGCAGCTTGGCTGCGATGCTGTCAGCGGCGGGAGCATCTTCGGATTGCGGAGCAGACTGAGCAGGGGGAACAACATCCGCGACAGGCTGAACAGGTTCAGGTGCTGTGGCTGGCGCAATTGCAGCGGGGGTCGGTGCTGCAACCGGGGCGGTTTCCGTTGCGCGCAGCAACAGGCCGGTCTCGTTCTGGCTGGCTTCAACCTTCTGTGCGGCGTCCCGCTGTGCGATCCGGGTCAGCATCTCGGCGTCAGGCTGAGGAGGTTCCGATCCGAAGTATCGGTCATCCGCTGCAAGGTCCCGGAAATACTCGGCGATCGCCTTCATTGTTTCAAATGAATCGTCAAAGCCTTCGAGGGTGCACGAGAAGGTGCCGTATGAAACGGTGAGTACCTTGTTGTTCTGTACCATCAGACGCATGTCCTTTACAAACTACCAGGTCGATTACCAGACACAGCAGGGGCAACCGACTCGAAACTCTAGCCATGAAGCTATCATTTTGTGGTTTCATTATGTCCAAAACTGGAAATTATGGTCAATCTTGTGGAAAATGGGGCAATTGTTCGCTCTGGCGGGCCAATCGGGCTGTTTGGTGGGGGCGAAATCTATTCAGAGGATGTGAATCTGGTGCTAAATCGCGTCAATTCTGCCGTTGCGGCGGATGGCGGTGCGGCTGCGTTGATTGATTCGGGACGGATGCCGGACGCAGTGATCGGCGATTTGGACTCGATTACGGCAGAATATCTGGCCCGGATTCCCAAGGATCGGTTGTTCCAGATATCCGAGCAGAACAGCACCGATTTTGACAAGGCGCTGCGCAATATGGACGCGCCTGTGGTGCTGGCAGCAGGATTTCTGGGCGCGCGGGTGGATCATCAGTTGGTGGCGTTCAATACTCTGGTTCGGTTGCAGGATCGGCCTTGTGTCCTGTTGGGCGCACGAGAAATTGTCTTTCATGCGCCACCCAGGATCAGTCTGGAGCTCACAGCAGGAGACACGGTTTCATTGTTTCCGCTGCGGCGGGTGACCGGGCGCAGCGAGGGGCTGGAATGGCCGATTGATGATCTGGTGCTAGAACCGGACGGGCAGGTCGGAACCTCTAACCGAGCGCTAAGAGCGCTAACGCTTGAGGTCAATGGACCCGGGTTGCTGACGATCCTGCCGCGCGCGGCGTTGGATCAGGTCATGCAGGCGTTTCAGTCGGGCCGGACCGAGCGTTGGCCCGCTCGTGCAGGATAACGTAGAGCCCGGCCGCGATGGTGATGCCGATGCCTAGCGCGGCCAGCCCGTTTGGCAGATCGTGGAAGATCAGCCAGCCGATCAGGGTGGCGACCGGAATCTCTAGATATTGCATCGGGGCCAGAGTCGCAGACGGCGCATAGCGCAGAGACCATGTCATAAGTAGATGCGCCACGGTGCCCAGCACACCGATTCCCAGCAGCAGCCAGAGCGTCTCGGCCGTGGGCATTGTTAGGGACATTGCGGGCAGGCCGATTTGGGAACCCAGCAGGACAATCGGCAGCAAAAAGGCGGTTGCCATGGCCCCCGATACAGCCTGCAGCGCAACCGGGTCTGTTTCTTTGGCGATCTGCCGCGTAACCAACATGAACAGGGCGAAGACCACCGCAACGATCAGGGGCAGCAAGGCGGGCGCGCCCACTTGTGCAAAGCTGGGTTGGATGACCAGCAAGGTGCCGATGAATCCCACGACACAGGCGACCAGACGTCGGGGGCCGACCTGTTCGCCCAGTACGTATTTGCCCAAAAGCAGCATGATGAAGGGCATTACAAAGGCGATGGCCACGGTATCGGCCAGCGGCATATATTGCAGCGCTGTGAACATCGCTGCGATCCCAATGATGTGCAGAAGGGTGCGGATCATCGTCAGGCGCAAAACGCGCGGCGTCATCTTCCATGGCTTGCCGGTCATCGCGATCAGTGGGATCAAGATCATCGCCTGAACAGCAAACCGCACCAGTACCAGCAGTCCCAAAGCTGTGGTTTCACCCAACAGCTTTGCCATCCCGTCACCCAGCGGTGCGAGCACGCAAAAACCGAGCATCAATATGATGCCGAGAACGGGACGATCCTGAGTCATGTGCGCGACGCTAGCGCTTTAGCGGCACAGGGGGAAGCTCTGATCTCAGGTGTCGGGCAGGGGTTGGACTTTGGTGTAATCCGGGCCGATGCAGGTGGGCAGGCCGTCACCAAGCTGCAGCCAGCTAAGCTTTTCCTCGTGCGCGACATGCAAGGTTGGGCTGAGTGCTTCGGGTTTTTCCAGCGTCGCCACATAGAGGTGCATCACATCCGACATCACCGTGGACCGGAAGGATATCGGCGTGCCGCAATGGGGGCAGAAACTGCGCTCGACTCCGGGTGAGGAATTGAAGCGTTTCGGCTGCTCACCGGTCCAGCGCCAATTGCCGTCGCGCACGCCGAAATAGGTGGTCATCGGAGCGGCGCATTGGCGACGGCAGCTGTCGCAATGGCAGGTGACACAGGACAGAACCGGAGGGTCAACCTCGTATCCAATCTTGCCGCACAGGCAATGTCCGCGCATGTCACCCCACTTGTTCTTGCTGTCAGATCAGCAGTTCGGCACGTTGACGGCCAACCCGCCCAAAGATGTTTCCTTGTATTTCTCGTGCATATCTTCACCGGTCTGGCGCATCGTTTCAATGGCCGCGTCCAAAGGCATAAAGTGCTTGCCGTCGCCGCGAAGCGCCAGCGATGCGGCAGAGACGGCCTTGATCGCACCCAGGCCGTTGCGCTCGATACAAGGCACCTGCACAAGGCCCGCGACTGGATCGCAGGTCATACCGAGATGATGTTCCAGCGCGATCTCGGCGGCGTTTTCGACCTGCTCAGGCGTACCGCCCATCACGGCGCACATGCCTGCCGCAGCCATGGCTGACGCGCTGCCAACCTCGGCCTGACAGCCCGCTTCAGCGCCCGAGATCGAAGCGTTGAACTTGACCAGACCACCGATGGCGGCGGCGGTCAGCAGGAAATCCTCGATATGGCTTTCGGACGCGCCGGGCACGTGATCGAGGTAGTAGCGCAGAACTGATGGCAGCACGCCCGCCGCGCCATTTGTGGGGGCGGTGACAACTTGCCCACCGGCTGCGTTTTCCTCGTTCACGGCCATGGCGTAGACGCTCATCCAGTCGTTGATCGTATGCGGGGCATTCAGGTTCATGCCGCGTTCCGCCAGCAGGGCATCGTGAATGCCTTTGGCGCGGCGGCGCACGCTGAGACCACCGGGCAGGATGCCATCCGTTTTTAGCCCACGCTCGATGCAGTCATTCATGACCTGCCAAAGACGCGCGGTGCCTTTGGCAAAGCTATCCGCGCAACCGCGCGCGATCTCATTTTCGCGCTTCATCTGAGCGATGCTTTTACCGTTGTCTTTGGCCATTTGCAGCATTTCGGCGGCGGATTTGAACGGGAAGGGCACAGGCGCACCTTCGTCAGTTGCCTTGCCTTCGGCCAATTCCTCTTCCGTAAGAACAAATCCTCCACCGATGGAGTAGTAGACCTGACGCAGGATGACATCGCCTTGTGCGTCAGTGGCCATGAGGATCATACCATTGGCATGACCGGGTAGATTGTTGTCGTAGTCGAAGATCAGATCGGCTTTGGGATCAAAGCTCAGCGTCGGCAGGCCTTCGGGTGTCACCGTTTGGGATTCTGCGATAGCTGCCAGTGTGGCTTCGGCCTTGTCGTTGTCATAGGTGTCAGGCACAAACCCGGCGAGGCCCAGAATGGTAGCGCGGTCGGTGGCGTGGCCGACGCCGGTAAAGGCCAGCGAGCCGTGCAACGAGCCGCGCAGGCCCGAAAACTCGAACGGCGAGGCGCGCATCAGGTCAAGGAACCGTGCGGCGGCCACCATCGGACCCATGGTGTGGGAAGAAGATGGGCCGATGCCCACTTTGAACATATCGAAGACAGAGAGAAACATATCAGGTAGCTGAGCCTTCTGGAGGGTTGGCGTAGGTCGGCGAGGTGAAGGGAGTGACCCCCAGCCCCTCGGCGGCAATAGCTGCGCGGGTCGACGGGTTTGATTCTAGCTGCATCAGGATTTTTTGCAGATAAGGCGTGTCGGCGAGTTGATACCAGCTGCGGTCCGCCTTAGCGGGATAAAGCGCCATCCAGCGCATCATGCAGGCGACATATATCGTCAGGACTGAAGGGTGATCAGCACTGAACCAGTCGGGCGCTTTTTGGGCTTGAGCATCCAGCAGTTTCAGGTGCTGCCGCAGCCGGGGGCGGATGCCGGAGCGTAGTGTATCGGACTGATCAGCAGCGATGTATTTCTCGGCATAGAACAGCATTCGCAGATCGGCATGCAGGGTATTAGAGGCGAAGAACAGCCACTTCAGGAATGCCGCTCGATCAGTGCTGACCTGTGTCGGCGCCAATTGCCCATGCGTATCAGCCAGCCACAGCAGGATTGCGGCGGTCTCGAAGATCGGACCCTGGGGCGTCTCCAGCACCGGGATCAGCCCGTTCGGATTCAACGCCCGATACGCCGCACTATTCTGTGCATCACGGACGCGATCGACCAGTATGGTCTCATAGGGCAGGCCCATCTCTTCCAGCGCCAGTCGGATCACCAGCGAGGCGTTGTCGGGGGCGTAGTGCAGGCGGTATGGCGATTCCATGGCGACTATCTAGGGGGTCTGGCGATCACAATAGAGGCTGATTGCGACGTTTCCTATCGGAAACGCGTATTTCAGCGACATGTTAGCACAGGTGCGGAGTGTTTTGCCTCTCGCAGTTGCGCGGGGCATTCCGTATAAGTCTGGCAGTATTCTTGGGGGAAGCTGCCATGACCAGAGACTTGTCGCCCATCGACAAAGCGAAATACGTTGCTGCCTGTCGCGCCGCCGATCTTGTTCAGGACGGGATGCGTGTGGGATTGGGGACAGGCTCGACCGCCGCATGGTTGGTGCGCCGCCTGGGTGAACGGGTGCGCGATGGAGGGTTGAAAATCAAGGGCGTTCCGACATCGACCGCGACGGCGCAATTGGCGCGGGAAGAAGGGATCGAGGTCGTCTCGCTGGATCAGGCCGGCTGGTTGGACCTGACAATCGACGGCGCGGATGAGTTTGATGGCGAGTTCAACCTGATCAAGGGCGGTGGTGCTGCGCTGTTGCAGGAAAAGATTGTGGCCACAGCCAGCGATCAGATGGTGGTGATCGCGGATGCAGGCAAAGAGGTTGAGACGCTGGGCGCATTCCCTTTGCCGGTCGAGGTGATCCCGTTCGGCTGGCAGACCACCCGCACCCTGATTGAAGAAGCGCTGGACACGATGGATGTGCTGGGCACCTCGGTCACGCTGCGGATGAACGGTGAGGCACCCAAGGTTACGGATGAGGGCAATCACATTCTGGACCTGCATCTCAAGCGGATCGGCAATGCCCGCCAACTGGCACTGGTGATGAATCAGATCCCGGGTGTGGTCGAAAATGGGCTGTTCATTGATATTTGCGACAAGGTTGTCATTGGTTATGGCGATGGCCGGGTCGAATTGCGTGATATCAATGAGGGTACAGTCCTGACCGATATGCTGGGTGACGGTGGGGACAACCTGTTTTCCGATCTGGCGGACTAAAGATCAGGCAAGTAGCGCGATAAACTGCAGAAGAAAAATCACTATTTCCCGCGCCAGGGGTTGGCAGTTCAGGATTTGCGCCCAGATATCCAGTGAATTTTGGCCACGCGGAATAAAAGGAACTCGTACATGAGCTTTGACTATGATCTGTTCGTCATCGGAGGCGGCTCGGGCGGAGTTCGCGCGGCACGGGTGGCGGCGGGTGAAAACGGCGCCAAGGTGGCTCTGGCGGAAGAGGATCGTTACGGCGGAACCTGCGTGATCCGTGGCTGTGTACCCAAGAAGCTGATGGTTTTCGCTAGCGAGTTCGCGGATACGGTTGGGGACGCGCAGGCTTATGGCTGGGACATGCAGCCGGGTGCGTTCAACTGGAACACTTTCAAAGTTAAGCTGCACGCAGAGCTCGATCGGTTGGAAGGTATCTACCGCAATATCCTGAAGAACAATGGTGTCGAAAGTTTCGACCAGCGTGCCCATGTCGTTGATCCACATACGGTTGAACTGGCTGATGGTACCCGGAAGACGGCCAAGCATATTCTTGTCGCAACGGGCGGTCGTCCGGTTGTACCCGAGTTCCCCGGATCCGATCTTGCGATCACCTCGAATGAGATTTTCCACCTGGAGGAACTGCCCGAATCCATGCTGATCGTTGGCGGTGGCTATATCGCCTGTGAATTTGCCGGGATCATGAATGGGATGGGGGTCAAAACGACTCAGTTCTATCGCGGGGCGCAGATTCTGCGGGGCTTTGATGATGAGGCGCGCGGGCTGATCAGTGAAGAGATGTGCCAGAACGGGATCGATCTGCATCTGGGTACCAACGTGCTTGAGATGAAAAAGCAAGGCGACAAAATCTGGGTGAAGGCCACAAATGGCTCCGAGCAGCTGTTCGATGTTGTGATGTATGCCACGGGTCGCGCGCCGAATGCGGATGATCTGGGGCTTGAGGCTTTGGGCGTCGCGCGCGGTCGCAAGGGTGAGATCATCGTGGATGAGTACAGCCAGACAGGCGTGCCCTCGATATTTGCCATTGGTGATGTAACCGATCGGGTGAACCTGACCCCTGTGGCGATCCGCGAAGGCATGGCCTTTGTCGAGACCGTCTTTAAAGGCAACCCAACGCCCGTTGATCACGAACTGATCCCGACCGCCATCTTTACCCAGCCGGAAATGGGTACTGTGGGCCTCAGCGAGGAAGCGGCTGCGGAACAGGAACCGATTGAGGTTTATGCGACCTCATTCAAGCCCATGCAGAAGGCGTTTGCAGGAGGCACACAGCGCGTGCTGATGAAGCTGATCGTGTCGCAAGAGACTCGGAAAATACTCGGCTGTCACATCGTTGCGCCGGGCGCGGGTGAGATGATCCAACTTGCCGGAATTGCCGTAAAGATGGGTGCCACCAAAGAAGATTTCGACCGTACGGTTGCAGTTCATCCGGTGATGGCCGAAGAACTGGTGACAATGCGGCAACCTGTGCGCACGGCTTGATTTGCAAGCGCGCGCACACACGTTACAAGGGAACCCGTGATCACACGGTCCAACACAAGGGAAAAGATACATATGGCGGGCAACAGCGGCGGCCCCTGGGGGGGCGGAGGCTCATCCGGAGGCGGAGGAAATCGGGGTAATAACGGGGATGGGCGCAAGCCCCCCGAAGGTGACGGCCCGCAGATCCCCGAGATCGATGAGCTGATGAAGAAAGGCCAGGAGCAGCTGCGCGTCCTAATGGGCGGTCGTGGCGGCGGTGGCCGTGGTACGAATGGTTCGGGCGGCGGTGGTGGCCCCGCGTTTACCAAAGGGACTGTTGCGATCGGTCTGCTGGTTGCGGCTGGTCTTTGGGGTTTGGCAAGCTTCTATACCGTCAAACCGGAAGAACAGTCGGTTGAGCTGTTTCTGGGCGAATTCTCGGCGGTCGGAAACCCGGGCCTGAACTTTGCCCCGTGGCCGTTTGTGACCGCCGAGGTCATTCCGGTGACCCGCGAACAGAACGAAGACATGGGCGGTGCCCGTGGCAGCGACGATGGTTTGATGCTGACCGGTGACGAGAATGTGGTCGATATCGACTATCAGGTTGTCTGGAACATCAACGACCCGGCGAAATTCCTGTTCAACCTGCGTGATCCGCGCCAGACGATCCGCGCCGTGTCTGAATCGGCGATGCGTGAGATTATTGCCCAAAGCGAGCTGGCCCCGATCCTGAACCGGGATCGTGGCATCATTGCTGATCGCCTGCAGGAGCTGATTCAGGAGACTATGGACAGCTACGATTCGGGTGTGAACATCGTTCGTGTGAACTTTGACAAGGCCGACCCGCCACAGGACGTGATTGCCGCGTTCCGCGACGTTCAGGCCGCCGCGCAGGAGCGTGACCGGTTGCAGAACGTTGCTGACGCTTATGCCAACCGCGTTCTGGCCGAAGCGCGTGGTGAAGCCGCGCAGGTACTGGAAGAGGCCGAAGCTTATCGTGCCCAGCAGATCAACGGTGCACAGGGTGAAGCCAGCCGCTTTAGCGCGGTTTTGGAGGAATATTCCAAAGCGCCTGATGTGACCCGCAAACGTCTGTATCTGGAACGCATGGAGCAGGTGCTGGGTGATGTGGACAAGATCATTCTGGATGAAAACTCGACAGGATCGGGGCAGGGCGTTGTGCCTTATCTGCCGCTCAACGAGTTGCGCCGTAACCCTGCAGGGGAGAGCAACTGATGCGTAAGACAACGTTTATTCTGCCGATCATCTTTCTTGCGATTGTCGGTGTTCTGTCCTCGATCTTCATCGTGGACGAGCGTGAACGCGCTCTGGTTCTGCAATTTGGTCGCGTTGTTGCGGTTAAGGAAGATCCGGGGCTGGCATTCAAAATCCCGCTGATTCAGGAAGTGGTGCGGTATGACGACCGTATCCTGTCGATTGACGTTCAGCCGCTGGAAGTGACGCCTCTGGACGATCGTCGTCTGGTGGTCGATGCCTTCGCACGCTACCGGATTTCTGATCTGGAACAGTTCCGTCAGGCCGTTGGTGTCGGCGGTATCCCGGTTGCCGAGGATCGTCTGGACCGCATTCTGCGCGCCGAAACCCGCGAAGTACTGGGTTCGGTTTCGTCCCGTGACATCCTGAGTTCGGATCGTGCCGCACTGATGCTGCGTATCCGCAACAGCGCGATTGCACAGGCACGTGCGCTGGGCGTGAACGTAATCGATGTGCGTCTGAAGGCGACCGATCTGCCGCAGGCCAACCTTGAGGCGACGTTTGACCGGATGAAGGCAGAACGTGAACGTGAAGCGACCGACGAACGCGCCCGCGGTAACGAAGCCGCGCAGCGTGTGCGCGCGCAGGCCGACCGGACCGTGGTTGAACTGGTTTCCGACGCCAACCGTGAGGCCGAGATCATTCGCGGTGAGGCCGATGCCGAACGCAACGCGATCTTCGCCGAAGCCTATGGTGCCGATCCGGAGTTCTTTGAATTCTACCGTTCGCTGACCGCCTATGAGAATGCCCTGCAAGGCAGCAACAGCTCGTTGATCCTGAGCCCGGACTCGGAGTTCTTCAACTACCTTGCTTCTCCGACCGGGCGTCGGGCACCGGCAGCTGCGGCCGCTGAGTGATGGGCATGATCCTTCTGGCCTTCGGGCTGGTACTGATTGTCGAGGGGCTGGCCTATGCGCTGGCCCCTTCGCTTATAGAACGCATGCTTGAGGCGCTGCGCGCGTTGCCGGAACAGGCGCGGCGGCTGGTCGGGCTGCTTTGTGTGGTCAGTGGGCTGGTGCTGCTGTGGGGCGCATATCAGGTCGGTTTTTGATGCGATGGTTTCACGCACCGGTGATTTCCCCGCGATCCCGAGTTGCGGGCCGGGACAAACTGACTACATTGGTTGCAAAGAAGGGCATCCAGGTGATGCCAACAGAGAATTAGTCAACAAGGAGACCCCAAGTGCAGGCTAAGGCGCGCAGTGTGTCCGTCCGACGGGACGATTTTGTTATGAAGATGCGGCTGATGTGGCTGACCTTAGTGGGGGTGCTGCTGGTTTTGGCTCAATCTGTGTCCGCGCAGGCACGGGGTGATAGCCTGGCGCCGCTGGCTGAACAGATTAGCCCTGCGGTGGTCAATATCACCACGTCGACACTGATCGAAGGCCAGACTGGCCCGCAAGGGATCGTGCCTGAGGGCTCACCATTCGAAGACTTTTTCCGAGAGTTTCAGGATCGCAATGGCGGGGACAATGAAAATCGTCCACGTCGCAGCAATGCGCTGGGCTCGGGCTTCGTGATCTCGGAAGACGGCTATATCGTCACCAACAATCACGTGATTGCCGAAGCCGATGAGATATTGGTCGAGTTTTTTCCCGGTGATGGCCAGCCCGCGAAAGATTTGGTTGCCAAGGTAATCGGCCGGGACGAAAAGACCGACATCGCGCTGCTGAAAGTCGAGGCGGAAGGGCCGCTGAAATACGTGCAGTTCGGTGACAGCGACATTGCCCGCGTGGGCGATTGGGTGATCGCGATGGGGAACCCGCTGGGGCAAGGCTTTTCGGTGTCAGCAGGGATTATCTCGGCCCGGAATCGGGCACTGAGCGGGTCATATGATGACTACATCCAGACCGATGCTGCGATCAACCGGGGCAACTCGGGTGGGCCGCTGTTCAACATGAATGGCGAGGTGATCGGCGTAAATACTGCGATCCTGTCGCCCAATGGCGGCTCGATCGGGATTGGTTTCTCGATGGCTTCTAACGTGGTGATCAAGGTCGTTGATCAACTGCGTGAGTTCGGGGAGACCCGCCGCGGTTGGCTGGGCGTGCGCATTCAGGACGTGACCGAGGATATGGCCGAGGCGATGGGGCTGGACAAACCCGGAGGTGCGTTGATCAGCGATGTACCGGACGGCCCGGCAAAAGAAGCGGGCCTGCTGGCCGGAGACGTGATCATCAGCTTTGATGGCGTCGAGGTCGAGGATACACGCGGCCTTGTGCGGCAGGTGGGAGAGACCACCGTTGGCAAATCCGTGCGTGTGGTCGTGCACCGTGATGGAGGCACCCAAACCGTGCTGGTGACGCTGGGCCGCCGCGAAGACGCCGAACGTGCCGAGAACGGCGAAGAGCCGGAAGCCGAAACGCCGACGGAGGAAGACAAGGATATTCTTGGCCTGACCATCGCTCCGCTGGGGGATAGCCAGCGCGAGGAATTGGGTCTGGATGCCGACGCCGAAGGATTGTTGGTGACCAATGTTGATGAATCCTCGGAAGCCTTTGAAAAGGGTCTGCGCGCCGGTGATCTTATCACTGAGGCGGGGCAGCAGAAGGTGACTTCGATCACTGATCTGGAGACGCGGATGGATGAGGCGCGTGAAGCAGGACGCAAATCTCTGTTGCTGCTGGTGCGGCGGGGCGGGGAACCCCGGTTCGTAGCGCTGAGCCTAGAATAATAAACTCAGCGAACAGATCTGAAATTAGAAGGTCGGGATATTTTCCCGGCCTTTTTCATACTTTGTAAAGAAAAAAGCCATATGCCGGGGAAGGCATATGGCTCTGTACAGGGAGAGGTCGGTGGACAGATATCGGGGATGATAAAACCGACCTCCTACGGTAACGGGATTGACCTTAGGGCAATCTTAAAGCTGCGTATGTGAAGCGGATCACATCTGTGCCGAAAATTTAGATTAAATCGGATTCGGCCAGTTGCCGCAGCGCGTCAAAGTCGTGGATCTGCAGCCCGCCGCGCGAAGCTTCGACGACATTGTCGCGTTTCCATGTCGAAATGGTCTTTGACACTGCCTCACGCGTCGCACCGACAAATTCGGCCAATTCGCTCTGCGAAAGCGTGATACGTGCCGTTGGGCTGTCCTGTTGTCCTGCCAGGTGCAAAAGCTTGCGCGCCAGTCGGATCGGCATCGGCAGGAATACCTGCTCGTTCAATTGAGCGCCCATATAGCGCATGCGAAGACCGGCCAAGCGGATCAGATCCACCGCAAGGTCAGGGTGTTCCCGGATCTGCGCCATCATGTCTTTCTGGCGAACGCGCAGGACTTTGGAGGGCTCAGCTGCTGTTACGGTTGCGGTGCGGGGACCGCTGTCGAACAACGCGATTTCCCCGAACACCTCACCTGGGCGCATCATGCTGAGAGACAGCTTGCGCCCGCTCGACGCAAGAAATGACACTTCGAGCGCACCGGAAAGAATGGCATAGAGCGCATCGCCTTCATCGTCCTGCTCGAACAGGACATCGCCCCGATCCAATGTGACTTCGGTGGCCTGGGCTGCCAGCATGGTGCGCAGCTCTTCAGAGGCTTCGGACAGGAATCCACTGTTGGGAAATGCCATCATTCGGGCGCTGATCTCCGGGGTTGAGTGGTGCGGGTGGTGACCCAACTTTTCACAGCTTCAAGCTTAAGCCAAGAAATTTTGTTAGCTTGTTACGCTTGGGCAAGAACAGTTATTGCTTGTCGGGATCATCCATATAGCTTTGCAGCAGGTTGAACTGCATCATCAGAAACGCCATCAAGGCAATGGGAAAGCCGAAGGTTTCGATCTTGACCCATAGGTCCGTTGACATCGTGCGCCAGACCAATTCATTGGCTGCGGCCAGTACCGCGAAACAGGCACACAGACGCCGGGTGAGGATCATCCAGCCCTCGTGCTGCATGGGTAGCATCTCGTCCAGAACATATGCCAGGTAGGATTTCCCCTGCAAAAGCCCGATCCCGAGGATGGCGGAAAAGAAGCCATAGACCAGCGTTGTTTTCATCTTGAAAAACCGCTCGTCATTGAACCACGCGGTGAGGCCGCCGAAGAAAATCACCATGAATGCGGTGAAAATCTGCATCCGGCTGAGTTTGCCAGTCAGGTACCAGAGGATGCCCATGGCAGCCAGCATCAGCGGCACGAACAGGATGGTGGCGACGATGAACCCAGAATACTCGGTGCCGCCGATCACGAAATTGTCATCACGCAGGCGCAGGTAGATGAAGAAGAAGGCCAGTGGGGGGCCAAGTTCCAGTACCTGTTTGAGGAATGGGTTGATGTCTTTTTTCTCTGCCATGATTCCAACCTGCTGCTTACCCGCCCATTTCAACTATTACTGCGCCGAGTGCAATCAATGCCATCAACGCAATGCGTCTGGGGCCGACAGTTTCTTTCAGCACCAGCCAGCCGATGAGTGCTGCGAAAACGGTGGAGGTTTCGCGCAGGACCGCCGCCTCTCCGACCTTGTCCAGTCGCGTGGCGAGCATGATGGCACCGAAGGACATCGGCGCGATGATGCCGCCCGCGAACCCGCGAAGCATCAGAGGTCCAAGCGCAGGGCGGTGGATCATTGCGCGGTATCTGAGCGCAGCATAGATCGGCATCGCGGCCCCGTCGATCATGAAGAACCACGCTAGGAAGGTGAACGGATCGGCCGTAGCGCGGATACCGTAGGCATCATAGGTCGTATAGAGCGCCACGAAGAGGCCCGTGACGACCGCCAGCACCAGCGCGATTTGCAGCGTATCTCGATTGGTCTCAAGGTAGCGCAGGTTATAGGCGGCAAGGCCGAAGATACCCGCAAGAAGCGTCGCGACTCCAAGCCATTGGATGGCCGAGAAGGTTTCACCGAACAAAAGATAGGCTCCGATCACGGTGAAGAGCGGGCCAGTACCGCGCACGACCGGATAGACAACGGTATAGGAGCCTTTGGTGTAGGCCATCGCCTGCAGCACCTTATAGCCGATATGGATCAGCCAAACGACGCCAAAGATCGGCCACATGTAAGGTTCGGGCCATGGCACGATAAAGAAGGCGAATGGCATCGCCATAAGGCAGTAGCAGGCATCGATCGCCCCGCGCGACATCCACGGGTCGTGGCGGCCTTTTTGCAGTGCACCGAAAACCGCATGCAGGAAGGCCGCCATCAGCGCGAGCGCGAGGGCGAGTTGGTGGCCTGCTTCGGTGCCTTCGAGGGAGATCAGCCAGTCGCTCAAATCGGGGCTTTCGCTTGGGCGGAGAGAGTGGGGGGCTGTCTGCCCCCCACGCCCCCCGAAGGTATTTTCGGCCAGATGAAGGGGCGGATCAGGATTGTAAGCCCGTCAGGGCGGCGGCGAATTCTTCGGGATCAAACGGGGCGAGGTCGTCGATTTGCTCACCGACACCAATGGCGTGGATCGGAAGGCCGAACTTGTCGGCGAGGGCGACCAGCACGCCGCCTTTGGCTGTGCCGTCCAGTTTGGTCATCACGAGGCCCGAGACATCAGCCAGTTTGCGGAAGGTTTCGACCTGACTGAGGGCGTTTTGCCCGGTGGTGGCGTCCAGCACCAGCAGAGTGTTGTGCGGTGCGGTGTCGTCAACCTTGCGGATGACGCGGACGATTTTGGCCAGCTCTTCCATCAGGTCGGCGCGGTTTTGCAGGCGGCCTGCGGTGTCGATCATCAGAAGGTCAGCACCTTCGTTCTGGGCCTTGGTCAGTGCATCGAAGGCGAGCGAGGCAGGGTCGGACCCTTCGGGTGCCGTCAGTACGGGCACGCCTGCGCGGTCACCCCAGACCTGCAACTGTTCGACGGCGGCGGCGCGGAATGTGTCTCCGGCGGCGATGACGACTTTCTTGCCGGCGGCTTTGAACTGGCTGGCAAGCTTGCCGATTGTCGTAGTTTTGCCCGAACCGTTGACGCCAACAACCAGCACCACTTGCGGGCGTTTCGGGTAGATCGGCATTGGTTTGGCCACGGGTTCCATCACGCGGGCAACCTCCTGCGCCAGCAGCTGTTTGATTTCCTGGGTCGAGAGTTTGCGGCCAAAGCGGCCCTCGGCCATGTTGGACGTAACGCGCAAGGCGGTGTCGACGCCCATATCCGAGGCGATCAGAAGCTCTTCGAGTTGCTCCAGCATGTCGTCGTCCAGCGTGCGGCGGACAACGGTCTTGGATTCATTTCGGCCGAACAGGCGACCCATCAAGCCCTTGGATTCTGGAACCTCTGGGGGTGGAGGCGCCGGTGTGGGATCAGCCGGGATCGGAGCGGGAGGCTCGACCGGTTGGGGCGCGGGCGTGGGTTCAGGTACTTCGGGAACCGGTTGCGGTTCGGGCTCTGGTTCGGGGATCACCGGATCAGGATTTGGGGTTTCCTCGCCGCCATCCTCGACAATTGCATCCAGCCCCTCTTCGAGGCGCGATGAGGATTTGAACAGCTTGTCCTTGAGCTTTGAGAAAAACGCCATTTTTGATCTCCGCAGGTGTTCCCTTCACCTAATGTGGATTGAAGGCAGTTGCAAAGGGTCAGGTGAAGGCGATCAGAAACCCGGCTTGGGCAGCCCAGTAAAGCGGCCAGACCAGATAGGGCGTAAGCTTCAGGGTCGGGTGATTGGCAGGTAGCAGGAACTTTTCAGTCGCAAGCGCCAGGTCCGAGGCGATGAAGGCCATCGCGGCGGGAAGGGCCCAGCGTAAGGCTCCAGTTTCGGGAAGGGCAAGAACGGTGATGCCCATGCCCAGGATGATTGGAATATAAGCGAGGACGGGGATTTTGAGGTCTCCGGCGCGGGGGGTGAGCAGCGTGGCCATAACGATGCCCAGGATGATCAGGGACCAGAAGATCGCGGGGTGGTCGAAGATCTGTTCAGGGCTGCTGCTGGGGCTCGTCAAAAATAAGGCGATATAGGCCAAATGCCCCGCAGCAAATGCACCGATGCCTGCCATGAATGTGCTGTCGGTTTCGCGTGACAGAAGGGCATCACCTATCGCGCAGAAGGTGAGGGCGAGGATCAGGAGCCATGGCGCGCTTGCCAGTATGGCGACGCCTGCCAGCAGCACGACCGATGCTGTTTTCAGCATGCTACGCAGGGTGCCGGCCGGGCGCGCGGTAAGTGGCAGGTAGGCCAGCGCGCAGGCCGCCGCAATCCAGAAAAGAAGTGTCGTCATGGTGCGTCCCCGATGTTTTTGAGTCAATCATCGCCATGATCTCGGCGGTGCATCAAGGCGTGACGTGGAGTTATCTTGCCGATCGCCACGATGTGGAAAGGTTGAATGGCACTTGTGGGTTGCTTCTGACACAGTGTGACCATGATCCGAACTTGCATGATTCTGCTGACCCTTTTCGCTCAGCCCGTTGCGGCACAGTCGCCTCTGACAGGGCCTGAATTCGATGCGTATACGCGTGGGAAGACTTTGTATTACGGGTTCGATGGGCAGGCCTACGGAGTCGAACGGTATCTGCCAGACCGCCGAGTCATCTGGTCATTTCTGGATGGCAATTGCATGAACGGAGTTTGGTACGAGCAGGAAGATCAGATCTGTTTCATCTATGAGGATCAACTGGCGCCGCAATGCTGGGTTTTCTGGCAATCCGGGGGCGGTTTGATCGCACAATTCGAGGGCGATCCGACAGCGACCGAGTTGTACGAGGCCGAGGATATTGGCGAAGAGATGTTGTGCTACGGACCGGATGTCGGGGTCTGAAATGGTCGCAGGTCTTCATAGTCCAGCATGACGTGATGTTGAAACGCGGGCCTTTCGGTTAGCCGTTCATAGTATCGACGCAAATGCGGTAACGGTGCGCGGACGATGTCAATATCGTAGTAGCGGTAAAGGACGTGGCCGAGCTGTATATCCGCCAGTGTAAATTGCTCACCCCCAAGGAACGTGTTTTGGTCCAGCTCCTTGTCTGCGATTGCCAGTTTGATTTCCAAATCGCTGACGGCCCGATGGATCGCTGTTTGGTCCTGCTGTTCAACGGGTGTTCGCACAATTTGCCAGAACACCGGAACGGTAAACGCCATCGCCACGTTGAGTTTCGCCCATTCGGCCCATTTGTCGATCGTGGCGCGCCGGGCAGGATCTGAAGGCCAGAATGCCTGTTCGCCATATTGGGTGGCCAGATATCGCAGGATGGCGCCGGTTTCCCAAAGCGGTGGGTTGTCGCCATCTTGCAGGACGGGGATGGTTTTGTTTGGGTTCAGTGCCCGAAACGCTGCAGTGTCCAGCCCGCCGAAGCGATGGCCAAGATCGTGACGCTGGTATTCTAGGCCAAGCTCACCCACGCACCACATTAGGGCCTGAACGTTCGAGGATGTTTTACGGCCCCAGATCGTCAACATCGGTCAGAACAACGATCCCTGATCAGGAGGTGCCTGTTTGGATTTCTTGGGTGGCGCCTTGCCCGCAGCCCCGGTCCTGAGGCGACCGTCAGCGAATTCGATCTCAAGAACAGCGTGACCGGAGGCTTGAGCTTTGGTTGTGATGACCTCTCCTTCGGCGCGCACGACGGCGTAGCCACGCCCGAGCGTCGCCTTGTAGCTCAGCGTTTCACGTAGGCGGTCGGTGGCGTCCATCTGCTGGCGCAGGCGGTCCAATCGCGTGGATTGCCCGGTGTTCAGGCGTTCGGATAGGCGATTCAGAGCGTCGCGCCGTGTTTCCAGCTCGCGCTGGATCGGGCGCAGTGACAGGCGTGAGGACAGGTTGCGCCAGCGATCGCGGCGGGTTTCGACAAAGCTGCGCAGGGTCGAGGGGCGCAGACGCGCCGCACTGTCCAGCAGTTTGACGCGGCGGTTCTGAACACCCCGGATCAGCGCGTTGGGCAGGCGTTCCGAGATTTGGTCGAGCCTTTGGCGCGGGCTTTCCAGCAGTGTATCGGGGCGGGGCAGGGCTCGGGACAGGTCGCGCAGACGCTGGCTGCGGCGTTGCACGGCATCCGTGGAGGCGCGCGACAGGCGGGCCCCTTGTTCGTTGGTCCAAGCCAGCAGTTCCATGCGGACCGGTACGGCAAGTTCGGCAGCGGCGGTTGGCGTAGGCGCGCGGCGGTCCGAGACATAGTCGATCAGGGTGGTGTCCGTCTCGTGCCCGACGGCCGAGATCAGCGGGATTTCTGAGGCTGCAGTCGCGCGCGCGACGCTTTCTTCGTTGAAGCCCCAGAGGTCTTCTATGGACCCACCGCCGCGCGCGACGATAATCAGGTCGGGTCGCGGGAGGGCCCCGCCCGGTGTGAGTTGATTGAAGCCCTCGATGGCGCGGGTCACTTCGGGGGCACAGTTTGCCCCCTGAACCGCGACGGGCCAGATCAGTACTTTGCGCGGGAACCGATCACGCAGCCGATGCAAGATGTCTCGGATCACCGCACCGGAGGGCGAAGTGACAACGCCGATGATCTGCGGCAAGTAGGGCAGGGGTTTCTTGCGTTCAGCCGCAAACAAGCCTTCGGATTCGAGCTGCTTTTTGCGCTTTTCCAGCAATGCCATCAGCGCGCCTTGCCCGGCGACGGCGACTTCATCGACATTCAGGTTGTATTTCGACTGGGCTCCAAAAGCTGTCAGGCGCCCGGTGACGACAACCTCGAGGCCTTCTTCGGGAACAACTGAAAGACCAGAAATCTGCCCTTTCCAAGTTGTGCAGGCCAGCACGTTCCGGTCGTCCTTTATGTCGTAATACAGATGGCCCGAGCGGGCCTTGAACACGCGGCCCACTTCTCCACGCACACGGATTCGGCCAAAGGTGCCCTCGAGCGTGCGCTTCACCTCGCCCGAGATGTCCGAGACAGTGTATTCAGGGGTGTTCTGACCCGGAATCGGGTCATCTAGCAGGTCGGACATTTCAGCGCCTTGTGTCAAATCTCTGCGCAGCTTAGAACGCCGCGCAGGCAAGGCCAAGCAGATCGGAGCGATTCATGAATATCCTCATTCTCGGCAGCGGTGGACGCGAGCACAGTCTGGCTTGGGCGGTGATGCAAAACCCCAAATGTGATCGCCTGATTGTGGCGCCGGGGAATGCCGGGATTGCCCAGATCGCAGAGTGCGCGGCGTTGGATATCGAGGATGGCGGTGCTGTGGTCAACTTTGCCGAGGAAAACGCGATTGATTTCGTGATCGTTGGCCCCGAAGCGCCTTTGGCCGCAGGGGTTGCTGACCGGCTGCGCGAAGCGGGTGTGCTGGTTTTCGGGCCCTCGGCAGAAGCGGCGCGGCTGGAGGCCTCAAAAAGTTTCACCAAGGAAATCTGTGACGCATCCGGCGCGCCGACGGCGGCTTATGCCCGGTTCACCGAGGCTGAGCCCGCCAAGGAATACATCCGTGCGCAGGGGACCCCGATCGTGGTCAAGGCCGATGGGCTGGCTGCCGGGAAGGGCGTGATCGTTGCGATGGACGAGCAAACCGCCCTGGACGCGATTGACGACATGTTCGGCGGAGCCTTTGGTGGCGCGGGGGCCGAAGTGGTGATCGAGGAGTTCATGGAGGGCGAGGAGGCGTCTCTGTTCGTGCTCTGTGACGGAGAGGATATCCTGTCGATTGGCACCGCACAGGACCACAAACGCGTTGGCGAGGGCGATACAGGGCTGAACACTGGCGGGATGGGCGCCTATTCTCCGGCCCCGGTGCTGAGCGCCGAGATCGAGGCCCTTGCGATGGATCAGATCGTGCACCCGACGGTGGCCGAGATGAAGCGGCGCGGGACACCGTTTCAGGGTGTGCTCTACGCCGGTTTGATGATCAGGGATGGTCAGCCCAGATTAGTGGAGTACAACGTGCGGTTCGGAGATCCCGAATGTCAGGTGCTGATGATGCGCCTTGGCGCTCAGGCCATGGACCTGATGCACGCGGCGGCCGAGGGTCGCTTGGCTGAGACGCGGGTGAACTGGGCCGACGATCACGCCATCACGGTCGTGATGGCGGCAAAGGGGTATCCTGGTTCTTATGAAAAAGGCACTGTGATCAACGGCCTGGGCGATCTGGCCGAGGATAGTAGCAACATGGTATTCCACGCGGGGACAAAGGCGGCTGATGGAAAGGTTCAGGCTTCGGGCGGGCGCGTTCTGAATGTGACTGCGCGTGGGGAAACGCTGCAAGACGCACGCGACCGGGCGTATGACATGGTTGAAGGTGTTGATTGGCCTGAAGGGTTCTTCCGTCGCGACATCGGCTGGCGCGCGCTGTAGGTTAGCGGTCGGGCTGCGCCCGGCTTGATGATTTCGGGGCGAGGGGCCAGCCCCTCGCGCTCCCCAAGAGATTTATGGCCAGATGAAGGGCGGATCAGCACTTTAGTGCGTTGGACAGATCTGTGAGACTGTTGAGTGGTCCGTGGTCTTTTTGTCGCCAGCCCTTGCTGTACGAGACGCCTATGATCCGCGACCAGTCGGCGCTGGCGAGGATCAGCTCTGGGTGCGTTTCGCATTGGCGCAGGCCGCCTGAAATGAAATCTTCTCCGATCCTGTGATTGGTAAGGCCAGGGATTGTGGCGATTTCAATGAGTTCACCGTCTTTGTAACGCCAGATGCGCAGAGTTTTGGCAAGGTGTGGGCGGTCGACATAGGCGATCTCGACATGTCCATCACCGTCCAGATCGGCGGCACCGATGGGGGCGAGCCAGCGGTTGCGCGTGCCGATATGGGGGGTGGCGGCGATTTTTTGACCATTGACGTCATAGATCGCCAGTTGAGCACCCGTATGCTGCTGGGTCTCTACAACGATGACTTCGGGCAACCCGTCCTGATCGATATCGGCCAGGCGTGGGGCAAGATCTTCGAACACGCGGTCTTCAGGCAGACGTATTGTAACGGTCGAGCGTTTGGAGCTATCGACTTTTCGCCGCGCCGCCGAGGAAAGACTTGTACCGACGCCGATTTCCAAAGCACCGTATTCGATGGCGTCGCCAAGCACCCCATGGGCGTAGCGTGTTGTTGGTTCCGTGAAGCGAGCAGATACTTTGGTTTCGCCGCTGGCTGCGGGCATATTCCCCGTTAGCCAAATGCAAACCATCAGAACAGCGCCGCGCGCCCGACGGTGCCAAAGGCGGTTGGGCTGGCGCGGCGCATCAGGGTGCATCAGATCTGCTTTTCGGGCATCTGCACAACCAGACCATCAAGCGCGTCGGTGACCTTGATCTGGCAGGTCAGGCGCGAGCGGGTCGGGTCGGGTTCATAGGCGAAGTCCAGCATGTCTTCTTCCATGTCGTCCTTGGCGGGGATTCTCTCGACCCAGTCAGGATGAATATAGACGTGGCAGGTTGAGCAGGCGCAGGCGCCGCCGCAATCGGCCTCGATGCCGGGGATGTTGTTGTCGCGGGCCCCTTCCATGACCGTCAGCCCGTTGGCGACGTCGACTGTATGTTCGGTACCGCTGTGCTCGACATAGGTGATCTTTGCCATTGCTTGCGTCTTCCTTTTGCGATGTTCGAGAGCTTTCTTAGTGAAGGGAATTAGGTGATTCCAGTGGCAATTGCGACTCTGGATGCCGTGTTTGGATTTTTGCGGCTTTGGTAAGGCTAAGTTTGCGTGCCTGGCGACGCGATTGCAGGGAAACACTGAGAAAACGAATTTGCCTGATGAGTGCTACCAGCGCCCGGACGCGCCCCCGCCACCAGATCGACCGCCGCCGAAACCGCCCCCGCCAGAGCTTTGGGAAACCTGAGGGATATAGTAGCTGGTTTCTTCAGCGTAATCGCATTTTAGGCATTCGATCCGGCGAATACCCGAACCGGCCCTCGTTGTACTTGCGGAGAGCGTGATGCGTCGCCTCTGGCGCAGACTGCGGTTCCCACATTTTGGGCAGGTTCGAAGTCGTACCAGACCATCACTTATGAAATTGCGGCCTTTGAGCATCATAATCATCATGGCAAAGAGGCCAAATATCCAGAGACCTAGATCATCATTTGTTTTCTTGGCGGGCGCGGCCTCGCCAGTGCGAAAAGGCTTTATGATCTGATCTATGATAGCCGTAGTGCCGGCCTTGATCCCGATTGCATAATTGTTTGCTTTGAAGGCCGGGAGGAATTGCGTGTCAACAATGCGTTCCGCGGCGTGATCCCAGTCGCGCCCATAGGCGGCGCCAAGCTCGATTCGCATAGCCCGGTCATCCCGTAAGACCATCACAAGCACACCATCGTTTCGAGAAGCGTCGCCGATCCCCCAGTGGTCAAAAAGCCCGGTGGCAAACTGTTCGAGCGTCAGACCGTCGGCATAGTCGCCTTGAGTGCGCAGTGTCAGGATGGTCATTTCGACCCCTGTCTCGCGTTTGAGCCCATCTAGTTGCTCAGCAAGTGCCTCCTCGTCCAACGGGCTGAGCAAATTGGCAAAGTCGTTGACGGTCGTGCTTTGATAGTCGGGATAAGTTTGCCCAAATGCAGTATTGGCCCAAATCATTAATAAGACGAAAACAATTCTCATGGCTGCCCGCGTGTTTTTCGGAAGCGTATCACCGAGCGACACGCTAGCAACCGGGATATGGCCCGACCCTGGAAGGTTGTGTGTCAAATGCCGATGATGGTTTTCGGTAACGATTACCGCCTGAACAATACCCCCTGCGACTGCCGGTCCCGATGATCCCCGCGCAGTTCTGCATGTAAGGCTCGGCCTGCCTGCACGCTGGGTCGGGCGCTCATCATGTCCAGCCAGCGGGTGAAATGCGGTTTGTCCTCAAGCACCTGTTGCTGGCCTTCCCATAGGCTGGCCCAGCCCCAGATCGACATGTCGGCGATGGAGTAGAAATCGCCGGCGACGTATTCGTTTTCGGCCAGCCTGCGGTCGAGCACGCCGTAGAGACGCCCGACCTCACTGCGATAGCGGTCTTTCGGATAGGAATGGTCTTGTGGCGGGTCTAGATGTGGAGCGTATTTAAGGAAGTGATGCGCTTGGCCGGCCATCGGGCCTACGCCGCCCATTTGCCACATCAGCCATTCCTCGACTGCGATCCTGTCACGTTCGGTATTGCCGTAGAATCGCCCGGTCTTGCGGGCGAGGTACATCAGGATCGCGCCGCTTTCGAACACCGAAATAGGCGCGCCGTCAGGGCCGTCCGGGTCGACGATGGCGGGCATGCGGTTATTGGGCGAGATCTTTAGAAACTCGGGATCGAACTGGTCGCCCTTGCCGATGTTGATTAAGTGGGTTTTGTAGGGCAGCTCCATCTCTTCCAGCGCGATGGACACTTTCCAGCCGTTGGGCGTGGGCCAGAAATAGAGATCAATCATGGGGCCTCCTTGAATTTGGGCGATCATGAAGCTTTCTGCACAAACGGCAAGAGCGCGCGTGGCTGTGTTACGAAAGCGTGACCGGTGATCAGTCGGGCTTGACGTGTTCCGGGGCGGGGCGTAAACGCATCTTCATTCATGTGGCGATTTGTTACCGGATTGCGGGCCACGTTAAACAACACCGCTAAAAGGTCAGGATGAAAGACCCCTTTCGCTTGGCCGCGTCTGGGGTTTTTTGTTTGCCTCCAATGCGGGGCTGAAAGGAATGAGATGAGCGAGAGCTGGAACAAACGCACCCAAGCCGTCCATGGCGGCATCCGTCGCAGTCAGTACAATGAGGTTTCTGAGTCGATCTTTCTGACGCAGGGGTTTGTCTACGATAACGCCGAGCAGGCCGAGGCCCGGTTTATCGAAAGCGGCCCGGATGAGTTCATCTATGCCCGCTACGGCAACCCCACCGTGTCGATGTTCGAGCAGCGTATCGCAGCTTTGGAAGGCGGCGAGGATGCGTTTGCCACCGCTTCAGGTATGGCCGCTGTGAACGGTGCGCTGACTTCGATGCTGCAGGCGGGCGACCATGTGGTTTCAGCCAAGGCGCTTTTTGGGTCCTGTCTGTATATCCTCGAAAACATCCTGACGCGTTATGGCGTTGAGGTGACCTTTGTAGACGGCACCGATCTGGACGCGTGGGAGGCCGCGATCCGGCCTGACACCAAGGCAGTGTTTTTTGAATCCATGTCGAACCCGACGCTTGAAGTGATCGACATCACGTCCGTGTCGAAGCTGGCCCATGCGGTGGGTGCGGTTGTAATCGTGGACAACGTGTTCTCGACACCCGTGTTCTCGCGCGCGATCGAACAGGGAGCCGACGTGGTGGTCTATTCGGCGACCAAGCATATCGACGGGCAGGGCCGGGCGCTGGGCGGCGTGATCATCGGCACCAAGGAATTCATCCGTGGCACGGTCGAGCCTTACATGAAGCACACCGGCGGTGCGCTTAGCCCGTTCAGCGCTTGGATCATGGTCAAAGGTCTTGAAACCATGGCCCTGCGCGTAAACGCGCAAGCCGATAGCGCGCAAACGATCGCAGAAGCTTTAGAAGGGCATTCTGCACTGGAGCGGACTCTGTATCCCGGGCTGAGAACCCATGCGCAAAACGCGTTGGTGCAAGAGCAGCTGGGCGGCAAGGGCGGTACGGTTCTATCGCTGGACATCAAGGGCGGCAAAGCGGCAGCGTTTGCGTTCCTGAATGCGCTGACGATCCCTGTGATCTCGAATAATTTAGGCGATGCCAAGTCGATCGCAACGCACCCGGCCACCACAACGCACCAGCGTCTGAGTGACGAACAACGCGATGAGTTGGGTATCACGCCGGGCCTGATCCGCCTTTCGGTTGGGCTTGAGGATGCCGGTGATTTGCTGGCGGATATCCAGCGCGCGCTAGACGTATCTCAGGGCTAGTGTTGCGCCGGGAATGCACCATCAGGCGGATGTGATCCGCCTGATCCGGCGCATTTGGTTGTAAAATGACGATTTCTTGCCTCGAATTTCGATCCGGACTGCTATTCCGCGCGTATCGTTCAGGACTGGTAATTAAACCTCGGTGGTATATAACCGTCGGCCTAGCAAGGGATCCGTGCCAATGAACATTCATCCGCGCGACATCAACGAGACACCCGATCACGATCAGGCCGCAGCGGCGCTCAAGGTGCTGCGCGAATGGGCGAAATCAGCCTCGGCGGCCGAGATCAGTCAACTGGACCCGGCCATTGCGCAGCTTGTCCCGGGGCTGTTGCCGTCAAACTATCCAGCCCTGTCGCGCGAATATCCCCACGAGTTTGAGGCGGATGCAGCCTACAAGGCCACATTGCCGGATCTGCAAAACGGTCCATCCAGCCTGATCCGGGGTTCGAAGCAGCAAATCCAGCATGTCGGCATCTCGAATTTCCGCCTGCCGATCCGGTTCCATCGCAAAAGCGGTGCCGAGCTGACACTTGAGACCTCGGTCACCGGGTCTGTCAGCCTTGAGGCCGAGAAGAAGGGCATCAACATGTCTCGGATCATGCGGTCCTTCTACAAGCACGCCGAGCGCACCTTTAGTTTTGAGGTGATGGAGGCAGCGCTGAACGACTATCTGACTGATCTGGATAGTTTGGATGCGCGCATACAGATGCGGTTTTCCTATCCCGATCGGATTGAGAGCCTGCGTTCGGGCTTGTCCGGATACCAATATTACGACATCGCGCTGGAACTGGTCGATCAAGGCGGAGAACGTCTGAAGATTATGCATCTGGACTATGTCTATTCGTCCACATGCCCCTGTTCATTGGAACTGAGCGAACACGCGCGCGCAACCCGCGGGCAGCTGGCGACGCCGCATTCCCAGCGCTCGGTGGCGCGGATTTCGGTGGTTATCGATTGCAACGCCGATTGTCTGTGGTTCGAAGATCTGATCGCGCTGTGCCGCCGCGCTGTGCCGACCGAAACTCAGGTGATGGTCAAGCGCGAAGATGAACAGGCCTTTGCCGAACTGAACGCGGCCAATCCCATATTCGTGGAAGATGCCGCGCGTCTGTTCTGCGCCGAGCTGCAGGCCGATCATCATGTCGGCGATTTCCGTGTGATCGCCAGCCATCAGGAAAGCCTGCACAGCCATGATGCGGTCTCGATTCTGACCGAAGGTCCAACCTTCGAATCCGCGAGCCTGGACCCGCGTTTGTTCACGACGCTGTTTCATGTGGGCTGATTGACCCTGCGGAAGCTGCTGGAAAAACAGTCAAAAATCCTGCATGGGCGCTTTTTTGCCGCAATGCAGCAGGAATTGCTGCATCTGCACCCTGAATTGCGCTACATTGTCCCCGAGTGCAGCTGCTGCGCATCCGTAAAAACCGGGTCGCGCAGCCCGAAAGGAAACCGGGACGTGCAACGCCTTGGACCGCCAACCTGCAAATCCGCCCGGACGATTGGGGCGGGCGGGGTCCTTTACTCATCTACCCGCTGCCTCGGTTTTATCAGGAGAGACATGCAATGAATCCGATTACTCAACCGCTTGAGTTTCAGGCAGCGGCCATCCGGATGGCCGGTTACGCAATGGCCAGTCAGATTGAGATCATGCAGATCATGACCCGCGCGGCGTTTGATCTGCCGACGACACCTCTGCACGGACTGAAGACAGCCGAGGCACCCGCACCAGTTGCCCGCGAAGTGGCGACACCAGCAACGCGAAAGCCAGCCAGACCGGCTGCAAAAGCCAAGGTTGCAGTAAAGCCTAAAGAGGCGCCGAAACCCAAAGCAGCACCAAAGCCGAAGGCGGCGGCTAAGCCTGTGGCGGCACCAGCGCCGAAAACGGCGGCTCCTAAGGTTGCGGCCGCTGCACCCAAGGCGGCCCCGGCCGCCAAAACGGCTGTGAAAGCAGCACCGGCGAAGGCCAACGTATCTGCGAAACCCACCTCGAAAGCGGCCAAGCCAGTATCAACGGCGGCCAAGCCGGTTGCGGAGTTCAAATCTTCAGCACAAGCCAAGGCGCAACCGGCAGCCGCAGCGCCGAAAGCATCAGCAAACACGGCAAAAGCGGCGCCCAAGGCACCTGCGGTAGCTAAGCCCGCCCCGGCCAAGCCCGCCCCGGCAAAAGCTGCGCCTCAGGCCAAAGCGGCTCCGAAACCTGCCGCTGCAAAACCTGCGACGAAGAAACCCGCAGCTGCGTCGGCTGAGCAGGCCAAACCGGCACCGCGTCGTGCACGCGCCCCGTCGAAGCCACCCGCGATGCCGGGCGTTGAGATAAAATCCGACAGTTAACACGGATCATCTGCTTGACACCGTCGGGCTGGCGCGCCAACGCTGCCCGTCATGATGGATCTTCGCCCGGTCGGATATGTGATTGGCCTGCTGGTCGCCATTCTAGGGGCGACCATGCTGCTGCCCATGCTTGTCGACATGATCGAGGGGCGGGGCGAGTGGCATGTTTTCTTTGAAAGCGCGGTCATAACACTGCTGACCGGCAGTGTTCTTGCGATGAGTTGTTCCAACGGAGTGGGCGAAGGTCTGACCATCCGTCAGACCTTTTTGCTGACCTCGGGTGTCTGGGTGGCGTTGCCGGTTTTTGGCGCAATTCCGTTTCTGTTCGGCGAAACTGAACTGCGTTTCGTCGATGCCTATTTCGAGGCGATGTCGGGGCTGACCACCACAGGTTCAACCGTGATCTCGGGGCTCGACGAATTGCCACAGGGCTTGTTGCTCTGGCGGGGCGTTTTGCAATGGTTGGGGGGCATCGGAATCATCGTCGTGGCGATGGTGTTCCTACCCGAGCTGCGCGTTGGTGGGATGCAGATCTTCCGCTCGGAAGGGTTTGAAACCATGGGGAAAATTCTGCCCCGCGCGCAAGAGATCGCCGGGCAGATTTCCTTGATCTACGTATTTTTGACGGTGGTCTGCGCATTGGTCTATGCCGGTTTCGGCATGAGCTTTTTTGACGCCGTCGTACATGCCATGACCACAATCGCGACGGGCGGGTTTTCAAACTATGACAGCTCTTTCGCCCGGTTTTCGGGACCTCTGGAATATGCCGCTGCCATCTTCATGATCCTCGCGGCGCTGCCATTTGTGCGGTATGTGCAATTGGCCAATGGTCACACAAGCTCGTTGTGGAAAGACAGCCAGATTCGGGCGTTTCTGGCAACCATCGTGGTTCTGGTTGTGATTATGTCGATCTTCCTGACTTCGGTCTTTCCGCACCATTGGGAGCAGGCGTTCCGCGAGTCGCTGTTCAACATCACATCGATCATTTCGGGCACAGGGTACGCGAGTGTCGACTATATGGGCTGGGGCAGTTTTCCGGTCATGTTGTTCTTCCTGATCGGATTGATTGGCGGTTGCGCGGGGTCCACCGCGTGTTCGATCAAGGTGTTCCGCTATCAATTGCTGTTTGCGTCGATTAAAACCCAGCTCAGCCGAATTCGTTCGCCGCATGGTGTGTTCGTGCCGCGCTATGATGGACGACCGATCAGTCGCGACGTGCTGACCTCGGTCATGAGTTTCTTCATGTTCTTTGCACTATCGATGGGGGTTCTGTCGTGGGCGCTGGCCCTGACTGGGTTGGACTTTATCACCTCGGTATCGGGGGCCGCGACGGCACTGGCTAATGTGGGGCCGGGACTGGGGGAACAGATCGGGCCAGCAGGCAACTTTGCGGGGCTGAATGACGGTGCCAAGTGGCTGCTGACGATCGGGATGCTGGTCGGACGCCTTGAACTGCTGGCTGTCTACGCAATCTTTACCGTTCAATTCTGGAGAGGCTAATGAAACGACCCCTTGGGGCGCAGATCTCGCACATGCTTAAGGATCGTGGCGTTGACGTGATCTTTGGCATACCGGGCGTGCATAATCAGGAGATGTATCGCGGTATCGAAGAGGCCGGGATCACGCATGTTCTGGCCCGGCACGAGCAGGGGGCCGGTTTCATGGCCGATGGATATGCCCGCGCGTCTGGCAAGCCGGGGGTGGCCTATGTGATCACCGGACCGGGCCTGTGCAACATCATGACGCCGATGGGGCAGGCTTATTCGGATTCGGTGCCGATGCTGGTGTTGTCTTCTTGCCTCGAAGAGACACAAGCACTGCGTGGCCAATTGCATCAGATGAAGGATCAGCGCGCTGCGGCCGAGACAGTTACAGACTGGTCCTGTCAGGCGAACAATGCCCAGGCTGCCTATGGTCTGATCGAGCGCGCCTTCGAAGAGTTTGAGCTGTCGCGCCCGCGACCGAAACACATTCAGGTACCCATCGCGCAATTGGAGGCCGAGGCAGCGCCTGCGCCTTTTCCAAACCAGCCTGCCTTGCGCAACCAGACTGTTCCACCGGATGTGGCACCGGTTCTGTCGCTGCTGAATATCGCGCAGCGGCCTTTGTTCATATTAGGCGGCGGGTGCCGGTCTAACCTTTGGCGACAGATCCTGACCCAATTGGGGGCGGCGTGCTTCACGACGTATGCCGGTCGCGGGCTGGCCGGGTCCGATTATCCGCTGGATTTCGGATCGATGCTGCCACGACCGGGCAGCGCCAAAGTAATTGCCTCGGCTGATCTTGTCGTTGTTGTCGGTGCTGAACTGGGCGAGGTTGATCTGTGGCGCCATGATCTGGGCCACAACGCAACTATGGTGCGTGTTGATCTGGACCCGCAAGTGCTGTCAGACCACCATCGTGCGGCTGTCAAACTGCAGGCAGATGGTGAGAGTTTTGCGCATGCGCTGTGGGCAGTGTCCGATCAGGTAAAACCATCCGCTGGTTGGTCTGCGGACGAGGTGCGCGAGGCGCGCGCGCGCTGGCGGGCCGAGGTAGATGCCGAGCGCCCGGGCATTGTCCCCGTGGTCGATGCACTCAGGGCGGCCATGCCCTTGGATACGATGATTTATTCGGACATGACCCAATTCGCGTATGTCGCGAAAGAAGTCTGGGACATGGGCTTTCCTTATCATTGGCACCACCCGACTGGATTTGGCACGCTGGGTTACGCCCTGCCAGCCGGGATCGGTGGTGCAGTAGCACGGCGGGGCAAACCCACAGCGGTCATCGCGGGTGACTATGGTTTTCACTACACAATGCAAGAACTTGGGGTGGCTGTCGAACTCGGCCTGCCGCTACCCATCATTCTGTGGGACAATGGTAAACTCAAAGAGATTGAAGAGAGCATGGTGTGCGGACAGATCGCGCCCAATGCGGTGATCGCGCGAAACCCGGATTTCTGCAAACTGGCCGAGGCGTTCGGGGCGCTGTCAGCTGCACCGAAGACGCTGGATGAGATGCAGGACGCAGTGCGCGCCGCCTTTCAGGCCGAGGTTCCCACATTGATACGGGTCACACCGGATATCCTGTAAACCTATGAAAAAAGGCGTGCACCTTCGTGCAGCGCCTTTCCCTGAACCTGATTGTTCAGTCCCAGCAGTGCACCAGAACGGTCATTCCGTTGGCTCTGCGGCTCAGTTCGTTGGGTGAAATCTGGGCTGAGCCTTGCGCGGGCTGACCTGAGATGCCCGCCTTGGTCAGAACTTCGGTCAGACGTGCCACATTCGCCGCAAGGCTGACCGAGTCGGGCAGGGTACGCCCATCGGAAGGGGCAGGTAGCAACATGCCAACAACGCTGCCGCTATCGTCAAAAACAGGTCCTCCCGCGTCGCCGGGCTGGGCGGACAGTGCAAGGCGTTTGACGCCATCTTCTCCATTCAGGCCGCGGATATCAGCGATTTCGCCAAAGGTCAGAGTAGGGGCACCCAATGCGCCTTCGTAAGAAAAGCCCGAAACAGCGACCTGAGACTGAATACGCGGAACGCCCGCGCGGAACTCGGCAACACTGATCGGGGCTAGGGTCTTGCTAGGACGCAGCACAGCGACACCAAGGTCGGCATCCTGCCAAGCCAGCTGAACCTCTTGGTCACCGTCCAGCGTGATGCGGGTGCAGCTTTCAGCGGCCTCGGTGACCGTCAGAACCGTACCATCAGCGTCGGCGAAGAAGCCCGATCGCGATAGCCGCGGTTTGCGGATTTGCAGTCCTGACATCAAATCGATGCGCTGGTCAGCATCCGCTCCAGCACCGGCATCCAGTACGGCATCGGTCGTGGCAAAGCTTGCGCGCATCGCGGCCAGAACTCGGGCGCGGCGAGCCTCATCCCCGGCAGGCCAGACCAGCGTGAAACCTTTGATCTTGCCGTCTTTCAGAGCTGCTTGCGTGAACGAGGTCATGCCATTTCCGCGCCCTTCAATCGTGAAGCTGTTGCCGCGCAGGCTGCGCTCACCGTCCAGAGGAACGATTTCAAGCGACTGCATCACTTGATAGAGCGCCCGCAGGGTTGCGGCAGAGCCTTCCTGCGAGATCAGCAGCGCCTTGGCGTCCAGATCAGAAGTGGGGTTGAAATGGGCAAAGGGTGCCTCGTAACGGTCAAAGCCCAAGACGCCTATTGGCATGTCCAGTTCGATCCCGGCTTGCGGGTCGGAATAGCGTACCATCCCGACGCTGATCAGTGGAGCGTTGTAGTCATCCATCAGGGTTTTGCGCTGCAGCGTGGTCAGAACGCCAGTCGCGTCGAACCCGTTGGAACGTTGCCAATCGCCCATCGAGCGGCGGGTGCCCTGACCAAAGGCTCCGTCAATTGTTGAATTGTAGAACCCGGCTGCCTGCAACGCGGTTTGCAGGTCTCTGCGCTCTTGCGCGGTCAAAAGGCGTTCGCCTTGCAGAGCCTGCGAACGGGTTTCATCTGCGTCCTGCAGGGTAAGACCGGCCAAGGGCTGCTCTGGCTGCGGCTCGGGCTGGATCGGGGCGGTGACGACGCCGCGGTTCAGGATGTTGGCACCGATGGGCCAGAACTGTTGCCCCAGCGCGCTGGAGAAGGCGATGAAACTGTCCGATGGGATCTGACGCTCGGCCCTGTAAACGCGCAGCACCTGTTCGGCGTCGTCGCGTAAATAGGGCCCGATAACAATGGCATACCAGCCAGAATTCAGCCGAAACCCGTTCACATCGGGCAGCGCGTTCGCATAGACCTGCGCCCGTTCCTGCGCCTCGCGCAGCGACGGCTGCGCCTCGATCTGAACAAAGACGCCCGCATCTTGCTGGGCAAAAGCGGCGCGCAGGCCGAAGAGGATAAAGAATGTAATAACCGTAAATACGCGTGTCATTGTCTGCCCGTGTTCTGCAGTGTTTTCACTTTGGCGCAGATTACGCGGAATCGCGGTCCGATTGCCATGCCCGGAATACGGGGAATTCTGTGTGTGGCCGCTCAGCGACAGAGTGGCCGATTGGCCCGTTGACGCCCTTGGATGCCTTGCATAGGAAGGGCCGAACCCACCGGAACCGGGCGCTTGGGCGTCCAAGGGAATAGTCATGACCGAACCCAATAGCGCACCACGTTCATTTCAAGAGATTATCCTAAGGCTTCAGTCCTATTGGGCGTCGAAAGGTTGTGCGATCCTACAGCCCTATGACATGGAGGTCGGCGCAGGTACGTTCCATCCGGCAACCACGTTGCGCGCTTTGGGGTCCAAGGCTTGGTCAGCGGCCTACGTTCAGCCCTCGCGTCGCCCGACAGACGGACGTTATGGCGAAAACCCGAACCGGTTGCAGCATTACTATCAATACCAGGTGCTGATCAAACCCAGCCCGCCGGATCTGCAAGAGCTGTATCTGGGCAGCCTTGAGGCCATCGGCATCGACATGGATCTGCACGACATCCGCTTTGTCGAGGATGACTGGGAAAGCCCCACTCTGGGTGCGTGGGGTCTGGGATGGGAGGTCTGGTGTGACGGCATGGAAGTCAGCCAGTTCACCTATTTCCAGCAGGTCGGCGGCCATGACTGTGCGCCGGTTTCCGGTGAGCTGACCTATGGTCTGGAACGTCTGGCCATGTATGTGCTGGGCATCGACCATGTGATGGACATGCCCTTCAACGATCCTCAGTCGCCCAGCCCGCTGACCTATGGCGACATCTTCAAGCAGACCGAAGAGGAATACGCCCGCTGGAACTTCGATATTGCTAATACCGAGGTCCTGCTGCGCCATTTCGAAGAGGCTGAAACCGAATGCGCGACCATTCTGGCGCAGGAACATGACGACCCGAAGACGGGCAAGCGCATCATCATGGCGCATCCCGCATATGATCAGTGCATCAAGGCCAGCCACATCTTCAACTTGCTGGACGCCCGCGGGGTGATTTCGGTTACCGAAAGACAGGCCTATATCGGCCGCGTTCGCGCATTGGCCAAGCAATGCGCAGATGCGTTCGTGCAGACCGAGGCTGCCGGGTTCGAAGCTTGATGCAGCGCCTAGGCCAGTCCGGGCAACAACGCCTTCAGGCCGTCTGCGATCATGCTGATTGCGATAGCCGCAAGGATCATGCCCATGAAGCGGCTCATTATCACTCGGGCATTGTCCGACAGCCGCTTAGCCAACGCCGATGCGTTCCAGAACGTGATCAAAAGCAAGGCCACCACGAACAGAAATACACCTGCATAGACAACGGTTTCGACCGGGGTTTTGATGTGGTGCGCATAAAGGATCAGTGTTGTGATTGTTCCGGGGCCGACCAGAATGGGAAAAGCCAAGGGATAGAACGCAACGGTCTCGGGCGCGGGATAGGATTTCTTTTCTCCGTCGGTTCCGTGATGCGAGCTGCTCTCGTTCCCGTTCAGCATGTTCAGGCCGATCATCAGTACAACAAGGCCACCGGCGACGCGCAGGTCATCGACGCTGATGCCAAAGAGCCCAAGCGCTTGACTGCCGATCGCAGCGAAGGCGCCACCGAGGATCGTGCAATAAAGCGCAGTCTTCACAGCCACTTTGCGTTGATCCGAAACGGGCAGGTCTTGCGTTACACTCAGGAACACAGGCAAGTTGGTAATCGGATTCATGATTGCAAAAAGCGCGCCAAAGAATCCGACGGCAAGAGTGGTTTCCATGCGAGTAGCCTCGTTTCTGACCGTACTGCTTGGGAACCTGTCTTATTTTCTATGAACTTGAAAGAGGTGGCGTAAACGATGACTGGAAAATTGGTTGCGCTAATCCTTCTGATTTCTGGCGTTCTGGCCGGTGCTGGCATGTATTACCTGCAGGTTTATGGGTTCTATTATGAGGTAGAACCGCGCCCTGGCCAGGATGTGGTCCTGCTGGCGCAAGGGGCGGAAGCGCCCGAAGCCATCGCCTATACTGGGTTTAAGGCCATTGACGCCGACAGCTCTCCGATCCGGTATCGGGCCTGTTTCGAAACCGAGTTGAGGCCGGATCAAATGGTGGATTTTACCCCTGTCGAGAACCCCGAGCCATTGACCGCGCCAGGGTGGTTTGACTGCTACGACGCAGTTGCGCTTGCCGACGTATTGAAATCGGGTCAAGCACAGGCTTTCTTGGGCACCAAGAACATCCATTACGGTGTCGACCGGATCGTTGCCATTACACAGGATGGCAAAGGCTACGTCTGGCATGCGCTGAACAATTGCGGTGAAAAAGCCTATGACGGCACGGTTGTGGGCGAGGAGTGCCCACCCAAGCCCGAGGGCTGATGCAGATGGTCGTTGAGATACCGGAGTTCCTGACAGCAACGCTGGGCTTTGCGGTCTATCTGCTGGGGGCAGAGATCAACGCCCGTGTCGCACAATTGCGCAGCTTCAACATCCCCGAGCCAGTAACTGGGGGCCTTCTGGCCTCGCTCGTGGTATTGGCGCTGTATCTTGGTTTCGGCATTGAGCTATCCTTTGGCTTGACCGCACGAGACTTTCTATTGGTTCTGTTCTTTGCCGGGATTGGTCTAAATGCCCGTCTGTCCGATTTGATTGCGGGCGGCAAGCCTTTGCTTTTGCTTCTGATTTTGACGCTTCTGACCATCGTTGCGCAAAACGTGATCGGCGCTGCGGGGGCCGCGATGTTCGGTTATCCGGCGCAAGCCGGGGTGCTGTTCGGGTCTGCTGCGCTGATCGGGGGGCACGGAACCGCGATCGCCTGGGCCCCCGAAGTTGCGGGCGCCACCGGTTTGAGTGGCGCAACCGAGTTGGGGGTGGCCGTGGCCACATTGGGTCTCGTGTTGGCGGCTTTGGTCGGGGGGCCGATTGCGCGGCTGCTGATCGAGGGGCGCAAGCTCAGCCCCGAACGACCCGGGGAAGAGCATACGGTGGGTTTGCCCAATGAGGTCGACCAGAAATCCGAGATTGATCATCTGACAATCATGCGGGTGCTGCTGTACCTCAACCTCGCGATCATTTCAGGCGCGATCCTGAGCGAAGCAATCAGCGCCGCAGGGCTGAAACTGCCGTTGTTTGTGCCCTGCCTTATCATGGGGATCGTGATTGCCAATCTCCGCGCTATGTTCGCGCCGAATGCCAAGCCGGTCTCACGCACGCCCTCGCTGGCGCTGATCTCGGAATTCGCGCTTGGTGCATTTCTGGCGATGTCGCTGATGAGCCTGCAACTGTGGACCATCGCCGAACTGGGCCTTGCGATTGCGGTGATCATGACCGCCCAGACCCTGTTTGCCGTGGTGTTCGTGATCTGGGTTCTGTTTCCGTTGATGGGATCGAATTACCGCGCCGCCGTTCTGGCCGCCGGGTTCGGGGGGTTCGCTCTGGGTGCTACCCCCACAGCTATCGCAAATATGACCGCCGTAACCAAGCGGTATGGCCCATCACCTATTGCCTTTATCGTACTGCCCCTTGTATCCGCATTCTTTGTAGACATCGCCAATGCCATCGTCATCCAGACGATTGTAAATTTCTAAGGACCGAAAATGCCCGACCTGCTGATCGAACTGTTTTCCGAGGAAATCCCCGCGCGCATGCAGACCCGCGCCGGTGAAGACCTGAAAAAGCGGATCACCGATGGTCTGGTCGAAGGCGGTCTGACCTATGGCTCTGCCGCTGCACTGACGACGCCGCGTCGCCTGACGCTGGCGGTTGAAGGCCTGCTGGCGGAAAGCCCGACAATCCGCGAAGAACGCAAAGGCCCAAAGGTCGGCGCGCCTGACAAAGCCATCGAAGGCTTTCTACGCGGCGCGGGACTGACCCGAGACCAGCTGGAAGAGCGCGACACGCCCAAAGGCGCAGTGTATTTCGCCACCATTGAAAAGGCGGGTCGTCCAGCAGCTGAAATCATCGCCGAGGTCTTAGAAGCTACCATTCGAAACTTCCCCTGGCCCAAATCCATGCGCTGGGGGGCTGGATCGATGCGGTGGGTACGGCCTTTGCACTCGATCTTGTGCATCCTGACCGATGAAGCAGGCGCGCAGGTCGTGCCGCTTGCGATCGAAGGGATCACGTCCGGTGATACGACTGAGGGCCATCGTTTCATGGCCCCGAACCGGTTTACGGTGACCTCGTTCGAGGATTATGCCGCCAAGCTGAAACGCGCATTCGTGGTGCTGTCGCCCGAAGAGCGCACCGAACATATCTGGAACGATGCCCAGAACATGGCCTTCGCCGCCGGTCTGGAAGTGGTCGACGACAAGGGTCTTCTGGCCGAGGTTGCCGGTCTGGTTGAATGGCCCGTTGTGCTGATGGGGCAGATCGACGAGGAGTTTCTTAAGCTGCCGCCCGAGGTACTGCAGACCTCGATGAAAGAGCATCAGAAGTTCTTTTCTGTGAAGAACGCCAAGACGGGGCGGATCGAGCGCTTCATTACCGTCGCCAATCGCGAGACCGCCGATAACGGCGCAACCATTCTGGCGGGGAACCAGAAGGTTTTGTCGGCCCGTCTGGCCGATGCGAAATTCTTCTGGGAGAACGACCTGCGCGTTGCCAAGTCGGACATCGCCCAATGGACCCGCGCGTTGGAGAATGTGACCTTCCACAACAAGCTGGGCACGCAGGCGGAACGCATCGACCGCATTGCCGCGCTGGCCCGAGAACTGGCCCCGGTGGTCGGGGCGGATGCGGATCAGGCCGAGAAAGCCGCGCGTTTGGCCAAGGCTGATCTGAACTCCGAAATGGTCTATGAATTTCCTGAACTACAAGGGCTTATGGGGCGGTATTACATCGAAGCGGCAGGCGAGGATGCCGCAGTGGCCGCCGTTGCGCAGGAGCATTACTCGCCGTTGGGGCCGTCGGATGATGTTCCGACCGCACCGTTGTCTGTGACAGTGGCGCTAGCCGACAAGCTGGACACGCTGACCGGGTTCTGGGCGATTGATGAGAAACCAACCGGGTCGAAGGACCCGTTTGCTCTGCGTCGCGCGGCGTTAGGGGTAATTCGACTAATCGTGAATAATGATCTGCGTCTTCGGTTGGACCGTTTTTTCGATAGTCAACTGGTTCGATCAGAACGCGCTATCAATGAGGCTTTGCCCGAAGCGAATGTCCGCGATCTCCTGGAAGAAATCGCAAAACATGGTGTCTTTGGTGCTTCATTCCAGACTGTCAAAGAAAAGCTTGAAGGATCGCCCGCAGCAGCATTTCTTGAGCTTGAGAAAAAGGTTCCTGACGCGTCTGACGATCTTCTTTCTTTCTTCCACGACCGCCTCAAAGTCTTCCTCCGAGACGAAGGCATCCGCCATGATGTCATCGACGCTTGTATCGCGATGGAGGGGAATGACGACCTCAACCTGCTGGTCAAACGCGCCCGCGCTCTGAATGCGGTGATTGCGACCGAGGATGGAGAGAACCTCGTGCAGGGGTTCAAGCGTGCGAACAACATCCTGTCTCAGGCGGAAGAGAAGGATGGAGTCGAATACTCTTACGGCGCGGATGTGAAGTTTGCTGAAACTGACAGCGAAAAGGCACTGTTTGCAGCGCTTGACGCGGCAGAGGCCAAGATCGATCCCGCGCTGAAGGCCGAGGATTTCCCGACAGCGATGGCGGCAATGGCCGAACTGCGCGGGCCGGTGGATGCGTTCTTTGAGGACGTGCAGGTCAATACCGATAATGACATTCTGCGCCGCAACCGTCTGAACCTGCTGAGCCAGATCCGTAAGGTCTGCTCTAGCGTTGCTGATCTGACCCGTATCGAGGGATAACGCCCTTGCGCCAAGGGCGCAGGGGCTTATGCTGCGGTGAAACCAAAAGGTGCCGCAGTGCAGAATAATCCGCATACCACGCTTATCACTCCAAAAGCGCCCGTTGCCGCCAATACCCATGGTGGCCGGGCAAAGTGCCTGCAAAGACTGGTCCGGCTGGACATGCCGGTGCCGCGGACCGTGGCCCTTTCTTTTGACGCGGTGCAGCGAATTGCCAAGGGTGACATTCCCGATATCGCGGCCATTCTGGAACAGTTCGACGCCGAGTCTTTGCTATGTGTGCGGCCCAGTTCGGAAGATCCCGACTGGGGCGGACCGGGTGCGGTTCTGAATATCGGCATGAATGATGCCCGCTATCTGGATCGGTCTGCGGAAATGGGGGCGGATGCAGCGGCGGCGCTTTATCTGCGGTTTGTGCAGAGCTACGCGCTCCATATTGCCCGCCTAGACCCGGATGTGTTCGATACCATTGAGGCGGATGGGCGCGAAGGGCTGAGCTTGTCCTTGCGGGCGTATGAAGACGAGACCGACGAGGCCTTCCCGCAGGATCGTGGAGAGCAGCTGATCGGTGTTTTGCGCTCGATGGCACGTGCCTGGGACGGCACTTCGGCTCGCCTGCTGAGGCAGGCCAAGGGTGCACCTGCGGATGCCGGTTTGGGTCTGGTGATTCAAGAGATGATCCCGGGCGTCGGGCAGGGCGAATGCGGCTCGGGCGTTTTGCAACTGATTGACCCGGCGACGGGTATGCCCCAGATCACAGGTCGCTATCTAAGCCAGAGTCAGGGGCGCGATGCTCTGGGCGAAGGTGTCGCTGCGTTATATCTGGAAAAGGACGAGCGTGGCCAATCGCTGGAGGATGTGGCGCCCGAGGCTTTTGCCGATCTCAAGGCCCACGCTGCGTTAATGCGCGAGAAGCTGCGCGAAGAAATGCAGGTCGAATTCGTGGTGCAGAACGGCAAGGTGCATATTCTGGACGGCGTGCGGGTTCCGCGCGGGTCGCGGGCCGGGATGCGGATCGCGGTGCGCTTGGCCGAAGACGGGATCATTCCGCCGCAAGAGGCCGTGATGCGGATCGACCCGCATTCGCTGAATGAACTTCTGCACCGGCAGGTCCATCCTGAGGCCGAGCGTGATGTGCTGACCACAGCCATCGCGGCCAGCCCCGGTGCAGCGACCGGTCGAATTGTCTTTACGGCTGCCGAAGCGCAGGCCAGCGCCGCGCGGGGGGAGCCCTGTATTCTTGTGCGCCGTGAAACCTCGCCCGAAGATGTGCGCGGAATGCATGCCGCAGTAGCTGTTTTGACCGAAAAGGGCGGGATCACCAGCCATGCGGCGGTGATTGGCCGAGGTCTGGGTCTGCCGTGTATCGTCGGCGCGTCCGAAATGCGGTTTCAGACCAAGAAAAAGCTGCTAAGTGCACCGGATGGGCGTGTGTTCAAGACAGGCGATATTCTGACCATCGATGGGACTTCGGGTCAGGTATTGGCCGGACAACCCGAGATGCTTGAAGCGGCGCTGGATGATTGCTTTCAGACACTGATGAGCTGGGCCGATGCCGAGCGGGACATCGCCATCCGCGCCAACGCCGATACACCCGCTGACGCGCAAACTGCACGAAACTTCAAAGCTGAAGGGATCGGGTTGTGCCGAACGGAACACATGTTCTTCGATCCCGGTCGTTTGACCGTAATGCGCGAAATGATCTTTGCGCAGACCCCATCTGGACGCGCTGCTGTGTTGGAACGGTTGCTGCCGATGCAACGGCAGGATTTTGTGCAGTTGTTCCGGATTATGGAGGGGCAGCCGGTCTGCATCCGCCTGTTCGATCCGCCCTTGCACGAGTTTCTGCCCACTACGCGCACTGGTCAGCGCGAGCTGGCTGAGGCGCTGGATTTGCCAATCTCGGATGTCGAACGTCGGGTCGAGGCGATGAGCGAGTACAACCCGATGCTGGGATTGCGCGGGGTTCGTCTGGGTGTCACCGTGCCGGAAATCTACGACATGCAGGCACGCGCGATCTTCGAGGCGACGGTTGAGGCCAGCAAAGAAGGTGCCCCTGTCGTGCCCGAGGTCATGATCCCGCTGGTCTCGGCCAAGCGCGAGGTTGAACTGGTCAAAACACGCATTGATACTGTAGCGGCCGAGGTTGCCTCGGAGCAGGGGCAGGAGTTCGACTATCGATTGGGAGTGATGGTGGAAACGCCTCGGGCCTGTCTGCGCGCGAATGAGATTGCGCCGCATTCCGCTTTCCTAAGCTTTGGAACAAACGACCTGACCCAGATGACCTACGGATTGTCGCGCGATGACGCGGGGCGGTTCATGTCGGCATATGTCCGCCAAGGCGTGTTTGGCGAAGATCCATTTCACGTTCTGGATGCAGATGGGGTAGGTGAATTGCTGAAGCTGGGGGCCGAGCGCGGGCGCCAAGCCCAACCAGACGTTACGCTTTCTGTCTGTGGCGAACATGGTGGTAACCCCGAATCAATCGCTATCTGCCGGTCACTTGGATTCGACTATGTGTCCTGTTCCCCTTTCCGGGTTCCTGTCGCTCGGCTGTCTGCCGCTCAACTGGCGATTTCGTCCAAACTTGGGGGTTGACTAACTGTCTCCTACCTAGAAATAGTGGCGTAAGAAACGTTCCGCTGTCGATAATAATTGGCGGCGTGAGCGGTTTTTCTCTTGCATTTTTTTCAGAACTGGACGTCTCGCTTCGTCTGGGGTATTAGCCTCGTCGCGCCCGCCGGGGGAGGGTATGGCGCGTTTGTGCCTGTGCGAGGTTATCTGATGAGACGCTACATAGTGGCTGTTGCCGTGGGGGCCGCAGCCTTGCTACCGAGTTTGTCCTTTGCCGATAGGCAAGGCGATACAAAATCTGTTGAGTTGGTCACACGTAACGAGTTGCCAGCACAAAGCTTCCGCGATTACCTGAAACTGTTTAAGCCGCGTAAGGCGCCGGAAAAAGTCGAAATCTCCTACACCAAAGCCTGGCTGGACCAGCAGCCAAAGGCGACCGGAGATGAAAATTTCCGTTGTCTTGCCGAAGCGCTGTATTTCGAGGCCCGCGGTGAAAGCGTGCGTGGCCAATTTGCTGTGGCCGAAGTTATCCTGAACCGTGTTGAAAGCGGTCGCTTTCCGGATTCACTGTGCGGTGTGATAAAGCAAGGAACGGGCAAGAAATATCAGTGCCAGTTCACCTACACCTGTGACGGGCAGAAAGAGATTATCAACGAAAAACGCGCTTATGATCGCGTTTCGAAAGTCGCCCGTGCCGCAATCGATGGTGTAGCTGAAGAGATGACCGCAGGTGCCACGCACTACCACACCAAGGCAGTGCGCCCGTCCTGGTCCCGCGTCTATAAAGAAACGGCGCGTATTGGCGTGCATATCTTCTACAAGCACAATTATCGCACGGCCAGCAACTGATTGACGCACCAGCGCTGGAAGGGTGCTGGCAACAGGCGTTTTACCAACTATGTTGCGAGCCAGGAGGCTCGCAATGACCATATCACGCCGACAGTTTCTGCAATCGACCCTGGCCTTGTCGATGATACCACGCGTGGCGATGGCATCTGCCACCGAACTGGTGGCACAGACTTCCCTCCAGCAGATCGCGCCCCAGGGATACCCGGAAACTCCGGTCTGGAGTTATGGCGGCGGTGTTCCGGGCGCGGAAATCCGTGTTCCGCAGGGGGCTCGGGTACGCCGCAAGCTTGTAAACATGCTGCCGCAACCAACGACCGTTCACTGGCATGGCATCCGGATCGACAATGCGATGGATGGAGTGCCCGGCCTGACGCAGGAAGTTGTGCAGCCAGATTCCAACTTTGAATATGATTTCGTGGTGCCGGATGCGGGAACCTATTGGTATCATGCGCACAACCAATCGATGGAGCAGGTCGCGCGTGGGCTTTATGGCCCTTTGATCGTCGAAGAAGCCAGCGGACCCGATGTTGATCAGGACCTGACCTTAATGCTGGACGATTGGCGCCTTGACACCGAGAGCGCAAAGATATCCAGCGATTTCGACAATGCTCATGATTTGAGCCATGCGGGTCGGCTGGGCAACATTGTAACGGTGAACGGAGAGTTTGACCCTTCTTATCCGGTGCAGGCGTCTGAACGATTGCGATTGCGGGTGATCAATGCCGCGAATGCCCGGGTATTCGACGTAGCGCTCGACGGGCTTGCTGGCTGGATTGTTGCGCTTGACGGTATGCCGCTTGAGGTTCCATTGCGAGTTGAGAGCAGTTTTCCTTTGGCGCCTGCGCAGCGGGTTGACTTGATCGTTGATGTCTCAGCGGAATCCGGCCAGACGGCAAGTATTGTGAGTGTAGAACGGGATGGCGCTTACGGACTCGTCAAATTTGATGTGTTCGGAGTAGCATCGCGTATTGCTGATGCAAAAGTTAGACCGTTGCCAGCAAACCGAATGCCCGAAATTGAACTGCAGAATACACCTCTGCATCGTATGACGATGCAGGGGGGTGCAATGCGCTGGCTGGAGAGCGCCAAATTGGGCGATTCCGAGCTGTCGGGGCGCGAGTTGGCTCAGCTTGGACGATTCTGGGCTTTGAACGGATATGCAGAGCGGCCAGATGATCCGTTTCTGGATGCGCGATTGGGATCAGTTCATCGGATTGAATTCGCAAATGACACGGCGTTTCCACATGCGATGCATCTGCATGGACACCATTTTCGCATTATCCTGCAGGAAGGTACACTAGGGCCGTGGCGCGACACTGTTCTAGTCGAGCGAGGGCAGGTGCGGCAGGTTGCGTTGGTAGCTGACAATCCGGGCAACTGGCTGTTGCATTGTCACATGCTAGGCCATGCGGCATCGGGTATGATGAGCTGGTTCCGGGTCACGTAACGCCGCATTCCGTAGCTGGAAAGGCGTTTGCTGCGATGCTATACGCCCGCGAAACGCCTAAAGTGGGCTGATCATCAGTCCACCGAGCCCGAAAAGGTCCGCCGCATGAGCTCTGAAATCCGTCTTGCCTTTGCGCACCCGTCCGAACGGTCCGAGGCTACCGCCGCGCGCGGTGCGCTGGACCGCATTTCGCTGCGCGATCACATCGTTGAGGTCGAGATCGGTGCGTTTCAGGCCGAACGCGGTACCACGCAACGGATCTGCTTTAACATCGTGGTCGAGGTGCGTCCGCTGACAGACCCCATCGATGATGACGTGGATCGTATTCTGTCTTACGACCGTGTAACCGAAGCGATTGCGTTCGAGCTGGCTGCTGAGCGACTAAATTTGCTCGAGACACTGGCAGATCGCGTGGCGGAGCGCATTCTGCTTGAACCTCAGGCTGTAAGAGCCTTTGTTCGCATTGAAAAACTGGATCGTGGGCCCGGCGCGCTTGGCGTCGAGATCGTGCGCGGCAAGGATGCGGTACATCATGATGTGACCGAAGAAGAGCGGCCACATCCACGGTTGGTCTTTCTGTCGAATGCAGCGATTTCATCAGGTAATCTCACCGGCTGGATCGACCAACTTGAGAATCGCCAGCGCCCGCTGATCCTGTGTGTTGGGGCGTCTGATCTGGATGTGCCGCAGACGGGTCACGCAATGACCCAACGCCGGATAGATTTGTTGGCAATTGAACAGAACGCCTGGGTTCTGGCTGCGCGCGATCACCGTTGCGTGGTCGTTTCAACGCGGACCGAGTTGGATTGGGCGATGAAAAACGGCCAGATTTGTGTTTGGGCACCCTCCAAAATTGTTCTGGATGCGGTCGATGGCCCCTCAGCCGCGCCGTCTGACGCGGTGGCGCTGGCTGCTTGGTTCGCGGCAACCTTTGAAGCCAGCGAGATGCTGGTTATTGGCGGAGACCTGCCCGAAGCCCCCAAAACGCCATTGCGCGCAGTTCCGGTGGAGCAGGCGCAACTGTGACCGTCTATTACCGCCCATTGGTCCAGCATGGGAGCACGCGCGTCGACGGGGCGGTGCCACTGGCAGGGCAGGTGCTGTGGTTCTCACAGGCCGAGCGGATTGAGCGCGGGCAAAGCACCCAGATCGTCGATGCCGTTGAAATCCCAAAGGAACAGCTGGATCGTCTGACCTGCGCGCGTCCAGCGATTGCCGGGCTTGATATGGCACGAACGCAGATCATGGGCATTCTGAATGCCACGCCGGATAGCTTCTCGGATGGGGGGCTGTATAACTCGGTCGAGGCCGCTCGGACCGCTGCCGCCGACATGGTAGCGTATGGTGCAAGTATTCTGGACATTGGCGGCGAATCCACGCGCCCGGGCGCTGATTTTGTGCCTGAAGACGAAGAGATTGCCCGCACACGCCCTTTGATTGAGGCAATTCGGGGCGAGACGGATGTGTTGATCTCGATCGATACTCGCAAGGCCGGTGTTGCCAAGGCGGCTCATCTGGCAGGTGCGGGACTGATCAACGATGTGTCGGGATTTACCTTCGATCCTAAACTTGCACCATTTTGCGCGCAGATTGAGGCTCCGGTTTGTGTGATGCATATGCAGGGTGATCCGACCACGATGCAGGATGACCCGCACTATGACAATGTTCTGCTGGATGTTTACGATTTCCTTGAGGGGCAAATCGCGCATCTTGAAGGACTGGGGCTTAGCCGCGATTTGATTGTCATCGATCCGGGCATCGGGTTTGGCAAGAATCTGGACCACAACCTGACCCTTCTGCGCAATCTCAGCCTGTTTCACGGGCTGGGCTGTCCAATCCTTCTGGGCGTTTCGCGCAAGGGATTTATTGGTCAGATCGGCAAAGAGCCGCGCAAGGATGCCCGCGCGCCAGGGTCAATCGCGGTTGCTCTGGCGGGAATATCACAGGGCGTGCAGATTGTACGGGTACATGACGTGGCCGAGACGGCTCAGGCCTTGCGTCTATGGGCCGCCGTCCGGTAATCCGGGCAAAAGGAATTTTCAGGAGACCGACTTATGCGCAAGCTGTTTGGAACCGACGGGGTGCGGGGCACCGCCAACACGCACCCTATGACGGCGGAAATGGCTTTGCGGATTGGCGCGGCTGTGGGGCGTTATTTCCGCCGCGATGCCTCGGGCGTACACCGCGTTGTCATTGGCAAGGATACGCGGCTGTCGGGCTATATGCTGGAAAATGCGCTGACGGCAGGTTTGACCTCGACCGGTATGAATGTGCTTCTGCTGGGGCCGGTGCCGACTCCTGCGGTAGGGTTGATGACGCGCTCGATGCGCGCGGATCTGGGCGTGATGATCTCGGCTAGCCACAATCCGGCGATCGACAATGGAATTAAATTCTTTGGGCCGGACGGGTTCAAGCTGTCCGATCAGGCCGAGATTGAGATCGAGCGGCTGATCGAAGAAGGCGTAAGCCCCGCACAGGCGCAGAATATTGGTCGTGCGCGTCGGGTCGACGATGCGCGGTTCCGTTATGGCGAGCGTGTGAAATCATCGCTGCCGCGCAATCTGCGCTTGGATGGGCTGAAGGTTGTGATCGACTGCGCCAACGGTGCCGCGCACCGTACTGCGCCGGAAGTTCTTTGGGAGTTGGGAGCAGATGTGATCCCGGTCGGCATCGCGCCGAACGGCAAGAACATCAACCTCGGATGTGGCTCAACCCAGCCTCGTGTTGCGGCCGAAACCGTGGTTTCACACGGCGCCGATGTAGGTATCTGTCTGGATGGGGATGCCGACCGCGTCGTTGTGATCGACGAAACTGGCGCTGTCGCCGATGGGGATCAGTTGATGGCTCTGTTGGCGACCGCGTGGTCCCGCGCGGATCAGTTGAAAGGCGGCGCCTTGGTGGCCACTGTGATGTCGAACCTCGGGTTGGAGCGGCACCTGGCCGGGCAGGGGCTGCGTCTGGAGCGGACTGCCGTTGGCGACCGCTATGTGGTTGAACGGATGCGCGAGGGTGGTTTCAATCTTGGTGGCGAACAGTCAGGTCACATCGTGATGAGCGACTATGCCACAACCGGCGACGGTCTGATGGCGGGGCTGCATTTTCTGGCAGAGATGGTGCAATCCGGCAAGAAAGCCTCGGACCTATCGCGCCAGTTTGAGACGGTGCCGCAATTGCTGAAGAATGTGCGCTTTAGCGCGGGGCAGGCCCCGCTGGAAGCGGCCAGCGTCAAAAGCGCGATTTCCGAGGCCGAGGCGCGTCTGAATGGGCAGGGGCGTTTGCTGATCCGCAAATCGGGCACGGAACCTCTGATCCGGGTGATGGCGGAATGCGAGGATGCCGCACTGCTGACCCAAGTGGTCGATGGGATCGTATCCGAGGTTGAGGCGGTGACGGGTTAACGCCCCAGTAGCATTTTCTGCAGAGTGAACCACTGGCTGATTGCCAGCCCGGTTAGGATCATGGCAAGCGCGATATAGAACCGCAGCGGCAGGGCTTCGGATAGAATCCAGGCCCCGAACACCATCGACCAAACGGGCACCTGATAGTTCACCAGCGTCAGAAAGACGGACCCGGCGCTGCGGGTGATGGATACTCGCAGCAGGGTGGCGAAGGCCGTGGGGACAAGGCCCAGAACGATCAGGGCCAGACTGGGGCGCGTTCCCTGCCACGAGGGAAGCCCCTCGGTTAGCAGCATGATAGGTATCAATAGTACTGCGCCAACCAGCAGCGTCAGGGCTGCCAGAGCCATCGGTTCAATCGGAGGGCAGCGGCGGGTCAGGATCGACGAACTGGCGTAGCACAAGGCTGCCGTGACGCAGGCCATTTGCGCCAGTGGCTGCGTACCCTGACCCAATTGCGCCAGACCGGGCCCGATCAACACAAGCGCGCCAGAGAAGCCAAGGCAAACGCCGACCAGACGCCGTAGGTTCATAGGCTCATCCGAAAAGAAATGTGCCAGCGGCAGAACCATCAGCGGAATCGCCGCCATGGACAGACCCGCAAAGGCCGAAGGGACAAATTGTTGCCCCCAGCTTAACAGCATGAAGGGAACCGCCGTCGACAGAATGCCGATGAAGAAAATCGAACTCAAAAGGGCTGGTGTCAAACTCGGAATACGCCGTCCGGTAAGGCGCATCAGCACCAGCAGCATAACGGCACCCAATGTGGTGCGCGACGTCGCCACGGTGACCGGTCCATAGCCTTCCAGCGCCATGGCAACCACCATGAACGTCCCGCCCCAGATGAGGCCCAGCGTGAAAACACCGCTCCAATCCTGTTTTGTCGGTTGTTGAACCATTCCATCCACTTATCCCGCGAATCTGACGGTGTCACGCGCTGATATTGACATTAGGTAAGTTGCAACTTACCGTAAGTTATGGCTTACGAAGAAGTACTTTCGGCTTTAGGGGATTCGACCCGTCGTCAGGTTTTTGAGGCGGTGGCCAAGCGCCCCAGGGCGGTTGGTGATCTGGCTGCGGATTTGCCCGTAAGCCGCCCGGCGGTCTCGCAACATTTGAAGGTCTTGTCCGAAGCCGGGCTTGTCGTTTGCCGGGCCGAGGGAACGCGCCGCATCTATGCCGCCCGACCCGAGGGGCTGGCCGACCTGCGCGCCTGGCTCGAGCAATACTGGTCGGACGTGTTGGAGAGTTTCGCCGCCGAGGTAAACGAAGGACGAGATGCATGATCGAACCAATCATCAAGACCATCGTTGTAAACGCAGCGCCCGAGCACGCCTTTGATGTTTTTGTAAATCGCATTGCCAAATGGTGGCCATTGGATGGGCACGCTGTCTCAGCGGCGCAAGGCAAGCCTGCGCTGGCAGTTGTGATCGAACCTCATGTCGGCGGTGCGGTTTATGAAACCATGTTCGATGGCACCCGCGCTGATTGGGGCAAGGTGTTGATCTTCGAACAGGGGGCTCGCCTGGCCTTCAGCTGGCACCCCGGCACCAACACTGACCGCCCCACGCGGGTTGAGGTCCGGTTCGCAGCCCACGGAGCCGGGCATACCACGGTCACTCTGACCCATTCGGGCTGGGAAGTCTGGGCATCTGAGGCGTCGGACAAACGCACCGGTTACGACAGTGGCTGGGATTATGTTCTGGGCGAATGCTACGCAAATGCTGTCACCAAATGAAAAGGGCGGCCACCGGGGCCGCCCTTTCGCTGACATTTGTCAGACTTAGTTCTTTTCTTTGTCGACCATTTTACCAGCCGAGATCCAGGGCATCATGGCGCGCAGTTTTGCACCGGTTTCCTCGATCATGTGCTCATCGTTCGCACGGCGCGACGCTTTGATGGTCGGTTGGCCTACAGCGTTCTCCAGCATGAAGTCACGGACGAATTTACCCTGCTGGATGTCGTTCAGAACCTCTTTCATACGCGCTTTGGTCTCGTCGTATTTCAAAATACGCGGGCCGGTGACGTACTGGCCATATTCAGCCGTGTTCGAGATCGAGTAATCCATGTTGGCGATGCCACCTTCATAGATCAGGTCGACGATCAGCTTCACTTCGTGCAGACACTCGAAATATGCCATCTCGGGCGCGTAGCCCGCTTCGACCAGCGTTTCAAAGCCGCAGCGGATCAGTTCAACCAGACCGCCGCACAGTACGGCCTGCTCACCGAACAGGTCGGTTTCGCATTCCTCGCGGAAGTTGGTTTCGATGATGCCCGAACGGCCACCACCGATGGCCGAGCAGTAGGACAGGCCGATTTCCAGCGCTTTGCCGGTCGCGTCGTTGTCGACCGCGACGAGGCAAGGAACGCCGCCGCCTTTGGTGTATTCGCCGCGCACGGTGTGACCGGGGCCTTTGGGGGCCATCATGATCACGTCAACGCCTTCTTTCGGCTCGATCAGGCCAAAATGGACGTTCAGTCCATGGGCGAACGCGATGGCCGCACCTGGCTTGATGTTGTCGTGGACGTATTTCTTGTACGTCTCAGCCTGCAGTTCGTCAGGCATGGTGAACATAATAACGTCGCACCAGGCTGCGGCTTCGGCGATGCCCATCACCTGCAGGCCTTCCGCTTCGGCTTTCTTGGCCGAGGGGGAGCCCTCGCGCAGGGCGATGACCAGGTTCTTGGCGCCCGAGTCGCGCAGGTTCAGCGCGTGGGCGTGGCCTTGCGAGCCGTAGCCCAGAATCGCCACTTTTTTGTCTTTGATCAGGTTGATGTCGCAATCGCGATCGTAATAGACGCGCATTTCGCCGGTCCTTTCAGTTTCGATTGATGTGCTTCTATCTTGCGTGATTGCTATTGGCGATAGGGTTTGGATTGAGTATTTGACAAATAGATGAAGAATAATTCTTCTATTGAAGGAAATGTGAAAAAATCATGCTTGATGATGTTGATCGACGTATTCTGCGCCACTTCCAGGCCGAGCCAAGCCTGACAACGGCAGAATTGGCTGAGCGATGCCGCATCAATTCGGGCGTCTGCTGGCGCCGGATCGAAAAAATGCAGGCGGCAGGAGTGATCGAGGGGCAGGAAGCCGTTATCGACTGGGCCGCCTTGGGCTATGCGGTCGAGGTCTCTTTGCGAATAACGCTGGACAAGACGCAGGCACGGGCGTTCGACGAATTCACGGCGGCGGCGCGGAACGTGGCCGAGGTGATCGAGATCCAGACCTTCCTTGGTCGGGTGGATGTGCGCCTATCGGTGTTGGCGCGAGATATGGCGCATTATCAACAGGTCTATCGCGATCGCATTCTGACCCTACCGCATATCGCCGATATCGAAGCCCTTATGCATATCGCCCGAGTCAAACGGGATGAGGTGTTGCCGGTATGATCGAACTGGATGAGATCGACCGCAGAATTCTGCGCGCGCTGGTGCAGGACGCGACCCAAAGCGCGGGGGCTCTGGGGCGCCGCTTTGGCTTATCGCAGCCTGCGACCTGGCGGCGTATTCGTCGACTGGAAGAAGCAGGCGTGATCAAGGGGCGGCGGCTGCGTCTGAATGCCGAGGCCCTGGGTTTTGGAGTGACCGTCTTTCTCGGCGTGAAACTTGCGCGAAAAGGGCAGGTCAGCCTTGAAGATTTTGAACGTGCCGTCAGCGCCATTCCCGAGGTGCAGACGGTTGAGCATGTGCTGGGTCTTTATGATTATCGCTTGCGCGTCGTGGCGCGGGATCTGGCAGACTTCGAACGGGTTCTGCGCCGGAGGGTGATGACCTTACCAGGGGCCGGAGAGGTCGAAGCCAATGTACTGCTGAGCGAGGAACGCCTGCCCGGGCCGATCGGTTAGTATTTAGTGCGGATGCGGAACCCCGGATGATGGGTCATGCGGGCGAAAGTCATCGGTTGCCCGTCCTTCCACGTGGTCCGTTCCAGCTGAATCATCGAAGTGCCAGTGGTTGTGCCCATGAAATCAGCTAGACGATTGTCCGCCGAGATCGCGCAAAAGGCGATTTCAGCTTCGGTGAACGGGGCAGCATTCAACAACCATTCGTGTGGGCCACTTTTGTTGAGGTCGGCTTGCTCGACCTCGGGTACGGCTTCGATATTGATCCAGCGTTCTTCAAGCTGGAAGGGGCGGTTGTCTGCATAGTGCATGCAGATCACGTGCAGAACGCGCGCGTCCGGTTCGACATTCAGTTGCGAGGTCAACCAGCCGGGGCTGTAGACCACGTTCCGTTCCACCAGAGCATAGCGATAGGCTGAGTTTTGGTTCTCAACCGCTTGTCTCGCAAGTGAAATTTCAAGCTTGGCTTGTTTGCGTGGTTCTTTCTTGACCCGCGTTCCGCTTTTGCGCTTGCGCTCGACAAAGCCCTGTTCGGCGAGCTCCCTCAGCGCCCGGTTCACCGTGGCGCGGGCACAATTGAACTCTTCCGCTAATTGGGTTTCGGTGGGTAAAAGCGAGCCCTGAGGCCATATGCGGGATTCAATCCGCCGCTTTACCTCGTCTCGAACGACTTGAAAACTAATCCGCTTTTGCGCAGTCACGAGTAAAATTATCCGTTCTTGTTCAAAGTGTGTGTATCTGTTCAGAAACACGCTAGGGTGTAAAGGGGACCTGACTCTGGTTGGCGTCATTTCTGCTAATTGTGGCATGTAAAAACTCAAAATGAAATTTTTGGCTGTGGGTTACTTTGGGTCAACTTCAGGCCGCGTTTGACGCTTTACCGAGCGCGCAAGACAAGGCAGAACAAAAAGGACCCAATAGAAAGGATGCGTCATGCCGGCACTACTGAATACTGTTGACCCGGGCGGGCTGGAGGAGTTCTCGGTGGTTTTTACCGACCGTTCTCTGAACCATATGTCTGCAAGTTTTCAGCAAGTCATGCGCGATATTTCGGCAATGCTGCGTGAAGTTTACAATGCTGAAGGCGTTGCGGTCATTCCCGGCGGAGGCACCTATGGGATGGAAGCCGTCGCGCGACAGTTTGCGCGGGATGCTGATGTGCTTGTCGTACGCAATGGGTGGTTTTCATATCGGTGGAGTCAGATCATCGAGTCAGGTGATCTGACATCGTCGACCACCGTTCTCAAAGCGCGCGAAACCGGCAATTCCAGCCCGTCACCTTTTGCTCCGGCCCCGATTGATGAAGTTGTGGCGACAATCCATGAGAAACGACCGGGTATTGTCTTCGCGCCGCATGTTGAGACCTCGGCCGGAGTGATTCTGCCTGATGATTATGTGACAGCGATGGCCGCTGCTGCGCATGAGGTGGGGGCGTTGATGGTGCTGGACTGCATCGCCTCGGGCTGTGCCTGGGTCGATATGAAGGCCACCGGAGTGGATGTGCTGATCTCGGCTCCGCAGAAGGGGTGGAGCGCAACGCCATGCGCCGGTCTTGTCATGCTATCCGAACGCGCCGAGGCACGACTGGCCGAGACCTCATCCGATAGCTTCGCGATAGATTTGAAGAAGTGGCGCCAGATCATGCAGGTCTACGAGAATGGCGGTCATGCCTATCACGCCACCATGCCAACGGATTCTCTGCTTTCCTTCCGCGACACAATGGCCGAGACGCGCGCGTACGGCTTCGAACAGCTGCGCGCGGCGCAATGGGCGCTGGGTGATGGTGTCCGGGCCTATCTTAGGGACAAGGGCGTCATGTCGGTTGCTGCCGAAGGTTTCGGCGCGCCGGGTGTGGTGGTCAGCTATACAGCAGACCCCGAAGTGCAGAACGGCAAGAAGTTCGCGGCCCTGGGCATGCAGATCGCAGCGGGCGTGCCGCTGCAATGTGACGAACCCGAAGGGTTCAGCACCTTCCGTCTTGGCCTGTTTGGCTTGGACAAGCTGTATGATGTTGACGACACGATTGCGCGCCTGAAAAGGGTTCTGGATCAGGTGCTGTAATAGCGTGGCGGGCAGAAGCCCGCCCTGCGGTTCAGCGGACGCCGAGGCCCATTTGCATGAGCGTCTTGCGCACGGGTGGTAGGGAATAGAGCGCATTCAGCCCCATCGCTCGTGCGTCGCGCAGCGGACGCGCTTCGATCATCGAGGCGCGGTTCAGCAGGTCGATGCCCTTGACGCGCAGTTCAATCTCGGTATGGCGGGCCTTGTGATAGGAATCCAACATCTGCGCATCGCCTAAGCCCTCGGGCCGGGCTTGCGTCAATTCCAGCAAGCAGCGCAGATCGCCCAACGACATGTTCAGCCCCTGCGCACCAATAGGTGGCACAACATGCGCGGCCTCGGCCATCAGCGCGATGCGTTCGCACGACAACCGTTCCGCCGACTGGCTGATGATCGGCCAGATCGTCCGGCGTGAGGCCAATTTCAGCGGTCCGAACAGCCCGCAAGAGCGTTCGGTCATCGCGGCTTCGAACGCGTCGGATTCAAGGTTTAGCAGTTCAACGGCACGTGGCCCACGTTCCATCCAGACAATGGCCGAGGACGGCTGGCCTTGCCAGTCGGGCAGGGGCACCAAAGTGAACGGCCCGCCCGAGCGGTGAATCTCGGTCGAGACATTGTCGTGCGGGATAGGATGTGTGACGGCGAAGGCGAGGGCCTTTTGGCCGTAGCGCGTGGTATGAACATTGATCCCGGCAGCTTCGCGCATTGGTGAACTGCGCCCGTCGGCGGCGATTACCAGTTTGCAGCGGATGCGGGTGCCGTCGCTCAGGCCGACCCGTGCCTCATTGGTGCGGGTGAACAGGCTGACCGTACCGGTGCCGGGGCGGAAATCGACATTCGGCAGTTCGGCTAGTCGCGCTACCATCTCGCGGCGCAGCAACCAGTTGGGCAGGTTCCATCCGAATGGCTGGTCCGAGATATCGGCGGCGTTGAAATCACGCACGACGCGCGGTTCGGGCACATCACCACCCGCATCCACGATGCGCATGATCTGCAGGGGCGCGGCGTGGGCATCCAGCTTGGCCCAAAGCCCGCATTGTTCCAACAGACCATGGGCAGGCTGCAAAAAAGCGGTGGTACGCAGATCCGATCCGTCCACGTCCCGCTCGGTGATCGGAGGGGTGGGATCGACGCAGACTACGTCGAACCCGGCAGCGCCAAAGGCGGCGGCGGCGGTCAATCCGGCGATTCCGCCGCCGGAAATCAGGATGTCACAGCTGTCAGTCATGAGTATGTCTCCGTTGCCGCAGACACTAGTGCTGTTGCGCGGTGGGCGCCAAGTGACATCCTGTCTCGTGCTTTATCCCCGAGAGATCAAAATCAGGACAAGGAACATCGTCGGCACCAGCATCAGGGCGGGAATGTAAAGACCCGGCAGGCCGAACAGAAGGATGGAACAGCCCCACATGCTGACCAGCGCCGCGGCTGTATAATAAAGGTCTTCAGCGTCGGCATTGGCCGCGTCCCGGGCCATCCAGCCAAACACGGGAATTGCAAACAAAAGGCGCTGCCAAAGAGGCAGGCGCTGAGGCATCTCAAGCGCGGTCATTGGGGTCTCCGATTCTGTTCGTCGCTGAGCTGCATATGGGGTCAATTCTGCAACTGCGAAACGAACAGATCGTCGCAGTGTGACAGCCTATCGCAGGCGACCCAGAAACCCGGTCAGATCATCGGTGTGATGGTGAATATGGTCAGCCTCGTGCGGGTCAGGCGCGACGTGCACGGTACGCATCCCCATCTCGTGCGGGGCGGCCAGATTGCGTGGATCATCTTCGAACATGGCGGCTTTCGCGGTATCGATTCCATCCTGCGCAAAGATCGCCTCGAACGCGGCTTTTTGCGGCTTGGGGCGATAGCCTGCGTGTTCTACGCCATAGATCGCGTCGAACAGCCCATTCAGACCGCGTGCCGCCAGAACGCGCTCGGCATAAGGTGCAGATCCATTGGTATAGACAATGCGTCGCCCGGGCAAAGCGCGGATATGTTCCGCCAGCGCAACATCGGGTTCCATATGGCTCATGTCCACCTGATGCACGGCGTACAGATAGGGATCGGGGTCCAGATCGTGCTCTGCCATCAGGCCCGCGAGTGTCGTGCCGTATTCGCGCCAGTAATGTGAACGCAACCGGTCGGCCTCGGGGCGGTCGACGCCGATAGCTTGCACGACGTAATCCGTCATCAGCACTTCGATCTGATCGAACAGGCGCATATGCGGCGGGTAAAGCGTGTTGTCTAGATCGAACACCCATTGGGTGACATGGGAAAAGGCAGGTTTGACCATGCTTTGGGTTTAGGGCGATGGGCTGCGGTTTTCAATGCCGCACTTGATCGGGGGGGCGTGTGGCGGCTAGACAGGTCCGAACGAGGAGACAATTCAGCCGATGCCCCAATCCAAACAGTCCAATACGGACGCCTATAGCCTTATTCTCGAAGCGATAGACGTCGGTGTCTACAAGCCTGGTGATCGGCTGGTGGAAAGCGAACTGGCCGAGCGGTTTGGCGTTTCGCGCACTCCGATCCGCGAGGCGCTGCAGCGGCTGGAAACGCAGTCGTTGCTGGAACGGGACGGGCGGTCGTTGATCGTGGCCTCATTGGACCACAACCAGATGGCCGAGCTTTATGTTGTCCGGCGTGAATTGGAAGGGCTGGCCGCACGTCTGGCCGCAAAACACGCAACCGAAGAGGAAATTCGGGTCCTTCAGGAAATGGTGGTGGCCGACAATGAGTTGATCGGAGATCCTGTTGCGCTGTCGCGGGCCAACCGGAGATTTCACGAACAGATTCACCTGGCTTCGCATAACCGCTATCTGGTGCAGCAGCTTGATCTGGTGCATCGGACCATGGCCTTGATGGCGACCACATCGCTGGCCGCAGAAGGGCGTGGCGAGATTGCGCAGAGCGAGCACAAAGGCATCGTGGACGCGATTGCGGCGCGAGACGAGGACGCGGCGGCCAAGGCGTTGCAGGATCACATTTCGGTCGCTTTCATGACGCGGCTGAAACAGGATGCGATCCGGCGCGAGAAATAGCGGCCTCACGTTCCTCGACCGCATGGCCGTGTTGGGTCTTGTCCCAGAAGAACGGATTGACCGCCAGTTCCCACAGGCCTTTGTAGGCCGCCAACACGCCCAGCGGATAGTAAAGCACCATGGTCGGCACCCAGGGTAGCAGGAACCTGCGTTTGCCTGCGATGACACCGCAGATACCCACCAATAGGTTGGCGGCTTCGGCGACGAGAAACAGAACCACGCAGGCAGTCAATAAACCGGGTGTCAGGATTGGTTGATACAGGTGGGGCAGCCCGAAAAAGATGGGCCAGAACGCCCACAAAAGCGGGGCCAGAAGGAATTGGCCCAGTGTTCCCAGAAAAAAGGCCTGTAAGCCCAAAAAGCGCAGCAACCCCAGATCGCGCAGCAATTGGCGTGGTGCGCGCATATGCACCAGATAGGTTACCATGAACCCCTTCAGCCAACGCGAACGCTGCTTGACCCATGGCCAGGCGCGAAAGTTCGCCTCTTCATAGGTCGTGGTGCTGACGATCTCGGTCCGATATCCGGCACGGCTTAGGCGGACACCCAGATCGGCATCTTCGGTGACATTATGGGCATCCCAACCGCCCAGTTCGACCAGCTTGTCGCGGCGAAAAAAGAAGGTTGTGCCGCCCAGCGGAACGACCAGACCAATTCGCGCGATGCCTTTCAGGACGACGCGAAACCAGCCGCTGTATTCGATGCTAAAACAGCGCGACCGCCAATTGGTGCGCGGATTGTAGTAGTCTAGAATACCTTGAAGGCACACCACCTCCTTTGGGGCGTTCGCGAAATGGCGGACAACGGTTTCAATCTGATCGGATTGCGGCGCGTCTTCGGCATCCCAAACGCCCAAAATCTCTCCACGGCAGAAATCCAGCGCATAGTTCATCGCACGGGGCTTGGTGGTCAGGTCACCCCGATCCGGCACAACAATGGCGCGCATCCAGGTTGGCAGTTCTATTTGCCTGAGCGCCTCATTGGTTACGTCATCCCGCTCTTCCAGCACCAAAATGACATCCAGCAACGCTTTGGGATAGGTCAGGCGGCGCAGCCGGGCGATCAGGTCATCGGCAATCTCGCGTTCCTTATATAGCGGCACAAGGATCGAGACGCGGGGTAGGCGAAGTGACTCAGAGGTCTTTGTTGTTGGCTCAGATTTTTCTCGCCATAGATAAGCAATGAGCCCCGAGAGCCTGAGAGACAAGAACAGTCCTAGGGTCAGCAGTGCAAAGCCCAAAAGAAGGCCGAGGCCAACTATCGGGAAACAAACACAGAGTGCCGCGAACAGGATAAATCCAATGATCGGCCCACGGCGCGTCTGGGCCGACCAATTCCTGCAGCTTTGCCGCGCCTCAACGCGAGTTTCTGCAGCTTGTGCCAGCGGTTGAGCATATTGACGGGCGATGGCGGCATCGATCTGCTCGGGTCCTGCCAGAACCGGGATGATCGTGTAACCGTGGCCCTTCAATGCGTCTGCCACTGCGTCGAATGTATCTGGCCTGGCTGTAGCGATCAGCAGGATTGGCCCCACACGCATCCAGGGCAGTACATTGTGCTCCAACCAAAACTCGACCGGTTCGAGCAAACAGAGGTCTGCGGCAGGTGGTACCTGCGCAAGATCGGCGATCTGAAGGCCGGTTTGGTCAGACAGCGCCGAGAGAACCTGCGCACGGCTGGCCCATCCTTCACTGACCAGTATTTCCCCCAATGGCGCGTTCTGGAATACTTGCATCCGCAGGGCGCGCGCCAACTGGTCGGGTGTGATGATGCCTTGTTCGACGAGACATGTGCCGAGCGGTTTGCGCGAATGCGGCCCGGGCACAGGCTGCGCCAGTGTCTGACGCTGGAGATTCAATTCGACCATAACGAAACCCTGCCGCATGTAACATCCGGCAGGGTTGCTTAGTCAGAGTTAACACACGGTTAACGCTGTTGAATTCGCCTTTAAGCTTGTGCTTTTTGATCCGCCATCGCCGCGGCAAAGCGTTCGAACAGGTAGAAACTGTCCTGCGGGCCGGGTGACGCTTCTGGATGATGCTGCACCGAATAAACCGGGCGACCCGTCATGCGGATGCCGCAGTTCGAGCCGTCAAACAGAGAGCGATGCGTTTCGACTACGCCATCGGGCAGTGTTTCCGCGTCCACGGCGAAGCCGTGGTTCATCGAGGTGATCTCGACCTTGCCTGTTTCCATATCCTTGACCGGATGATTGGCACCATGGTGGCCGTGGTTCATCTTGATCGTCTGCCCGCCAAGCGCCAGTGCCAGCATCTGATGGCCTAGGCAAATGCCAAAGACGGGCAGATTTGTTGTATCCAGCACTTCCTTTATCATCGGAACAGCATATTCGCCGGTAGCCGCCGGATCGCCGGGTCCGTTTGACAGGAACACTCCGTCCGGCTTGTGTGCCAGCACCTCCGCAGCCGTTGCGGTGGCGGGCAATACGGTTACGTCGCAACCCGCCGAGGCGAGGCAGCGCAAGATGTTGCGCTTGGCACCATAGTCGATCGCGACCACCTTGTGCATCGGAGCTTCCTGACGCTGGTAGCCATCGGGCCAAGCCCAACGCATCTCATCCCAGCGATAGCTTTGGGCGCAGGTGACTTCTTTGGCCAGATCCATCCCTTCGAGACCCGCAAAACTACGCGCTGCAGCAATCAGGGCTTCGATATCGAAGTTTCCCTCGGGATCATGAGCTAGCGCCACGTGCGGTGCGCCTTGCTGGCGGATCGCGCGGGTCAGGCGGCGGGTATCGACGCCGCCGATTGCGATGCGACCACGGCGGGCTAACCAGCTTTTTAGCTCTTCTGTCGCGCGCCAATTCGACGGCTCGGTCGGGTCCCATTTGACCACCATCCCGGCTGCCACCGGGTCGCCGGTTTCGTCATCTTCGGGATTCACTCCGACATTGCCGATATGCGGGAAAGTGAAGGTCACGATCTGGCCCGCATAAGAAGGATCGGTCATGATCTCTTGATAGCCCGTCATGGCGGTGTTGAAACACAACTCGGCCTCGGTTTGACCGGTTGCGCCGAAGCCCACACCGTAAAACAGGGTTCCATCGGCCAACGCCAGACATGCGGTGGGCTTGGACGGGGCGTTCTGGGCCATGGCGCGACTCTCCTGCAAGGTAAACGGGCGCATAACTAAGTGGGTTATACGCTAGGGTCAAGTCTGTTCAAATTTTGGGCTATTGTTAAAAATCAATGAGTTACAATTAATGTCCACTGTTGTACCAACCTTTTTGTTTCGATATGGTCAGGGTTCCTTTGCCATGGGGATGGACAGACCATATGGATATGCGATCACGGGTGAACTCTGCCCTGAAGCAAGCTATGAAAGACAAAGCCGCCGAGCGTCTTTCGACACTGCGCCTGATCAATGCGGCGATCAAGGATCGTGATATTGCTTCGCGCGCCTCTGACAATGAAGAGACCAAAGGCTGCGGCGATGCCGAAGTGCTTGAAATTCTGGGTAAAATGACCAAGCAGCGCAAGGAAAGCGCACGCGCCTACGAAGAGGGCGGACGCCTTGATTTGGCCGAGCGGGAACTGCGCGAGGTTGAGGTGATTGAGGAATTCCTGCCCAAACAGCTGGACGACGACGAGGTTAGCAAGGCCATTCAGACCGCCATCACGTCTACTGGGGCGGGCTCAATCCGCGATATGGGCAAGGTGATGGGCGAGTTGAAGTCGCGCTATACCGGTCAGATGGATTTCGGCAAAGTAGGACCGATGGTCAAAGATCATCTTTGCGCTAACTCGAACGGCGCTTAGTCACGTCGATTTGCGCAGTTTCTGACTCAGATCATCAAACAGCGCGATCCGCTCGTCCTCGGACAGGAACGCGCCGATCTCAACTTCGCGCCCATCGCCGATCAGCGTTACGTAATGGGGTACCGGACCACCGCTGGTGTGCATTTCAGGACGGGCCCAATAGCGGTTGCAGGTCCATTCCTGATCGCCCTTGTCTGGGTGGTGGTGCACAAGGTGGGCTTGCGTCTGGCCTAAGGTCAGAACCTCGAACACGCTGCGCGCGCGATAGTTTGTCTGGATTGCCAACCAGAGACCCAGAACCGTCAGCAGCAGGAACGGCAGCAGACCCCACAGGACGATCGAACCCAACATCGCCAGCAGCGGGATCAGTCCGAACAGGAACACCGACAAGATGACGGTCATTGCGCCACGTGGTGGCAAGGAGTTGTGCGGCCAAAGCCGCAGTTCCTGTTCAGCGTCCGAGTTTTCTGTCCATTGATAAGGCATGGCGAGAACCTAGCTCAGACCGGCGCAAGGTCGAAGCAAAAATCAGTCAGACAACGTGGCCGACGCGGACCCACGACAGGGCATCGTCCAGCCGGTCATCGCCCCAGAACACTTCGTCGCGGACAACAAAGCTGGGTGCGCCGAAAACCCCCAGTTTGATGGCCTTGTTTGTCTCGGCCTCCAAGGCTGCAACAGCGTCCGGGCTGCGGGCACGGGCAAGCATCAGGCGTGGATCTTGTTGGCACCGAAGCAGGGCTTCGGAAATGGCGCTTTCGCTACCGGCCTCAATCCCGTCCTCGAACCAGATCCGATAAAGATTTTGCGTGAACCCGGCGCCCCAGCCGTCCTGCATGCCCAGCAAAGCCACCTGATTTGCCAGCGCCAGGTCAGAAATTGGATAGGGGGCGGGAAGTTTGGCGTGGATGTGATATTTCGCGGCGCGCCGCTCAATATCGCGCCACATATAGGCCGACTTCACCGGTTTGCCCGCGAAGGGTATATTTTGCTGTTCCGACATCACCGTGCGCACGTTGAAGGGGCGCCAGGTTACCGTCGCATCGTTTTCTTCGCACCAGCCATCCAGGCGCGTGATGGTCAGAAAACTGTAAGTGCTGCCGATTGAATACCAAAAGTCGATCTCGGGCATAGCAAGGCTCCTGTCAAAAGGGGCTTTGCCAACCAGAATACCGCAAAACGGAGGTTTTTTCGATCTTTGCCCAATTTAAATGGTCAAAGTAACGCTTTATCGATGGGTTCTGTCGGCTGAGGGGCAGTGCCGCAGGAAGTCATCTGGCGCAGGTCGATTTCGATCATGCGGCAGATGGACGAGATCGGAACATCGGTTACGTCGCCTTCGAACGGGTCCTCCATCGAGGCGCTGACCCGTTCAGTCACGAAGAAAATCCAGCAAACCAACGCTCCGATCGGAGCAAAGACTGCCCAGTCAAGCAGAACGGATTTTGTTACCGAGTAGCCCATGCCAGCGGTGATCGAGCGTTGGTCATTCAACGCCAGCGGTAACATGAAGATAAAAATATAGCTGAAGATGCGTCCGACCTCGGCGACCTGCCGTGGGAAGGGGGTATTCTTGATACGTTCGCTTTGGCCTTGCGCGTCTGCAAACCGTGCTAGCCGGTTCATCAGCGCCACATGCCAATAGGGGTCGATCTTGCCGGATTGCGCCAGTGATGAAAGCCGCTCACCCTGAAGAAACAACAGGTACGCGGCACGGTTGGATTTCCCTTCGAGCAGAGGCAAATCAGCCGTCAGTTGGGTATCGCGCCAGCATTCGGGTTCCTGATGCAGCGCGATTTTGTCCACGACCGGTTTGTGTCCGAACATCCACGGGCGGCGGGCGCGTCCATGCGTTGCGGGCTGGCGCAGTTGAAAGGCCAGCATGTTTTGCCAAGCGATATGACGTTCCAGCAATTCACGCCGTATCTCGGGCGCAAGCGGCGTGCCGTCAGCCTGAACCAGATTGCTGATCGTATTGCCCCAATCGCGACTGGCGTTGACGATGTCCCCCCAAATCTTGCGGGCCTCGACCCAGCGGCCATAGGCCGAGGTGTTCTTGAAACCCAGAAAAAATGCCACTGCCAAACCCAGCATCGTGACCGGTGGGCTGGAGTTCGAGATCAACTCAAGCGGAGTAACTTCATCCACTAGTTCAAGCAGGAGTATCCAGGCCATGACGATGCAAATGAACCCGGCAGAGCCTTTGACCAGTTGCCGAAGTGTGATGCCGTGATGGAGAATCATGTGGCGCGCACCCGTCTTAGATTATGCTGTTTTCGCAAATACTAGCGGCCTGATCTTTGGTGCGTCTACGTGTTGGGTGCAGCAAGTTGCGGACTGGGGGCATAAAAAACACAAAGCCCCGCACGGGGCGGGGCTTCGCTGAATTTGGTTTGGATGGCGGGATCAGTGCGCGTGGCCCTTGTCCCAGTCTTCCTGCTTGGGCAGCTGCTCGAACGTGTGTTCAGGTGGCGGCGTGGGCAGGGTCCATTCCAACGTATCCGCGTATTCGTTCCACGGGTTCGGGCGTGTCTCTTTCGCACCACGCAGCAGGGCGTAGATCACGATGCCGAAGAACAGCAGGAACGAGGCGAACGAGATGAACGCACCAATCGACGAAACGAAGTTCCACTGAGCAAACGCTTCAGGGTAGTCGATATAGCGGCGTGGCATGCCCTGACGGCCCAGGAAGTGCTGCGGGAAGAAGGTCAGGTTGGCGCCGATGAAGAACAGCCAGAAGTGAACCTTGCCCCAGAACTCGGAATACTGACGGCCCGTCATCTTCGAGAAGTAGAAGTACACGCCAGCGAAGATCGCAAAGACGGCACCCAAGCTCATCACGTAGTGGAAGTGCGCAACGACGTAGTAGGTGTCGTGATAGGCACGGTCCACGCCGGCCTGCGACAGCACAACGCCGGTCACACCACCAACGGTGAACAGGAACAGGAAGCCGAAGGCGAACAGCATAGGGGTTTTGAACTCGATGGAACCACCCCACATGGTTGCAATCCACGAGAAGACCTTAACGCCGGTCGGAACCGCGATGACCATCGTGGCCAGCATGAAGTAGGCCTGCTGGCGCAGCGACATGCCAACGGTGTACATGTGGTGCGCCCATACGACGAAGCCCAGCACACCGATCGCGATGATAGCCCAGACCATCGGCAGGTAGCCGAAGATTGGTTTACGCGCGAAGGTCGCGATCACGTGGCTGATGATGCCAAAGCCGGGCAGGATCACAATGTACACTTCCGGGTGGCCAAAGAACCAAAGGATGTGCTGATACAGGATCGGATCACCGCCACCAGCCGGATCAAAGAAGGTGAAGCCAAAGTTGCGGTCCATCAGCAGCATGGTGATCGCGCCTGCCAGAACCGGAAGCGACAGCAGAATCAGCCACGAAGTAACGAAGATCGACCAGCTGAACAGAGGCACCTTGAACAGTGTCATGCCCGGGGCACGCATGTTCAGGAAGGTGGTGATCATGTTGATCGCGCCGAGGATCGAGGAGGCGCCCGATACGTGCACGGCGAAGATCGCAAGGTCCATGGACATGCCGCCTTCGGTCGTCGACAGCGGTGGATACAAAACCCAGCCTACACCTGAACCAAGCTGGTCATTACCACCGGGGCTGAGCAGCGAGGCGACGCCCAGCGAGGTGCCAGCGACATACAGCCAGAAGGACAGGTTGTTCATCCGCGGGAACGCCATATCCGGCGCACCGATCTGCAACGGCATGAAATAGTTGCCAAATCCGCCGAACAGGGCGGGGATGACAACGAAGAACATCATCAGAACACCGTGATAGGTGATCATCACGTTCCAGAGGTGACCGTTGGGGGTGCATGGATCGGCCATGAACCCTTCGAGGCACATATACTGAACACCGGGGTGCATCAGTTCGAGCCGCATATAGACAGTCATCAGAACCGAGATCAGACCGGCAAGGGCCGAAAAGACCAGGTAGAGAATCCCGATGTCCTTGTGGTTGGTCGACATGAACCAGCGGGTGAAAAAGCCGCGCTGATCTTCATGCTCGTGACCATGAATGGCTGCGTCTGCCATTAGGTGCCTCCTGTTGCAACTGTACCGCGCAGTCGGACCTCTCCAACGCGCGGGATTCCTGCTGGTTTTAGATTGCGAAGGGGCGACCTTCAATGGTCGAGTTTGATCTGGATCAAGATTAATTGTCGCGGGCAGACTGTGCTGCGCGATAATCTGACCTCGGATGCGAGGGATTTGGGGATTCAGTCCGCGATTACAAGTGGTGACGGGGAAACCCGCTTGACCCGCATCAAGCGGCGCCTCAGAACAACGGGTAAGTCCAACACCGGAGGCCTGTAATGACCGCTTATGATCCCGAAAATGTCTTTGCCAAGATCCTGCGCGGAGAAATCCCGTCAAACCGTGTGTATGAAGACGACGACACCGTCGCGCTGATGGATATCATGCCCCGGGCGGACGGGCACTTGTTGGTGATCCCCAAAACCTCCTGTCGCAACATGCTGGATGCAACGCCCGAGCAACTGGCAGCGGTGATGGCGACGGTACAGAAGATGGCTCACGCTGTGAAAGAAGCGTTTGACGCTGATGGCGTCACCGTTCAGCAATTCAATGAGGCCGCAGGCGGGCAAGAGGTATTTCACCTTCATGTGCATGTATTGCCGCGCCACGAGGGCGTCTCGATACGCCCGCCCGGTAAAATGGGCGATTTTGACCTGATTGCTCAACACGCCGACAAGATCCGCGCGGCACTGACCTGATCCACCTTCGAAGCGAGCTGTCGCAGGCGTCGTGATCACCAAACGCATGGAGCACGACACTTGCGTAACAGCGCTGCCCGTCGCAGACCTGAGGAATACGGATCAGTCTTGTTCCATTCATTTCATGCGTGCGATCCGGACTCGTAAATCATCAGGCTGCTGTCCGGCGATTTCATTAGCCCGGTTCAAGTTTTTCCATTTGCACTTTCGAGTGTGAGCAAAGCCTCTAATTAGGCCAGTGGGTGGCCAGATCTTGGCCATGGCGTACGCATTGCAACCGCCGCAGCGCGGTTTCGTCATAGCGGCGCCGATTACCCGCAGTAGGTTCGAACGGCGGTAGAAGTCCAGAACCGGATCGTAGGTGCTTTGAACCCGGTGCGAAATGAGGGAGCCCCGATTGCATTCATTTTCGAAAACACCCCCTTGAACCTCTAGTTACTAGAGGAATTATGTAGCATGGTGATTCAGTAAATAGGACACACTAAAATGGCTCATCAGCATACCCACAAAGGGCACAGCCACGCGCATGTTGATCCGCAGGCCGGAGATGCGCGCGTTGCCTGGGCCATAGCGGTCAATATGTTCTTGACGCTGGCACAGATTGTGGGCGGGGTTATTTCAGGTTCGCTCGCCTTGATTGCGGACGCCTTGCACAACCTGTCAGATGCGATTGCGCTGGTCATCGCATTCTTTGCTCGCAAGATCGCTCGTCGACCCGCGAACGCGCGTATGAGTTTCGGGTATGGCCGGGCCGAGGTTGTAGCGGCGCTGGTTAACTACACAACACTGATCGTTCTGTCGGTCTATCTGCTGTACGAAGGCGTAATGCGGTTTGTCGAGCCCGAGCCGGTTAATGGCTGGATCGTTGTCTGGATCGCTGGGATCGCATTGGTCGTCGACCTTGTCACCGCTATGCTGACCTATTCCATGTCCAAGGACAGCATGAATATTCGTGCGGCATTCCTGCACAATGTGGCCGATGCATTGGGGTCCGTCGCCGTGATTGTCGCAGGTACCGCTGTAATTGTCTTCAACTGGACTTGGGTCGACCCAGCGGTCACCATCATGATCTCACTTTACATCCTTTGGCACGTCAAATCCGAGATCGGTGAAACCATACGCGTTCTGATGTTGGGCGCGCCAACAGAATTGGATCCGGAAGAGGTCGCCACAGCCATTGAAGGCGTATCGGGCGTGGCAGGAGTTCACCACATCCATCTTTGGAGCATGCAGGAGCGTGAGCCCGCGCTGTCGGCGCATCTGGTCATCAAACCCGACGCACAAGATAGTGCCGAGGATATCCGGGTGATGGTCAAGCAGGTTCTGCAGAACAAGTTTGGGCTTGGTCATGTTACGCTTGAAATCGAAGCCAGCGGGCACGCTTGCGTCGGATCAACCCGATTTGGGCATCAACAGATTTAGGGGCCTAAAACGAGAATTGCCGTTCCGATATGGGGTCGGAACGGCAGACTCGTAACCAAACACTTTCACGGATTTCGCAGGGCAGCCCTGAGATCACCGGTTAACACACCACTCACTCATGAACGGTCATTACATACTATGTGGTCAGATGGCGTTTGTAAGGAGAGGATGTGAAGAATCCCTGAATTTGAGGCGAATTGAGGCCATTCAAAGGAATTTTCTGAATGATTTTCGAAACAGAGTGCCCCAAATACTAGCATTGTCTTTTGCGTATTCTGGCCAGATCTATCCGAATACGTGGAATCACCTATAAACTAGGCGCCCTCGGTGGCGAAGACCTCATCAAAGGTCTTTTTTAGCGCAACATCGACGTCATCCATGGTCACCGGCAACCCAAGATCGACCAGTGAGGTCACCCCGTGTTCCTGAATTCCGCAGGGCACGATTCCGGTGAAATGTGACAGGTCCGGCTCGACATTGATTGAGATGCCGTGAAAGCTGATCCATTTCCGCAGGCGAATGCCGATGGCCGCGATCTTGTCCTCGGCTGGCTGGCCGGTGATCGTCAGCGGCTTGTCTTGCCGTTGCACCCAGACGCCCACGCGGCCGTCGCGGATCTCACCGATGACATTGAACTCGGCCAGAGCCGCAATCACCCATGCCTCAAGCTGCTGCACAAAGCGGCGCACATCATGACCGCGTTTGCCCACATCAAGCATGACGTAAACAACGCGCTGACCGGGGCCGTGATAGGTGTACTGTCCACCGCGCTTGCTTTCATAGACCGGAAAGCGATCCGGATCGGTCAGATCTTCTCGCTTGGCAGAAGTCCCAGCGGTATAAAGCGGAGGGTGTTCCAACAGCCAAATGCATTCGTCCGCCTCACCCGCTGCAATCGCGGCAACGCGCGCCTCCATGAAGGCAGTGGCCTCGTCGTAGTCGATCAGCCCGTCGGTAGTCTTCCATTCCATGCTCATTCCTTAGACCGTCTGCGGGGTAGGGGGAAGGGGTCAGGCGGCCTCGGCCAGGCAGCGTTGCAGGACCTGCGCATAAGTGTCCGTGCCCTGTGCGCCGGTCAGCAGATATTTCCCTCCAAACACCATCGAAGGCACGCCCGAGATGCCTCGGCTGGTCCAGAAATCTTGTTTTTCACGCACCGGTTGGGCATGCGCACCTGATTCAAGTGCGGTTCGCGCCGCCTCCGGGTTGAGCCCGGCCGTCTCGACCGCGCCCATCAACACTTCGACGTCAGAGACATCCTGTTGCTTGGTGAAATAGGTTTCGAACAGGGTCAGTTTCAGCGGATGCTGACGCCCCTGTGTTTCCGCCCAGTCAAGCAGTTGATGCGCGGCAAAGGTGTTCACGATTCTGCTGTCATCAGTGAAATTGAAGGTGAACCCAAGTTCAGTGCCCAACGCAGTCAACCGCTCGCGCGCCTGCTGGCTTTGTTCGGGCGTCGAGCCATATTTCTCGGCAATATGCTCCCTCAGATTCTGTCCCTCTGGCCCCATGTTGGGGTTCAGTTCGAACGGATGCCAGCGCAATCGGGCCAGCACATTCTCTTGCTTCAGTGCGGCATCGAGTTGACGAAAGCCGACAATACACCACGGACAGACCACATCCGAGACGACATCAATCTGCACGGTAGGGCGGGGATCGGGCGAGGGCATGGGCTGCTCCAGATTGCATTGTATCGCGGTTAGATATGGCTAAAGCACGTGATTTCAATCGGCTGTGTTTTTGCCTCTTCACATCGCGCGGCTCAGCGTCTATACGCCCCTCTACCAAGTCATTGGCAGTGCGGTCGTGGCGGAATTGGTAGACGCGCAGCGTTGAGGTCGCTGTGGGGTAACACCCGTGGAAGTTCGAGTCTTCTCGACCGCACCAACATCCTGAAATCGTTACCCGAAATTGTCAGGTGAGACGGGCGCCCTGTTGGTTGAAGCGGTAGGTTCGATCCTGGGCGTAGCCGAAATGGACGGATTCACCAGCGTTGACCTGATGCTGGCCGAACAGGCGCGCGGTTATCTGGTGGTCTTGCATCATCGCGATCACGTTTGTGTCTCCACCCAGATGCTCAACATGGGTCACGTTTGCGGTCAGGGGGCCTTCGTCGGATAAGTACAAGTCCTCTGGGCGGATGCCCAATGTTGTGTCCGCGCTGTCGCCGATTACGCTGGCGGGGAAGAAATTCATCGACGGAGCGCCAAGGAAACCCGCGACGAACTGGTTGGCGGGGTTATTATATAGCTCCATCGGGCTGCCAACCTGTTCAACGCGCCCGTCGCGCAGGACGACGATCTTGTCAGCGAGCGTCATCGCCTCGGTCTGGTCGTGGGTGACGTAGATCATCGATGCATCGAGCTGCTGATGCAGGTTGGCGATTTCCAGTCGCGTATTCATACGCAGGGCAGCGTCCAAATTGGACAAGGGCTCGTCGAACAAGAACAGTTTGGGTTCGCGTACAATGGCGCGACCGATCGCGACGCGTTGGCGCTGGCCGCCTGACAGTTCTGAGGGGTAACGGTCGATATAGGGCTCAAGGTTCAGCATCTTGCTGGCCTTGGCGACGCGTTCTTCGATGACCTGCTTGCTCTGGCCTTCCTGTTTCAGTGCCAGCGACATGTTCTTGCGCACATTCAGGTGGGGATAGAGTGCATAGCTTTGGAACACCATCGCGATGCCGCGTTTCGAGGGGGGCGTTAGGTTCATCACCTCTCCGCCAATGCGCACTTCGCCCGAGGTCACGTCCTCCAGCCCCGCGATCACGCGTAGCAGGGTGGACTTGCCGCAGCCGGAGGGGCCGACGAAGACGACGAATTCTCCGTCTTCGACTTCGATGTTAATATCTTTCAGTACCTCGACAGTGCCGAAGGACTTGTTCACGTTTGTCAGCGTCAGGGCGGTCATGTGCGTGCCTCTTTCAGCGAAATGGGTTGGCCAGTGCGGATGCTTTCATCGGCAGCTAGACAGATGGCCAGCGATTGCACGGCGTCGTTCATATGGCGGGTCAGGTCGATGTCCTCGGCGATGGCGCGCAGCATATAGGCTTGTTCGGCATCGCAGAGCTGCTGATGGCCGGGCTCATCGGGCATGTCGATTGTCTGGTCGCCATCGGGGCGATGGACCAGAAGGCCGCCAACCTTGGTGTGTCCGTCGATATCGGCGGATGCGCCCTTGTTGCCATCGGTGATCGAGACCGAGCCGTTGGGCGACACGATGTCTTTCACGAAGAACGCGGTTTCGGACATCATCGGGCCCCAACCGGCCTCATACCAGCCGACCGAGCCATCCTCGAAGACCACCTGAAACTGGCCGTAGTTGTACATGTCTTCGGCGATCTCATCGCTTAGGCGCAGGCCCATGCCGTGGACTCGCACGGGGTCGGAGTCAGTGATCTGACACATCACGTCGACATAATGCACACCGCAATCGACGATGGGCGAGGTGGTCTGCATCAGAGCTTTGTGTGTTTCCCACTCGGCCCCGCTGCTTTGTTGGTTGAGATTCAGCCGGAACACGTAGGGCCCGCCCAGGTCGCGCGCCTCGGAAATCAGGCGCATCCACGAAGGATGGTGTCGCAGGATGTAGCCGATCACCAGTTTGCGGTTGGTCTCAATGGCCTTTTCGACAGCACGCTTGGCATCTGCCACAGTGGTCGCTAGCGGTTTTTCGACAAATACATGCGCCCCGGCCTCCATCGCCGCGCAGGCGAAATCGGCGTGGCTGTCGGAGTAGGTCGCCACGACCACCAGATCGGGCTTGGTCTCTGCCAGAGCGGTGTGAAAATCCGAATAGGCCGGATAGATCGACAGATCTGGTTGATCCACGCGACCGGATCGGTTCACCAACCCAACAATCTGCGCGTCTAGGTGGTTGTGGTGGGCCAAAGCGTGGCTCAGCCCCATATTGCCGAGGCCGGCGATCAGAACTTTGGTCATTTCACAGCTCCTGAAGTGATGCCGCGGATCAGTTGGCGCGAGAAGATGACATAGAGCACCAGCACCGGCAGGATCGCCATGCTGAGCGCCGACAGAACCGCGTTCCAGTCGGTGACGAACTGGCCGATAAAGACCTGGCTGCCCAGCGTCAGTGTTTTGGTTTCCTCGGCCGGGGCAAGGATCAGCGGGAACCAGAGGTCGTTCCAGATGGGGATCATGTTGAACACGGCCACGGTCGCCATGGCGGGGCGGACCAGCGGTAGGACCAATCGGAAGAATATGGTGTATTCGGACAGCCCATCGACGCGGCCTGCGTTCTTCAGATCGTCCGAGACTTGCCGCATGAATTCAGACAGGATGAACACCGCCAGCGGCAGACCTTGCGCGGTATAGACAAGGATCAGGGCCCAAAGGGTGTTCACCAAACCGGTTGCCACCATCATCTCAAGTATCGCCACGGTGCCGATGCGGATCGGGATCATAATCCCAAGCGCCAGATAGAGACCCATCAGAGTGTTGCCCTTGAATTTGTATTCGCTCAGGGCAAAGGCGGCCATGGCGCCGAACAGCAGAACGAAGGCCAGCGACACCACGGTCACGATCAGCGAGTTTTGGAAATAAAGGAAGAAATCCCCTTGTTTCATAACCGTCTGGTAACCGATGAGAGAAAAGCTTTCGGCATCGGGCAGGGCGAGCGGCTCGCGGAAAATCGAGCGTCGGGTTTTGAAGCTGTTGATGATGATCACGAAGACCGGGAAGAGGGCAATCAACGTGTAGAGGATCAGCGCCCCGTGCATGGCGGCCGTGTTCAGCGGGTTATGGCGTGCTTTGTTCATGCGTTCACCCTCACAGCTGATACCGGCGCATCCGGGTCTGGATGCCGAAGAGGTAGATGCAGACACCCACGAGAATGATGGCGAACATGGCGCCTGCGATAGCGGAGCCCATATGCGGGTCGCCCAATTGCAGTTGGAAGCCGAAGAACGTGCGGTACATGAAGGTGCCGAGGATGTCGGTTGAGAAATCTGGGCCCGCCAGCGCGCCCTGCGAGACATAGATCAGGTCGAACGCGTTGAAATTGCCGACGAAAGTCAGGATCGAGATGATGCCAATCGAGGGAATGATCAACGGCAGCTTGATCTTCCAGAACGCCGAAGCACCGGTGATGCCGTCTATTTCTCCGGCTTCAAGGATCTCTTCGGGGATCGACAGCAGGGCGGCGTAGATCAACATCATCGGGATGCCGACGAATTGCCAGACCGAGACAAGTGCCAGTGTTGTCAGCGCGTATTCTTCCTTACCCAACCATGGTGCAAACAGCGACTTCAGACCAATGGCGTCCAGCATTGAAGGTGCGATGCCCCAAAGCGGGGACAATATCAGCTTCCACGCGAAACCGACGATCACAAAGCTCAGAATGGTCGGAATGAAGATCGCGGACCGATAGAGCGCGGCAAACCGCAAGCGTGGATGCGACAGAAGCGCGGCCAAAGCTATGCCGATGGGGTTCTGAACCAGCATGTGGATCAGGAAGAACCAGAAGTTGTTGCCCAAAGCGTTCCAGAACTGCTCGGACCAGATCGGATCGAAGAACAGGGTGCGGAAATTCTGCAAGCCCACGTAGATACGTGTCTGATCAACCTCGGTGAACAGTGCGAGGCGCAGTGTGTTGAACAAGGGGAAGATCATCACTGCCGTGTAGACCAGCACCGCAGGGGCGAGGAAAACGGCAATGTGCCAGCGTATGCGGCGGGTCTGCATGGGAATCTCCGGGGGAAAGGTCCGGACGCGACGCGGTAGCCGCGTCCGGTGTGAGTGGCCTAGTTGTTACTGATGCGGTGCGTACCAGCTGGCCAGACCGTCTTGCAGTTGCTGACCCAGTGCTTCGGGTGTCTCGGCACCCTTGATGGCTGCAACGGATGCACCCCAAGTCTCGTTTTCGAGGTTCGGCGTGCCGCGCGACAGGATTTGGTATGTCGAGCGGATTGTGCTTTCGCACTCATCCCGCCAACCGACGATTTCCTTGGCCAGTGGATCTTCCAGCTCGACCGGAGTGCTGGACAGCGGGAAGAAGCCGGGTAGGGCGTTACCGAAGATGCTGGCGAACTCCGGGCTTGCGACCCAAGCCAGGAAGGTGCGCGCAGCTTCCTGGTTCTCGCTCGCCGCGTTCATGCCGATGCCGATATCGGTGTGGTCCGAAATATAGCAGGTGTCGCCCGCGTTCTGGACCGGTGGCTTAAAGGCGCCCATTTCGAAATCGGCCTGCGTGTTGAAGCCCGAGATTTCCCAGCTGCCTGCTGGATAGACCGCTGCACGACCCAGCGTGAACAGGTTCTGGCTGTCGGGATAGGTTTGCGCTTCATACCCGTCGCCGAGATAGTCGGCCCACTTGGCCAGTGTCGCATACGGGGCGACCCACTGGGGGTCGGTCAGCTTCTGCTCGCCTTTGATCAGCGCCTGACGACCTTCTTCACCCTTCCAGTAGTTCGGGCCGATGTTGTTATAGCCCATCGTTGCGGCTTCCCACTGGTCATTGGTGCCCATCGCCATCGGGATATAGGTACCGTCTTCCTTGATCTTATCGAGGGCGGCAAAGAACTCAGCTTCGGTAGTTGGAACTTCGATGCCCAACTCATTGAACGCATCTTTGTTGTAGATGAAGCCGTGAATCACTGACGCCATCGGGACGCAGAAACTGGCTGAACCGTCATCGGTTTGCCACGCAGATTTGGCCACGTCCGAGAAGTTTCCCATGGCCTCAAGATCAGACAGATCGGTCAGGTGCCCCGACTCGTATAGTGCAAGCGAGGCATCAAACGGACGGCAGGTAATCAGATCGCCAGCCGATCCGGCCTCGAGCTTTGAGTTTAAGACAGCGTTGTATTCTGCCGGTGCAGAGGGCGAGAATATTACTTTGATGCCGGGATTCTCGGCCTCGAACGCCGGAATGATCTTTTCCTGCCACAACGCCAGATCGTCGTTTCGCCAACTTTCGATGGTCAAAGTGGCCTCTTGCGCATAGGCGCTTGTGACCAGCGCCGTGCTCATCATGGCAAGGCTCAGAACTTTGCGTGTCATTTGATATCTCCCAGGTTGATGGTTTCTTGGTTTTGTTTCATCCGCTCCAGCGCAGGGCGGAGGTGATCGTCGGTGTTGCTTAGCATTGCTTGCGCCGCGTCCAGCGACCCTGCGCCTACAGCCAAAAGGGCCGCGCATTTGAGGTTGCCCTCTGCCGCAGTCAACGCCTTTGTAGCCTGAGCGGAGGAAACGCCGGTCAACTGACAGACGATCCCGTTGGCTCGGGCGCGTAGCTTGTCATTGTCAGCGCGCAAATTGATCATCATGCCGTCCTGAATATGCCCCAGCTCCATCGCCATCAGCGTCGAAAGCATGTTCAGTGCGATTTTCTGCGCTGTACCAGCGCCCATGCGGGTAGAGCCCGAGATCAGTTCAGGTGGTGTGGAAAGCAGGATTGGATGGTCAGAAAGCTGCAACAGTTCGGTGCCCCCGTTATTGGCAATGCCGATAACCGTGGCGCCTCTGTCCCGCGCGATCCGCGCTGCTGCGGTTGTGTACGGTGTGGTTCCGCTGGCCGAGACGGTGATCAAGGTGTCTTTGGCAGAAAGATCGGCCAGGTCTCGGGCAAGGCTGTCGGTGGCATCTTCGACATCTCCCGGCATCTCTACCCCTGAGGGCAATCCACCTGCCATGTGGATGCGAATCTGGCGGGCTGGTATCGAAAAAGTTCCCCCCAGTTCCAGCGCATCCGAGGCGGCCATCAAGCCGGAAGAGCCTGCCGCCAAATAGCGCAAAACCCCGCCCGATCGGATGGATTGCGCCATAGCTTTTGCGCCTGCGCAGAGGGTGGGCAGCGAGGAAAGCGGGGCAGCGGCAGCGTCGGCTTGCGAGCGGGCCAGCAGCTCGGCTACCTCAGTCAGCGGTCGGGCGTCAAGTCCGATCGCGTCTTGATGTAGCTGTTCGGTAACTGGCTTGGTCACGTGATTCTCCCCCGAAATTTTGAATATCATACCTTTTAGATACCATTAGTCTACCATTTTATTTTTACGCCCACTATTTTCAAGATTTAGACAACTATTACTGAATTATTGTGGAATTTGGTCTTCAAAATTAGAAATAGGTATTATAAAGGTATCTCCATGAGTCGCCCTTCTGATACCATTGTGCTGGCCGCTGATGGCGGTGGAACACGCTGCCGTCTTGCTGTTTCAGACGGCTCTGCGGTTCAGTGTGTCGAGGTTGGTGCGGCAAATGTATCAACCGATTTTGACGCAGCCTGCGCTGAGTTGATGCACGGAATTGCTGCTTTGGCCCGACTTGCCGGACAAGAGGCAACTCAAATTTCTCGTGCGCCAGCCTACTTGGGGCTGGCCGGTATCACGGGGTGCGAGCTGGCTGATCGGCTGGCAGAAAAGCTGCCATTTGACCATGTTCTGATTGAAGATGACAGGCCAGCCGCATTGCGTGGTGCGTTGGGTTCGAAAGACGGTTTCGTAGCGCATTGCGGAACGGGCTCTTTTCTGGCGGTCCAGAATGGGGATCGCAGGTCATTTGCCGGGGGCTGGGGACCTGTTCTCGGGGATCAGGCCTCGGCGCAATGGGTTGGGCGGCGGGCTTTGGCCTTTACGCTTGACTGTGTGGACGCTCTGAAGCCTGCGTCTGATTTGGCGGACAGCCTGTTGTCGCGTTTTGATGGCGCTGCTGGGATTGTCAGGACCGCCTCCAAGATGTCGCCTACCGAGTTCGGAGCGCTGGCGCCTGTTGTCACGCAACACGCAAAGCAAGGAGATGCGCTTGCGCTGTCGATCATGGAGGATAGTGCACAGTATCTGGCGGATCAGATGTTGGCGATGGGCTGGATGCCCGGCCTTTCGATCTGCCTGACCGGCGGCATCGGCCCGCAATATGCGGAATTTCTGCCTGCGCCAATGCAACAGGAATTGGCCGACCCGCTGGGCGATCCGTTGACCGGTGCCATCGCGTTGGCCCACGCCTTTCAAAAGGAGACCCGACATGAGCGTTGCTGACTTCTTGCGGCCCGAGGGTTGGCTGGGTCAGACCGCCGGTCCCCGATACGTACAGCTGCGGCAGCGGCTGGAGCAGGGGATTGAAGAGGGTATTCTGGCTCCGAACAGTTCACTCCCGCCCGAGCGCGAGATTGCCGAGCTGACGGACCTGTCGCGGGTGACGGTCCGCAAGGCGATTCAGGAACTTGTGCGCAAAGGTGCGATTGAACAGCGGCAAGGCTCGGGGTCATTCGTGCGTCAAGCGGTTGCACGGGTTGAGCAGTCGCTGTCGCACCTGACCTCGTTCACCGAAGACATGGAGAGGCGCGGTTTTGAAACGACTTCAACCTGGTTGGAGCGCGGAATATTCCTGCCGTCACCTGATGAGATGCTGGCGCTGGGCCTATCGGCGAGTGATCAGGTCGCCCGCATTCATCGTCTGCGCGCGGCTGGCGGGCGACCGATGGCGCTGGAACGCGCGGCGTTGCCGCTGGATATATTGCCCAACCCGACTGAGGTTACCGGATCTCTCTATGCCTTTCTCGAACACTCAGGCAATCGTCCGGTGCGCGCGATCCAGAAAATCTCGGCCATCAATCTCGAAGCAACCGAGGCTGGATTGCTGGACGTTGCTGAAGGTACGGCGGGACTGCGCATTCAGCGGACCTCGTATTTAGAAAGCGGGCGCGTTGCTGAACTGACCCGATCCATCTATCACGGCGATGCCTACGATTTCGTAGCAGAGCTGCGTCTGTCAACCTGAAAGGCGGGGCTCATGTCCAGCGATACAACTCAAATGCGGCAGGAAATCAATGAGATACCTTTTGCCGTTGATCGGCTTCTCACTGATGGTGCCACGGCGATTTCAAAGACCGCAAGCGCGATCTGCGCGCACGATCCCGGCTTCCTGATTTCGGTTGCGCGAGGTTCGTCGGACCATGCCTGCAGCTTTCTGAAATACGCTTCGGAACTGCTGCTGGGCCTGCCCATGGCCTCGGTTGGGCCGAGCGTGAAATCGATCTACGGGGTCGATATGCGATGCCCCGGTGCGCTGTGTATTTCGGTATCCCAATCGGGTCAAAGCCCCGACATCGTACAGCTGACGAAGTCCCTGACAGAAGGCGGCGCGTATTCGGTGGCGATCACGAACGATACCACGTCTGCACTGGCCCAGAACGCCACCTCGGCTCTGTCCATCCTTGCAGGCCCCGAGCTTAGCGTGGCTGCCACCAAGACTTTCGTCACCTCTCTGGTCGCCGGGCTTTGGCTGTTGGCCGAGGTAAAGGGTGATGACACTTTGCTGGCTGCAATTCACAAATTGCCGGAAGATTTATCGCGGGCGATCACCTGCGATTGGAGCGCGGTGGTCGAGGCAGTCGATGGACAATCCCTGTTCACTCTGGGGCGGGGGATGTCCTGGGCGATCTCGAATGAGGCGGCGTTGAAATTCAAGGAAACCTGCCAAATTCATGCGGAAAGCTATTCCTCGGCCGAAGTTCTGCATGGCCCGGTTTCGATCGTGGATCAGGGCTTTCCGGTGATTGCGTTCTCGTCCGGAGACGCGGCTGAGGCCAACATCGCCGAAGTCGCCGATGCGCTCGCAGCCAAGGGCGCAAAAGTCTTCGCAACGACCAATCAGGTGTCTGATGCCGTGAGGCTACCACATGTCCGCACCACGCACTGGATGACAGATCCGGTAGCCTCAATCGCTTCGTTCTACGGTATGGTCGAAACTGTGGCCACGCGCCGGGGCATCAATCCCGATGCACCGCGTCACCTGCGGAAAGTGACGGAGACGGTATGACCGATGCGACGATCACCTTCGCGGGCGGGCCTATCTTTGATGGTAAAACCCTGAAGGACGGCCACGCCGCCCGTTTCGTCGGCGGGCTGCTCGACAGTATTTTGCCCGAAGCCGAGTTGCCTTCGGATGAGATGGTTCAGGATCTGTCGGGCGATATTTTAAGCCCCGGCTATGTAGATTTGCAGGTGAATGGCGGCGGAGGCGTCATGTTCAACGACGATCCATCGGTCGAGACATTACAGCGTATTGCGGCGGCTCATCGCAAGCTTGGCGCGACGTCGATCCTTCCGACGCTGATCACGGACACGCCCGAAAAGACAACGGCTGCCATTTCTGCTGCTTCTCAGGCCATTCAGCGCGGAGTTCAGGGGATTGTCGGCTTGCATCTTGAGGGGCCGCATCTCTCGGTGCGACGCAAGGGCGCGCATGACGGCGGGCTGATCCGCCGGATGCAGGACGCTGATCTTGCACAGCTGATAGAAGCGGCAGGGGCGTTGCCTGCATTGATGGTTACGCTTGCGCCTGAAAGTGTCACGATTGCTCAGGTCGAAACGCTCAGCAAGGCGGGGGTCATCGTGTCGTTGGGGCACAGTGATGCCGAGTTTCAGACCTGCGTGGCTTACGCACAGGCGGGCGCGCACTGCGCCACCCATTTGTTTAACGCGATGAGTCAGTTGGGCAACCGCGAACCGGGGCTGGTTGGCGCAGTCTTGTCCAGCGGTGCGATGTCTGCCGGGTTGATAGCGGATGCAATCCATGTTCACCCGCAGACGATGCGCGCCGCCTTTGCAGCTAAACAGGGGCCGGGGCATCTGTTTCTGGTGAGCGACGCGATGGCCGTTGCTGGAACGGATCTGCAGGAATTCAAGCTGGAAGGGCGTGTCATCCAACGTGAAAACAGCAGGCTGACCTTACCGGATGGAACCCTGGCCGGGGCCGATCTGAACCTGACCACCGCGCTGCGCGTGTTGACAACGGATGTCGGCGTTTCACTGACGGACGCCTTGGCAGCGGCCACACGCATTCCGGCGGATATCATTTCCCAGCGCTCAATCGCGTGCCTGAACTTGATCTCGCAGGCCATTCGCATTTCTCCGGATTTGTCGCAGGCCCGTCCGGCGGTTGCTTAACCTCGTGTTGCAACAAATTGCGAAACAGCGCGTTTTTCACATCTCGCCTCAACTGTAGCGGTTGTGTAAGACCTTAGGCGAACGTGGTTTGGGAATGTCTGTATGTATCAGATAATTGGAATAGTTGGCAGGGCATTGACCACCCGGATCGCGCAATGATCCAAACGCGTGGCGTTTTCATTGGTCAGCGTACGGATTGTTTGGGCGCGCGCCTGCTGATGATCCTGACCTGTATCCGTCTGGCCGAAGACTTTGGGACAGACTACCGGGTGAACTGGTTCCCGCAAGGCGCCGATGCGCCGGAGTTGGATCATCCCGAGGAGTTATTCACCAAAGACTGGATGGATGCGCATTTCCTTGATCAGGCAGAGTTCGACACGATAAGCGCGACCGCTCTGCCAATTTGGGCCTTCCAAAACGATCCATCACCCGAGCGGCTGATCGACCATTTGGCGTCTGGCCGTTCGGTTCTGGTCGAAGAAGCGAGCGAGATATTTGCCTTCCCGTGGGAAGATATCGAAACCATCCGTCCCCGCTATCGCGATTTCATACATAGCGTTGGATTTGTGGATGAGGTTCGTCAGATCATGGATCGCGCGGATCAGAAGCTCTCGGGGCAGGGGGTTTCGGCTTACCACATTCGGCGCGGAGAAATCCTGAACGGATTACCATGGAAGCATTCGATCTGGCCCGCCAAGATCGAACCTGACGAGTTTTACGAGGCCCATCTGGAGAAATCCAAGGGCCAGACGGTGATCATGTTTTCGGATCAGCCAGAGGTGATAGGCCGTTTCAAGCAACGGTTTCCGGAGCTCATGCAGATGTCGGATATCGCTGATCTGTTGGCTCTGACCCGGGCGCAGCGGGACTTTCTGGAGCTTTTTGCGATGTCACGGGCGGATCAGGTGATCGCGCCACACATATCTGGCTTTTCAATGGCTGCAGCCCGGATTTCGGGGCAGCAGCGTAAAGTGTTCCGCGATGTATTGTCCAAGGATGAGATGCAGGCGGCCAATGCGCGGTTCATCGAACGGGTTGCGAAGGGGCCATCGGCCTTTCTGAATCCCTCAGAGGCGGCGCATATCTATTCAAAGGCGGTGCAACATCTGTCAGCGCAGGATCGCTGCGAAGAGGCGTATGATAGTGCGAAACCTATTCTGGACGCCGGGGCCGACAACGCCTTTATGCCACTTCTGCAATCCCTGAACTGTTTTTACCTGTCGAAGTGGCAGGAAAGCGAGGCACATGCCAAAGAGGGATTGCAGAACCCGCATCTCTGGCCCGAAGACTATTCTGTTTTGTGCGCGTTGCGCGGCGCTGTTCTTGGCATGCAGGGCAAGCGCGGTGCGGCGACGCTGCACTTTGCTAAAGCGTTCTGGTCCAAACCCTTACGGCCGGATGTTGTGGTGCTGGGGTCCAGAATGCTCTACCGCGCCCAACTTGCGCTTAGGCTAATGCCGCCTGTGGATTGGTCGTTGCAGAAGGTCGTTCGGCAACGCCGGTTTGCACCGTTCAATAACCTGTATCTGGTTCAGCGTAAGGTTGTCGTCAGGCGTCCTTGCAACTTCGATTTCATACTCTTGGACTGGGCCGAGCTGGCGCTGGATCAACGCGCAAGTCGTATCTTTGATCACCAACAAAGATTGGAAGCGCTTTCAACCTCACTCGATGAGGTTCACGACGTACCAGCAGACGACCCGCGATTGTTGGGCGCGAGGGTGATACTACAGAGGCATCTGGGGGAATTGTCCGGGGCCCACGCCATTGATAAAACCCGCCAGATCGTAGCTGGTGTGCCGGAAAGTGCCTTGTACCAAAAGCGGCTGGCCGAACTTTACGAAGCAGAAGGCGATACCTTAGCTGCGCATCGAACGATGTCAGAGGCGCTAGCTTGTGACCCGGAAAGCCCGTTTCTTCTGTTTGCCATGGGGCGCTTGCTAGAGCGGACGGGCAAGACCGGTCAGGGTGAAAAGTTCATTCTGAAAGCTGCCGATCTGGATGAAGTCACCGTCGTCATTCAGGGCATGGCGGGCCAGATTCACATGCGTCGCGGCAACAAGAACAAGGCGCGTCCCTATCTTGAGAAAGCGCGCGACCTTTATCCGCCCCACAAGCGGTTCACCAATCAACTGAATAGACTTTCGGGTCAGGCGTGAAACTAGTTCAGCGTAACCTCTTGCCGCAGGTTTCCGGTCGTCTTGTCGAAGATCAGAATGCGATTGTCGTCGGTCACGATCGCATACCAGTTGTTGCCGATGGTCACGGCCTGGGCCTTTGCACCATCCGGCAGGTCTATCTGATCCGGCAGAGTCGGAGTTCGGTCCGATAGGCGGATGACAATCAAGGCGAATGTCACTAGAACCCCGCCAATCATTACCGCGGTCAACAGCATGACCATTCGCCGCAGCAGTCGAAGCTGCGGTGTTTCCTGCGGTTCCTGAGGTTCGGAAGGGACAGTCATGGGCACCCGCCTGATAGAGTTTCATATCGCGGCCGCTCCGCCGCCCCGCCTTGATAAGGCGCTTGCGCGGGATGTGCCAGCGGAAGTGAACCTGTCGCGCACCCGGCTGGCCCGACTGATCAATGAAGGGGCCGTGACTGTCGATGGTGCGGTAGTCGAAGACCCCAAAGCCAAGATTGCCGAAGGTGCGCAGATCGGGATCACCGTGGCCGAGGCTGAGGACAGCCACATCGGTCCCGAAGATATCCCGCTGGAGGTCGTCTATGAGGATGACGATCTGATCGTGATCAATAAACCTGCGGGAATGGTGGTGCATCCGGCACCGGGCTCGCCGAACGGGACGCTGGTCAATGCGTTGCTGCATCACTGTGGTGATGATCTTTCAGGCGTGGGCGGCGTCAAGCGTCCGGGCATCGTGCACCGGATCGATAAGGAGACCAGCGGATTGCTGGTGGTGGCCAAGTCAGATGCGGCGCATCACGGGCTGGCCGCTCAGTTCGAGGCGCATAGTGTCGAGCGTTATTATCGCGCGATTTGCTATGGCGTGCCTGATGCCAATGATCCACGTCTGCGCGGGATCAAGGGTGTCAGCTTTGAGCCGGGCAACATCATGCGTCTGACGACACAGCTGGCACGGCACAAGACCGATCGACAAAAGCAGGCTGTGTTGTTTCACGGTGGGCGCCATGCGGTAACGCGCGCACGGATTGTCGAGGTTTTTGGAACGCCGGGCAGCCTCTCTCTGATCGAATGCTGGCTTGAGACGGGCCGAACGCATCAAATCCGTGTCCATATGGCCCATGCCGGCCACGGGCTTGTCGGAGACCCGGTTTACGGCGGAAAGCGCAAACTGGCTGCGCGGTCATTCACGCCCGAGGCCGCCGAGGTGGTGCAGGCTTTCCCCCGCCAAGCTCTGCACGCAGCAGTGTTAGGCTTCGAACACCCGGTTTCGGGCCAGGCATTACGTTTTGAAGCCCCGCTGCCGCAGGATATGGCGGACCTGCTGGAAAATCTCAGAAAACCACTGAAATAAACTGCAAAGGCTTGTGAAAAAGGCCTTTTCAGCTTTCCTTTACATAGGGTTAATCTCAGACTGTTAACAGATCCTCTTGAATGTATCGGGTCTGGTACCCATATCCCATGTTAAGGGCTTAAACATTTGTCCAAGGGGCAGAAATAAATGGCAAATTACTCAAATCTTCCAGCGCCGACACCCGAGGGTGGGCTGAACCGCTATATGCAGGAGATTCGCAAGTTTCCTCTGCTGGAGCCAGAGGAAGAATATATGCTGGCCAAACGCTGGGTCGAGGAACAGGATACCGAGGCCGCGCATAAAATGGTCACGTCTCATCTGCGCTTGGCGGCCAAGATCGCCATGGGATATCGCGGTTATGGCCTGCCGCAGGCCGAGGTGATTTCCGAAGCCAATGTGGGCTTGATGCAGGCGGTCAAGAAGTTTGACCCCGAAAAAGGCTTCCGGCTGGCGACCTATGCCATGTGGTGGATCCGCGCTTCGATCCAGGAATACGTCCTTCGGTCGTGGTCGATGGTGAAACTGGGTACAACATCGGCGCAGAAAAAGCTGTTCTTCAACCTGCGTAAAGCAAAGGCACGCATTGGCGCGCTGGAAGAGGGTGATCTGCGTCCTGAAAACGTGGCCAAGATTGCAGAAGACCTCGGAGTGACCGAGGAAGAAGTGATCAGCATGAACCGTCGGATGTCCGGTGGCGATGCTTCGCTGAACGCGACCGTGGGGTCCGAAGGCGAAGGCACCATGCAGTGGCAGGATTGGCTGGAAGATGAAGATGCCGATCAGGCTGGTGACTACGAGGCGCGCGATGAATTGGAAGCCCGGCGCGAATTGCTCGCTGCTGCGCTGGATGTTCTGAACGATCGCGAGAAAGACATCCTGACTCAGCGCCGTCTGATGGACCAGGCTGTTACGCTGGAAGAGCTGAGCACGCAGTACAATGTCAGCCGTGAACGTATTCGTCAGATCGAAGTGCGCGCGTTTGAGAAGCTGCAAAAGAAGATGCGTGAGCTTGCGCGCGAAAAAGGAATGCTGGGTTCAAACTGACCCCAGACAGATATCAGCCCGCCATATGAGCGGGCTGATTTTTTTTGTTATGCGAAAATGAAATCGGACTCGGACAGGTGGCTTGCCCAGACGCCTGATAGATAGATGCTGTCTCCGTCGTCCAACTCGATCTTGGTCCCGAAGAACTTTCCGTCGATATCGTCTTCGATGTCCTCAAAGCTGGTAATGCCATCGTATTCGGACAGGTCGATCTTGTCCTTGCCGACGCGGAAATCGACAATCCAGTCGTGACCGTCGCCTTCATCGAACACAAACGTATCCTTACCGCGCCCACCAAAGAGTTTGTCATTGCCTTCGCCGCCGTCGATGATGTCTTTCCCACGACCTCCGAAGATTTTGTCATGGCCTTCATCGCCACGCAGAATATCCTTTCCGCGCCCCCCGAAGATTATGTCGTTCCCGGCACCGCCAAGCGCCACATCATTGCCCGAGCCGGTGTTGATCACGTCATTGCCACCATCACCGTGAACAAAGTCTTTGCCGCGTCCGGTAAAGATGAATTCATCGCTGCTGTCACCCAGGATAAAGTCCGTGTTCTTTTTGCCCAGAATGCCCGACACCGAGACGGGTAGAAGTACGCCGTCAAGTACGTGAATGATACCGTTTGACGCATCCACGTCGAACGCGATCAAGCCGGGATCGTCGATGCCCGGATCGGCATCGCCCAGGCTGGGAGGATCGCTTTCAAGGTTCAGTTCGACTGACGACCCAAGCAAAGTTTGGATTTCAGCCCCGTCGCCTAGACCGACCACTGTGGTGCTGTCGAACTCACCATCGACCACGTGATACTTCAAAATGTTGGTTAGCAAAGGGATAGGGTCTCCGCCGCCAAGCAGGGTGAGCGCCTTGATGGTGTGGCCCAATGCTCCAGCCTCGTCATCCCCTTTATACCCAAGCGTTTGTGCCAGAGTAATAAAAGCAGCGTCATTTGGGGCAAAGACGGTCAGTTCTGCCTCAGGATTGTCCAGCGTTTCCGCCAGCCCGGCTGCAATCACCGCTTCGCGGAGAATGTCGAAATCCTGATTGTCGCTGTCAAACGTTCCGGGATCACCGCTTTTTAGCACTGTTCCTGTAATCGTATGTGTTGCTGGCATTTCAGTAAGCCTCCCATCCTGTTTGCCGTTGCTCCAGATGTTGCCAGAGCGCCATCCGAGCATGATTCAGTCGATGTTTGAGCTACGGCGGCAGTATCAGACTGGATCAACAAAACTGATTTGCGAGGGCAGGTTTGACGCCGATCGATTTTAGATTATCGATATAAAGTATAAGGTTATCGGGGTTTTTTAATCTCATCAAAAAATTTACCGAGGCGTATGATTTTCAAATAGATAGAGAAAGGACTGACTTATTGGCAGGTGGTTGATAGACAGATCAGGAACTGAATTACATTGAGCTCGCCCTGGGCGGGTTACATCAATTTTTAGGGGGCGCGCATGCATAAACCGGTCAATTGGGGTGTTCTGGGTGCAGCCAGATTCGCACGACAACACATGGCGCCCGCCATCCATGCGGCAGAGGGCGCGCGGCTGGCGGGGTTGGCGACCTCGGATCCGGCCAAGGCCGAGCCCTTTGCCAGATATTGCCCTGATCTGAATGTCTACAACAGCTATGAGGCATTGCTAGCCGATCCTGAGATTGAGGCGGTGTACATCCCGCTGCCAAACCATCTTCATGTCGAATGGAGCCTGAAGGCGCTGGATGCGGGCAAGCATGTGCTGTGCGAAAAGCCGATGACCATGCGGGCCGATGAGTTTGACGCGCTGATCGCAAAGAGGGACCAGACGGGTTTGCTGGCTGCCGAAGCATATATGATCGTGCATCACCCTCAGTGGCATCTGACCCGTAAACTGATCGCGGACGGAGCGATCGGCCGGCTGGTCCATGTCACCGGGGCGTTCAGCTATGACAACCGGGCGGACACGGGCAACATCCGCAACCGTGCGGAAACCGGTGGGGGCGGGCTGCGTGACATCGGGGTGTATGTCATCGGCAGCGCTCGGTTTGCGACTGGGCAAGAGCCGGTCTCGGTCAGCGGTGCGATCCGGTGGGAAAATGACGTGGATGTTTTCACCGAAATACGCGCGCAGTTTCCCGAATTTACCTATTCCGCCTACGTCTCAACACGCATGCATCCACATCAGGAAATGGTGTTTCACGGAGAAGGTGGCATGATCCGTCTAACCGCTCCGTTCAATGCCCGTGTGTTCGGCGAGGCGCGGGTTGAACTGCACCGACCGGGCCTTGAGGTTCTGGTGCCCCGGTTTCCTGCGGACAACCACTATCAATTGCAGGTCGAAGCGTTCTGCCGATCGGTTCGCGAAGGGGTTGAATATCCCTGTTCGTTGGAATTCGTGAGGGGCACACAAGAGGTTATCGATCAGGTCTTTGACGCCGCCGTTTCGCTCTAGCTTGCCACCCCTGTGGTGTCTCGCGTATCCTGTCCCGACCGGATCAGGAGGGCTAAATGGCGGGCGGCTGGGCGCGCGATGGCGCGGTGAGTGAACAGATCGAAGCTTCGATTTCAGATGAACTGGCGCGGATGCAGGCACAAAAGCGACCTGTGGGCGAAAGCCTTACCCATTGTGCTGAATGCGAAGAACCGATCCCCGAAAAACGCCGCCTTGCTCTGCCCGGCGTAAAGCTGTGCCTGGATTGCCAGCAAGAGCGTGACAGCAGCTTCAAGACCCGCGGCGGGATCAATCGGCGGGGTTCGAAAGACAGTCAGTTGAAATAACGCGAGGAGCACCCGGTGAAGGATCAGCCGCAGAGATCAGTACTGCAAAACGGGTTGGTTCTTGGGTTCCTAGCCGCGTTTCTATGGGGTACGCACAGTGTCATCGTGCGGTACCTGACCAGCGATCTCGGCGGGTTGCAGATTGCCGTATCACGCCTGTTCATCGCTGCGTTTGCGATTTACTGCATGCTGCGGGTGATGGGCGCACGGGTTTCAATCCAGTACAGGGATTGGAACTTCCGGCTGGCGGTGTTGTCGACGGTGGTGAACTATATCCTGTTCCACATAGGTTTGGAACATACAGGTGCTGCTAATGCGATGGTGCTTGAGAATACCGCGCCGTTCTTCGTGTTGATATTTCTGTATTTCTTCGCGGATACCACCGTTGGCCGGACTGATGTATTGGCAACCCTGCTGGCGATCCTCGGTGTGTTTCTAACCGTCTATCGGGATTTTCAAGGCGGGGGAGAGCCCCTGCTGGGCGATCTGATGGAAATCGGGGCGGGACTTAGCTGGGCGGTGTTCCTGATTTCCAGCAGCCGCGCGATGCAGTCATCTGAGACCACTGCCGAAAGGTTGAACTTCCTGTTTGGCATCTTTTTGTGTTCGGGCGTTTTGCTGGTGCCACTGGCGGCTTTTTCTATTCAGATGCCGACCGCAAACGACGTGATCTTCTTGATCCTTCTGGGCGTTTTACCCACCGCGCTTGCCTATTATCTTTGGTACGAGGCCGCCGCCCGCGTGTCGACATTGACGGCGACGTTGCTATTCGCCGCCTCGGTTGTATTTACCTTTGTCAACTCGGCACTGTTTCTGGGCGCAACGATCACACCGCTTTCGATTGTTGGCGCGGTATTGATTGTCACGGCCATTTTCGTGACGACGATGAAATCAGCCAAAGAGAAATGAGGCAGCCATACAGGCTGCCTTTCAACTTTAGCTTTCCATCGCTTCCAGTTCGTCAATAAAGCCCGAGATCATCGACAGGCCTTTGTCCCAGAACTCAGGGTCGCTGGCGTCCAGTCCGAACGGGGCCAGAAGCTCTTTGTGGTGCTTGGAGCCACCAGCCCGCAGCATTTCGAAATACTTGTCCTCGAACCCGTCCGCACCGCTTTCGTAAACCGAATAGAGCGCGTTCACCAAGCCGTCGCCAAACGCATAGGCATAGACGTAGAACGGTGAGTGGACGAAGTGCGGGATATAGGCCCAGAAGGTCTTGTACCCGTCCATGAATTCGAATGCGGGGCCAAGGCTTTCAGCCTGAACGCTCATCCAAAGGGCGTTGATGTCGTCTGGTGTCAGCTCGCCCTCACGACGGGCGGCGTGCAGTTTGCATTCAAAGTCATAGAAGGCGATCTGGCGGACGACTGTGTTGATCATGTCCTCGACCTTACCGGCCAGAAGCACCTTTCGCTGTTCCGCTGTCTCGGCCTGATCCAGCATTTTGCGGAAGGTCAGCATTTCACCAAAGACCGAAGCAGTTTCGGCCAAGGTCAGCGGGGTTGATGAAAGCATCTCGCCCTGATCGGCGGCCAATACCTGATGCACGCCGTGGCCCAATTCATGCGCCAAGGTCATCACATCGCGCGGTTTGCCCAGATAGTTGAGCATCACGTAGGGATGAACTTCGGTCACGGTGGGATGCGCAAAGGCGCCAGGCGCTTTGCCGGGCTTCACGGCCGCATCGATCCAACCCTTCGAGAAGAAGGGAGCTGCGATCTCACCCATCCGAGGATCAAACGCGTTATAGGCGTCCATCACCGTCTTCTCGGCCTCGAACCAATCGACGATGCGAGTGTCCTCCATCGGCAACGGAGCATTACGGTCCCACACTTGCATCACGTCCAGACCAAGCCATTTGCGTTTCAGTTCGTAGTAACGATGGCTCAGCTTGGGGTAGGCGGCCACAACGGCCTCGCGCAGGGCTTCGACCACTTCGGGCTCGACATCGTTCGACAGGTGACGACCGGTCTGGGCAGATGGCATTTTGCGCCAGCGATCAACGATCTCTTTTTCTTTGGCCTGCGTGTTATGAACGCGCGCGAAGGTTTTGATGTTGCTTTGGAAAACGTTGGCGAGTTCGCGCGCTGCGGCTTCACGCTTGGCGCGATCCTGCTCGGTCAGCAGGTTCAGCGTACCTTCGATGTTCAGCTCTTCACCATCGACGGTGAAGGTCAGGCCCGCGATTGTTTCGTCGAATAGGCGTTCCCACGCGTCGCCGACAACGCCGAGGTCGTGCAGGAATTTTTCCAACTCATCAGACAGTTGATAGGGTTTCATCGCGCGAATGCGACGGAACACGGGCTCGTATCGCGCCAGATCGGCATTGGCGGCAAAATGAGCAGCCAGCGCGTCATCGTCGATGCGATTCAGTTCCAGCGTGAAGAACACCAGAGGCGTGGTGAAGACGGTGATCTTCTCCTGCATGTCAGAAAGGAACTTGGCGCGATCCGCGTCGGTGGTCAGTTGGTAATAGCGCAATCCGGCAAAGGACATGATCCGCCCGGCGATGGCGTTGATCTTTTCGTTGCGCAGCACGCAGGTCAGTAGGCCAGCTGCGTCCAATTCGGCCAGCTTACCCTCATAATCAGTGGCAAAGGACGCACATTCGCCCTCCAACCAGTCCAGATCGCGGGCCAGTTCGGGTGCATCTTCCGAGGCATAGAGGTCCGTCAGATCCCATTCCGGCAAATTGCCCAGATCATCGGCACCGCCGCCTGCATTTGCATCACGGACGGGAAAGGGAAGGTCGCGCATGGAACACCTCGAATAAACTGCGTTGGCAAACATTTAGGCGCGGCACGTCCGGATCACAAGCAAGCTGTCGGCTTGGGCCTTAATGACAGGGCTCGGGTTTTGGTTTCGCCGCGGCTGCCGCGAAATGTGCAGCAAGTTGATCAAAGACTGGCCCGCGCACCTCGGGTGCCTCCATCAGAACTTCGTGTTCGCCGTTGGGAATCTCGACCAGAGTACCGCTAGGCCAGTTGGCCATACGTGTCCGAATGGCCTTGCGGTCTACGATCTGTTCGTGGCTGCCCAAGAAGGTCAGGGCAGGGATCTCGGGCGCGGTCTGTTCCATCAGCCAGGTGCATTCATCCAGCGCCTCGCGCAGCCAGATGGTGGACGGTGCACCCAAAGCAAGTTCAGGGTGTGCGGCCAACTGATCCTGCATCATTCGGTACATCGCCGGATCGCGTGTCAGCACGTTTCCTTCGAAGGGCTGTGAGGCCACATAGCTCTCTAGCGTGGTGGTGGGCGGTGTTTTCTCGCCCAAGCCCAAGCGTGGCCCCCAATAGGCAGTTAGCTGGCTGAGAGGCTTCATGATTGGTGTAAAGAAAATCCCCCACATCGGGCCCGTAAAGGCGCAGGCCGCAAAATCAGCCCCCTCCAGAACGGCGCGAAGCCCGATAGCCCCGCCCATGGAATGGCCTATGACGTACCAAGGCTTGGGCAACTCCAGTTTTTCGGCCAGTTTCAGTATTGAGCGAACGTCGTGCTGGTAATCGGTGAATTGTTCGACATGACCGATCCGCGGATCATCCAGCAGGCGATCTGCAAGCCCTTGCCCGCGCCAATCGACCGCGAGACTTGCAAAGCCCCGGTTCACAAATTCCTTGGCGGTATCACCATATTTTTCGATGTATTCTGTGCGACCGGGGAAAAGCATCACCGTGCCGTGCGTATCGCCTCCGGGCAGCCAATGTGCCACGCGGATACGTTTGCCATCTTCGGTTATCAGCCAATGCGCCGCACCATCGGCAGGGCCGCCGGCCACGTCTTCGTATAAGGGGGCCGGCGAAAACTCCATCAGGCCAGCACCGAGGCGAGTTTCATGGCAATACCCATGTCTCCGTCAACGCTCAGCTTGCCGGACATGAACGCACCGGTTGGGTTCAGGTCGCCGCTGAGAATCTGTTCAAAGGTGTCCGCATCGGCGCTGAGGGTCACATCAGCATCTTCGTCGCTTACCCGCGCACCGCTTGCATCCAGAATGATAGAACCCAGATCGGCAATGGCAAATTTGGCTGACGCATCGAAATCGCCGCCCGACAGTTTCTCATTCAATGCCGCCGCGGCTTTTTCCAGAATATCGCTCATGGTCTTCCTCATATTGTTCATGCGCCGTGAATGGACATCCCCGGTCGCTACGCTACACTGACCATTGTTATGGGTATTGCAATCACCAATCTCAAACGTACCGTCGCGGCACTTGCCGTCATAGTCACGTTTTCCACCAGTTGCATCGCGCAGCAGGCGGATTCGCGGGACGAGGCATCACTGTTGCAGCAACTGGCACAATCGACGCCCGAACAGGCCATCGGATTGGATCGGCAATTGCAGGCGCTGTGGTCACAATCAGGTTCGGCTTCAGCGGATTTGCTGTTGGAACGCGGACGCGAAGCGCTGGATGACGGGGATGTCGAGGCCGCGCTTGATCATTTGACGGCGCTTACCGATCACGCACCCGAATTTGCCGAGGGTTGGCATGTGCGCGCTTCGGTTTTCTTCGGCATTGACATGTTTGGCATGGCTGCGGCGGATCTTGAACAGGCATTGACCCTGAATCCGAACAACTACGACGCTATTTACGGCCTTGGCCTCATTTTTGAGATCGTGGGCAAGCCAGAACAAGCGCTTGAGGCCTATTCACGTGCCCTGTCTATACATCCCCATCATGAAGAAGTAACCAATGCCGTGAATCGGCTGAAGCCTCAGGTTGAAGGCAAGGCGCTGTAAGTCTCAGGGCGCAGGGGGCAAAGGTGAGCGGGTCATCCCGAATCGTGGCCGTACTTGGCCCGACGAACACAGGTAAAACTCACTACGCGATTGAACGTATGCTGGGGTACCGGACCGGTGTCATCGGTCTGCCGCTGCGGCTGCTCGCGCGCGAGGTCTATGACAAGATTGTCGCTATTCGCGGTCCGTCTGTTGTGGCGCTGGTGACAGGCGAGGAACGGATCGTACCGCCGCGCACCCAATACTGGGTCTGTACAGTTGAGGCGATGCCAGAAGGCATGGGCACTGATTTTGTAGCGATTGACGAAATTCAGCTTTGCGTGGATCCCGAACGCGGCCATGTCTTTACTGATCGCCTGTTGCGGTCGCGCGGCACCAATGAAACGCTGTTTCTCGGCTCTGACACCATGCGCGGCCCCATCGCGGCCCTTGTGCCCGAAGCGCAGTTCATCCGGCGTGAACGGATGTCTCAGCTGGTCTATTCCGGTTCGAAAAAGATCAGCCGAATGCCTGCGCGCAGTGCGATCGTCGGATTCTCGGTCGATAACGTCTATGCCATCGCCGAGCTGCTTCGTCGCCAAAAGGGCGGGGCTGCGGTCGTCATGGGGGCGCTCAGCCCTCGCACGCGGAATGCGCAGGTTGACCTCTATCAAAACGGTGAGGTTGATTATCTGGTGGCTACGGATGCCATCGGTATGGGGTTGAACCTGGATGTGAACCATGTGGCGTTCTCATCTCTGACCAAGTTTGATGGCCGCCGAATGCGGCCTCTGGCCCCCAACGAGTTGGCCCAGATCGCAGGACGGGCCGGGCGCGGAATGTCGGATGGCACGTTTGGTGTGACGGGCGAGGCTCCGCCGCTGGATGAGGGCGTAGCCCAAGCCATTATGGACAGCCGGTTCACGCCTATGAAAAAGTTGAATTGGCGGAATGCCGCTTTGCGGTTCGGCTCAATCGACGCACTAATCGACTCGCTTGAGGTCAGCCCAGACAATGAGCATCTGATCAAAGCGCGGCCAGCTGACGATCTGAACGTCCTGAAATCTCTGTCCCAAGTCACCGAAGTTGTTGCCCGTGCCAGCGATGGACCGTCGATCCGATTGCTATGGGATGTGTGCAGAATCCCCGATTTTCGCGGCATCAGCCATGCCGAACATGCCAGCCTGCTTGAGGTGATCTATGGCCATCTGCATGAGCGCGGAAGTATCCCCGATGATTTCATGGCGCGGCAAATCCGCCGTATCGACCAAACCCATGGCGACATTGATGCATTGTCCAAAAGGTTGGCATATATTCGCACTTGGACATATGTTGCGCAACGAAACGGTTGGGTGCGTGACGAATCCCATTGGCGCGAGGAAACGCGCACTGTAGAAGACAGGCTGTCGGACGCTCTTCACGACCGTTTGACTCAGCGATTTGTGGACCGGCGCACGTCAGTGTTGCTGCGCCGGCTCAAACAGAAGGAGGCCCTTTTGGCCGAAGTAAATGACAAGGGTGAAGTGACCGTCGAAGGCGAATTCGTCGGTCGTCTGGAAGGGTTCCGGTTTACCCCGGACAAAAGCGCGCAGGGGACTGAAGCGAAAGCCTTGAAGTCAGCCTCTCTGCAGGCACTCGCGCCGCAATTCCATCTGCGTGCCGATCGCTTCTACAATGCGCCCGATACCGAAATTGATTTCACCGATCAGGGTGGCCTGATGTGGGGCGAGTATGCCGTGGGCAAACTTGTTGCCGGTGCCGAGCCTCTCAAGCCTGTAGTCGAGGTTTTTGTCGATGAGGCCGCCGGGCCGGACGTGGAACAGAAGGTTCAGCGCCGCCTGCAGCATTTCATCGACCGCAAAGTGGCAGCCCTGTTCGAGCCGCTGCTGAACCTGTCGCGGGATGAGGAGCTGAGCGGTCTGGCCAAAGGTTTTGCCTTCCGCATGGTCGAGGCGCTGGGCGTTCTGCCGCGCGCGCAGGTCGCGCAAGAGGTCAAGGATCTGGATCAGGATGCCCGTGGTGCACTGCGTAAACATGGCATCCGGTTCGGTCAATTCACCATCTTCATGCCGCTGCTGCTGAAACCCGCGCCAACGCGCCTGCGTCTGGTACTTTGGGCATTGTCCGGTGGCTTGCAGGAGTTCCCCGAAGCACCACCTCCGGGTCTGGTTACCGTTCCGGTCGCCAAGGACGCGCCGCAGGGCTATGACACCATGTGCGGCTACCGCGATGCGGGCGAACGCTCAATCCGGATCGATATGCTGGAACGGCTGGCCGACATGCTGCGGTCCGAGGATAGCCGCGGTGGGTTCGAAGCCAAACCCGACATGTTGTCGATTACCGGCATGACCTTGGAACAGTTTGCAGACCTGATGCAGGGACTGGGTTACAAGGCCGAACGCGGCGAACGTGAGAAGGCCAAACCGGTCCCCACGGAGCAGCCTGTGGCGGAAGCTGAGGAACAACCCGTCGTCGATGAGACACCGACCGCAAATGCCGAAGCGGATGACGTCGGTATAACCGCCGAGACGGCAGCCGAAGCCTCCGAAAGCACCGAGGCGGCAGCAGAGGCTACGGCCACTGAGAAATCAGCAGAGTCCAATTCGGATGAGCCCGAAATTGAGGTGTTCTACACCTTCACTTGGGGGCGCCAACGTCAGCAAAACCGTGGTCCGCGTCGCGAGCAGGGGCAGGGCAAGGGCAAGCCGCGTGGTAAACCTCAGGGCAAGCCGCATGGCAAGAAGGGGGGCAAGCCTCAGGGCGCCAAGACCTTCTCGTCACGGCCACCCAAAAAGGAAAAGGCAATCGATCCCGATAACCCATTTGCGGCAGCGTTGATGGGTCTGAAGGACGGCAACTGATCCGCGATGGCCGAGGCCAAGCTGCGGATCGACAAATGGTTGTGGCAGGCGCGGTTCTTCAAGACCCGTAGCCTGGCCGCCAAACAGGTCAGCGGCGGCCGTGTGCGTCTTAACGGAAATCGGGTGCTTAAACCGGCGCAAGCCGTGGCACCCGGAGATGTCCTGACCTTTCCGCAGGGGCGTATTGTCCGGGTTGTACGTATCGAAGCGCTTGGCGTGCGTCGCGGTCCGGCCCCCGAGGCGCAAGCTTTGTACTTTGATATGACCGAAAAGCAGGACGTATCGCCCAAGAATCCTGCGTTTGAGGGAAAAGGTCGTCCAACCAAGAAAGAAAGACGCGCGCTTGATCTTTCTCGCATCCCAAAGGGGTGATCTGACCTTGAAGCGGCGGTCAGACTGGATTAGCTAGTCGCCAAAGCGCAAACGGGAAATCCAACATGACCTACGTTGTCACCGAAAACTGTATTGGCTGCAAATACACCGACTGTGTCGAGGTTTGTCCGGTGGATTGTTTCTACGAAGGTGAAAACACATTGGTCATTCACCCCGACGAATGCATTGACTGCGGTGTCTGCGAACCCGAATGCCCCGCCGACGCCATCCGCCCGGATACCGAGCCGGGGATGGAGCAGTGGGTCGAATTCAACCGGAAATATTCGGAAATGTGGCCGGTGATCGTGACCAAAAAAGACCCCTTGCCCGAGGCCGAGGAACGCGACGGCGAAGAAGGCAAGATGGAGAAATATTTCTCGGAAGCCCCCGGCGAGGGCGGTTGACCGATTCGGCAGCCGGTTACCGTTCATTTGGCATCAATCTGTGCATTAATTATTTGAGGTAGAAAGGGAATTTCCCATTTACCTTGGCGCGGTCTTTTGAGTGTCGCAAATTTGTGATATACTTGGGACCGAATGATGACTGTGATTGGGATGTGCTCCGTAAGTATGCTCGCTTTGGAGTTCTGAATTTATGACAAATAAGCCGCCTGACGGGGCCATGCAGGGCCTCGGCTGTGGTGCTTTTGTCGTCTCATATCCCGATCAGTAATGAAGGATGAATATGAATGTCGAAATCGAAAAAGCTTGAGTTCCGCCCGAACGATTATGTCGTCTACCCGGCTCATGGCGTAGGTCAGATCGTGTCAATCGAAGAGCAGGAAGTTGCAGGCTTCTCGCTTGAGCTGTTCGTGATTTCTTTTGAAAAAGACAAAATGACCCTGCGCGTGCCGACTAACAAGGTCACTGAATCGGGGCTTCGGTCGCTCAGCTCACCGGATGTGATCAGTCAGGCAATGAAGACGCTGAAGGGCAAAGCCAAGGTCAAACGCGCCATGTGGTCGCGCCGGGCGCAGGAATACGAGCAAAAGATCAACTCGGGTGACTTGATCTCGATCGCCGAAGTGGTCCGCGACCTGCACCGCACCGACGACCAGCGCGAGCAGAGTTATTCCGAGCGTCAGCTGTACGAAGCCGCGCTGGAACGTCTGACACGCGAAGTGGCCGCAGTTTCTGGCGCCGATGAGATTTCGGCTGCCAAACAGGTCGATGAGGTTCTGACCTCACGCGCAGCCTGATTGCGTTCGAGCCAATTTAAGGGTCGTCCCGATATCCGGGGCGGCCCTTTTTCGCAACTAGGCGCTTGGTCTTGTGGTGTGTGTCGGGTATTTTTCTGTAACTGCAGGAAGATACGGGGACATGATGAAGCAAACCGTCAAGTTTCTCTACATCAGCCACGAGCCGGTCTCGGTCTGGTTTCGCTATGGGCTGATCCTGTTCGATATCGCCTCGATCATCTTTTTTGTCTCCACGGCGAATATCCCGCATGGGCCTGGGCTGACGGCGGCAAGTTTGGGTGTCGGGCTGATCATCCTAATGGATTTCTGCGCGCGGATGTGGATTTCCAAAGACCGCTGGAAACTGCTGCGCCAGATTTACACGATGGCAGACATCGTTGTGATCGTGTCGCTGCTGCTTGACCCGTTCCTGACCGGCAATCTCGCGTTTCTTCGGATATTGCGCGCGTTGCGGCTGATCCATTCCTATCATCTGCTGCGGGATTTGCGCCGAGATAGTCCTTTCTTCCGAACCCACGAGGACGCGGTGATTGCGGCGATCAATCTGATGGTCTTTGTTTTTGCAACCTCGACTGCAGTACTGGTCTTTTTCGTCCCCGAAGATGCGCAGACCCCCTATATCGACGCGCTTTATTTCACTATGGCGACCCTGACGACAACGGGGTTCGGAGATATCACGCTGGGCACACCAGCGGGAAAGCTGTTTTCCGTTTTCATCATGGTTGTTGGCGTGGCGTTGTTTGTCCGTCTGGCGCAGGCGATCTTCATGCCGCAGAAAGTGCGCTACAAATGCCCAAGCTGCGGCCTGTTCCGGCACGATCCGGATGCTGTGCATTGCAAACACTGTGGCGCGACGCTGCGCATTGAAACCGGTGGGGCGTCTTAGATTGAGGCTGTTAGCGCCAGGAGGAAGATGATTTCCGAGACCTGCTGCGTGGCCCCCAGAATATCACCGGTTTGGCCACCGATCTTGGTCTTGGCGATGCGAGCGACAAAAGCCGCTGCAAGTAGGGCGCAGAGCATCGGCGTGATGGCTGATCCACCCAGCAGCAATAGCGACAGGACGATAGCCAACACGATACTGGCCAGCACCGCAGACAAGGGGGGCGCACCAACCGAATGGCTCAGCCCCGATTTGCGAGCGTTGGGTAGCGCGCGCATCAGCACGGGCATCATGGCGCGTGAGAACAGGCAGGCGGCCAATATGCCCGTCAACAGACCCGCACCGATCAGTGCCATGACAGCAGCAATTCGAAGCAGTTGGCCCAGCAACAGGGCCAGTACGCCGTAAGTGCCGATATGGCTGTCCTTCATGATCTCCAGTCGACGTTCGGTTGTGAAGCCGCCCCAAAGCCCGTCGGCCGTATCGGCTAGCCCGTCTTCGTGCATCGCTCCGGTTGCGATGATCAACGTGGCGACCAGCAGGGCGGCGGTGGCAAGGGTTGGCAGCTGCGCCCAGATTGCAATCCAGGCGACGCCGCAAGCCAGCGCCCCCACAACAAGCCCGGCAAGGGGATAGGCCCAAGCCGCACGCGACTGGCGGGTGAACGCTTGATCGGGCAGGCGTGGCAGGGGCAGGCGCGTCAAAAGGACCAGAGCCAGCGAGATATCCCACAGGGAAAACGGGGCGGTGTCGTTTTTGGTCACTCCCAGGCCTTTCCGGGTCTTGTTGCTTTGCCAGCATTGGTTAAACACACACAACCACTCTGATGCAACGAGGCTTTCCATGCTGCCCGAACTCAATGACTTGAACAGTTTCCGCAATGCGCTGACCGGCGCACCCGGTCCGGACACCGCTGCCAAGCAGGGCGCGGAAGAGCGCAACGGTCAACTAACCAAACCGCCCGGCGCGTTGGGGCGGCTTGAGGATCTGGCGATCTGGTATGCAGGTTGGCGCGGGGATGCGCGGCCTCAGATCGATGCGCCGCAGGTCATCGTGTTTGCGGGCAACCATGGCGTAACTGCTCAAGGTGTCTCGGCGTTCCCGCCCGAAGTGACGGTGCAGATGGTCATGAATTTCGAACATGGCGGCGCGGCGATCAACCAGTTGGCAAAGGCTGCGGGCGCGAAGATGGACGTGCACGCGCTGGAGCTGGACCGTCCGACCGCAGATTTTACCCAAGCCCCCGCGATGAGCGAAGAGGAATTTCTAAGCGCACTGCGCACAGGATGGCAGGCGGTTGATCCGCAGGCCGATCTGCTGGTTGTTGGAGAGATGGGGATCGGAAATACCACGCCGGCTGCCGCCATCGCTTGCGCGCTATTTGGCGGGGATGCTGCCGACTGGACTGGCCGCGGGACCGGTGTGGATGATGCAGGTCTGGCGAACAAAACCAGGGTTGTTGCGGAAGGCGTCGCTCTGCATGGTCAGGGCGATGGACTTCATATTCTAAGGTGCCTCGGCGGACGCGAGATTGCGGCTATGGCGGGTGCGATAGCCGCCGCGCGCGTATTGCGGATACCGGTAATTCTGGATGGATTCATCTGCACCGCAGCTGCAGCCTGTCTGGCGCAGATTTCGGAAACAACGCTTGATCACACCATCGCGGGCCACCAAAGCGCCGAGGGCGCGCATGCCGCGATGCTGGGCAAGCTCGGCAAGGAGCCATTGCTGACCCTCGGCCTGCGCTTGGGCGAGGGCTCGGGCGGGGCGTTGGCGATCAACATTCTGAAAAGCGCGGTTGCTTGCCATTCCGGCATGGCGACATTCGCTGAAGCGGGTGTGTCGGACGGTTAAGCCGACTTCTTGGCGTGTTCCTCGGCCAGTTCCAGCAGCGCGGTTTCCAGATCTTTTTCCAGTTGCCGCGCACGCTCGATGTATTTCTTGTTTTCGGCTGTGGGCATGCCGGGGATCCACAGTTCTGCAAGCTCGCGCACCGATCCCCGGTCGTGGTGATAAAAGGTTTGTTCAGCTTGTGCGGCCTCGTATTCACTGAGGCCAATGTTCTCCAATACATAGCGGCCCGCGCGTAGCGATCCGTCGAACATCTCGCGGACAATATCGTTGGCCCCTGCCTGATACAGTTCATAGACATGGTTGCGGTCGCGGGCGCGGGCGATGATGTGCAGATCGGGCCGCTGGCGGCGGGCATATCCGACGAGACGGGTGACCTGTTTGTAGTCATCCATGGCCGCGACAAGGACCGCTGCCTTTTCGATTCCAGCAGCGCGCAGCAATTCGGGGCGAGTGGGGTCGCCAAGGAAGCCTTTGACACCGAACCGTCGCATCAGCTGGATCGTTTCGATATCGTGGTCCAGAACAACTGTTTTAAACCCGCTTGCCTGTACCAGCCGGTTGACGATCTGCCCAAAGCGACCGATCCCGGCGATGATGACAGGGCCTTTTTCGTCGATCTGATCGGGTTCAACCTGCGGATTGCTCTCGCCGAGAAAGCGCGAAAGTACGTCGTAGACGATAAACAGAAGCGGTGTGATCAACATGGTCAGCGCGATGATCATCAACAGTTTTTGCGACAAGCCCGGCGGAATCACGTTCTGCTGCGTAGAAAACGCCAACAAGACAAAGCCGAATTCACCGGCCTGGGCCAAACCCAGCGTGAACAGCCAGTGATCGCGCCCGCGCAGCTTGAAGGCGCGCCCGACGATGAACAGGATGATCCCCTTGGCCAGTATGACCAGCAAGGCCAAACCGATCAGGTCAAACGGGTCGGCGAAGAAATACCCGATATCGATCCCAGCGCCCACGGTGATGAAGAACAGGCCCAGCAACAGCCCCTTGAACGGCTCAAGGTCGCTTTCCATTTCGTGTCGAAACTCCGAACTGGCCAGAACCACTCCGGCCAGAAACGCGCCAAGAGCGGGCGACAGGCCCACAAGGGTCATCAGGAATGAGATGCCGACCACGATCATTAGCGCCAGTGCCGTATACATCTCGCGCAGGTGGGTGGCGTGGATGAAACGGAACAGTGGGCGGGTCAGGTAGATGCCGGCCAATACGACAAACGCGACGGCGCCAATGGTGACAAGCGTAACGGCCCAGCCGGGCAGACCTTCGACCAGCGAGAGTTTGGCGTGATAATCCGCGTCTTTGGCTATGCCTACGCCACGGCTGATGGAGCCGTCATCTTCGATGTGGATACTTGCGGGCAGGGCAAGCAGCGGCAGGAAAGCTAGGATCGGGATTACGGCAATGTCCTGCGTCAGCAGGACCGAGAAGGTCGCTCGACCTCCGTTGGTTTGCATCAGGCCCTTTTCGGACAGGGTCTGCAGCACGATTGCCGTGGAAGAAAGCGACAAGGTCAATCCAACCGCCAGCGCCACCGACCATTGATGACCCGCATAGAACGCCACAGCTGCGATTGCTGCGGTCGACAGGCCGACCTGCAGCCCGCCCAAGCCTAACAATTTGTCCCGCATATCCCACAAGGCACGGGGCTCAAGCTCGAGCCCGATCAGGAACAGCATCATCACGACGCCGAATTCGGCCACATGCTGTAGGCTTTCGGTCTCTGCGCCAACTAGCCCCAGAATTGGTCCAATCGCGATGCCTGCGGCCAGATAACCCAGCACCGATCCCAGACCCAGACGGGCGGAAAGCGGCACCGCGATCACCGCAGCTGCCAGATAGATCGATGCCTGATAAAGGAACTCGTTCATTATTGTCCTCTTAAATCCGCTCAGGTCGGGAGCGGCGCGTCGCGTTTCAATTGGTCCATCACGATCTGGCTTTGCACCCGTGCAACTGCAGGATGCGGCAGGATCACTTCGTGAAGCAAGGTATTGAGTGCGGATAAGTCGTCACAATAGACGTGAAGCAGATAATCTGCCTCACCTGTCATCGTCCAGGCGCTGGTGATCTCGGGGCGGGTGTTGACCATGCGGGCGAAGCCTGCGGATTGTTCGGGACCATGAGTGCCCAGATGCACCTGAATGAACCCCTGAACCTGTAGCCCCAGCCTCAGCGGGTCCAGTCGTGCGGTGTACCCAGTGATATAACCCTCGGCCTCAAGGCGCTGTCGGCGACGGCCCGCCTGACTGGCGGATAGATTCAGCACATCACCCAATTGCTGCGACGTCAGATGCGCGTCGCGCTGCAAAGCTGCGAGTATTCCGATATCAATCCGATCCAGCACGTGCGGCGTTTCCTCAAGATTTGCAATCAATATGCGGAAAGTACGCATCTAAACTTAGTTTATACGAAAACAATGCGCAGAAACAGCACTCATTAAGGCGTATTTTTGAATCAGCAAAGAAATTCCTGTTTTCCGAGGAGACGCGCCATGGGTCCTTTCCCGCATAACGCCCCGAAATCTGTCATCAGCGAAGAAAACCCAGCCGGTACCGACGGGTTTGAGTTTGTTGAATTCGCACACCCCGAGCCGCAAGAGCTGCGAGACCTGTTTGCGCGAATGGGCTTCGACTATGTCGGCTATCACCGCGACACCCCCAAGGTCGAGCTTTGGCAACAGGGTGATGTAACCTACATCCTGAACGCGGATCCTGACAGTTTTGCAGCCAAATTCGTGGCCGAGCACGGCCCCTGCGCCCCTGCCATGGGCTGGCGCGTTGTTGATGCTCAGAAGGCTTATGAGCACGCGATCGCCAAAGGGGCTGAGCCTTATGATGGCGCAGACAAGACCATGAACGTTCCGGCGATCAAGGGCATTGGTGGTTCGCTGATCTACTTCATCGATCAGTATTACGACACTTCGCCCTACAACGAGGAATTTGAATGGCTGGAGCAGTCAAAACCGCGCGGCGATGGGTTCTACTATCTCGATCACCTGACCCACAACGTGTTCAAGGGCAACATGGACAAGTGGTTCAAATTCTACGGCGACCTGTTCAACTTCCGTGAAATCCGCTTTTTCGACATTCAAGGTAAGTTCACCGGGCTTTACAGTCGCGCGTTGACTTCACCTTGTGGTCGCATCCGCATTCCGATCAATGAAGATCGTGGCGAGACCGGACAGATCGTCTCCTACCTGAAGAAGTACAACGGCGAAGGCATCCAGCATATCGCGGTGGGCAGCGACGACATCTACGCCTCGACCGATGCCATTGCCGAGAAGGGTCTGAAGTTCATGCCCGGTCCGAACGAGGCCTATTATGACATGTCTTACGACCGTGTGTCCGGCCATGATGAGCCCAAGCATCGGATGATGAAGCACGGCATTCTGATCGACGGCGAAGGCGTTGTTGATGGCGGTGAGACCAAGATTCTGCTGCAGATCTTTTCGAAAACAGTTATTGGCCCGATCTTCTTTGAGTTCATTCAGCGTAAAGGGGATGACGGGTTTGGTGAAGGCAATTTCAAGGCCCTGTTTGAATCGATCGAACGTGAGCAGATCGAGTCGGGTGAAATCTCGGCAGCCTAAACATGAACCAATGAAATCAACCGAGCGCCGTGTCTGACCGACATGGCGCTTTTTCTTTACCCGCGCGGCATCTTGAGCGTGATGTTCTTGCCGCGCTTCTGATAGCGCAACTCGCTGTCGCCGATAGCGATGACATTACCTCCGTCGATGCGATCGCCCACCTTCAGCTTTTTATAGCGTCCGCTGGGCAGGCGGACCAAAGCACGGCGGTTTGCCGGGGTGCCGTACACGCCGATTAGGTTCAACTTGCGCAGGTTAATCGCGTTGTCGATGGTTGCTTGTCTCGCAACTGAAGCGGAAGACGGGATTTTGGGATTGACCGTTCTGGGCTGGAACGAACCAACTTCATCGGCATTACTGGCCACATTTGCGGTCGAGGCCAGCGCTGCACTCCCAGAACTAGGTTGCCGTGTCGCGCGCGCCGTGATGCTGGCAGGCCTGATTTTTGGACGGGGTACCCGTACAACAGCCAGCGCAGTCGGGGTTTCATCGACCTGCGGAGGGGTTTGCAGAGACTCGGGCCGCAGCTTGGGCCGGACCGAGGCCAGTTCTTGCCGGGATCGACCGCCAAGTTGCTGGCGTTCGAATTGATCCACCAGATTTTCCGGGCGTGGCCGTGGGCGAAACGCTGCGAGTCTCTCATCGACCTCTTCTATGACAACGGGTTCTGTTTCGAACCTGGTTGGGGGTTCGGGGGGCACGGATGCGGGACGACCCAGATAAACCATCACACCGGCCGGGTTCAGTGTGCCTTCGGCGCTTGGCGTCACAAGTCCGCGTTCATCCAGGTTGAACCGCTGCCCCGCTTGGCCTGGCAAAGAGATCGACTCAAAAGACGCATCTGTGTCGAGGCTGGCAAGTTCGGGTAGTGCGACGGAATCGGTCGACAGGTCCGAGCGATCGACCGATGTGAGATATTGATTATCCACGCCAGCCACAGGCGCTGGCTCCAGATCTGAAGGTTCAACAGGGGCGGTGCCGGTAAACTCACGAAACTCGGTTCTGATCTCTGGCAGATCAGCGATGTCTTCGACCGGCTCCGGTTCAATCTTCAGTGCCTCGAGAATGGCCTCGTCCGTGGGGGTGAGCACCGGTTCTTCCTCTGCCACTTCAGGTTCTTGTGGGAGGCTTGCGATCTCGGTTTCCTGAGGTTCGGGTTGTGCCTGCGGTTCTGCAGTTGCAATTTCTGGCTCTGGCTGCAGCTCGGGCTCTAACGGTTCGGCCACTTCGACAATTTCGGGGTCAGAGCTGTTGTAAGACCAGACACCCAGCAACATTCCAACCACAACCGACGCTGCGATCGCAGGAATTGCAAAGCGTTTCAAATCCGTTCCTGTCTTGGCAGACGAGGGCAGTGCTTTGGTAGCAGGCTCAAATGCAGGGGGGGCTGCATCTTCAGCGATGGCGTGAACCGGTATGTCCGGCGTATCAACGGGTTTGGGGGCCGCAATCACAGCGTCCTCATCCACAATGATCGGCAGTTCCAGAAATGGCGCGTCCAGAGCATCGTTGCCGGTTGCGCTGACCCAGAATGCCTCGGGGATAAAGCCATGATCGGTGGCAAATGCGCTGGCTTCGTCCAGCGTTTGCTGGGCCACAGCGGCAACCGGGGTCTCAGTCCCCACGTCGCCCGCGACATAAGCCAGCTCTGATAGCTCATAGGGCGTGGCTGCGGCCAACGTATCCTTGACCTTTTTCGCCGCTGCATCGGTGTCCAAACCATCGGTGTCGACAACCAAGCGGCGCACCTGATCGGATGGAATCACAAGCTTGCAACTCAGGTCATTTTCCAGCGCGAATCCTTGATCCCGAAGGGCCTGCATCTGGTCCGCGAAATCCGACGCATCTAACGGAACGGTTCCAATGCAGTACCAGTCTCCATCCGACTGATGATGCAAGGAAATGCCGTTTTCAGAAAATGACAGCGCAAAGGCGGGTTTCATAATCGCGATGAACCATAATTGTCGGCTTTTATGCAAACGCTTAGATGTCTGCCCGCCGAGATTAGAGCAGGAACTCGCCGAGGGAAAGAAAAAGGCACGTTTCCCCCTTGCCGTGTACGGGCCCGACCACCCATCTTGAGAGCAAGCATCAAGGAGGGATCATCTTGAAGACACTTGCTTTTTTGGCCGCCATGGCCGCTGCCACCGCGACTCTGCCCGCCCATGCGGAAGAACGTCGCATCTCGGTCAGCGGGACCGGTACGGCTCTGGTTGCACCCGATATGGCAACGATAACACTGGGCGTGACCAATCAGGATGCGCAGGCATCGGTAGCGATGCAGGCGACCTCGGATGCGGTGACGCAGATCCTCAAACGACTGGACGAAATGGGATTGGAGGCGCGCGATGTTCAGACGCGCGATCTTTCGCTTTCACCGGTCTGGTCGGGGCGCAGCAATTCCAGCAATGAGCCACCCAAGATCACTGGGTTCACCGCGTCCAACCGCGTTTCGGTTCGCGTACGGGATCTGGATAATCTGGGCCAGATCATGGATGCGGTCATCAAGGATGGTGCGAATGATTTCGGCGGTCTGAGCTTTGGCGTGCAAGAGCCCAAACCGCTTGAGGCTGAAGCACGGGCCAAGGCTGTGGCAGATGCGACCGAGAAGGCGCAGCAACTAGCGCAGGCGTCCGGGGTTACGCTGGGTCCCGTCCTATCGATCAACGACCACGGCGGAGGTGTTCGCCCGATGGCTCAGATGCGCGAGATGGCTATGTCGGACGCCGGTGGCGTGCCGGTCGCAGGCGGAGAGATTTCCGTTTCGGTCAATATCGCGATGGAGTTCGAAATCGCGGAGTAATCTACGATCCAACCCGGGCTTGCAGCGGTTGGCGCTGCTGGCCCGATGCATCGAAATTCCCCGGCGCAAGCCAGTTCTCGAAGGCCGCCCGAATGCGCGGCCATTCGCTATCGATTATCGAAAACCACGCCGTATCCCGGTTGCGCCCTTTGTAATGGGTCGCCTGCCGGAAGACGCCCTCGAACGTGAAACCCAAACGTTCGGCTGCACGCTTTGATGGAGCGTTCAGCGCATCGCATTTCCATTCGTAGCGGCGATAGCCAAGCTCATCGAATACCCGGCGCATCATCAGATACATCACTTCGGTCGATTGCGGTTTACGCTGCAGCAGAGGCGAGAAATGGATGTGGCCCACTTCGATCGCACCCGCTGCTGGTTCGACCCGCAAATACGAGGCCATCCCCACGGGCACCTCATCCGCGTCGAGCACCGTATGGAACATCGGGTCCGCATCCATGCAGTTTGACTGCGCCCATGCGGTGAAATCCGCCTCAGAGTCGAACGGGCCGTAGGGCAGATAAGTCCAATTGTGGCCGTCCATGTCATTGGCAAACGCCCGGTACAAGCCAGGCGCGTGCCTGTTTACATCCAGTGGCACAACGGAACAGAACCGGCCCTGCATCGGTGTGTAAGGCGGGGTGGGGCGAGGAAACTCGCCCGCGACCGACAAGCCGATGGGTTGACCCAGTTCATTTGTGTTGTGCCCGGTCATCGGATCAGGCGCTGGCTTTGGACAGAGCCTGATCGAGATCAGCGATCAGATCGTCTGCATCCTCGATCCCGATGGACACGCGCACCACTCCAGGGCCTGCGCCTGCAGCTTCCTGCTGCTCGGGCGTCAACTGACGGTGTGTGGTCGAGGCCGAGTGGATGATCAGCGACCGTGCGTCGCCAAGGTTGGCCACGTGGCTGAAGATCTCAAGCGCGTTCACCAGCTTTACGCAGGCGTCATAGCCGCCCTTGACCGCAAAGGTGAACAGGGCGCCCGCGCCGCGCGGGTAGTGCTTTTTTACCCTGTCGCTATAAGGCGAGGATGGCAGGCCAGCATATGTCACGTAATCCACACGGTCGTCTGCCTCGAGCCACGCTGCTATTTTCTGCGCGTTTTCGACATGGCGCTCCATCCGTAGCGATAGCGTTTCTATCCCCATCAGTGTGTAATGCGCCGCCTGAGGGTTCATCGTCATGCCCAGATCGCGTAGACCGATCGCGATGCCGTGGAATGTAAAGGCGAGCGGGCCGAAGGTCTCGTGGAATTTCAGGCCGTGATAGGCGGGTTCGGGTTCGCTGAGCGAAGGAAACTTGTCATTTGCCGACCAGTCGAACTTGCCCGAATCCACGATGCAGCCGCCGGTCACGGTGCCGTTTCCGGTCAGGTACTTGGTGGTCGAGTGCACGACCAGCGTCGCGCCCTGTTCAATCGGGCGGCACAGGTAGGGCGTGGCAGAGGTGTTGTCGACGATCAGCGGAATGCCTGCTGCATCGGCTAAATCCGCCAGAGCACGGATATCAGTGACATAGCCGCCGGGATTGGCGATGGATTCGCAGAATACTGCACGGGTGTTTTCGTCGATAGCGGCCTTCACAGCGTCCAGATCATCGGTATCAACGAATTTGGCCGACCAGCCGAAACGTTTGATCGTCTGGCTAAACTGCGTCACCGTCCCACCGTAGAGGCGGGTCGAGGCGACAACATTGCAGCCCGGCCCCATCAGCGGGAACAGCGCCATGATCTGCGCTGCGTGTCCCGAGGAACAGCAGACCGCACCGACACCGCCTTCAAGCGTCGCCACACGTTCCTGCAGCACCGCAACAGTCGGGTTGGTCAGTCGCGAATAGATAAAACCCACTTCCTGCAGGTTGAACAACGCGGCGGCGTGTTCCGCGTCGCGAAATACATATGCCGTGGTCTGGTAGATCGGTGTCTGGCGCGCGCCTGTGGCAGGGTCGGGGCGGGCCCCGGCGTGAATTTGCAGCGTGTCAAAACCGTAGGTGGGTCCGTCAGACATCGAGGAAATCTCCTGTTGGAATGTGTGTTGCTGAATCTCTAGGACATTGGCTCGCCCGGCACAATGTCCGCGTCACCGCAGCCAAAGCCCCTTGGACTTGATCGTTTTGCGAATGACCTGTTCGCGTGCGGGCAGGTTGTTTCGGTCGAACAATGCCCGGATCTTCGCACCCTTGCGCTGTATCACGAGCTTCTTCAGTGGATCATAGCCTTTGAGCACTTTTTTGATCTTGTTCGGGGCCACGACGGTTTCCAATATCTCGACCACATGATCGCTTTCGCGGGCGTAGAGCATCGGGAACAGGCGATAGTGGCAGCTGATCCGACCATCCAGCAGGCCCTCGGGCAGGGCATCCCGTCCGCCACCGAAGGAATGGATGACCAGCGGCAAGGCGATCTGATCTAGCCACGGGTTCAGAACTTGCCCGGTCAGTTCGGGGATTTCCTCGTCGCGAATGGTGCGGGCATAGCCCATAAACCGCTCACCAAATTGGCGGGGGCATTTGTAGAAGAAATAACCGGCGTTAAAATACAGGTAGCGCCGCCAATAACCCTCGGGCTGGCTGGGATCGAGAGAGCTTTCGAAATCCAGCCCGAACCGGTCATACAGTGCGCGCCAGATACCCTCATATCCTGGGCCGTAGAGCGTGGGTTTGGGCCATGTTCCCTCGACCCGAAGTGAGGCGCCGGGCTGTTCGAAATCGAACGGGACGTCGGAAATTTCGCCGGTGATCAGAGTGTCGGAGTCGAAGAAGACAAAGGGCTCACCCTCTGGCATCGCCAGCAAAGCTTCGATCTTGTTGCCATTGGGATAGCTCGAGCCAAAAGCATGAGACTCAAAAGGCAGGATCTCGGCACCCAGATGCTGCAGGGCTTCAAGAACTTCGGCATCCTGAATGCTGGGGTTCTGAGGCCAAAGAGGGCCGGGCTGTGGCACCCCCACGAACAGCCGACCTTTGAACCCTGATGAGCTGTGGCGCAGCGAGGCGGCGAAAAGCAATGCCTCGTATTGCAGCCGGTTGTTTTGCCCGATGATGAGGATGTTAAATGTCGCCGGGCTTGCCTGCATCGTATTGCGCTTTCTGATCGGGCCGGTATTCGGCCGCTGCCTCAACCGGAAGTACAACAAGCTGTGAAGGGCGTCAAAACCCCAAACATGACCGGTTTGCAAATCCGGCTCGTGCTCCCATCTAATGTGACAGCAACGCAGGGGGATTGCATATGCGGGTCAATGCAGATTTCACACAGCGGGTCGCCGTTCACTTTGATCAGACCGAATGGGTCGCGTCACCGGTTGCTGGCGTCGAACGCAAGATGCTGGACCGCATTGGCGAGGAAGTGGCGCGTGCCACAACCATCGTGCGCTTTGCCCCCGGCAGCGCGTTTTCATCGCATACTCATGACGGTGGTGAGGAATATCTGGTGCTGGACGGAGTGTTCCAGGATGAAACCGGAGATTCCCCTGTCGGCAGCTATGTACGCAATCCCCCGACGTCCTCCCATACATCCTCGGCCAGCGAAGGCGCGACTATTCTGGTCAAATTGCATCAGTTCGACCCCAATGACTGCACCGAGGTTCGGCGCTCGATCAACGGGGGCGGAGATATCGATTTGTTCAAGGATGTGCATGAGGATGTCCAGGTGCAAACCTGGGGCGCGGGCGAACATATTGAATTGGACGCCGATAAGGGGTTTGAGGTCTTTGTTATCGAAGGTGGCTTTGCCGAGGCGGGCGAAGAATTTGGCACTTGGGACTGGTTGCGCTTGCCGCCTGGATCACGCTTTGCTGCTGTAGCAGGAGAGGGCGGAGCCCGTGTTTGGATCAAATCCGGCCACCTGGGCGGGATGGTCTGAGCCGCCGCTGCCAACAAAATAGGCAATTTCTGACTGAATCCGGGCCATTCCGCCCGGATTTTTCATTTTTTGACCATTTGGCAAATTTTACCAATTGATAAAAAATCAGATTGTGGCAAGCTGGGGTCCATAACAAACATATCTACAGGGAGTAGAGTGATGGCACAGGGCCAGATGGCACCCGGGATCGTCTCCGGGCGGCTTTCCAGCGATGAGCTGACCTCGAATTTCACCGATCTGCATCCGCCGCTGGCCCCGCACGAGGCCGCTGTGGCCGCCGATCGATGCTATTTCTGCTATGACGCGCCATGTGTGACGGCCTGTCCTACGGATATCGATATTCCGTTGTTCATTCGCCAGATTCAGGCCGGGCAACCGCAGGCGGCAGGGCAGACCATTCTGGAGCAGAACATTCTGGGCGGCATGTGTGCCCGGGTTTGTCCGACCGAAACTTTGTGTGAAGAGGCTTGCGTGCGTGAGACGGCAGAAGGCAAGCCGGTCGAGATCGGACGCCTGCAGCGTTATGCAACCGATGATGTGATGGCCTCGGGTGCGCATCCGTTCGAGCGCGCCGCATCAACCGGCAAGACAATTGCCGTGGTTGGGGCAGGGCCCGCCGGTCTGGCCTGTGCGCATCGTCTGGCGATGCTGGGGCACGATGTGGTGATCCACGAAGGCAAGCCCAAGCCAGGCGGTCTGAACGAATACGGGATTGCGGCGTATAAATCTACCAATGATTTTGCACAGGCCGAGGTCGATTGGCTGCTTAAAATTGGCGGGATCGCGATCGAGACCGGTTCGATTCTGGGAGAGACGGTTTCTCTGGAAGGGTTGCAGGAGAACTATGACGCTGTTTTCCTGTCAATAGGACTTGCGGGGGTGAACGCACTGCGGGCTGATGGTGTCGATAAAGACGGGGTGCGCCCGGCGGTCGACTTTATCTCGGATGTGCGACAGGCCAGCGATCTGGTTGATCTACCTGTGGGTCGCAATGTCGTTGTGATTGGCGGTGGTATGACTGCCGTAGATGCGGCAGTGAAATCGAAACTGCTAGGCGCTGAGCACGTCACCATCGCCTATCGCCGAGGTCGCGACGCGATGGGTGCCAGCCGGTACGAACAGGATTTGGCGGCGTCGCATGGTGTTCGGATTCTCTGCAATGTTCAGCCGGTGGCCATTCACGGAAATGGTGCCGCAGCAGAGATCGAATTGGAGTATACTGCGAGCCATGATGGTCGACTGACCGGAACGGGTGAAACTGTCCGTGTGCCGGCTGATCAGGTTCTTAAGGCCATCGGTCAGACGCTTGACGGTGCGCCGGAAGGCCTAACGCTGGATGGCAATAAGATTGCCGTGACGGGGGCGGGACGCACTTCAATGACCGGTGTGTGGGCTGGCGGAGACTGTGCGGCAGGAGGCGAAGACCTGACCGTGACCGCCGTAGCCGAAGGTCGCGATGCCGCGATGGATATCCACGCTGCACTGAGCGCGTGAAACTCAAAGACAAAGATGCAGAGCTGCATCAGGGAGGCCGGATAAATGGCTGATTTAACATCAAACTTTCTTGGAATATCAAGCCCGAACCCGTATTGGCTGGCCTCCGCGCCACCGACGGATAAGGAGTACAATGTTCGCCGCGCCTTCGAGGCCGGATGGGGCGGCGTAGTGTGGAAGACCTTGGGGGCCGAGGGGCCTCCGGTCGTGAATGTGAACGGCCCACGCTATGGCGCGATTTATGGCGCGGACCGCCGGTTGTTGGGACTCAACAACATCGAACTGATCACAGATCGGCCGCTTGAGGTGAACCTTGAGGAAATGGCCCGCGTAAAGGCGGATTATCCAGATCGCGCCCTGATCGCCTCGATCATGGTGCCCTGTGAGGAGGCTGCTTGGAAGGCCATTCTGCCGCGTGTGGCTGAAACCGGTGCGGACGGGATCGAGCTGAATTTTGGCTGTCCGCACGGGATGAGCGAGCGGGGTATGGGGTCTGCCGTCGGGCAGGTGCCGGAATACATCGAAATGGTGACCCGTTGGTGCAAACAGTATTACGACCGCCCAGTTATCGTGAAGCTAACGCCGAACATTACGGATATCCGCAAACCTGCGGCGGCGGCGAAGAATGGGGGCGCGGATGCGGTATCGCTGATTAATACGATCAACTCGATCACCAGCGTCAATCTGGACACCTTCAGCCCCGAACCCTCGATTGACGGTAAAGGCAGCCATGGTGGCTACTGCGGACCGGCGGTGAAACCAATCGCGTTGTCGATGGTGTCCGAGATTGCGCGGGCCGAAGCCACGCATGGGCTGCCGATCTCAGGCATCGGTGGCGTCACCACTTGGCGCGATGCAGCAGAGTTTATCTCGCTGGGTTGCGGCAATGTTCAGGTCTGCACTGCAGCGATGACCTATGGGTTCAAAATCATCGATGAATTGACGGCCGGCCTGTCGGAATGGATGGATGAGAAAGGCTATGCCAATATCGACGAAGTGATCGGACGCGCAGTGCCCAATGTGACGGATTGGCAATATCTGAACCTCAACTACATCGCCAAAGCGAAGATCGATCAGGATCAGTGCATCAAATGCGGTCGCTGTTTTGCAGCCTGTGAAGACACCAGCCATCAGGCGATTTCGATGTCGGCGGATCGGGTGTTCGAGGTTATCGACGAGGAATGTGTGGCCTGCAATCTTTGCGTGGATGTGTGCCCTGTAGAGGGGTGTATTTCCATGGATCCGATGGCCGCCGGAGCGGTTGATCCGCGCACAGGCAAGGTCGTTGATCCTGAATATGCCAATTGGACGACACACCCCAACAACCCCATGGCGAAAGCGGCGGAGTAGTCAGAGATTTTTCGTCGAAAAATCTTGGCGGAGAAAATTCGACGAATTTACTCAGAACAGAATGTCGATGGGTCCGTTGTGGCAGATGATGACATATTGATTGGCGGTGCGGATCAAATGGTATCCGCGCCGTTTCACTTCTGCCTGAAAAGCCGCGTGACCAACCTCCCGTTCGACCCAAGCAACTGAGCGTCGCACAACAGCTCCCGTTCGAGCAGATCGGGACGAGAAAAGCTGGGTGATCCAAGGCTCGGGATCTGAGCGATACGTCATCATGCTCCGAGCTTTTCTCAATAGGGTTAAACGTCTCTTAAGGTGTAAGCAGTTTTCGATAGAGCGTTTCCACGAACGGAACCGCGCCTTCGAAAGGGTCTTCTTCCCCAAGAATTGCCCGGACTTGAACATCGAAATCCGCATAATGCTGTGTCAGCGCCCAGATCGAAAAAATCAGATGATAGGGATGGACTCGTGCAATTTTCCCCTGAGCCATCCAGCTTGTCAGAATCGTGGTTTTTTCATCGACCAGTTTTTTGAGATCGCTGGACAAAGCTTCATGAATGCGCGGCGCGCCCTGAACAAGCTCATTGGCAAAGAGGCGGCTCTCGCGCGGCAGGTCGCGGCTCATCTCAAGCTTGCGTTGGATATAAGACAGTATTTCTTCCAGCGGGTCGCCATCCTCATTCAACGCGTGCAGGGGAGCGAGCCAGACTTCAAGCAGACCCGACAACAGGGCTGTATGGATCGCTTCTTTCGATGGAAAATAATAGAGCAGATTGGGCTTGCTTAGCCCCGCCTCAGCTGCAATTTGGTCGACGGTTGCGCCGCGAAAACCGTGGGCTGAGAACACATTCAGGGCCGCCTCGAGAATCGCTGCTCGGTTCTTTTGCTGAATCCGGGTTGGGGCGCGGTCTTTGGGCATGTTCACCTGTTGTCCTTTTTTCGGCCAGTTGGGCGTCAATTATGTCGAAAATTCCGGCAGGTCACTGCAATTTCTTGACTGATGTCGAACCCGTGATAGCGTGAGTTTGACCAGATGGTCAAATCAAGACACCAAAAGCGAGCCAAATCGCAAGCAACAGGGAAGAACATGATGGCAGCTCCGGCGCAGAATCTCAGGATCAATGGCGACAGGTTATGGGACAGCCTGATGGAGATGGCCAAGATCGGCCCAGGCGTCGCGGGTGGCAACAACCGTCAGACGCTAACGGACGAGGACGCCGAAGGGCGCGCGCTGTTTCAGAAATGGTGCGAGGATGCCGGTTGCTCGATGGGGCTGGACCAGATGGGCAATATGTTTGCCCGACGAGAGGGAGCGGACCCCGAGGCTCTGCCGGTTTATGTAGGGTCGCATTTGGATACGCAGCCCACAGGTGGCAAGTATGATGGCGTTCTTGGCGTGCTTGGTGGGCTGGAGATCATTCGCACGCTGAATGACCTGGGCATCAAGACCAAGCACCCTATTGTGGCCACCAATTGGACCAACGAAGAAGGAACGCGATTTGCCCCGGCGATGTTGTCTTCGGGGGTGTTTGCCGGAATGCACACTCAGGACTGGGCTTATGCACGTGAGGATGCCGAAGGAAAGAAGTTCGGAGATGAACTGAACCGCATCGGTTGGCGCGGCGATGAAGAGGTTGGTGCGCGCAAGATGCACGCTTTCTTTGAGTTGCACATTGAACAAGGCCCGATTCTGGAAGCTGAAGGTAAGGATATTGGCGTTGTAACCCATGGTCAGGGTTTGAGCTGGACCCAGGTTACCGTGACCGGCAAGGATGCGCATACTGGGTCTACACCGATGCCGATGCGCAAGAATGCCGGGCTGGCGATGGCGCGTATTCTTGAGAAAGTGGACGAGATTGCATGGTCGCATGCACCTCATGCCGTGGGTGCGGCGGGGCATATCGATGTCTATCCGAACTCACGCAATGTGATCCCCGGAAAGGCAGTGTTCACGGTCGATTTTCGCTCGCCCGAGTTGGACGTTATCACTGATATGGAGAACCGTCTGCGAGTCGCAGCTGAAGATATCGTCGAAGAGATGGGGCTGCAGATCGAATTCGAGAAAGTGGGCGGTTTTGATCCGGTGAAGTTTGATGAAGGTTGCGTGGCGGCGGTGCGCGATGCGGCTGAGCGGTTGGGGTATTCGCATACGGATATCATCTCGGGCGCCGGGCATGATGCCTGCTGGATCAACCGGGTAGCGCCAACGGCGATGGTGATGTGCCCATGCGTTGATGGGTTGAGCCATAATGAAGCTGAGGAGATCAGCAAGGATTGGGCTGCAGCCGGGGCGGATGTTCTGTTGCATGCGGTCGTTGAGACAGCAGAGATTGTGGAATAGGGGGCTCTGCCCCCGTCGCCCGATGGGCGGCTCCCCCGGGGTATTTTTAGCCAGATGAAGCAAGCGGCGTAGACCGCATCAGGGAGTTTAACATGAGCACTGTAATCAAGAACGGAACCGTTGTGACCGCTGATCTGACCTATAAGGCGGATGTAAAGGTCGAAGGTGGTGTGATTACTGAGATTGGGCCGGACCTGCGAGGTGATAAGGAACTTGATGCATCGGGCTGTTATGTCATGCCCGGAGGGATTGACCCGCACACGCATCTGGAAATGCCGTTTATGGGAACCTATTCCAGCGATGATTTCGAAAGCGGCACGCGCGCAGCGCTGGCAGGCGGGACCACGATGGTTGTGGATTTCGCGTTGCCTAATCCGGGCGAAAGCCTGTTGGACGCCCTGAAGCGTTGGGACAACAAGTCTACGCGCGCGAACTGTGATTATTCGTTCCATATGGCGGTGACCTGGTGGGGCGAGCAGGTGTTTGATGACATCAAAACCGTCATCGAGACGCGCGGCATCAACACATTCAAGCATTTCATGGCCTATAAAGGCGCGCTGATGGTGAACGACGATGAGCTATTTGCTTCGTTCAAGCGTCTGGCCGAGTTGGGTGGCACCGCGATGGTCCATGCCGAGAATGGCGATGTGGTTGCTGAACTGAGTGCGAAGCTATTGGCAGAAGGTAATACCGGGCCAGAGGCGCATGCCTATTCCCGCCCGCCACAGGTGGAAGGCGAGGCAACCAACCGCGCGATCATGATCGCGGATATGGCGGGCGTACCGCTCTATGTTGTGCATACTTCCTGTGAGGAGGCGCACGAGGCTATTCGACGCGCCAAGATGCAGGGCAAACGGGTTTGGGGCGAGCCTTTGATCCAACACCTAACATTGGATGAAAGCGAGTATTTCCACCACGATTGGGAGCATGCGGCACGGCGAGTCATGAGCCCTCCGTTCCGGAATAAGCAGCATCAGGACAGCTTGTGGAACGGTTTGCAATCGGGAACTCTGAGCGTCGTGGCCACGGACCATTGCGCCTTTACGACCGAGCAGAAACGATATGGCGTGGGTGATTTCACCAAAATCCCGAACGGGACCGGAGGGCTGGAGGATCGGATGCCGATGCTTTGGACGCATGGGGTGAATACCGGGCGATTGACGCCGAATGAGTTCGTGGCTGTTACTTCAACTAACATCGCCAAGATATTGAATTGTTATCCAAAAAAAGGTGCGGTTCTCGTGGGAGCGGATGCTGATCTGGTGGTTTGGGATCCGGATAAGGCCAAGGTGATCTCGGCTGATACGCAGCAGTCGTCGATCGACTACAACGTCTTCGAGGGCAAAGAGGTGCGAGGGCTGCCTCGGTTCACGCTGACCCGCGGTGCGGTGGCTGTACATGATGGCGAGATTCAGACTCAGGAAGGGCACGGTAAGTTCGTGGCACGTGAGGCCAATACCCATGTGAACAAGGCGCTGAGCACCTGGAAAGAGTTGACAGCGCCCCGGCCTGTTGAGCGGACAGGTATACCGGCAACGGGAGTATAAACCCCTTGGGTCGCCTTTCTGGCGACTCGGGTCTGAGCTTCTTCAAGGCAATGGAATGAATACAGAAAATACTACTCAGCCCGTTATTGAGGCAAGGCAGCTGGATCTTACATTTCAGACGAATGATGGGCCTATTCATGCGCTGAAAGATGTGAACTTGTCGATTGGCAAGGGGGAGTTCGTTAGTTTTATCGGCCCCTCGGGCTGCGGCAAGACGACGTTCCTGCGCTGTATCGCAGCGCTGGAAACACCGACCGGCGGGACCCTGACCGTGAATGGCATGACGCCTGACGAAGCACGGCGAAAGCGCGCTTATGGGTATGTGTTTCAGGCGGCCGGGCTCTACCCGTGGCGGACCATTGCAAAGAACATCAAGCTGCCGCTTGAGATCATGGGCTATTCCTCCGCCGAGCAGGAGGAACGCGTTAGAAAGGTTCTGGAACTTGTTGATCTTGATGGATTTGGCGGTAAGTTCCCCTGGCAGCTCTCGGGCGGGATGCAACAGCGGGCCAGTATTGCGCGGGCCTTGGCATTTGATGCGGATATTCTGCTGATGGACGAACCGTTCGGTGCGCTGGATGAGATTGTGCGCGACCATCTGAACGAACAGCTTCTGGCATTATGGGCGCGCACCGAGAAGACCATCGGTTTCGTAACACATTCGATCCCCGAAGCGGTGTATCTCAGCACCAAGATCGTGGTAATGAGCCCTCGGCCTGGCCGGATCACGGATGTGATCGATAGCCCTCTGCCGAAAGAGCGGCCTCTGGATATCCGTGACACGCCCGAGTTTATCGAAGTCGCCCACCGCGTGCGAGAAGGATTGCGAGCGGGTCATGGGGATGATGTTTGATGGCGGATAAAGGCATCAGACGGGCATCCTGCGAAGATGTGGGGGATTGCGCGCGCATCATCGCGACCTGGGCCGCGCAGACCGATTGGATACCCGAGGAATTGCCAGAAGAAAAGCTGGCGGATCTGATCCTTGAGGCGTTTCCGAACAGGGACATCTGGATCGCAGGTGATCCGATTGATTGCTATATGTCTGTCGATCCGGTCGAACATAAGGTTGGTGCGCTGTATTGTTTGCGCACTGGGCAGGGCATCGGCAAGCAATTGCTGGATAAGGCGAAGGAGGGGCGCGACCATCTTTGGCTGACCACACATGTGCCAAATGTCGACGCGCAACGGTTTTATCGGCGCGAGGGCTTTGTTGAGACGGGAAGAGAGCCTCCGGTGCCACCTGACACGGTGCCTGTCATTCGGATGGAGTGGCACGCATGAAGCAGATCATTGCAGTCCTCACCGTGATCGCCGCCATTGTCGTTGTCTGGTACGCGGCCTGTATTCCTATGAATATCAAAGGGGTTCTGACTGAACAGGAGCGCGCGGGTGCTGAAGTCCAACCACCTTCAGCCAAGGATCGCCGGGACATGGGGGAGATCGGTCTGGCCTTGAACAACGCGTTTGCAATCCCAGCCACATGGGAGCAGGGCCGCCCGCGGCTGCCTGCACCGCATCAAGTTGGGATTGAGCTGTGGGAAACCACGATTGAGAAAAAAATCACCTCGAAACGCTCTCTGATTTATCATGGCTGGGTCACGCTGAGCGCTACGATGCTGGGTTTTGCTATCGGAACCGGGTTGGGCATCCTGCTGGCGGTCGGGATCGTGCACAGTCGGGTGATGGATCTGTCGGTGATGCCCTGGGCGATCGTCAGCCAGACCATTCCTATCATTGCGTTGGCTCCGATGATCATTGTTGTTCTATATTCTGTTGGGGTTCAAGGGATCATTCCTAAGGCGATCATTTCGGCGTATCTGAGTTTCTTCCCCGTCGTCGTAGGCATGGTAAAAGGGCTGCGCAGCCCGGATGCTATGCAGTTGGATTTGCTGCGAACCTACAATGCCAGCCGTTCGCAAGGGTTTTGGAAACTGCGGCTGCCGGCCTCGATGCCCTATCTGTTTACATCGCTGAAAATTGGCGTCGCTGCTTCGCTGGTCGGGGCCATTGTTGGAGAACTGCCGACCGGGGCTGTTGCCGGGTTGGGTGCACGGCTGCTGGCCGGTAGCTACTATGGCCAGACGGTACAGATCTGGTCGGCGCTGTTTGCTGCGGCCATTCTCGCCGCCTGTCTCGTCGGGTTGCTGGGGCTGATCGAGCGGACCGTCCTGAAACGAATGGGGATGGCACAATGATACCTATTCTTGGTGCAATCGCTGTCTGGTTATTGGGCTGGTGGTTGAACAGCCGTCTGGCCAGCGGACCCTATTCTGACACACGGATGGTGCGGTTTCTTGCGCCCCTGATCTTCGGTCTGACCGTGATTGGCATCTGGGAACTGGTGGTGCGTGGACTAGAAGTGCCCTTGGTCATCCTGCCCGCACCATCGGTCATCTGGGACCGTTTCTGGGACAGTTTGCCGACACTTTGGGCTGACTTTGTTCAAACGATCATCAAGGGAGCACTCAGCGGCTACATCATCGGCTGCGGTTCGGCCTTTCTCATGGCAATTGCCGTGGATAGATGGGATTTCCTGCGCCTCGGGCTTCTTCCCGTCGGCAACTTCGTTGCAGCGCTGCCGATCGTGGGCACCGCACCCATTCTAGTGATGTGGTTCGGGTTCGACTGGCATTCCAAGGCGGCGGTCGTCGTAGTGATGGTGTTCTTCCCGATGCTGGTGAACACGGTGGCAGGGCTGCGCGAAGCCACAACGATGCAGCGCGATCTGATGGAGACCTATGCCGCCACCTATTGGCAGAGCTTCCTGAAACTTCGCCTCCCCGCCGCTATGCCGTTTATTTTCAACGGGCTAAAGATTTCTACCACTCTGGCGCTGATCGGCGCTATCGTGGCTGAGTTCTTTGGCTCCCCCACATTGGGCATGGGCTTTCGGATATCGACCAGCGTCGGGCAATTGTCGCTGGATATGGTGTGGGCCGAGATTGTGGTGGCCGCGCTGGCGGGGACGGCCTTCTATGGCGTAGTGGCGATGATCGAAAAGGCGGTAACCTTCTGGCATCCGTCGCAGCGAGGATAAAGGAATAACTCAACAGACCCCATAAACGGGGCAAACATAAGCAACTAGGAGATATGAAGATGAAGAAGCTACTCAGTGGGGCGGTTGCGGCCTTTAGCCTGGCAGCCAGTGCGACACTTGCTGCGGATGAGGTGACACTGCAATTGAAGTGGGTCACGCAAGCGCAGTTTGCGGGCTATTATGTGGCAAAAGACAAAGGGTTCTACGAAGAAGAGGGGCTGGACGTCACCATTCTGCCCGGTGGTCCTGATATTGCGCCCACACAGGTGATCGCAGGTGGTGGAGCAGACGTTACGGTGGAATGGATGCCGGCTGCACTTGCTGCGCGCGAAAAGGGTCTGCCTCTGGTGAACATCGCGCAGCCTTTCAAGAGCTCGGGCATGATGCTGACCTGCTGGAAAGATGCGGGGATTGCCTCGCCCGAAGATCTCAAAAATCGCACGCTGGGAGTCTGGTTCTTCGGCAACGAATTCCCGTTCATGAGCTGGATGAGTCAGCTGGGAATCGGTACCGATGGCAAAAGCGACAGCGGTGTCGAAGTGCTGAAACAAGGCTTTAACGTCGACCCGCTGCTGCAGCGTCAGGCCGATTGCATCAGCACCATGACCTACAATGAGTATTGGCAGGTTATTGATGCCGGTGTCACGCCCGAAGAACTGGTAACCTTCAAATACGAAGATCAGGGCGTCGCGACGCTTGAGGATGGCCTATATGTGCTTGAAGAAAATTTGAGCGATGCGGCCTTCACCGACAAGATGGAACGGTTTGTCCGTGCCTCGATGAAGGGTTGGAAATACGCCGAAGAGAACCCGGATGAAGCCGCCGAGATCGTTCTCGAAAACGATGCAACCGGTGCCCAGACAGAAGAGCATCAAAAGCGCATGATGGGCGAGATTGCCAAGCTGACCGCAGGGTCGAACGGGGCGCTGGATCCAGCCGATTTCGACCGCACGGTTGATACCCTGCTGGCGGGCGGATCTGATCCAGTTATCACCAAAAAGCCTGAAGGGGCATGGACACATCAGATCACCGACGCTGCGCTGAACTGAACCAGCTACAGCAAAAGACGCGCCAATCAAACGCGGCCCTGACGGGGCCGCGTTCTTAGTTTTGAATGTCGAATTTGTGCCTGTACTTGCTGGCCAGAACCTTTAGTATTTCCCTGTAATTTATGGCATTTTGTCACAGCATGCGGCATGAATGGTAGAATATGCAGGGATTTGCATCAGAATTCACCCAAGCGCTCTCGCTGATCCTCGAAGGGGATGCAGAGCTGTGGGCAATTGTGTTGTTGTCGCTGCGTGTTTCGATCTTTGCTGTTCTGATTTCGGCGGTCATCGGGATGCCTATTGGGGCAGCTTTGGCCGTCGCGCGGTTTCCGGGACGGCGGGCGCTGATTATCCTTGTGAACGCTCTGATGGGGTTCCCACCAGTTGTCGTCGGTTTGCTGGTCTACCTGATGTTATCCCGATCCGGTCCTCTGGGGGTGCTGGAACTTCTCTACACTCCCACCGCAATGGTCATAGCGCAGGTGGTGCTGGTGACGCCGATCATGGCCGCACTTACCCGGCAGGTAGTCGAGATGCTGGCCGAAGAGTATTCTGAACAGCTTCGCTCGCTCGGCGTATCGCGGTTGGCTTCGATCCCGGTGCTGTTGTGGGACGCGCGTCTGGCTCTGGTCACCGCATTACTGGCCGGGTTTGGCCGGGCAATCGCCGAGGTAGGCGCAGTGATCATCGTCGGCGGCAATATCAATCACGTGACGCGCGTGATGACGACCACGATTGCGCTTGAGACTTCGAAGGGGAACTTGGCGCTGGCGCTGGCCTTGGGTGTGATCCTGATCGGTTTGGCCGTGGCGGTAAACGCGATGGTCAGCGCATTGACCCTGCGGGCCGAGCGGGAAGGGCTGCGCCATGCGTGACGTCGTGACCGAGGTGCCAGGCATGTTAGAGGTCCAAGGGTTGCACATTGCACGCGAAGGCAAGGTGCTGCTCGATGTCCCGCATTTGTGCCTGGATGGCGCGGGTCCGACCATGATCTTGGGTCCAAACGGCGCTGGCAAAAGTCTGTTGCTGCGTTGTCTGCATGGTCTGATTCAACCCGACAGCGGGCGTGTCTGTCAGGACGGTGTTGTGTTGAATGCAGCCCACAAATCGCGGCAGGCGATGGTGTTTCAAAGCCCCGTGTTGCTGCGCCGCTCGGTCGCGGCCAATCTGGACTTTGTGCTAAAGCGGAAATCGATGCCCCGTGCCTTGCGCAGGCATCGTATCGAAGCTTTGCTGGCCGAAGGTGGGCTGGATGGCAAGGCACGTCAATCCGCGCGTTCGCTGTCTGGTGGCGAGGCGCAAAGGTTGGCGATCCTGCGCGCGCTGGCCTTGGACCCCAGGACCTTGTTTCTGGACGAGCCTACCAGCGCTTTAGATCCAAGCGCCATGCAGATGATCGAGCGGATGGTCCTGCGTGCCTCGGCCCGGGGTGTGCGAATCGTGATGGTGACGCATGACATCGGACAAGCGCGGCGCCTGGCATCTGACATCGTGATGATGCAGGCAGGGCGTGTGGTGGAATACGGAAGGGCGCAGCAGGTGTTGGAAGCCCCAAGAAGCAACGAGTCGCGCCGGTATCTGGCTGGCGGTCTGGTAACCTGATGAACAGAGATGGAGACTTCGAATGATCCCTGATTTCGTTCGGGCATCAATTGTCGCGCTTGGGCTGACCGCAGGCGCAGGTTTGGCCGAAGAACCCTTTATCGTTGTGCAATCAACGACCTCGACGCAGAATTCGGGTCTGCTGGACTATATCCTGCCGGGGTTCGAGGCCGAAACCGGTATCGATGTACGGGTTGTGGCCGTCGGGACCGGTCAGGCGATCCGGAACGCAATCAACGGCGATGGCGATGTTCTTCTGGTTCACTCCAAGCCCGCTGAAGAGCAGTTTGTAGCAGACGGTTGGGGTGTCGAACGGTTCGATGTCATGTACAATGATTTTGTATTGGTTGGCCCAAAATCTGATCCAGCCGAAATTGCCGGTGGCAACGACATTGTAACCGCTTTGACCGCTTTGGCCGAAGCGAAACTGCCGTTTGCCTCGCGCGGTGATGATAGCGGCACTCACAAAGCCGAGATGCGCTATTGGGAGGCGACCGGCGTTGACCCGACGGAGGCCTCGGGGACTTGGTATCGCGAGACCGGATCGGGGATGGGGGCAACGCTGAACGTGGCCAGCGGCATGGACGCGTATGCTCTGACCGACCGGGCGACTTGGTTGTCTTTCGGAAACCGGGGCAATCTGGAGGTCTTGGTCGAGGGCGATCCGCGCCTGTTTAACCAATATGGTGTAATCCTCGTGAACCCTGAAAAGCACTCCGGCGTTCGCGCCGCTGCCGGGCAAAGGTTTATCGACTGGCTTATCGGCCCTGATGGACAGGCGGCGATTGCGTCTTACACGCTGGATGGTGAGCAGTTGTTTTTTCCGAACGCACAGTAAGTTCGCCTTGGGTTAGCGCAACAAGGAATGGACGACGGATCAGCCGCTGGCGCCGTTGTGGTGGATCCGACCCAGATTTGCGAGATCATAGCCGCCTAGTTCATCAGCGCGTTCGGTAAAACGCTCGGATTTCAAAAACTGGGTCAGCGTCTGCATGGGGGCCTCGAAGAAGGCGCGGCGCCAGATTGCAAGGTCCAGACGCTCGGAATGGGTGGGCATGAAATTCAGCCCATACGGGCGCGCCAGTGCACCAAGGCCAAAACCAACCTCTGCCTTGCCGTCACGCAGGGCGATGGCCAGCTCTTCTTCTGTGCGGGCGCAAACGGGCAGGGTGTTCAGATCATCACGACCCAGACCGTGGGCGTCGAGCAGTGCATCGAATAGACGCTGGCTGGCGGCGCTGTCTTGCCGCAGAATGATCCGTCTGCCTTTCAGATCCTGAAACCCCGAGATGTCCGAAGTGCCGGGTGCCAGCAACAGGCCGCGCTGCCGGTTGGCAATCTGGTAGAGGATCACAGGTGCTTCGCCCATCGTGTCGCGCAGGGTCTGAGTGTTGAAGCCTTCTGGTTCGTGGATATGCAAGGCCGCCGCCTGTGCGCTGCGCTCCGCAAGACGATTCAGCCCGTCGAAAGACCCATCATAGTAAGTCGCAAGCCCAGAGCCGCTTTCCCGCAAAGCCCAGTCCAACAGGGGATCGTGGCTACCTGCCACGATCGGCGGCAGGGGTGGTTCGACGACATCGGGGCCAGAGCGTGAGGCGTTGAGCCACGCTATGATCTCGGCTTTTGGGAACAACAGCTTGCCCATGGCGCGTACACACGGGATTTCGCCCGAGGATGCCAGATCATAGGCCTTCCGCTCACCAATGCGCAGCAGATCCGCCAATTCGCGGGTGGTCAGGTATTGCGGCATTCAGTCGAGGCGTACAGCCGAACCGGACGTCTTGTCGGCGGCGCTGAAACCGAATTGATCCAGCGTGTAAGGAGCGGCGACAGTGATCACGACCATCGCGGCGACGGCGGTCAGAAAGGCTTTCATGTTCTCCTCCGGCTCAATCCTGCGGTGCGGTGGCGCTGCGCAGAAACGCGACCAGATCTAACCGGTCCTGTGCTTGCGTGATCCGCTGCATTGGCATCTTTGACCCCGGAATGTAATGGTCCGGGCCTTCGTCGAAAAGAGCATTTATTGTCTCTTCATTCCAAATAATATCAGAGTCTTGCAGCGTATCCGAGTACAAATAACCGGGCAATGTGCCCGCTTTCCGCCCAAAGATGTCGTGCAAGGTAGGGCCTGCACGTCGACCCCCATCCGGCGTCAGGCTGTGACAGATCGAACATTTGCGCGCAAATTGCCGTTCTCCGTTGCCCATCTCGCTTGGGTCTTTCAGAAAGCTGGGTTCGGCAGCGGCCATCTGTTCGCGATCGCCCAATGCTGAAACGGGCCAGCTGTACATTGCCTCATCAATGCCGCCTGCGTGAAGATTTTGACCATCTGCAGAAAAAGCGAGCGCCCAAACCGGACCGCGCAGGGTGGCGCGGAAATCTTGTGCAATGCGCCATTCAGCCGTGTCGATGACCATTATAAAGCCCTCACCATCACCGACAGCCAACAGCTTGCGATCGGGGCTCAATGCCATGGCGAGGATCGGGCGCCGATCCAACGTAAAGTCATGTTCTTCTTCGGTGGTGAGGCTCAGGATGCGTGTCACTCCATCGACGGTACCGTAGGCGATCCAGTTGTCTTGTGCGTTCAGGACCAATTCATTGATGCCAAAACCATGCTCGATCAGGCGATTTGTTTCCTGACCGCTGGCGACATCCCAGATACGCAACGCTCCGTCGACACCTGCCGAATAAAGCTGCTTTCCGTCCGGCGTAAAAACAACTGCATTCACCCCGCTGCCGATTGGCCCAAGCAGGGTCGGCTCGGACCCGTCCACCGGCCACAGGCCGATGGTGCCATCCCAGCTGGCCGTCGCGATATGAGTTTTCGACGCTGCAATGCCGATAATCTTGCCTTTGTGCTGCCCGACTACATCGCCGCCGGGCCAGCGGCGGAGGGTGAAGTCATCCCCGGCAGAATAGATTGCAGTGCCATTGAAAACGACCGAGTTCACTGCCGCTTCGTGCCCCTCCAGCCATTCCGGTGTCTGTCCGGTCCAGAGACCGACCGAATTGTCGAAACTGGCCGTTGCGATACGCCCATCCGGCGCCGAAGCGATCCCCATGATCGGCCCGCCATGGCCTTTGAGCGTGAAAAACTCGGACCAGGCGGGCAGGGGGGTCAAAACAAGCGCAAGAGCGAGCCAGCGCATCTATTCTGCAGGTGAGGCCGCTGCCTTGCCGGCCTCTTTTTCTTGCACCTCTTCCAGCCACAGCGAGTGGTGCTCGCGTGCCCATTGTTCTTCGACTTCACCGGTGCCCATGGCGTCAAACGCACCCTCCATGCCAACCGAGCCAAGGTAGATATGGGCGATGATGATGGCGATGAACACGTAGGCGACCATGACATGCCAGACTTGGGCATATTGCATCTCTTCCTGCGGTGACATCTGCACTGGCAGGTTCAGACCCAACGCCTGCGGAATACCTGTCGAGTTGGCGATTGAGAAGGTTTTGGCGAACATCGGCAGCTCGAACGGGAATAGCAGCGACAGGCCTGACAGGCTGATAGAGACACCCAGTAGAATGCAAGCCCAGAAGATTATCTTTTGACCCGCATTGAATTTCTTGGCTGGTGGATGGCTGTCTTTGGTGAACAAGCCCCCTCCGGCGGCCAACCATTTCAGGTCGGTCTTGTTGGGGATGTTATGGGCAATCCAGTTTATGGTGATGATTATCAGACCCAACATGAAGGCCCATGCGAGGTTGTTGTGAAGCCACTTGCACCCTTGCGCGATAGTGGCGAACCCTTCTTTGCCAAAGACCGGGATCAAGAAATCGCGGCCATAAAGGGTCAGCAGGCCTGTGATGCCGAGCACAAGGAACGACCCGGCAAAGAGCCAGTGACCGAAACGTTCGAAACTATTGAAACGAAGGACCGTGCGGCCGGTTTTTTCTCCGTCGATGCGGATTTTTCCTCGGATCAGAAAGAAAAGCACAATGATCGCAAGCATTCCGCCCAGAATGTAGGTTCCATATTCACGCAACGGGCCAGTTCGGAAGTTCAACCACCACATGCCGCCGTCTTGAATCAGCACGCTGTCCGCAGGTCCCTGGGATGAAACGGTGACGTCCGCAGATCCGTAACGCAGCGCGCGGTAGACGTCACTGTCAGAGGCAACACCGCGGGTGCCGAACTGTCCCAGCAGGCCTTCAACATTGCCCTGACCGGTGTTTTCAGACCTGTAGCTGTTGTCGACCTTCTCGCCACGCTGGCGGGCCAGAATGTCCTCAAGGGTGGTCGCGCCGCCGGTTGTAGACCGGTCGGTCGAATCCGCAGGGGCGGCCCCCTCACTGGTTTGAGCGCCGGCAACTTGGGTCAGCGTTAGCGAAAGCAGGAAAGCGATGAATAAGCGCAACATCGGAACCTCAACAAAAATCCAATGCAGGATGACCCACATCTGCGGGTCATCCGTTTTGCTTTGGTAGACGGGGTCAGCCGTCTTTCTGATCGTAGGCCGTGCCCCAACCCCAAGCGCCCGAACCAAATCCGCGCGCGACGACACGCTCGCGGTAAATAGCCGAGACCACGTCGCCATCGCCGGCGAGCAGGGCCTTGGTAGAACACATCTCGGCGCAGATGGGCAATTTGCCCTCTGCGATCCGGTTGCGTCCGTATTTGGCGAACTCTGCGGTCGAGTGCGTTTCCTCGGGGCCGCCAGCACAGAAGGTACATTTGTCCATCTTGCCTCGCGATCCGAAGTTGCCCGCCTGCGGGTATTGCGGCGCGCCGAAGGGACACGCATAGAAGCAATAGCCGCAGCCAATGCACAGGTCCTTGGAGTGCAGGACGACCCCTTCTTCGTTCTGATAGAAGCAGTCGACCGGGCACACCGCCATGCAGGGCGCATCCGAACAATGCATACAGGCCACCGAGATCGAGCGTTCACCCGGATTGCCGTCATTGATCGTCACCACCCTGCGGCGGTTGATGCCCCACGGCACCTCGTGCTCGTTCTTACACGCGGTTACGCAGGCATTACACTCGATGCAGCGTTCAGCGTCGCAGAGAAACTTTGCTCTAGCCATTATCGTCCTCCTTACGCTGACCAGATTTTGCAGAGAGTCGCTTTGGTCTCTTGCATCTGGGTCACTGAATCATAGCCATAGGTCTGGGCGGTGTTGGTACTTTCACCCAGCACATAGGGGTCTGCACCGGCAGGATACTTGTGCCGCTGGTCTTCGCCCTGGAAATGGCCGCCAAAGTGGAAGGGCATGAAGGCGACACCGGCGCCGACTCTGTTGGTCAGCATCGCCATCACCTTGACCTTGCCGCCCTCAGGACCTTCGACCCAGACCTGTGATCCGTCCCGAATACCAAGGTTGTTGGCATCGCGCGGATTGATCTCGACGAACATGTCCTGCTGGAGCTCAGCCAGCCACGGGTTCGACCGCGTCTCATCGCCGCCACCCTCATACTCGACCAGACGACCAGACGTGAGGATTATCGGGTAATCCTTTGAAAAGTCGTTCTTTTGGATCGACGCATAAAGGGTAGGTAGACGATAGGCCTGACGGTCATCGTAGGTTGGATAGTCCTCCACCAGATCGCGCCGGTTTGTATAGAGCGGCTCGCGGTGCAGTGGGATCGGATCCGGGAAGGTCCATACGACCGCGCGTGCCTTTGCGTTCCCGAAGGGCGCACAGCCATGGGCAATCGCGACCCGTTGGATACCGCCGCTAAGGTCGGTTTTCCAGTTGGTCTCCGGTCCCGCAACGGCGTCGATGGCCGCACGTTCCTCAGCCGTCAGATCACCGTCCCAGCCAAGGTCCATCAGCATCTGCATCGTGAATTCCGGATAACCATCCTGAATTTCCGAACCAACGCTATAGACCCCTTCGGCCAGCAGGTTGTCGCCGTCACGTTCCACTCCGAAACGGGCGCGGAAGGTCAGGCCACCTTCGGCCACCGGTTTGGACATATCATACAGGTTTGGTGTCCCCGTATGACCCATCTCAGCCGTTCCCCAGCAGGGCCAGGGCAGACCGTAATACTCGCCGTCGTTGGGGCCACCAATGGCTTGCAGCGTGGTTCTGTCGAACGTGTGCTGGTTGGCCATATGGCTTTTCAGACGTTCCGGCGACTGACCGGTATAGCCAATTGTCCAAAGGCCGCTGTTGAACTCACGCGTGATGCTTTCAACATTCGGGGTTTCGGGATCTTCCATCTCGATATTGCGGAAGAACCGATCCGCCCAGCCGAACTTGTTGGCGAACTTGGCCATGATGACCTCGTCCGGCAGGCTTTCGAACAGAGGTTCGACCACGCGGTCCCGCCACTGCAGCGATCGGTTCGAGGCCGTGACCGAGCCACGGGTTTCGAACTGCGTACAGGCGGGCAGCAGATAGACGCCATCGGTGCGGTCATGCAGCACGGCCGAGACGGTGGGATACGGGTCGATCACGACCAGCATGTCCAGCTTCTCCATCGCCGTCTTCATTTCCGTCATCCGGGTCTGCGAGTTGGGCGCGTGGCCCCACAGAACCATGGCGCGGACGTTGTTGTCCTGATCCATGTTAGCTGGGTCTTCGAGAACACCGTCGATCCAGCGGGAAACCGGGATGCCGCGCTCATTCTGCAGCGGTTTATCCTTGCCTTCCTTATCCTTGATCGTGGCGAACTGGCCTGCAAGCCACTCGGGCTCTTCACCCCAGACACGGGCCCAGTGACCCCATGCGCCTTTTGACAAGCCATAGTAGCCGGGCAGGGTATGGGACAGAACACCAAGGTCTGTCGCGCCTTGCACGTTGTCATGGCCGCGGAAGATGTTGGTGCCACCACCTGAGGTGCCCATGTTGCCAAGCGCAAGCTGAAGCACGCAGTAGGCGCGAGTGTTGTTGTTGCCGTTGGTGTGCTGCGTACCACCCATGCACCATACAACGGTACCGGGGCGGTTGTTCACCATGGTCCGTGCGACGCGGCGCAGCTGCGAGCCGGGCGTACCGGTGACGCGCTCAACCTCATCCGGGTTCCACTTGGCAACCTCTTCCCGGATTTGGTCCATCCCCCAGACACGGGTGCGGATGAACTCTTTGTCCTCCCAGCCGTTGTCGAAGATATGCCACAGGATACCCCAGATCAGAGCGACGTCGGTACCGGGGCGGAAGCGGACATATTCATCCGCATGGGCCGCGGTGCGCGTAAAGCGCGGGTCACAGACGATTAAAGGCGCATTGTTCTGCTCTTTCGCACGCAGGATATGCAGCAGCGAGACGGGGTGCGCCTCGGCCGGGTTACCACCGATGATGAAGATGGCCCGGCTGTTGTGCATGTCGTTGTACGAATTGGTCATGGCGCCGTAGCCCCATGTATTCGCAACACCCGCGACAGTGGTCGAGTGGCAGATACGGGCCTGATGGTCCACGTTGTTCGTGCCCCAATAGGCGGCGAACTTGCGGAACAGATAGGCCTGTTCGTTATTGTGCTTCGCAGACCCCAGCCAGTACACGCTGTCCGGCCCGGATTCTTCGCGGATGCTTATCATGCCATCGCCGATCTCGTTGATCGCCTCTTCCCAGCTGATGCGCTTCCACTCGCCACCTTCCTTTTTCATCGGATATTTCAGGCGGCGCTCGCCATGGGCGTGCTCGCGCACCGAGGCCCCCTTGGCGCAGTGTGCACCCAGATTGAATGGGCTGTCCCAGCCGGGTTCTTGCCCGATCCAGACTCCGTTCTGTACCTCGGCAACGACCGTGCAGCCGACCGAGCAGTGAGTGCATACGGATTTGATATTCTCAACGGCGGTGTTTGCCGCTGTCTGGGCACTGGCGGGCGTCACGGTTCCACCCGTGGCGCTGATCGCGGCAAGGCCGCCGATCGTCAGGCCCGAGCCACGCAAGAATGCGCGGCGATCGACGGTTTTCTCGCCGACCTGGGACAGGATACTTGTCCGCTGGGGGCGTCTCGCAACCCCGTTGGTCTTTTTCCTAAGCATTTCTTTCCTCCCTTGCTGGCCATGTAACCCATGGCTGGCTTGGTACTTCGCGAAACCGACGTCAGGGCCAATCGCAACCGTCTGTCGGGTATGACTACGTCCGGGTCAGAACCGGGCGCTGTCGAGGTATGCGCGCGTATGCGCGGTGTCCTGCATCCGGGTTTCGTCCGTCGGCAGTTCGGCTGCTTCGGCTTTCCCAGACAGGCTGGCGGCGGCTACAGCAGCGGGCGCTGCGGTTCCGGCCAGTTTCAGGAAGTCGCGGCGGGTTGCGCCTTCTTCCTTGGTCTTGCTCATGGGCTCCTCCTGTCCCAATTGCGGTTTGGTGCCTAAAGGCACCGGCGAGTGGCGGGCTAGGCCGCCGTCATTCGAAAGGCTTCACGTTCGATCTCCATGAACACCCGACCAGCCGTGCCGACCGAGGCGTAGAGAACCGAGTTCTCGGCACCTTCCAAATCCGAATAGAAATGCGCGGCCCAGGGCCCGATATGTTTGCTCCAGAACGCCTTTTGATCTTCCAGCGTGGCGGGCGCGCCGAACCGACCGACGATCATGCCCGCCATCATTTCCATTAGCGAGGCGATGTTGTCTTCGGGTTCATAAACATTCTGCGCCCGGGTGATGCCCCGCGCGGCCATGTCATTGCGCAGCTGCGCCAGGGGTTTTTCGTTCAGAAATCCCGTCAGGTAGAAAGAGGCATAAGGCAGCAGTTCGCCTCGGCCCAATCCGATGAAAAGTGCGTTGAATTCGCGCTCTGCGGCGGCAGGCTTGGTCACCTTGGCCACCCGTGCCATTGCCTGAATGGCCTGACCTAGATCCGAGTCATCACCGCTTAGCCCGGCCATCTGATCCAAAAGCAACTGATCGGGTGGACCGGCCAATAGCAGGCCAAGAAAATTATAGAAATCCGCACGCAGACGATCCTCAGTTGAGATATCCAATGTTTGCGCGTTGTCTGCGGTCATAGAGTTATCCTTCGAATTCGAATTTCATACGGCGTGGAGCAGGGGTGAGTTCGATTTCCTCTGGCTCTTTCATTTCAACCATCTGTGGGGCTTCCGGTTCTGGTTCGACGGCGTTGATCGGTTCTTCACCTGACTCGATCGCCTCGGGCATGTCAGCTTCTTTTTCTGCTTCGGACACTTCTGCCTCGGCAGCGAGCGCTTCGACATGCGCCAACATACCCTTGCCAACCTGATACGCGGTCTGGATGTTCTCAATCACGCAGGCCGCATCGGTATAATCCTCGCCGTAATCGACCAGCCCGTCGACATTGGCCAGAACAGGATTCAACCGCCATAGGCGCCGCAAGGCGCGGCGGCGCAAACGGTCAGGTACAGCTTTGACCATGAAGCCCGAGACATCATCGCCGGCTTCCAGCGTATCGGGATCGGGCAGATCAAACTCGGCCAGAATTTCGGCGTCGCTTTTTTCCTCCAGCTCAGCTTGCCGCGTTGTGATGATCTGTTCCTCTGCGGCCAAAGCTTCTGCTTCGGTCTCGGCCTGAACGGCGGCCTTGCGGCGGGACCAGAAATCGCGGGCCTGGGTCATTGCAGCACCCGACGCGGAGCCCGGTAGACATCTGAATCCTGCCGGATTCGTGCATCGCCCTTGCCGTCTTCCACCAGATCGGTGCGTTTCTTGTCCCGTTTACGTTTTATGAACACCTCGTCCTGATGATGCTGCAGGGTGAAATCGCGGAGCCATGCAATCAACCCTTCGGTCATCGGAATCTTCTCAACGATCTCTTCGCCGGTATCCGCATAATCCTGCCCCTCGAACGGTGAGGCGGTGATCAATACGGCATTTAGGGGTGTTTCGCCTTTCAGCTCATCCCGCAAAACCAGGTACAGCGAAGGTTGACCGTCCGACAGGTTGACCATGTAGGCTTCGGTTTCATCGGCCCAGAGGGTGAGGGGCAGGGTGGCTGCATGGTATTCGATGGCCTCACCTTCACGTCGCAACTCTTGCCAGTCGGCAGGCCCTGCACCTGGCAAAACAGCGACCGCGCGCCAGTTCCAACGCGCCCAGCGTGTCACCCCGGGTGTTCTGCGCACGACGACGCCAATTGTCATTTCAGTCCGGCTTGCGGCCTTGGCCACTGGCTCCTCCCCGGAAGGCTCTCCCCTGCCTTCCATTGATGTACTATGTTACATAAATTGGCGACCTGCCAAGTCTAGTTTCGCCTAATATGAGACATTCACTTAGAGTTTATTTCTAACTTCAGGTTTTGATGGCGATTTGTGATGAAAAATAATGCACATATCGGGATTTTCTCTGATGCTTCGCATTGCCTCGGCGCGGATTGGGTCTAAGCTGCTGATGGGGCAGAACGCAGCGTCGGGAGGGGAAATGGCCAGCAAGCTCATATTGTGTGATTGCGAGGGGACGCAGTCCCTGAACGCAGATGGTATTTCTGCAGCCTGCGATACGGAGTGCTCGAAGGTGCATACCGCCCTTTGTACGCGCCAGATTCAAACTGCCGCCGAGTTGATGACGGGCGATGAGCAGGTGGTGTTTGCCTGCGCTCAGGAAAGTGCAGTTTTTAGCGAGCTTGCCGAGGAACTGGGTGTTGAAGCGCCCGGATTTGTCGATCTGCGCGACCGGGCTGGCTGGTCCGAACAGGGTACCGATGCAACCCCCAAAATGGCTGCGCTCGCGGCTGAGGCATTACTGCCGCAGCCAGTGACCCCAAGTTTCGATGTCATCAGTGAAGGAACCTGCTGTATTTTGGGGCCCGGAGAGGTTGTCTTTCCGTTGGCCGAACAGCTGTCCGCTGTGTTGGCCGTGACTGTGCTTTTGGTTGACGATGCAGAACCGCTAAGCCGCAACTATGACGTTGCGCGCGCACGAATACGCAGACTGACCGGCGCGCTGGGCGGATTTGTTTGGCATCTGGATCAGGTGCAGCAACTAGATCCCGGCGGACGCGGAGAATTTGGTTGGAGCGCACCCCGTGACGGTGCAACGTCGCGTTGCGACATTGTTGTTGATCTGACCGGAGCAACACCTTTGGTTAATGCCCCCGAAAAGCGCGAGGGGTACTTGCGCGCTGATCCTCGCGATGCGGTGGCCGTCGCGCGTCTTGCTTTTGAAGCGGTGCAACTGGTCGGGACTTTTGAAAAACCGCTCTATGTCCGATTGGATGAGACGCTTTGCGCCCATTCGCGAGCGGAACAAACGGGGTGTTCAAACTGTCTGGACGTCTGCCCGACCGGTGCGATCACACCGGCTGGCGATCATGTAGCCATTGATCCGATGATTTGCGCTGGGTGCGGTGAGTGTTCGGCGTTGTGCCCGTCGACTGCCATTACATATGAAGACCCTCCGGTCTCGGCGGTATTGTCGCGGATGCACATACTGGCCCGGACCTTCCGGCGCGCGGGCGGCGTTGCACCGCGATTACTGGTGCACGACGCCCATGGGGCGCAGATGATCCGGATGGCGGCCCGGTTTGGACGGGGACTGCCAGCGGATGTCATTCCGCTGGAGCTGAATGTGGTTTCGGGCTTTGGACATGCCGAGATGCTCGCAGCGCTGGCGCATGGCTTTGCGCGCGCCGATATCCTGATTAGCCCTAAGACCGAACGGGACGCGCTTGATCGTGAATTAGAGCTGGCTCGGGCTATCGAAGTGCACGACGCGCTGAGTCTGATTGATGAAACCGACCCGGATGCGCTGGCAGATCTGCTTTATGCGCAGAATGTTCCGCAGCCATTGGCTGATCCGGTGCTTCCACTGGGTAATCGTCGTCAAATAGCGCGTCTGGCGGCGCAAGCTTTGAACCCGGAGGTCGAGGTGCCGCTGGCCTTGCCCGAGGGCGCGCCTTATGGCGCGATTGCAGTGAATACCGACACCTGTACATTGTGCCTGAGTTGCGTGTCCCTTTGCCCATCGGGGGCGCTGATCGATAACCCGGACAAGCCGCAGTTGAATTTCCAGCAGGACGCCTGCCTGCAATGCGGGATTTGCCGAACGATCTGCCCAGAACAGGCGATCACACTAGTGCCCCAGCTTGATCTGAGCGACCAAGCGCTGTCACAACAGGTGCTGAATGAAGAGGAACCCTTTGAATGCGTCGAATGCGGCGCAGCGTTTGGCGTTAAATCAACGGTTGAGCGGATCATGGAAAAGTTGTCGGGCACACATCCGATGTTCGCGACCTCGGATCAGGCGCGGATGATCCAGATGTGCGACAATTGCCGGGTAAACGCCCAGTTCCATAGCGCTGACAATCCGTTTCAATCCGCCCCCAGACCACGGGTCGTCACAACGGATGATTACCTTTCAAAGCGCAAGGATCACTGAAGTTGCAGTGGCGCGCCCAGATCGGCGGCGCGCATGGCGGTCACGAAAGCCAGAATTGCTTCGAGGTCATCCAGGCTCATCTCGACCGGATGGATCGGCGAGGGGCGCTCGGGCGGGAAAGGTTCGGTGACGCCCTCGATCTGTGTGAAAGCTGGGTGTGGGTTCAGGGCAAAGAACGCCTGAAACCGTTCCGACCAGTCGGGCATTGCGCGCAGCACTGCGAAAGACGGGGTCGAACCCAGCCCGTTCATCCGATTCTGTGGGCCAATCACATGGCACCGGCCACAATGGGTCATCGACAGATCTTCGCCAAGCAGCGCGTTTCCGTCGACCACGACCTCTTCGGTAACAGTGGCAGTTTCGAAACTTGCGCTAAAGGGCGTGCCCTCGTCGGGGATGAAGTTTTCAACCGTCCGTCTGCCAATGTCGGAAAGTAGCCATTCACGAAACCTTACCTGCTTGGCGCTGTCGTCGATTCGTAGATGATAGACCACCCCGTCACGGGCAAAGACCGGATCGCCGGGCGAACTCGGGGCCAGTGACATGACGCCGCTTTCATCCGCAACAACACGTATTCCGGTCTTGAGAGAAAAGCGCGGAAGAATATGTTGCAAAAGACCTGAGTTTGTCACCTCATCCGGGGCGGCAAGGCCCAATGCCTCTTGCGACCAAGAGGGGGTGGCGGTGAGCGTCAGGCTCAGGCACAACAGGACAAAGCGCATGGTTAAGCCTAACGGCGGCTGACCCGATGCGTCAAATGTACAAAATGAGACGGAGACACATGCAATGAGCGGCGACTATATTCTGTCGATACGCAAGGCGCCCAGCGCGGGGCGGATCAAGGGGAAGACGGCATGAGCATCCGTGATGCAGTTCTAGCGAACTTAAAGAAGATTACCGATCCGGTTTCTGGTCAGGATATTGTGAGCGCGGGTATCGTGCGTGCATTGAATGTTGAAGGCGATACCGTTCGGTTTGTGCTGGAGATCGATCCCAAACAGGCCGAGAAGATGGAGCCCGTACGCGCCACAGCCGAACAGGCGGCGCAGATGGTTGATGGTGTTTCCAAGGTCTCGGCAATGTTGACCGCGCATTCGGACAAGGCGCCGCCTGATTTGAAGCCCAAGCCAAAGCCCTCGCAAACCGGACCACAGGCCGTTCCCGGTGTGGACCGGATCATCGCGATTGCGTCGGGCAAGGGTGGCGTGGGCAAGTCCACCGTGTCGGTCAACCTTGCCTGCGCGCTGGCTGCTGAAGGCCGTCGCGTAGGCCTGTTGGACGCAGACGTATATGGCCCTTCACAACCCCGGATGCTGGGTGTGTCGGGGCGACCGGCCAGCCCAGATGGTAAGACGATCCTGCCGCTGCGCAATCACGGTGTCACCATGATGTCGATGGGGTTAATGACCAACGAAGGGCAGGCGGTTGTCTGGCGCGGCCCCATGCTGATGGGCGCCTTGCAGCAGATGATGAGTCAGGTGCAATGGGGCGCATTGGATGTGTTGATCGTTGATCTGCCCCCCGGAACCGGCGATGTGCAACTGACGCTGAGCCAAAAGTTTCAAGTGGATGGAGCCATTGTCGTCTCAACCCCACAGGATGTTGCTTTGATCGACGCCCGCAAGGGGATCGATATGTTCAACCAACTCAAGACGCCCATTGTTGGGATGATCGAAAACATGTCGACGCATATTTGCTCGAATTGCGGACACGAAGAACATGTCTTTGGCCATGGCGGTGTTGCCTCAGAAGCCGAGGCGCTGGGCGTGCCATTGCTAGGGGAAATTCCGCTGCATCTGGATATCCGAGTTGCCGCCGACGGGGGTGCCCCCATCGTGGTCAGCAAACCTGACAGCCCGCAAGCCGAAGCCTTCCGCAAGATCGCCCGCGACATGATTGCCAAGGGCAACGCGTGACCCAGCCGGTCTTTCCCCCATTGCTCAAAGGGCAACCTGCCAAGGCCGGCGAAGACCCGTTCGAGCGGGCCCAGGCGATGGCAGCGCTGGGCTGTGACGCGGGAACTGTGGTCCACAATATTCAGGCGGATCGTCTGCGCGTTGCGATAGTATTCGCGCCCGAGGTTCCGTTGCGGGATGCTATGGCGATGCTGCCGCTTTGTGCTGTCGGGTTCCAGAATGCGCTGGGCGCGCTGGCCCCACCCGAGGTCGCGGTGCACTTGGGTTGGGATGGGCTGATCTGTGTAAACGGTGCAAAATGTGGGACAATAAAAGTTGCAGCGTCGTCTGCCGAGGTGGATGAGGTTCCCGATTGGCTGATCGTTGGTTGGGAACTGGCCTTGCTTCAAACCAGCGATGCACCAGGGGAAACACCGGATGTTACCTCGCTCTATGATGAAGGATGCGCCGAGGTTTCTGCGACGCAGTTGGTCGAGAGCTGGTCGCGTCACATGTTGACCTGGTTGAACCGCTGGAACGAGGACGGTAACGCGCCGCTTCACGCTGAGTGGATGGGGCTGCTGCGCGGTGTCGGAGAACCTATTGGAGAAGGGGGTGTTTTTCTGGGCACCGATGAGCGCTTCGGTATGCTGATCCGCGACGGCGCGGACACTCATATACGCCCGCTGACAGAATTATTGGAGACCGCCAGATGAAACTCGCCCGTGCTATCCATTTTGATGAAAGCGATATGAACGTGTTTCATTCACCCGCAAGAACTGGTGAATGGAGCATCTCGGGCGGATTCGAGTTTTCGAACTGGAGTGAGGCTGATCTGGAAGGCAAGGCGCGTCAGGCCTTTGCCAATGGATGGCTGGGGCTTGAAACCTTCGGGCGCGTTACATTTGTTGCCGTCACACAAGTCGAGCAGGCCGAGATTGACCAAATCACGCAATATCTGGCCGAGCATTTCGTGCAATTCTACGGCGCGCCTTCGGTTGAAGCCGCGTTAGAAGTGGCGCAGGCCGAAGTCTCACATATGTCCGAGCTGTGCGAAGATCATGCCCCGAACACATTGCTGACCGTCGCCCGAGAGCTGACGGGGGCAGGGGTGCACGAGGCATTCCGAGTGATCACCCCGCAAGAGACGCAACTTGAAGCGTTGGCCGTCCACGGCTCGCTGGACGATTAGATCAGATCGGCGAAGCCGCCGAATTGTCCGCGCTTGAAGATCAGCCCCTGACCTGGGCGATGCATGACCTGTTCAACATGACCAACAAGGATCAGGTGGTCACCTGCCTCATGACGGTCCGAAAGACGGCAATCGAAGCGGGCGAGGCATTCCGCAAGTCGGGGGCGCCCGGCGTCATCCTCCTGCCAATCCGCATGGGAAAAATCGAACCCGTTTCGCGCGAATTGCAATGCTTGGTCGTGCTGGTCCTGCGCCATAACGTGGATCGCGTAATATTCGCAGTTGTGGAACGCGTCGTACCGGTTCGAATCCCGATCAAGACACCACAGGACCAGCGGCGGGTCCAGCGATACAGACGCAAATGAGTTCACCGTGATTGCTGCAGGGCCCTCGGAGGTATTTGTGGTCACAACGGTGACGCCGGTGCCGAAACAGCTCAGGGCCTCGCGAAAGGCAAGGCTTTGCTCGGGGCTGGGAATGAAGGTCTTTTCAGTCATCGCGCGCTCGTACATGGGCCTGTCTCAGGTGCCACGCGACGCCAGAATTGTCTACGGAAAGCTGCGGTGGTGGTAGTAATTTCTGGTCAGTTCAGGTCTTCAAGCAACCGTCCGTGTTTGCGAGTCTCGGTGATGACGTCGCCAAAGGTCACCAAATTACGGGCCGTAAGCATCGGTAGCATCCGAACCAGCACTTCGGCGGTCGCGACGGCATCACCCAAGGCCGTGTGACGCAGGGCTTCGGGAATTGTTATGCCAAGCCGTTCGCAGACAGCGTCCAGCGTATGCGTTTCGCTTGCCCCGAACAGCACCGCCGACAGCAGGACCGTATCCAGAATGGGGTGGCTCCATTCCACCCCCATACGCTCGGCATGGCGGCGCAGGAAAGCCATGTCGAATGGTGCGTTATGGGCAACAATGACGGCATCCCGGGCAAATTGGTGAAAGCTGCGACCGGCCTCGGCAATATCAGGCGCACCCTGAACCATCCGGTCGCTGACCTTATGCACTTTGGTTGAAGCTGGGGGGATCGGGATGCCGGGGTCGACCAGGGTATCAAGCCGTTCGCCTTCGACGATCTTACCCTTTACGACGCGCACCGCACCGATCTGTACGATCTCATCCTTATGCGGGAGCAGGCCCGTGGTTTCGGTGTCAAAGACTACGAAGCAGAGGTCCAACAGGGGTCTATCTTCAAACGCGTCGTCACCGGGTGTGTCGAGAAGTTCGAAATCGTAAACCAGCGGGCGGGCCGCGTCGGGTTCGATTTGCGCGGCACTGTCATCGAAGACCAGCATGTAACCGGGGGCATCGCCCAATGGTTTCATACGGGCAGAATACGATTGCCGCCCATCGACACTGGTTAGTGTGCAATGGACGTCTTTCCCGGTTTTGATTAGCTTCGCGTAGGAATCCGTCAGACCGGTCGCTTCGAGGTAGTCAAAAAGCGAGGCGTTTAGCCGAGGATGTGCGATCTGTGCCAACACCTCAGCCGCCTGCGCGTCATATAGAACGATCTGATGCTTCGGTCCGGCCAAAAGCATTGCAACCGGGATCTCGGTCAGCAGCGCGGTGAGACGTTGTTTTTCCGATGCCAGATGGGCCGTTTCCGCGGCCACGGCCTCAGCCGTGGTCATGGCGTTGGCAGCCAGTTGTTCGGCCAGTCCAGCGGCGGCTGGGGCCAGATCGCCCAAATAACGCGCCGCCTGAAGGTCCAAATCCGTGCTGACCCCGGCGTGTGCGCGCGCCCGGAGTTGGGCCGAGAGCCGCTCGATTGGTTTTGCAACGTTATCATCAAAAAGAAGCCAGACTCCGGCAACTAGCGCCAACATTCCAAACGCGATCAGTATCTCTGCGAAGATGAACGCATCCATAAGAGCGGGATCACTTGCCCTCTGATAACCGACCCACAAAGCCAGGGTGCTGATGATCAGCCCTCCTGCCGCAAGTAATAGGAAGAACAGGAACACCCTCAGGCGCAGGCTCAGATGGTTCAACATAGTCAGACCCCGCAGGTTGCCTCGATCACCGGATCTTCAGCGTCGATCTTGATCCAGCTGGCGTTCAGCAAACGTCCGTCATCGGCGAATTCGGCCCCGTCTGCCAGGTTGGCGCGGCTGTTTTCGGCGCAGTTTACAGCGACCGGCATCTTCGAGACCGGTGCCCAGCGACCAAAAAAGTAAAGATCGACCAGACGCTCGTCCGGCAAATTGGCATTGGTGCGTACCGATGTGGCGTCGATCGCAGCAAAGCGGTCGACAAAGGGCACGGCATACGTCCAAGGGCGATAAAAGGCGCGGCTTTCCACCTCCTGCACGATGGTGAGGCTGTCGGGCAGTTGGTCGCGCGTACGGTCATACCAAGAATACTCGCTGGTTATCGTCATACCGATCATCCCCGCACCTGCTGCAACCGGCGCGGCCCATTTGGGCAAGCGGCCCCCGGTCAGCTTGTTCACCACCATCACGACACCCGCAAAGGCAAAGCCTGCAAAAATCGTGCCGATCAGTTCCAGAAACATGTGATTTCTCCGTTCATTTCCAGTTTCTTAACCTAGCATTCCTTTGCCATGGCCAACCGCTGATTGCATGGTTTTTACCACGACAAAGGCATCGCGGAGATGACTTCGCTCAAAGTCCGACAATTCAGTGGGTGGCAGGTAATTGTCCGGTGCATCCCCGGATTTGACCAGACGCACTTGATGTTCCAATCGGGTCTCAGCGATCAGGTCATATGCGTCCAGTAAATCGCGTGCGCCAGACGCGCTGAGCACACCCGCAGCCTCGGCGGCGCTAAGACGGGCGCGGGTGTTCGCTTCGGTTAATTGTCCCTGCAGGCTGTAGATGCGTGCCAGATCCACGACAGGCACCACGCCATTATGCTTGAGGTCGAGCGTATTGCGATGCTCACCCGAACGTATGGTGGCGAATCCACGCAGCAGGCCCAGAGGAGGGGTGTGCTTGAGCGAGTTCGAGATCATATGCGCTACAAAGATCGAATTCGCATTGGCTGCCGCCAGCGTATCGGCCTGCAGGTCTGTGAACAGATCGAAGGACCCTCCGATGGGCCGCAGGTCAAACATCACCGAGGCCAGCATTTGCGCCTCGGGGTTGGGTTTGGCAATCCAGCCATTGAAATACTCGCGCCAGACACGCACGGGCTGGCACCAGCGAGGGTTGGTCGCCATCATGTCACCGGGGCAATAGAAATAACCGCAGGTATCCAGCCCGTCTGAGACGAATTTGGCCAGCGCAGCGAAGTAGGCCATATCACCGTCCGCCACACTGTCATCAAGCATCAGGCAATTGTCCTGATCAGAAACTCCGGTCTGTTCCTGCCGTCCTTGCGAGCCGCAAGCAAGCCACAAGTAGGGCACTGGCGGCGCACCCAGTTCAGCCTCAGCCAGTGCCAGCAACCGCCGCGTCGCAGTGTCTGCGATGTCGGTGATCAGCCGTGTAACGATCTCGTGCCGGTTGCCACCCGCGACGAGTTGGACCAGCAGTTGTGGTATCTCAGCGGTGACTTGAGCCATCTCTTGCGGGCTGTCGGCGCGGGCAATTCGTCCTACCAACTCGGCAGAATTGACCGCCTGATAGCGGGTGAGGTCGGTTTGGGTTACGATTCCGACCAGCTTACCGGCCTCGGAAATTGGAATATGACCGATGCCACGTTCCATCATCACGTGTAATACGTCCGAGCCGATATCTGTCGGGGCAAGAATGATTGGATCGGCGGTCATGATCGCCGAAACCGCGGTGTCAGCGGGCATCGCCTCGGCGACGTATTTGCCGGAAATATCGCGGAGGGTTGCGATACCCAACAATCTGTCCCCTTCGGTCACGCAAAGCGATGAGATATGGCGGTCGCGCATGATCTGCGCGGCGTTTTGAACCGGAGTATCGGGCGGGCAGGTGGCAGGGTCACGAGCCATCAGCACATCAATTGCACTGGTAGCCAGGCTTTGCGGTCCGCTCCGCCCACCGCGTGAACGGTTAAAGAACTTGGACACCACATCGTGACCTTCGATCAGGTTTTTCACAAGGTCTGGCGGCAACACGATCAACACTGACGGCGTGTGCGCGCGCGCATGTGTGGCGGCTTTGCCGTCCTTCAGCAATCCGCGCTCACCAAAAGAATTGCGCAATCCCAGATGCGAAACGACAGCGCCGTTCTCATCGGTAATTTCTACCTGTCCTTCATAGATCACAAAGACGCCGGGCAGAGCGTTGCCCAACTGGTAAATGCTGCCATCGGCATCGACTTCGCGCACTTCGATCTGCTTGGCCAGATCGTCCAAAGCATCATGGGGCAACGAGTCATAGGGGTGTACAGACTTCAGAAACCGGGTGATTTCGTCATGGGACAGGGGCATTTACGCTCTCCGGAGTTCCGAATAAAAAATCCCGCCCGGTGGTGTGCCGGGCGGGAACAGTAAGTCGAAAGATGCGATCGAAGACAAGAGCCGCCGACCGCATCCCACTCAGTGATCCTGAGCTGCGCCCGCACCACGGGGAATGCGAATGCTTTCGACCATATCTTTGATCTCCTGCGGAGTCTCTTTGGTCATACCGGCAACGACGTAGGCGACGCCGAAGTTGATCATCGCACCGATGGCGCCGAACGAAGTCGACTTGATCGGACCCAGAAGCGGATCAGCATCGGTGAACGAATTGGTGCCCGGAATGAACAGCCAGCCCTTATGCAGGAAGATGTAGACCAGGGTTACGGTCAGACCAGCCAGCATACCTGCAACCGCGCCGGTGTTGTTGATGCGGGTCGAGAAGATCCCCATCATCAGCGCCGGGAAGATCGAGGCTGCTGCCAGACCAAAGGCCAAGGCCACGGTTTGTGCCGCAAAGCCCGGAGGGTTGAGACCCAGATAGGTTGCAACGACGATGGCTACAGCCATGGCAATCCGTGCCGCCAGAAGTTCACCCTTTTCAGAGATCGACGGGTTGATTGCACCTTTGACAAGGTCATGGGACACAGCCGACGAGATCGCCAGCAGCAGGCCCGCAGCGGTTGACAGAGCAGCCGCAAGACCACCAGCAGCGACCAGACCAATCACCCAACCTGGCAAGTTGGCAATCTCAGGATTGGCCAGAACCAGGATGTCGCGGTTGAACTTGGTCAGCTCGTTACCGACCCAGCCTTTTTCTTCGGCGATCGCGGTCATGGCTTCCGACTTGTCGTTGTAGTACTGGATTTTGCCGTCGCCGTTCTTGTCTTCCCAATCCAGCAGACCGGTTTTCTGCCACGTGGCCATCCAGTCATAACGCGGATCGTTGTCGATTTCTTCGACCGAAACAGCGCCACCTTCGATGCCACCATTGGGCCACATCATGTCGGTGATGTTCAGGCGCGCCATTGCACCAACAGCAGGAGCCGTCAGGTACAGCAGAGCGATGAAGACCAGCGCCCAGCCTGCCGACCAACGTGCGTCAGACACTTTGGGAACGGTGAAGAAGCGCATGATGACGTGCGGCAGACCAGCTGTACCGATCATCAGCGACAAGGTGAACAGCACCATGTTCAGCGTGTTCGAGTGGTGAGCCGTGTAGTCGTTGAAGCCCAACTCGGTCACGATGGCGTCCAGCTTAGTCAGCAGGGGTTCACCGCTGGCGGTGTCACCAAACAGACCCAGCGCCGGAACAGGCGTGCCGGTCAGCTGCAGCGAGATAAAGATGGCCGGGATGGTATAAGCGGTGATCAGCACGCAGTACTGAGCGACCTGAGTGTAGGTCACGCCCTTCATCCCACCAAACACTGCGTAGGCAAACACAACGCCGGCGCCGATCAGCAGACCTGTAGTGTTGGACACTTCGAGGAAGCGGCCAAAGGCAACGCCAACACCGGTCATCTGACCGATCACGTAGGTCACCGACGCAACGATCAGACAGATCACCGCAACGATACGTGCAGTCTGGCTGTAGAAACGATCGCCGATGAATTCCGACACGGTGAACTTGCCGAACTTACGCAGGTAGGGCGCAAGCAGCAGAGCCAGCAGCACGTAGCCACCGGTCCAACCCATCAGGAAGGTCGAGTTGTCATAGCCGGTAAAGGCAATCAGGCCCGCCATCGAGATGAACGAGGCCGCAGACATCCAGTCCGCTGCTGTCGCCATACCGTTGGTGACCGGGTGAACGCCGCGACCGGCGGCATAGAATTCCGATGTGGAACCCGCACGAGCCCAGATCGCGATGCCGATGTAAAGCGCAAAAGACGCGCCCACAAACAGCAGGTTGATGGTAAACTGATCCATGCCGATTACTCCTCGTCCACGCCGTGCTCAGCGTCGAGCTTGTTCATGCGCCAGGCGTAGTTGAAGATCAGCACCAGAAAGACCAGGATCGATCCTTGCTGAGCGAACCAAAAGCCCAGATCTGTACCGCCAACGGCGATGCCGGACAGCAGCGGACGCAGCAGAATGCCGAATCCAAACGACACCAGCGCCCAAATCGCGAGGCTGATGTAGATGAGGCGCAGGTTGGCCTGCCAATAGCCCTTGTCGGCTTCGGCAGTCTGCGCGGAGTTTGTTGAATGATCCGCCATCGCGGGTTCCTCCTTCGCTTCCCTCATTGGCGGCCCATTGCCCAACTCCTCCAGTGCGGTGGGCCGCTTCTCGGTTGTGCCAAACGCCCCGTGACGTCAGGCATAACTTCTCTGGTCCGCCAAGGCGGGTCCATTGAAGTATTCTGATTTAGGATCAAAGCCCTAGGGCTTATCTCCTCCCCTTATTTCATGACCTCGCCGACAATCCCGTGAAGGTCTTGTGCGATGTCGTCGATCTGGCCCATGGCATCGATGCCTTTCAGCACGCCCTGGGCTTGATAGTAGTCAATCAGCGGTGCGGTCTGCGCGTGATAGGCCGCCAGACGCGACGCGACCGTCTCGGCATTGTCGTCGGCGCGGCGTTTGAATTCTGTGTGTCCGCACTTGTCGCATTTGCCGTCTTCGACGGGCTGCTTGTATGTGTCGTGATAGCCCTCACCGCATCCAGCGCAGGTGTAGCGACCCGAAATCCGCGTCACCATCTCGGCGTCTTCAACTTCAAGGCTGATGGCCGCGTTGATCTTCTGATCTGAAGACGCGAGCAGACCATCAAGAGCCTCGGCCTGGACTGTGGTCCGGGGGAAACCATCTAGTATGACGCCCTTGGCGCAGTCCGGTTCTGCCATGCGGTCGCGCAGGATCGCGATGACGATGCCGTCGCTGACAAGATCGCCTGCCTCCATAACCGCTTTGGCAGCATTACCAGCCTCGGTACCTGCGGCGACCGCGTCACGCAGCAGATCACCGGTGCTGAGTTGTACAAGCCCGAACTTCTCTTCAAGCATACGAGCCTGCGTACCCTTCCCGGCGCCCGGAGGGCCGAGAAGGATCAGAACAGCGGGGGATATGGTCGTGGCAGCGTCCATCACATCCTCACTTGTTTGCCCGGTTTTCGATCAGGTCTTCGACCACTGACGGATCGGCCAGGGTCGACGTATCGCCAAGCGAACCAAAGTCGTTCTCGGCAATCTTGCGCAGAATTCGGCGCATGATCTTGCCCGAGCGAGTCTTGGGCAGGCCGGGGGCCCACTGGATCACATCAGGCGAGGCAATCGGGCCGATCTCGGTCCGGACCCAGGTGCGCAGCTCTTTCAGCAGCTCATCCGACGGCTCGCGGTCATTCATCAAAGTGACATAGCAATAGATGCCTTGCCCTTTGATTTCATGGGGGTAACCAACCACAGCGGCCTCGGCGACGGCGGCATGGGCGACCAGCGCGCTTTCCACCTCGGCCGTGCCCATCCGGTGGCCGGAGACGTTGATTACATCATCGACGCGGCCAGTGATCCAGTAGTCGCCATCCTCATCGCGACGGCAGCCATCGCCGGTGAAGTAGTAGCCTTTATAGTCCGAGAAATAGGTCTTCTCGAACCGCTCATGATCGCCCCAGACGGTGCGCATCTGACCGGGCCAGCTGTCTTTGATGCACAGAACACCCTCAACGCCATTTCCCTCGATCTCAACACCGGATTGCGGGTCCAGAACTACCGGCTGGATGCCGAAGAACGGTTTCATCGCCGAGCCGGGCTTCATCGCATGCGCACCGGGCAGGGGGGTCATCAAGTGACCGCCGGTTTCGGTCTGCCACCAGGTGTCAACAATCGGGCATTTGCCTTTGCCAACAACTTCATTGTACCAGTTCCAAGCTTCCGGGTTGATCGGCTCGCCGACTGTGCCCAGCGTCCGGAGATCGCTCAGGTCGCATTTCTCGACGAACTCGGTACCCTGACCCATCAGAGCGCGAATTGCCGTCGGAGCGGTGTAGAACTGGTTCACCTTGTGCTTTTCGCACACCTGCCAGAAGCGTGATGCATCCGGATAGGTCGGCACGCCTTCGAACATCAGTGTGGTCGCTCCGTTGGCCAGCGGGCCATAGACGATATAGCTGTGGCCGGTGACCCAGCCGACATCGGCGGTGCACCAGTAAACGTCGCCTTCATGGTAGTCGAATGTGATCTCATGCGTCATCGCGGCATAGACCAGATAACCGCCGGTCGTATGGACGACACCTTTGGGCTGACCGGTCGAACCGGAAGTATAGAGAATGAACAGCGGATCTTCGGCATTCATCTCGGCGGGTGCGCAATAGTCATCCGCTTCAAGCGCCATTTCGTTGTAATCATAGTCGCGGCCATCAATCCAAGTGGTCTGCCCACCGGTGCGTTTGACCACCAGACATTTCACGCTGTCTTTGCAGTGCAGCAGGGCCGCGTCTGCGTTGGACTTCAGCGGAGTCTTTCGGCCACCACGTGGTGCCTCATCGGCAGTGATGACGACCTTGGCATCACATCCGTTGACTCGGGCTGCCAACGCATCGGGTGAAAACCCAGCAAATACAATCGAATGGATTGCTCCGATCCGTGCACAAGCCAGCATCGCATAGGCTGCTTCTGGGATCATCGGCAGATAGATCACAACGCGGTCACCTTTGCGCACGCCCATCGATTCGAGAATATTGGCCATGCGACAGGTGCGACGGTGCAATTCGGCGTAGGTAATGTGCTGAGCTTCGTCGTTTGGATCATCCGGTTCCCAGATGATCGCGGTCTGATCGCTGCGCGTATTCAAATGACGGTCAAGACAGTTGGCCGAGACGTTTAGCGTGCCGTCCGCATACCAGTTGATACCAACCGAACCAAAATCATAGCTGACGTCTTTGACCTGAGTATAAGGCTTGATCCAGTCAACGCGCTTGCCTTGCTCATCCCAGAATGCTTCGGGGTTGTTGATCGACGCAGCGTACATATCTGCGTATTTGTCGGCGTCGACATGCGCACGGGCGACAGTTTCTGCGGATGGCGGATATGTCTTGGCATCTGCCTGGGCAGCGGTAGTCATCTTTGAGGCTCCTCCCTCTGGACTGGATTACATGGGACCGATTTTGCCAGCCGATTAGGCAATGTCGATCCGGTTCCTCCCCAAGTTGAATAATACGGGGATCAGAAAAGAAATAAATAAATTGCCATAATCCTTGGATTTCTTTGTAAAGAAATTTCATTTTCGGCACTAACATTGTAAATAATTCTGAAATTGTGCGTAATATACACCTTAAATCAGCAAGATAGCTGTAATGACCTAAGTGCTCATTGGCATGTGTCTGGGGCTTTGGCCGATAGCTTTACTTTAATCTCGAAGTCTGGTGGCGATAACACCACTTCTCCTCGCAGGGGTTGGCAGCTTCTAGACTTGGCGCTAGCTTCACAAACAAGCATCCCGATAGGGGGCGCAACTAAGGGAGATACCACTATGAAAAAGATGTTGAGCGGTGCGGCTTTTGCCGCCCTGAGTGTGGCGCTTGTCACCGAAGCAGCCGCGACCGAATGGAATGCCTCGGTCTGGGGTAAGCGCCGCGCATTTACCGAGCATGTTGAGAAACTGGCTGAACTGGTGAACGAAAAAACCGGCGGCGATTTCACCATCAATGTTAGCTATGGCGGATTGTCGAAGCCCAAGGAAAACCTGGATGGAATCGAGATTGGCGCGTTCGAGATGGCGCAGTTCTGTGCGGGCTATCACCGCGATAAGAACCGCGCGATCACCGTTTTGGAACTGCCCTTCCTTGGCGTAAACACATTGGATGAAGAGGTGGCCGTCAGCCACGCAGTCTACGATCATCCAGCAGTCAAGGACGAGATGGCGCAGTGGAACGCGCGCATCATCATGACTTCACCGATGCCTCAATATAACCTTGTCGGTACCGGTGACCCTCGTGATGAGCTTGCCGAGTTCGACGGTATGCGCGTACGCGCAACTGGCGGTTTGGGGCAAGCATTTGAAGCAGTTGGTGGCGTACCTACGTCCGTGCCTGCGACCGAAGCCTACAATGCGATGGAATCTGGCGTGGTCGATACCGTGGCCTTCGCTCAGCATGCGCATTTGTCATTCGGGACGATCAACGAAGCTGACTGGTGGACGGCCAATCTGAATCCTGGAACGGTAAACTGTCCGGTGGTGGTGAATATCGACGCTTATGAAGCGCTGCCAGCCGAACATCGCGAAGCGCTGGACAGCTCGATTAATGAGGCTATCGATCACTATCTGGCCAACTACGGTGGACTGCTTGAAAAGTGGGATGGCGTGCTGGCAGAGAAAGGCGTTGAAAAGGTCGAGATTGACGATGCCGTGCTTGAGGAGTTTCGCGCCAAAGCCGCTGATCCTATTCGCGCGAAGTGGATCGAAGACATGACCGCCCAGGGTCTGCCTGCGCAGGATCTTTATGATCTTGTGCAATCGACGCTGCAACAGCAGCGCGGCGGTAACTGATCGCCACAGCCGGGTGTCATTAGGCACCCGGCATCTCCTTCAATCAAAGGAATGCTGAGATGGCAGGACATGCCTCGGTGCTTGAGGATGGCAGTCTTCTAAGCCGGTTGGATCACCGTTTGTTACGTCTAGAGCGTTTTATGGCGCTGATCAGCGGTTTCGCGGTTTTCGGGCTCATGGTGCTGGCTGTTGTGTCAGTCAGCGGCCGAAACGCCTTAAACGCGCCTTTGCCCGGATATGTTGACTGGATTGAACAGGCGATGCCCCTGATCGCGTTTCTGGGTATCTCGTTTGTGCAACGTGATGGCGGGCATATCCGAATGGATATCGTTATCTCGCGTCTGAAAGGGCGGGCGCTGTGGTTGTTCGAGCTGATCTCGGTTCTGTTGATACTGCTGCTGATGCTGGCGCTTGTTTGGGGTAGTTGGTCCCACTTTGACCGGTCCTTTGACTTCGGCGCTCCGATGTGGAGCCGCGACAGCTCGATTGATATCGGGATTCCTATTTGGCCAGCCAAGCTGCTGGCACCCGTTGCTTTTTCGGTGCTGTGCGCCCGGCTAATCTTGCAGGTCTGGGGCTATGGACGCGCCTTCATGCTGGGGCTCGAGGCACCGGTGGCCGTACCGCTGATACAGGATGCCGCCGCACAGGCTGCAGCCGAGGCCGAACAATTCGAAGGACGTAACTGACCCATGGACACGATTGATATCGGCCTTTGGGTCACTGCCGGACTGTTGGTTCTTGTCGTCACTGGCATGCGGGTGGCATTTGCTGCAGGTCTGGCAGGGTTGGTTGGCCTTGTTTGGATATTCTGGGCAAAGTTTGGGTATGATCCCGAGCGGTTTGGTAAGGCACTGACGGTGGCCGTCAAAACGGCTGGCCAGGTGCCACATTCCAAGGTGGCGTCTCATACGCTGAGCCTGATCCCAACATTCATCCTGATCGGCTATCTAGCCTACTACGCTGGCCTGACCCGCGCCTTGTTTGAGGCGGCAAAACGCTGGGTGGCATGGGTGCCTGGCGGGTTGGCCGTTTCAACGATTTTTGCGACCGCCGGTTTCGCCGCCGTATCAGGTGCATCGGTCGCCACATCAGCCGTCTTTGCGCGCATCGCCATCCCTGAAATGCTGGCCGTCGGGTATAATAAACGTTTCGCCGCCGGTGTGGTTGCCGCTGGCGGGACCTTGGCCTCGCTAATCCCCCCATCCGCGATCCTTGTGATTTACGCCATTATTGTCGAACAGGATGTGGGAAAACTGCTGCTCGCAGGCTTCATCCCCGGCGCGTTTTCGGCGGTGATCTATGGCTTACTGATCGTCGGTATCGCCGTGATCTTTAAGTCCGTCGGACCGCCGGTCACCGGGTTTACCTGGAAACAACGATTTGCTGCACTTCCGGGCGCACTGCCCATTGTGGCGGTGATCCTCATCATCATCTGCTTTGTCTATAACCCCTTCGGCGACAAGGCTTGGGGCACCCCGACCGAGGGCGGGGCCATCGGGGCCTTCATCGTGTTCTGCTTTGCCCTGATCCACGGCATGCGTTGGCCCGAGTTCAAATCGGCCTTGCTTGAAACCGCCAAACTGACCGCCATGATTTTCGCGATTATTTGGGGTGTTTTGATCTACGTGCGCTTTCTTGGTTTCGCAGATCTGCCGGGGGCGTTTTCCGACTGGATCACTTCGCTCGAAATGTCGCCTATGTTGATCCTCATTTGCATCCTGCTGGCCTACGCAGTGCTGGGCATGTTCATGGATGCGATCGGTATGTTGCTTTTGACACTTCCGGTTGTGTATCCCGCCGTTATGGCCCTGAACGGAGGCGAGGCCGTCAGCGCAGCAGACAGCGCCTTTGGTATGTCCGGGCCGATGTGTGCGATCTGGTTTGGTATCTTGGTGGTCAAAATGGCCGAGTTCTGCCTGATCACACCTCCTATTGGTCTAAACTGTTTTGTTGTCGCAGGCGTGAGGCCTGATCTTAGTGTTCAGGATGTCTTCAAAGGGGTAACGCCGTTCTTCATTGCCGATGCACTTACCATCGCACTGCTGGTGGCCTTTCCAGGGATTGTTCTATACCTGCCATCGCTTGCGGGATAAGAAAAAGCCCCGGCCAAAGGCCGGGGCACAGTTTTAGAAGTGCGGGTTCTTTATCCTGCCCGCATCAACATCCCAAACAGGTCCCTTGGGTCGTCAGGGTCTGCCAGCATATCCAATGCCTCATAGAAATCAGTGCCTTCAATCGCGCTTTTGATGTAACGTAGTGCCGAGAAGTCCTCGATCGCGAAGCCGACACTGTCGAACAACGTGATCTGTCGATCATCGGTGCGCCCTGTGGCTTGGCCGGTCAAAACTTCCCACATCTCGGTGACAGGGTGATCATCCTCCAGAGCCTGAATCTCACCTTCGATCCGCGTTTGTTCGGGGTACTCTACAAAGATCTCCGACCGCAAAAGAATGTCGCGGTGCAGTTCGGTCTTGCCGGGGCAATCCCCTCCGATCGCGTTGATGTGGACGCCGGGGCCAACCATGTTGTCGGTCAGGATGGTCGCGTATTTCTTATCGGCAGTGCAGGTCGTTATGATCTGAGCGCCTTCGATCGCGTCCTCAGGTGTTTTACATGGCACGACGGTCAGCCCTTTGCCCTGCAGATTGGCTGCACATTTCGCCGTCGCGTTCGGGTCTGTGTCGTAGAGTCGGACCGTATCGATCCCGCACATGGCTTTGAAGGCCAGGCACTGGAACTCGGATTGCGCGCCGTTTCCAATCATCGCCATCGTCGTTGCGGATTCGGGCGCGAGGTATCTGCCGACCAGCCCAGAGGTTGCCGCTGTCCGCAAAGCAGTCAACATCGTCATTTCGGTCAACAATGTCGGGTAACCGGTATAGACATCAGCCAGCAGGCCAAACGCGGTAACGGTCTGCAGGCCCTCAGACGTATTTTTGGGATGCCCGTTGACGTATTTGAACCCGTATGCCTCACCATCCGAGGTTGGCATCAATTCGATCACCCCATGTGGTGAGTGGGCCGGGATGCGGGGCGTTTTGTCAAAGCTCTCCCAGCGTTTAAAATCGGATTCGATCTGCGCGGCAATCTGCGTGATCATCTGTTCGACCCCGATGTGGTGGACCAGACGCATCATGTTGTCGACGGATACAAACGGCACGAGGGCCTTATCAGAAGGTTGCATCAAAGACTCCTATCGGCGGGAAAGATGGATACCAGCGATCATACAACGTACGGATCCACCGGCTGTTTCAATTGTGGGAACCGAGAGCGGCAGCGGAGTTGCACTGGCTTCGATGTTCGCGACTTGAGCAGGTGTAAGAGCCTGAAGCGCTCGGCTGGACAACGCCAGGACAAGACCATCATTGCCACTAAGCTCAATCGCGTTTCCTGCAAAATCTGCAATCTGCTCATGGGACAGATCGATGACAGTCCGCCCAGATTCTTCCAGCCGTGCCCGAACTGTTGCGCGGCGTTCCGGGTCGGAAATCATGTCCAAACAAATCAGCGCGTAGTGCGTCCCGATCCCCATCAGAACATTGGTGTGATAGACATCACGGCCTTCAGCGTCCTTTGCATCAAAGGCAATCGGCTCATAGTTGAAATGCGTACAGAAACGCTCCAACAACACCGGATCGGCGCGGTTGGATCGAACAGTGTAGGCAATACGGCCCACGTGATCCAGAACCATTGCGCCCGTGCCCTCAAGCGCGAGGTCGTCCTGTTCGAGGCCGGAATAGTCGATGACGTCTTGCACTCGATATTCCCGCTTCAGTAACTCAATTACATCTGAGCGTCTTTCGCGTCTGCGCGATGGAACGAACATCGGATAAACAGCGACATGACCGCCTGGATGGGTCGAAAACCAGTTGTTTGGGAACACGCTGTCGGGTGTGTCACGTTCGCCTTCGTCGTCAAACACATGAACGGTCACACCAGCAGCGCGAAGCTGTTCTACTGCTTTGTCATGCTCATCCCGCGCGGCAGCAGACGTCGCTGCAGCAGATCGATTTGCCAATGTTTGAAACGCATTGTCGTCGCGGGTCTCTGGATTTGACGCAAATGCATGGGGGCGCACCATCACGACAGCTGAAGGAGATTGAAGAGAAATCATCAGAAGCTCCGGGTTGGGCGATCGAAGATGCGACGACCCATAAGCGAGGCTGCAAGATCGACCATCAGTTTTGCGGTTCGGCCGCGCTCATCCAGGAATGGGTTCAGTTCAACTAGATCCAGCGAACAAACGAGACCGCTTTCATGCAGCAATTCCATGACCAGATGGGCCTCACGTTCGGTGGCACCGCCGGGGACAGTGGTGCCGACGGCTGGTGCGATCGACGGGTCAAGGAAATCTACATCCAGCGAGACATGCAGGATGCCGTTTGCTTCGCGCACTTTGTCAAGGAAGGCCAGTAGGGGTGTCTTGATCCCGTGCTCGTCGATGCTGCGCATATCGGCGAGCATCGCGTGATCTTTTTCCAATGCCGCGCGTTCGGCGGGATCGACCGAGCGCAAACCAATCATACCGACGCGATCCGTTGGGATCGGCGATATCAGCGGTGGAAAGGCGTCAAAGCCTGACTGGCCAGTGAAATAAGCGACCGGCGTTCCATGCAAATTGCCGCTGGCCGTACTGCTGGGCGTATGGAAATCACTATGTGCATCTAACCAGAGCACGAACAGAGGGCGCCCGATACGGTCCGCATGTGCCGCCATTCCTGCCACTGTGCCCATCGACAGGGCGTGATCACCGCCCATGAAAATGGGAAGGCCTTCAAGCGCGGCTTCCTGAGCCGTGCGGCTTAGCGCCTGTGTCCAGCCAACGCATTCCGGTAAAGAGAACAGATGGGTGTCTTCCGACATGTCGACGGCATCTGGTCGCGTGTCACCGATGTCCGACACAGAATGCCCGAGATCTGACAGCGCTTGGGCGAGACCCGCGACCCGATAGGCATCTGGACCCATCCGACAGCCTTGGCGGTGTTTGCCGGCATCCATCGGCGCTCCGGCGAGAATGATGTTCATTTTGCTCATAAGTCTATCTATCGATACGATATGAGTTGAGAAAAGAGATCAAATTGGTCAAAGTGAATTAGCTAATTCCGATTTGGTAATCACGCATGGACGAACTGGACAATCGCTTATTGAACGCACTGCACAGGGACGCTCGGGCATCGTTGTCGGAGCTGGCTGAACTGCTCGGAGTGACCCGAACAACCGTGCGCAGCCGACTAAAGCGGCTTCAGCAGTCTGGCGAAATCGTCGGCTTTACCGTTGTGACACGGCAGGGCGTATCGGAAAGCCCTGTTCGTGGATTGATGATGCTTGAGATCGCAGGCCGCGGGACCGAGCGGATCAGATCGCGGATCGCTGCGATGCGTCAGGTTCGGGCGGTGCACTCAACCAATGGAAGTTGGGATCTGATCGCAGAGATCGGAACCGATACACTGGATGAGCTTGATGAAGTCCTGTTCCAGATCCGTCGGATGGAGGGCGTTACACGATCTGAGACCAATCTGTTGCTCTCGACACGCAAGGGACGCTCGTGACGCGTTGGCCTAGGCCCTTTGCCGGATGGAAAATTCGTGCAAAGCTTTGAATTGACACTGATCTGAGGATCGCGGGGCAGGGGCGAACGGAATGACGACACAGCCGACAACGGAAGAGACACGCGCCGTACGTTTGGCCGAGTATGTGACAGGGCTGTTGGAAAAGCCGCTGGTCAAGATTGCGGTTCCGTTGCTGATTACAGGAATCGCGCTTGCGGTTCTGCATGACCTCTCTGCGCATGTGAAATGGTCAGATATCCAAAGCGATATCGCAGCGAAACCATGGAAATTCATGTTTTTTGCGATGTGCTGGACGGCTTTCAGTTTTCTGTCGCTTTCGTTCTACGATGTGCTTGCCGTGCAGAGCGTCGCCGATGGAAAAGTGCCTTTGCCCGTCGCAGGGATGGCCGGAGCAAGCGGCTATGCGGTATCGAACTGCCTGGGATTCTCCTATATCACCGGCACCGCGATCCGATACCGTATCTATGCGTCGCTGGGGCTTGATCTTGGCCGCGTGGCCGGGGTGATCGCGACCTCTTGGGTGGCGTTCTGGATGGGACTGATCCTGCTTTTGGGCCTGTTGCTTACAATACACCCGGATGGCATTTCCAAGGTCCTGCCGATCAGTGAAACGACGGAAACTGTGATCGGTCTGAGCATGTTGGCGGGGCTTGCGGTCTTGTTTGTCTGGCTTTCAAGCGGAGGGCGGCGATTGGCCTATGGCGGGTTTGGGTTCAACCTGCCGGGCGGCAAGCTGGCAAGTCTGCTGACAATCGCGGCGGTAGGCGATCTGTTCGGCGCTTCAATGGCGCTGTATGTGCTCATGCCGGACGATCTGGGGGTTGGCTACCCGTATTTCTTCGCGGTCTATATAGGCGCAATAGCGGTGGGTATCCTTAGCCATGCACCGGGTGGAATCGGTGTGTTCGAAGCCACTCTGATCGCTGGTCTAGGGGCGTCGGGCCGGTCTGATGTGATCGCTGCGCTTCTGCTCTACCGACTGGTCTATACGTTCCTTCCGTTTGCCATCGCCAGCCTGTCGATCGCGGTCGCGTCGGTGCTGACACAGCGCCATCGCATCGGGGGCGCGGTCACTTGGGTCTATCGCGCAATTCGCCCCATTGTCCCGATGGTGGCTGCCGGCGTCGCGGCTGTGGCAGGAGTTATCCTGTTGGTTTCAGGGGCTTTGCCTTCCAGTACGCAGAACCTTGGCGTACTGCGAGAGGTTTTGCCTTTGTCATTTGTCGAGGCATCTCATCTTGCAGGCAGCGCCGTGGGTGTCCTACTGCTACTTGTCTCACGTGGCCTATTCCGCAAGCTCTATCGGGCATGGGTTGTTGCCATGCTTTTGATGGTGGCAGGTTTCTTCGCCTCGCTCGCCAAAGGGCTTGATACGCATGAAGCCCTTTCATTGCTGTTCACGATTGGCCTTTTGGCGATGTTTCGGGGTGCGTTTTACCGGGTAAGCGGTGCATCTATCTTTCGGCTAAATATCCCTTGGCTGGTCAGCGTCGTCGCGTTGCTGGCGGTGATTTTCTGGATCGGATTGTTCGCTTATTCTCATGTCGAATATCAAAACGCGCTGTGGTGGGACTTTGCCTGGAGTGGAGACGCCTCGCGATTCCTGCGGTCCAGCCTCGTGGTGGCCGTGATCGTTGGCATCGTGGCGGTGAACTCGCTGTTCGGCCGTGAAATCCCCGCGCCGGTTAGGACTGAAATCCCCGAAGTTGTTGAACGGCTGGTGATGGAGTGCGAAGACACCGAATCTCAGATTTCACTGACGGGTGATAAGCAATTCCTGATCTCGCCTGACGAAACCGCATTCCTTGCCTATGCCGATACTGGCAATGCGCTGATCACCAAAGGAGAGCCTGTGGGTGATGAGCAAGCGGGGCAGCAACTGATCTGGCAATTGCGAGAAATGGCCGATCGCGAAGGCAAGCTTTGTGCGTTTTACAGTGTATCGACCAAATATCTGCCGACATTCCTGGACCTCGGCCTATCGATCCTGAAGATCGGAGAAGTGGCCCGCGTACCGCTGCAGAATTTCTCGCTGGACGGAAAATCGCGCAAACGGTTCCGGCAGGCGAAGAACAGGGCCGAGCGTGAGGGGTACAAGTTCGAAATTATTCCCAAGGAACAGCTTGCACCGGTGTTGCCCGAACTTCGTCAGATCTCGGACGATTGGTTGGCGCAAAAGGCAGGTGAGGAAAAGGGTTTTGCCTTGGGCGGCTTTGATGATGCCTACCTTTCTTATTTCGACCATGCGGTTCTGCGGGATGAGACGGGCAAGATCATGGCCTTTGCGAACCTGTTTCAAGGCGGAAACAAATCCGAACTGTCTCTGGATTTGATGCGTTATGAACCGGACAGCCCCAGCTTTGTCATGGATGCGCTGTTTGCTGAGATGATGGTCTGGGGGTCCGAGCAGGGATTCCACTGGTTCTCACTGGGCGCAGCGCCATTTTCAGGGATCGAAAACCGGCAGCTGGCCTCGCTTTGGAATCGGATCGGTGGGTTCGTTTATGAACATGGCGAACAATTCTACCACTTCGAAGGCCTGCGCGCCTTCAAGCAGAAATTCGATCCGGAATGGAGCCCCAACTATCTGGCCAGCCCCGGCGGGTTGGCCGCGCCACGTATCCTCTACGAAGTTAACATCCTGATCTCGGGTGGCCTGCGCGGGTTGACGAAATAGGCCTCAGTTCAAGCTGGCGCGTGTTGGCGTTTTCTCCAACAGATCACCCCAATCGGTGCGATAGGCCATCTCGGCCAGCACCGTCTCGGGTAGGAATTCCTGATTCTGCCGAATCTGCCAACCACCACCCAGACCTTTGTAGATCGCGACCAGATTCGAAGAGACCTCCTGCCGGGCCTCGATCAGGTTCGCCTGCGATCGTAATAGCGCGGTCTGCGTGTTCAGGATACGCGAATAGCTGGCGATGCCGTCTCGGTACTGATCGACCGCGATTTCAGCCGCCTTGCGCGAAGCTTCGACGCTGCGCTGATAAAAGGTGACCTGTTTGCGCGCCTGTGCGTAAGCAACCATCGCGCTTTCGACCTCGGAATACGCGGTTAGAACAGTATTCTGATAGTTGGCGATCAACGCTTGATAGGCGGCATCCTGCGCGCGGACATTGTTCTTGATGCGGCCATAATTCAGGACGTTCCAGACAACGCCTGCGCTAGCCAATCCTGTGGCGCTGTTGGTGCTGAACAGATCGCGCCCACCCGAGGCCTGCAAACCGATCGCGCCCGACAGAATGAACTGCGGATAGAGATCAGCTAACGCGATCCCGACCTGCGCCGATTGGGTGGCTGCCGCCAACTCGGCGGCGCGGACGTCAGGCCGTCGCCGCAGCAATTCGGCGGGCACACCAACGGCCACGTTGCTGCGCCCTGTTGGAATTCGGCCTGAATTGCCGATCAAGCCAGTCATCTGGGAAGGGGTTTTGCCCAACAGAACCGCCAGTGCGTTCTTGGCTTGTTGGATATCGCTTTCCAACTCGGGCACGAGTGCCTTGGTGTTGTTGAGCAGGGCAGTCGATTCCTGCACATCCAACTCGGTTGTAACGCCGTTGTTGAAGCGCAGCTGAGTGAGGTCTGCCGATGCCTGCTGAATCGTGATGTTTTCCCGCGCGATGCGCAGAGCCTCTTGCAACGAACGGATGTTGATATAAAGCGCCGCTACGTCCCCGGTCAGCGTGACCAGTGCGTCGTCATAATTAGCAACCTGCAGTGCCAGGTTCGATCGCGCGGCCTGTACGCCGCGACGTTGCTGGCCCCATACGTCCAGTTCCCATTGCGCATCAAACCCAACTTGCGAAGTCGAGAATTCGGTGTCCAAGGGAATAATCCGCCGGATGTCCGAAATCGGCCCAAGATTGTCGCTGATCTGTCGGCGTTGGAGCGAACCGCCCACGGCCTGCGATTGCGGGTAGAGCTCTCCGAATGCGATACCAAGCTGCGCGCGGGCCTGAAGTACGCGGGCACCTGCGACCTGTAAGGTCAGGTTCTGCGCATAGGCTTCGGCGATCAGCTTGTTCAGCGTCGGATCATTAAACGTTTCCCACCAGCGCACAACCGGAGCGCTGCGTGAGGTCAGGCCGCTCTGGCCCGCGCTGGGGTTGTTGACCTCCATCCATTGCTTCACGACCGGAGAGTTGGGGCGCACAAAATCAGGCCCCACTGGCGTACAGGCGGTGAGGGTAACGGCGCAAAGGGCAGTGCCTAACAACCGGCGGAGTGTCATCGTACGCATCCTCAGATATCCAGTGGCCGGATGAAGTTGGCGAAGGAATAGAGGCGAATGTTGATGCGCCTCAGAAATTCAAAGCTTTTTCCCATGCCGGTGTAAATCGCCACCGCAGCGTGGCCACCTGCAGGAAAAGTATGCCCCTCAGGCACATCGACCGAGATCTGAACAGCGATCCGACCGGGCAGTTTTGGCAGCTCAAAGCCGGGCAGGCGGCCTGAGGGCAAGTATTGGCCCTGACGTGTAGCCCACCAGACCGCCTCAACCTTGCCGGTCAGAATTTCTCCGGGATAGAGGTCCAGAGCAACTTCGACTGGTTGGCCGACCTCGACAAATTTCAGGTTCTGCTGGCGGAAAGTGGCTAGAATATAGGGGTCTTCTTCGGTGACAAAGCTGGCAATGGCACCCAGACGAATTTCCCCCACAACCATCCCCGGGCGGGCCTGTTGCGAAACGATCATGCCATTTTCGGGGGCATAGATCGTTGTGTTGTCGAGAAAATACTCGGCCTCGGCCAGCTGCGCCTCAGCCTCAATAATGCCGGTATTCACGCCGTCGATCTGCGAATCCAACGCAAGGTTGGCCTTCTCAAGATTGGCCTGAGCTTCCTTAATCTTCGCCTGATCTTCCGCGACCTGTTCGTTCCAGCGGTCTAGTTCATCCTGACGGGCACCTCCGGCGGGAACGAGATTCTCGTATCGCGCTTGCTCGGTCAGCGCATAGGCCAACTGCGCGTTTGCGCGTTCGACCGCTTCACCAGCGGCGATGACATCCTGTTCAAGGATCTTCGCGTTTTGCTGCGCCGCCACCAGCTGTGCATTCGCCTTGTCCACGGCCAGCGAAAACACCGTGTCGTCGAACTTATACAGCGGATCGCCCTTAGTGACCCAGGTGTTGGGCTCGACCAAAACCTCGGACAGGATTGTGGGCTGTGTCAGGCGCGGGACGATCTGGATGGTGGAGCGCACGACGTGGCTGTCGACGGAAAAGGGTTGAAAGAAGCGCAGCGCGACCAAAAAGATCAGCAGCAGATGAGCGCCGACCCAGAATGAGACGATCCCCCACATGATGTTGAATTTCAGCCATTGCACCTTGAAGAAGATGAACCAGACAAAAATAATGTAGAAAAGCGTGATGCCTAGGGCGACGAACATGAGTGCTGAATTCCTTTGGCCTTAGGCTTGCTTTGTTTCGTCGGTATCAAGTGGGTCCTGGTATTCCGGTTTGACGGTGCCTCCCAGACGCTTGATTTCATCCCTTATGGCCTTGCGTTCTTCATCAGGGCCGCGGCGCATGTCGACGGTGACGCCGTCGTGAAACGCCCAGATAAAGGCATGCACCCAAGGGACAATCGCTAAAAATCCCATCCATCCCATGATCTTGACCGCTTCGGCATGGGGGTGATTGCGTTTGATCGCGATACGTCCGGGCAGGCCCATTATGAATAGAAACAACGCCATCACCGCTGCCAGCAGCAAGATAAGTGCCACAAATGTCAGATAGTCATAGTAGCCCAGCGGCTGCCCCAAAAGTCCCATGCTCGCGCCTCCTGTTGTTGGAAACTGTTCCATCCTCGGGCGCTGTTGTCCAGCTAATCAATCACTTTCTGGCTGATCAGAAGGATGTATCAGCATTCAATAATTTTGGTGTTCCAATCTATGCACTTCTGATGGAGGTCGCCGGGTAGCGGTAGATCGGTATAAACCATATCAACATCGGATAATGAGGCGATGCGTGCGGGCGCGGTGCGCTGAAACTTTGAAGCATCCGCTACTAGGCTGATCTGCCGGGCTTGTTCAATGATAGTTTGACTGACCAGTACTTCTTGGAGATCGAAATCCATTAGATCCCCATCCGCATCCAATGCGGAACAGCCGATAATCGCGTGATCGAATTTGAACTGGCGGATGGTCGAGACCGCAAGATTCCCGACCAACCCACTATCTGATCTGCGCAGCACACCGCCTGCAACGACGATCTGGCAATCGGGGTTATCGGCCAGGATATTGGCGACGTTCATATTGTTGGTCACGACCATTAGGTTTTTGTGTTTCAGCAATTGGCGGGCAACGGCCTCGGTCGAGGTGCCTATGTTCATAAAGATCGAGCTGCCCTCGGGGATGTCGGCCGCGCAGCGTTCAGCGATGCGTGTCTTGGCTTCATGGTTCAGGGCGCGCCGGTCTTCGTATCCAATATTAGAAACGCCAGAACGCAGAACGGCACCCCCGTGAACCCGATCCAACTTACCAGCTTCTGACAGTTCAGTCAGGTCACGGCGAATGGTTTGAACCGTCACCTGAAAACGCTCGGCCAGCCCTTCGACAGTAACGCGGCCCTCTTTCTCGGCGACTAAAAGAATGTCCGATTGGCGAAATGATAGTGACATGGGCGGTCCTGAGTTCCGGAGTTTTCGTTTTTGTTCTAATTTTGCGGTTAAGCAAGGGAATTCGTTAGTTGCATTTATTAATATTCGTTGTTTCAGCTAAAACGAACATTATCGAAAAATAAAGTTGACGATACGAACCATCATGCTGCTAATGCGCTTGAAACTGCCACGTTGGGGAATCAATTGGATATGTCATCGGACAGCAGCCAAGTTACCGATCTTTTTGTGATCGGCGGGGGTATAAATGGGTGCGGTATCGCACGTGATGCGGCAGGTCGGGGCCTATCGGTCACCTTGGCTGAAATGAACGATCTGGCCTCGGCGACGTCGTCAGCCTCGACCAAACTGTTTCATGGCGGGCTACGGTACCTGGAATTTTTTGAATTTCGTTTGGTGCGTGAAGCGCTGGTCGAACGCGAGACCTTACTGCGCGCTATGCCCCATATCAGTTGGCCCATGCGTTTCGTGCTGCCCTATCACGCCGATATGCGTTTTGACTCTGAAACGCCGACCTCACGGTTGCTCAGTACGGTGATGCCATGGATGCGCGGGCGTCGTCCTGCCTGGCTAATACGGCTTGGCCTGTTTTTGTATGACAATCTGGGCGGTCGCAAAATCCTGCCGGGTACACGTTCGCTGAACCTGCGCGCGGCACCCGAGGGGGCTCCGCTGCAAGACAAATTTGAAACCGCCTATGAATACTCGGACTGCTGGGTCGAGGATTCGCGGCTGGTGGTTTTGAACGCCCGCGATGCCGAGGCACGCGGGGCCAAGATCATGGTCAGGACCGAGGTTCTTTCGGCTGAGCGGATCGATGAACTGTGGCAGGTTACGATCCGGGATCGGGATAGCGGCAAGACCGAAACCGTCCTTGCGAAGATGTTGATCAATGCGGGCGGACCTTGGGTAGGTGACATCATCCAGACCAAGATCCGGGTCAATTCCCGAGAAGGCGTCCGTCTGGTGCGTGGCAGCCATATCGTGACACCCAAGCTGTTTGACCATGACAAGTGCTATTTCTTTCAGGGCGAAGACGGGCGCATCATCTTTGCGATCCCGTACGAGCAGGATTTTACCTTGATCGGAACCACGGATCAGGATCATTCTGACCCCTCCGAGCCTCCGATTTGTACGGAGGCCGAGCAGGAGTATCTGTGCGCTTTCGCATCGAAATACTTCGCGAAGCCCGTTACCCGTGAAGATATTGTCTGGACCTATTCAGGCGTCCGTCCGCTATATGATGACGGCGCCAGCAGTGCCACGGCGGCTACCCGCGATTACACGCTGAAAGTTGATGCCGAGAGCGGGGCTCCGGTGTTGAATGTCTTTGGTGGTAAAATCACCACCTACAGACGCCTCGCGGAAAGCGCGCTGGAGAAGATTGGAGAACATTTCCCAGATCTTGGCGGACCATGGACCGCAGGCGTCCCATTGCCCGGCGGGGATTTTCCGGTCGACGGCGTGCAGGATTTGATCGGGAAACTGATAGCGGAGTACCCGTTCCTGACCGATTTTTGGGCCCGTCGATTGATCCGGGCCTATGGCACCGAGACCTGGGACCTTCTGGGTCCAGCAAAAGATCAGAGCGATCTGGGTGACGATTTCGGCGCGACATTGACCGAGGCCGAACTGGTTTGGCTGATGGACAAGGAATACGCGCGCACCGCTCAGGATGTCGTGTGGCGGCGCAATAAGCTGGGTCTAAGGCTCAGCCTCGAGCAGATCGGCCGGATAGACGACTGGATGGCCAAACAGTTAACTGACTAGCGCGCGGATCGGTTGATCCGTGCAAAAAAAAAGAAACGCCCCGCAGATGTGCGGGGCGTATTTCGATTTCAATGCGGGTCTTACGCGGCTTCTTCTGACGGTTCCGGGTCGTTCTTGCTGCCTTTGACCCATTCGCGCAGGCTCTGCATCACAGCGTACAGGACGGGAACCAGAATGACCCCGAACAGAGTGGCTGCCAGCATACCGCCGAACACGGCAACGCCGATGGCCTTCTGGCTGGCAGCTCCGGCCCCATTCGCGGCCAGCAGGGGAACCACGCCCAAAAGGAAGGACAGGGCGGTCATCATCACAGCGCGGAAACGCTGATATGCGGCTTCGGCCGCGGCCTCCTTGATTGACAGCCCCTTGGCCCTTTGCTCCATCGCGAATTCGACGATCAGAATCCCGTTCTTTGACGCAAGCCCGACAAGCATGATCATCCCGATCTGCGTGTAGAGGTTGATGTCGCTGCCAACGATTGCCACCGCTGCGACGGCACCGAACAAGGCCACGGTCACCGACATTAGGATCGAAACGGGCATCGTCCAACTTTCATATTGGCCGACAAGGAACAGGTACCCAAACAGGATCGCCAACCCAAGGATCACCACGACCAGACCGCCCGAGGCCAGCTGCTGCTGCGCCGTCCCGGTCCATTCGTAGGCATAGCCGGGGGGCAGGGCGGTCGCGGACTCCTCGGTCATGACATTGATGGCGTCCCCGGTGGAGAGCCCCGGTGCCGGAACCGCTGTTACAGTGGCCGAGCGGAACAGGTTATGCCGCTTTAGCAGGACCGGACCCAGCACGTTCTCGATATCGATCAGCGTGCCAAGCGGTACCATCTCACCTTTGGTGGAACGTACATAAAGCTCTGAGATATCATCGACCTTATTCCGATACGAGCCTTCGGCCTGGATCATTACGCGGTAGACACGACCAAACAGGTTGAAATCATTTACGTAATACGAGCCAAGCTGCGCTTGCATGGTCTGGAAAATCTCGGCCACCGAGACTTGCAGAGTTTTGGCCTTTTCCCGATCCAGATCGACAAACAATTGCGGCACGTTCGCGCGGAAGGTGGTGTAGGCCTGCGCGATCTCAGGACGCTGGTTTGCGGCATAGACATACGACCCAACGGCCGAGGCCAGATCCTGCGGCGAGCCGCCACCGGTCTGCTGCACTTCCATTTCAACCCCTGCAGACATACCAAGGCCCTGAATGGGTGGCGGGTTGAACGCAACAATCGATGCGGCAGACTCACCATATGCAATCGCCAGAACCTGGTTCAGGATCGCATCCGCACTGAGCTCGGGTTCCTGCCGCTCTTCCCAGTTGGTCAGGTTGACAAAGATGGCTGCGCCATTGGTAGTGGTCCCGTTCAACAGCGAGAACCCATTGACCAGAACGGTACTGGATACGCCGGAGATCTGTTGAATCTGTTCATCGATCCGCGCAGAAACCGCCTCGGTCCGTTCAAGCGTCGCCGCGTCGGGAAGCTGGATATCGACGAACAGATATCCATTATCTTCCAGCGGAATGAACCCTTTGGACGTGTTGCCCATAATGGTCCCAGTGCCTGCTGCGAACGCCGCAATGATCCCAAGCGAAATGACGGGCAGGATCAACAGCTTTCGCACAATGGCGACATAGCCGCTGCGCATGCCGCCGATAAATTTCTCGAACACAGCCAGCAGCCCTTTGGGTGGCCCTGAGCGTGGCTGCAAGACCAACCCGCACAATGCCGGAGACAAGGTCAACGCGTTGATCGACGAGATCACAACAGCGGTCGAGATCGTGACGGCAAACTGCGAATACAATCGCCCGGATATGCCGGGCATGAACGTCACCGGCACGAACACGGCCAGAAGCACCAGCGTGGTTGCGATGACAGGGCCGGTGATCTGGCCCATGGCCTTGCGGGTTGCCTCGGCAGGGGAAAGGCCTTCGTCGGCGATGATACGCTCGACGTTTTCCACCACAACGATCGCGTCATCCACAACGATCCCGATGGCCAGCACAAGCGCGAACAGAGAGATCGTGTTCAGCGACATGCCAAAAGCCAGCAGGAAGGCAAATGTCCCGATCAATGAAACCGGAATGGCCACCGCTGGAATGATCGTCGCCCGCCAACTGCCAAGGAAGATGAACACAACTGTGATCACCAATATGAATGTCAGGATGAGGGTCGAGACCACGTCATTGAGCGACTGTTCCACGAAATCCGTCGTATTGAATGGAACATCGTATTCGACATCAGTGGGAAAGGATCGTGACAGGCGCTCAAGTTCGGCCTCAACACGTTCGGACACCGCAAGGGCGTTTGCGCCGGGGGCCTGATAGATGCCGATAACGGTCGCAGGAACGCTTTCGAAATAGCCCGAGGCGGAATAGAACTGCGCCCCCAATTCAACCCGCGCAATGTCTTTGACGCGCACAATCGCACCGGCTTCGCCTGTACGGATTACAATATCTCCGAATTCATCGGCCGAGGTCAGGCGGCCTTTGGTCTTGATCGTGTACTGAAAGGTTTGTCCTTCAGGCACAGGAGGCGACCCGATTGAGCCCGCAGAGACTTCGATATTCTGTTCGCGGATGGCATTGATCACATCACCCGGAGTGATTGACAGCGCGGCCATCTTGTCCGGATCCATCCAGATCCGCATGGCGTATTCCAGATTGGTCAGAACATCCGCTTTACCCACGCCCTGAACCCGCGCCAGAGCGTCTTTCAAGTTGATTGAGGCATAGTTCGACAGGAACACACTGTCATATGTGCCATTGGGCGAGGTCAGCGTGACCAGCAACAACATGTTGGTTGACGCTTTTTGCGTGACAACACCGGATGAAGTCACTTCGGACGGCAGCGATGCCATCGCCTGTGCCACACGGTTCTGTACGTTGACCGAGGCGATATCGGGGTCGGTGCCCACCTCGAACGTAACGTTCAACGAATACGAACCGTTATCCGATGAGGTCGACGTCATGTAGATCATGTCGTCCACACCGTTGACCTGCGCCTCGATCGGGGCGGCCACGGTGTTTTCCACGGTTTCGGCATTTGCACCTGTATAGGTGGCCGTTACGCTGACCACCGGCGGCGTGATATCGGGAAACTGCGCAACCGGCAGAACCAGATAACCGATCCCGCCCAAAATGGTCAGGACCAGCGAAATGACAAGCGCCAGCTTGGGCCGGCTGATAAACAGGGCTGAGAACATCAGTTATTCTCCGGCTGCTCGGACGCAACGACTGCATCAACGGCGACGCCGGGGCGCACGCGTTGCAGGCCTTCGACGATGACGCTTTCGCCTTCGCGCAGGCCATCTGTGACGATAATCGCCGAATCCACGGTATCTCCGGTTGTGATATAGCGTTGTTCAACCATCTGCTTGTCATTGACGACCAGAACGAATTCGCCGCGCTGATCACGCTGCAGCGCTGCTTGAGGGATCAATACCTGCAGCGTCGGCTCAAGCGCTTCGATCTGAACGTTCACGAAGGCACCATCAACGAGCAGACGCTTGGCATTGTCGAATTGAGCCGTGATCGTAATGGCGCCGGTCAGCGGATCTATGCGGTTGTCGACAAAAATGATTTCGCCGGTTTCATCCAGCTCAGTACCGTTCGGCAGAGTCACATGAACATTCGGGCTTTGGCTGCTTTCAGCTAGCGTGGCCGGGTCTTCGCCAAATTGTTCAAGAACCGACGTGAACTGCTTCTCATTCAACGAAAAATTCACATAGATGGGGGCTTCGCTGACCAGGGTGACAAGCGGCGGATTGTTGGGGCCCACAACATCACCGACACTGGTTTCCACGCGGCCGATGCGGCCCGAAAACGGGGCGTGGATCTGTGTGTAGCTCAGATCAAGCTCGGCCTGTTGGATCGCTGCATTGGCGGCTTTGACCTCGGCCTCGGCGACCAGTTCATTGGCTCGGGCAATGTCACGTTCTGATTCCGGTGTAGCGTCGCGCTTATACAGCTCTTCCTTGCGGGCGAGATCGACTTTGGCCAGTTCAAGGTTTGCCTGCGCCCGATCCAGATCGGCTTTACGCGCCTCAAGCGTGGCTTCGTAAAGATCAGGTTCGATCGTGAATAGCAGGTCATCCTCATTCACCGGAGAGCCATCGTCGACGTTCTGGCTGTCCAGGAAACCACTGACGCGCGCGATAATATCGACCTTGTCGATTGCCTCGGCCCGTCCAATGAAGGTGGCCTGATCGGTGATCTCTTCGGTATAAGCTGCGGCGATCGACACCTTGGGCGCAGGGGCATCACCCTGATCCTGCGCGACCGCTATCTGAGGCAGGCTGGAACATGCAAACAAAGCGGCAGAAACGCCTAGTGCCCTGAAATAGCCGCGTGGGCGGAGTGCTGGCTTCTTAAATGCAAGGGACATGTTGGCGCCTCGTTCAAAGTAAAGATTGCACAACCGGGCAACAGAAACCCCCGGATGAGTCGATTGATTTTATAGGCAGGATGGCGGGTTTGACGCAGTTTCTCAAGCGTGTTGAGGTAATGCGTTGGCAAGAATCGACCCGAAATTTCTTTCCAGTCTGCAGACTTAGCCTGCATCCGCAGGCGTTTACCTGCCCGATGACAATAGGGGCGGGCGAATTTTCTCTGCCAAAAACCAGCAGCGGAGAGGCTTCAGGGCTCCGCTGCGGCATTCATAAATCGAATTTTGTTGTTATTCACGCGTTCCCGCAAACCGATTCTGCCAGTCTTCGCGCTGTTCGTCCGTGATTTTGGCAAACAGCACGTCGGGAACCGAAAATTCATGGCCAGCGGGCAGGGCGCACAGCGCGGCATCGATATCTTCGGGCCAGCTGGTATTGAGTGTGTTCATCGCACTAAGCATTTTTGCAGACGCATCGGGAATGAACGGCGCGCTCAGAACTGCATAGAGGCGGATCAGGTTCAGCCCCAGCCGCACCTGCGCCGCAGCCTGCACAGGATCTTCCTTAAAGGTAGACCATGGTGCGGCAGCCTGCAGATACTCGTTGCCCGCGACCCAGATCGCTCGCAGCTCTTGCGCGGATTTGCGCACTTCCATCGCTTCCATGTGGCCTTCGTAGGCACGTACTCGGCTATTAAGCTCAGCAATCAGGGTCTGTTCACGTTCGCCATACGCACCACCTTCGGGCACTGCTTCACCGAATTTCGAGCGGCAGAACTTAGTGATCCGGCTGACAAAGTTACCCAGAACATCCGCAAGATCTTTGTTCACCGACTGCTGGAAGTTCTCCCATGTGAACTCGCTGTCGCTGCTTTCTGGCGCATGGCTCAACAGCCACCAGCGCCAGTAGTCGGCGGGCAGAATGTCCAGCGCCTGATCCATGAACACGCCACGGCCCTGTGAGGTCGAGAATTGGCCACCGTCATAGTTCAGGTAGTTGAATGATTTCAGGTGGTCGACCATCTTCCAGGGCTCGCCCGATCCCAGAATGGTGGCCGGGAAAGACAGGGTGTGGAAGGGCACATTGTCCTTGCCCATGAACTGAACGTAACGCACATCTTCTGCGCCTTTGTCGGTGCGCCACCAACGTTCCCAATCGGCATCAGACTTACCATTGGCGTCGGCCCATTCCTTGGCGCAGGCGATGTATTCAATGGGGGCATCGAACCAGACATAGAAGACTTTGCCTTCCATGCCGGGCCAATCTTGATCACCTTTCTTGACTGGTACACCCCAATCCAGATCGCGGGTAATGCCGCGATCCTGCAGGCCGTCGCCATCATGCAACCATTTCTTGGCGATCGAGGTTGTCAGGATCGGCCAGTCTGTCTTGCTGTCGATCCACGCGTCCAACTGATCTTTCATTGCGGATTGACGCAAATACAGGTGCTTGGTCTCACGCACCTCAAGATCGGTCGAGCCGCTGATCGCGCTGCGGGGCTCGATCAGGTCGGTCGGGTCTAGCTGCTTGGTACAATTTTCGCACTGGTCGCCGCGCGCGCGCTCGTAACCGCAATTGGGGCAAGTGCCTTCGATATAGCGGTCGGGCAGAAAACGGCCATCGGCGTTGGAATAAACCTGCTTTTCGCTGACTTCCCGGATCAGCCCGGCTTCATCCAGTTTGCCAGCGAAATGCTGGGTCAGTTTACGGTTCTGATCGCTGGACGAGCGGCCAAAGTGATCAAAGCTCAGGCCAAAGCGCTTGGCGATATCGGCCTGTACTGCGTACATGTCAGCGCAATATTCAGCCACAGGTTTGCCCGCTTTGGCGGCGGCCAGCTCGGCCGGGGTGCCGTGCTCGTCGGTTGCACACAGGAACATGACCTCATTGCCCCGGCCGCGCTGATAGCGAGCGTACAGATCGGCAGGCAATTGCGAGCCGATCAGGTTGCCGAGATGTTTGATCCCGTTGATGTAAGGGATCGCCGAGGTGATGAGAATTCGGGCCATAATGCGCTTCCACGTATCTGTCTGCGCGCCCGTCTACCTTATGTGGCCAGTAAGCAAAAGCCCGCATTCATACCCGCTTGAATTTAACGGGTATTACTACGCGACTTCGTGCATTCCCGCGAGTTTGTGTCGCGTTCGTCAGCGATTTCGCCCCGTGCGTACCAATGGTGTATGATGATCAGGAGAACCCAGCTTAGGGGGAATTTCATTATGCAGAGTTTATGGATGGGCTGCTGTGCCGCCGTTGCAGCTATTGTATTTACCGCCAGCGCCATCGCCGACCAGAGCGCCACAGATGATCCGGTGCATGCTTTTGACCACGCTATGCTCTCGATCTTTCACCGTGGCCAGGATGCGCTGACGGCTGAAACCCGGCCCGTCATGATTATCGCACGTGATGTCACAGTCATGACCGAAGACGGAGAGGCGAGCTATCCAAGGGATGCGCCAACCTATCAACATCTGAAGTCCACGTCGCATGTTGTGTTGGGATTGATCGGGGCGGTGACTCCATGGCCTGATGATAATACCGATGATGAGCGCTGGAAGGCGGAGTTTGCAATTATCATCAATGAGATAGATGTATTTCTTGCGACATTGGGCGAACTGGGCATGACCGAGGGCGACTTGGCGAGCCAGCGCAAAATGCTCGAAACAGCCCGGGCATTTGCTCAAGGTGCACTCGACAAGGATCAGATCACACGTGAAGCGGTTTCGCAGGTGATCAACGACATGCGGCCCATCTGGGCAGAGAATATGGAGAAATCTTCACGTGCGGAGTTGAACGCACTTCATTCCGCCGTGTCCGACGCACGCGCAGCCATAAGCGAAGAGGAGTGGACCAAGATGTATGTCGTGCATCACGGCGGCTCCAGCGTCAAAGACGTCAATGTCGTGCTACTGTACCTACAGCGCGTGATGCCGGAAAAGGTTGCTGCCGGGCAGGTTCTGTTCGCTGAGAACGCTCATGGGAACGACGCGTTGGCTGGATACGCCGGATACGTTCGAATGCAGAAGCATGTTGGTGCATGGGTGTTCGGAGACCCGGAACGGATGCGGGTTGACCTGCTGGGATATGAGGCGGGATCAATCCTGGATGAAATGATCCCGGCACCACCGCCAAAGCCCACCGATTAGAGAATTACTCCAGCAGGTGTGAACAGGTGATACGTTTCGCTCGGGCGAAAGAAATTGAGCTTAATGTCATGGTTGCAGATTGTACCAGATATTTGAATTTAAATAACCTCAGGTTGAAACACAGAATCACAACCTCTTGAAATTGTAGCAATGACTTCCCATTTAAAATGTATACAAAAGTATACAATAACGAGGGCAATCTTCTGATGTTTGACTTTTTACTAGAGGGCGCATTTGTGCCCTTTACCTTGGCGCTTGCGCTTCTGTTCGGTCTTCTGGGCCTTGAACTGATCGCATTGGTTTTCGGGGGAAGTCTTCTGGCAGGCGAGGGCGAGGTTGATCTGGACATGGTCGGCGCGCCCGATCTGGACATCGCCGACTTTGATCTGGATATCGACGCCGACATCGATCTGGGTGACTTGGAACTGGCCGAAATTGAAACCGATGTGCCTGCGGCTACGCCCGTCGGCCCGTTTGGCTGGTTGGGCATTGGCAAGATGCCATTCATGATCTGGCTCGTTGTGCTGCTGGCTGGTTTCGGCCTGAGTGGCATAGGCCTGCAACTGGCGCTGCGTGATCTGCTGGGCTTTGACTTACCTGCATGGTTGGCCGCGATTCCGGCCGGAGTGTTCGGCCTATGGTTCGCACGTGGCTTTGGTGGTGTCTTCGCTCGCCTCCTGCCCAAAACCGAAACCGAAGCGATGTCGGAACGGATGCTGGCCCGCCGCCGTGGCGTGATCACTCAGGGTATCGCATCGCGAGGCCGTCCAGCCGAAGTCCGCGTCATGGATCGCTTTGGCAACACGCACTACCTGCGCGCAGAGCCGTTGCAGGACAAAGATGCGCTGGAGCAGGGAACAGAAGTCCTTGTTCTGCGTGATCGACGGCGCGACCGGTTCGTTCTGGTTCGCATGTCAGTTTAACCAAAAAATCTTAACCCCAATCCGGAGGATATTGCATGGAACTATCATTCCTGGCCGTTACAGTTGTGACTATTTTAGCCGTACTCTTGTTCATAGGCCTTGTACTTGGCCGCCTTTATCGACGCGCCACGCGCGAGATCAGCCTGGTGAAAACCGGCGCGGGTGGCAAAAAGGTCATCATGGATGGCGGCGTCATCATCGTACCGTTGCTGCACGAAGTCAGCCCGGTCAACATGAAGACTCTGCGCCTTGAGGTGCAGCGCAGCGGTGAGGCCGCGCTCATCACCAAAGACCGGATGCGTGTCGACGTGGGTGTCGAATTCTACGTCTCGGTGATGGCGACTGAAGAGGGCATCGCACGCGCCGCGCAAACGCTGGGTGATCGCACCTTTGACGTCGAGCAACTACGTGAGATGATCGAAGGCAAGCTGATCGACGGTCTGCGCGCTGTGGCCGCTCAGATGACCATGGACGGTCTGCATGAAAACCGCGCCGACTTTGTGCAAGAGGTGCAGAATGCGGTGTCCGAGGACCTGCTTAAGAACGGTCTTTCGCTGGAGTCCGTCTCGCTGACCGCGCTGGACCAGACCCCGTTCGAGGCTCTGGACGAGAATAACGCCTTTAACGCCGTGGGTATGCGTAAGCTGGCCGAGGTGATCGCCATATCCAAAAAAGAACGCGCGCAGATCGACGCCGAGGCCGAGGTTGAGGTGCGTCGTGCGGCGATGGAAGCGGAGCGTCAGAAGTTGCTGATCGAACAGGACGAACAGCAGGCGCGCATCGAGCAGGCGCAGAAGGTGGAAACTCTTCGTGTGGCGCAAGAGGCGGAGATCGCAGCGCGAACTGAAGACTCGGTACGCGAAACCGAACGCGCCCGGATTGCCCGTGAAGAGGCCATTCGTTCCGCCGAGATTGAGCGCGAGCGCAAAATCCGCGATGCCGAGATCGCCAAAGAGCGTGAGATCGAAGTCGCGGAACAGGAACGCCAGATCATCATCGCGCAGAAATCCGAAGAGGAAAGCCGCGCGCGCGCATCCGCCGATCTGGCTCGAGCCGAGGCGACCAAAGCAACCGAAGCCGTGGCTACGGCGCGCGAAGTGGCCGAGGCCGAGCGCCAGAAGCAGATTGTTCTGATTGAAGCCACCCGTGAGGCCGAACGTCAGGCCACCGCGATCCGTTTGTCAGCGCAGGCCGAGAAAGAGGCCGCCGCAGATCGCGCCGAAGCCCGCCGCGAGGAAGCGCAGGCCGAAGCAGACGCGTTGAACATTCGCGCCGAGGCCAAGAAGAACGACATGCTGGCCGAGGCGGAAGGTAAGCGTGCGATCGTAGAGGCCGACAATGCCCTGTCACCTGAGCAGATCCGGATGAAGGTCGACTTGACCCGCATTGAAACCATGCCCTCGATCATCTCGGAAATGGTCAAACCGGCCGAAAAAATCGACTCGATCAAAATCCATCAGGTTGGTGGGATCGGAGCTGCCAATGGTGGTGGTGTTTCAAGCGGTGAAAAGCCGGTTGTCAATCAGGCGTTGGATTCGATCATGGGAATGGCCGTGCAGATGCCAGCGCTCAAGAAACTGGGCGAAGAGCTTGGCTTGTCCATGGAGAACGGCGTCGGGGGCGTGGTGAACGGTGCGCTTGAGAGCACCGTGGACCCAGATGAGGTGGTCGACGTGGTCGAGGGCCATGGGCCAGCGGTCCAGCAGTAAAACAGAAGGGCCGGGATTTCCCGGCCCTTTTTCATTGCTTTTCGCGAGAACCCTTGAGCAGCCTGCCGATGGTAAAGGATGTGCGCGGAGCATAGACATAATTCGTCCGTTTCTCGGGCGTCGGGCGCGAGCGCATACGGGCGAGGCCAAAAACAATAAGAAACACATGACCCAATGCAACAAAAGCAAACAGGGCTCCAGGGCCGAATTGCTGGATCAACGTGGATGAGATGTAGGGCGATGCAATCGCCCCCAGCGCGTACCAGAACATCAAGGCCGCTGCCAATTCAACGCGTTGTTCGGTCGTGGCAAAATCATTCGCATGCGCCGAGGAAACCGAGAAAATCGGAAACGTGGTCAGGCCAAAGAACCCGGCGGCCAGCATAACGCCGACCGTTCCAGTTCCGCTAGCCAACATCGTGACACCGCAGCTTAGCACCGCTGCCACGGATAGCCAGATCAGCACCCAGCGTCGATCATACTTGTCTGCGAGCCAACCCAAGGGGTACTGGGCCAGTGCGCCGCCCAGAACGAAAGAGGCCAGAAAGAATGCAATCTGATCTACGCCCAGTCCGACCTCCTGACCGTATACCGGGCCGACCATGCGCAATGATGCCGAACTGAGCGCAGCCACGATAACGCCCGCCACAGCCAGTGGTGAGCTGTGCCAGGCCAGCTTGGGGCGCAGGCGCGGGGTGTCCGGTGTCTTGGGTTGGCTGGCGCGAGTTAGGGCCAGCGGCAAGATCGATGCACAGCATAGGATCGCAAGCAGGTTGTATGAAACGTAAGAGGCGGGTGGCAGAACAGCAATGATAAGCTGTGCACAAAGCGAGGCCCCCATATCGGCGATACGGTAGGTACCCATCGCGCGCCCACGGGTTTCGTTGGTGACCTTGGCGTTCAGCCAAGCCTCGATCACGGTGTAACAACCGGCGACACAAGTGCCCGACGCGATACGCAGCGCGGCCCAGACATAAGGGTTTTCAGTCAGCGTATGCCCCAGCAAACCCATCGCGCCCAAAGCGGTGCAGACCGCAAATGCGCGCGAGTGCCCGACGCTGCCCATAAGCCGCGGAGCCCACCAGCAACCAACAAAGAACCCAATGAAGTGCGATGACCCCAGCAGACCGATCTGTTCGGTCGAAAAATCAAGCGTCAGCCCCGAGATTGCATCCAGCGGACCAACACCGCCCGTTGAGAGCTGCAGCAGAATGACCGAAAGAAAGAGGGCGGCAAATGAAATGATCGTACGCATGATAGGTGCAACTTGACCTTGTCGCCACGAAATGCGCGCGCCTAATCGACGCCCTGACGTCGTTTTTTGCCTTTTTTGTGGTTAATCCTGCCGGATGATTTCGGCGTGGATGTCCAGGCCGATCGTGGGTTGTACAAGATCAGGATATCCAGACGCGCCAAACTCATTTCGATTGATCGCCCCCTCTAGCCGGATGGACAGGGTGTCCAAATCATCCACCGCGCTTCCCGGTCTCCGATACAGATTGGCGCTCAAAGTCACCGGACGCGTGATACCGCGCACTGTCAGATCGCCGGTCACGGTTGCACCTTCCGAGATACGGCCAGTGGGTCCCAGCTGAATCTTAGTCGTGATGAAACGGATGGTGGGGTATTGGGCAGCGTTCAACACACTTTTTCCCAACATCGGACCTCGGGCAAATGGTAGATTCGTCCGCGCCCGGGCCACGTCCAGCACGACATCGACCCGGCTGTTTTGCAAGCGATTGGTATCAATCAGAATTTGGGCCGACTGTACTGGCATCGTGCCCGTCTGAAGCGTGCCGGACAAATCATAGGTGAAGCCAACGGAACTGCGCGATGCTGCCAGCGCATATGGGGTGAGGGCGGCCATCGCTGCCCGTGCCATTGGTAACGCGCAAAGGCTTGCAATCAGGCTGCGTCGGGTAAGGTTCCTCATGCCATCGCCGTACGACCGCGCGGGCGCGAGCGTTTCATGAGCATCAGCACGATTGCGATGTTCAGCCCGTTCCAAAGGATGCCATTGATGAAAGCAAGCTGATAACTGCCAGTCACGTCATAGATCCAGCCCGACATCCAACCACCCAGAGCCATGCCGAGGATAGTCATCATCATGACAAAACCCACGCGCGCACCGGCCTCTTGCGGGGGCATATATTCACGTACAATCAGCGCGTAGCTGGGGACGATACCACCCTGGGCCAGCCCGAATAGCATGCTGACGACATAAAGCGAAACCATCCCATCATAAGGGAGAAACAGGAACAGAGCGATACATTGCAGGACCGAGCCGATCAGCAGTGTTGAAAGCCCTCCCAACCGGTCCGCGACAAGCCCCGAGATGATGCGGCTAACCACGCCGCCCAACAGCATCAGAGACAGCATCTCGGCACCAACGGCCGGGCCATAGCCCAAGCCCACACAATAGGAGACAATATGGACCTGGGGCATCGACATGGCCACGCAGCAGCCGATACCAGCCAGCCCAAGGATGTACTGCAGGGCGCGGGGTGAAAAGCCGACGCTTTGTGCTTTGACCTGTGCTGCCGCTGCTGCCGTGCCGTGCGCCTCGATGGGGACCTGTCTGCGCAAAAGCAGGGACAGAGGAATGACGGCGACCAGGGTGATGACGGCGAGGCTCAGATAAACCTGCTGCCACCCGTCGCGCTGCAGAATGCCCGACAGCAGCGTGGGCCAGATCGCGCCCGACAGGTAGTTGCCACTGGCCACCAGTGCCACGGCAATCCCTCGCCTGCGCATGAACCAATGCGAGATATCGGCGATCAGCGGTCCAAATCCGATTGACGTGCCGAGCCCCAGCAGAAGATGCGCAACCGACAGCAGCGCAATATTCGGCGCAAGGGTTGCCAGCAGATAGCTTACCGCGCTCAGCACAGCGGCGCCGATCAACGCCATTGTCACGCCCAGTCGGTCCACCAGCTTGCCTAGCCACATGTTGCCGAAGGCAAAGCCGATCATGGCGAGCGTATAGGGCATCGACGCTGCGGCTCGGTCTGCGCCAAACTCGGCCTCGATGGCGGGCATGACGACGATCACAGCCCACATGCCCACATTGACCACGGTTGCGATGGCCAGGGTGATCAGCAGGCGAAGCCAGGAATATCGGCTGTCATGGATCGGGTGTGTCATGCCGGCACGCTAGGGGGCAAGTCCGGTTTTGGCCAGTCACAAGTTATGTGATCATCGGGGCGTCTTCGGATTTGATCTGCTTTAGCTGCAGTCCGGAATGAGGAGCGGCCCGCGTCACGTGCCAACTGGCCGGGGGCAGGGCGCGGGCGCGGCGGCGGGTCAGACACCAACTGCAGGCCTCGTCCCGATAGGTGGGCACCATATGCCAGCGCGTCTCAATCCCCTGTGCGCCACCATCGTCAGGCGTCAGCAATAGCCCCAGCGGAGCCTGTCCCGATATGCCGCCCTGTTCGGCAGCCAGATGCATCCGCCGGACCGGGGTCAGACCCGGCGGGCCGGGCAAATCGCCAATGACCAACGGGGCGGCACCGCTGCGCAAGGCTTCTTCCATGCACCACAACAGGTCTTCGGGTTTGTCAGGGCGGATCAGTAGAAACCGGGACGGATCGGCAAAAGGCAGCATGCCCTCGGGATGCAGCTGCGCCACCTCCCAAGCCGGGGCAATCCACATCACTGGCCCTTGAGTCTGCGCCGCCACCCACAGAGCAAAGCTACGCCGGGCAGGGCCGCAGGCTTCGTGTACACGGGCCAGTTGCAGACTGATCTGTGGGTGCAGGGCCACCCCGGGTGGGGTGCGCGCGGGCTTGCGGCCAAGAAGATTGGTGGACATGCTGATCAAATTAGCATGTTCTCATTTTGTTCTCAATTGGAGAATGCGGTCAACGCGACAGGATTAGACGCCCATCTGCGAACTGGATGTTCGAAAAGCGGTGCAGATACGCCATCCCTAGCAAGGATTGACCCAGATCGCCTTCATTGACCGAGGCCGGGATACCGCGATCGGTGATGGGGCCCAAAGACAGGCTGTCCAGCCGAACCGGCGCTGTACGCACAATGCCATTGGCCGTCGAGGCGCGGCCGAGATAGTTCAATTGATCCGTATCGATTCCAATTCGTTCGGCATCTTTCGGGCTGATGACGATATTGCTGGCCCCGGTATCGACCAGAAAGGTCACCGCTGTGCCATTCACCAGCATTGGTAAATAGTAGTGTCCATCATAAGAGCGGGGCACTTCAATCCGCTGATCAGTTACGGTCAGTTGCGGGGTCGGGCTGACGGTTGAACGGATGTCATCCCACAATCCGACAACGGCAATGACACCGATAAAGATAAACACCCAAGCCGCGACCTGCTGCATGGTTTTTCCCAACGACTGACGGTTCTGAGTGATAAACCACATCAACAGGGCAGCACCCAGCAAAACCAGATAGGTCAATCGCCCAATATCGTAGCCGTCCATTCAATCACCCGAAATCAGTTGTCTCATACCAATATGGTGTTTCACGAGGCGAAACCAAAGGCTTTGAGGCCATCAAGAATGAACTGAACCGACAGTGCGGCCAGCAGCATACCCAGCAGCCGTGTCAGCACGTTCAGCCCGGTTTTACCGAGAATACGGGCGATCATGCCTCCGGCCAGAAAGAACACAAATACAACCAACATGACGGCAAGCATAACAGCGCAGGCCGCTGCGATCCCAGGGACGCCCGGGTTTTGTCCGGCCAAAAGAATGATTGTTGCGATCGATCCAGGGCCCGCGATCAGGGGTATGGCCAGGGGGAAAACCGAAGGGTCAGAATGATCTTCTTCCTCGGCGCGGTCCTCGCGGCGTTTGGTACGGCGGTCGAACAGCATGTCCAGCGCAGTCAGAAACAAAAGCGCGCCACCTGCAACGCGGAAGGCTTCCATCGAGATGCCGACGAATCCAAGAACCGCTTCACCAAAAGCGGCAAAGGCGATCAGGATGAAAACCGCGGTCAGGCAGCTGCGAATGGCAATCTTACGGCGTGTGGCCGCATCCATGTCCTGCGTCAAGGCAACGAAAATTGGCGTGGTTCCGAAAGGGTCGATCACCACAAACATCGTGGTGAAAGCCGTTATGAAAAAGGCCATGTCGATCATGCTGCGCTCTCTGCCTGTTCCAACCGTTCTGCGGCGGCGACCCATAGGGCTTCAGCCTTTTGCATGGCTTCGACCACCTCGGCGAATTTGCGGTTCCAGGTTTCCAGATCGTTGATCCGGTCATCTTCATAAAGCGCAGGATCCGCCAGCTTGGCAGAAAGCTTGTCGTGCATATCGGTCAGTTTCTCGACCCGGTCTTCGCATTTGCGCAGATCCGCACGCAGGGCCAATACGGTCTCGCGTGACGCACGTTTGGGTTTGGGCGCCTGTAGTTTATCTTTGACCGGTTTCTCGCGGGCCAGCAAAAGAGCGCGATAGGCCTCAAGATCGCCATCGAATGGCTTCACGGTGCCATCCGAGACCAGCCATAGCCGATCAGCGACAAGCGACAGTAGGTGCATGTCGTGGCTGACCAAGATGACCGCGCCGGAATAGGCAGTCAGCGCTTCGACCAGCGCTTCGCGGCTTTCGATGTCCAGATGGTTCGTCGGTTCGTCAAGGATCAGCATATGCGGCGCGTCGATGGTAGCGATCAGCAGCGACAAACGCGCTTTTTGCCCGCCAGAAAGACGCCCGACTAACGTTTCCGCCTGATCCGCGTTCAATCCGAACCCCGCCAGACGCGAGCGCCACTTGCCGGGCGCCTCATTCGGGCGCAGGCGGCGCAGGTGATCCAATGGTGTTTCGTCCACATACAGCTCATCTACCTGATGCTGCGCGAAATAGCCGATGCGCAGCTTGGAGCTTCGGGTCATTTTACCCGCCATCAGGGGTAGGCGGTCAGATAGCAGTTTTGAAAGGGTTGACTTGCCCTGACCATTCTTGCCCAGCAGAGCGATCCGATCATCCTGATCAATACGCAGGTTCAGTCGTCGCAGAACCTCGGTCTCACCATAACCGGTTACCCCTCCTTCAAGTTGAATGATCGGTGGCGACAGTTCTTCTGGCTCGGGGAATGAAAAGGCGCGCAAAGCCGCCTCTTGCGGAGTTGAAACCAGTTGGATGCGCTCGATCATCTTCAAACGAGACTGGGCCTGAACGGCCTTTGACGCCTTATAGCGGAAACGATCCACGAAACTTTGCAGATGTGCGATGCGGGCCTTGGCCTTGGCGTTTTCCGACTCTGCTTGTGCCAGACGTTCAGCGCGACGTTCGGCAAACTTGTCGTAGGGAACCGCGTAATAAGTCAGTTTGCGATCTTCGAGATGCAGAATTGATCCGACGGCGCGGTTCAACAACCCCCGGTCGTGGCTGATGATGATGACGGTGTGAGGGTATTTGGCCAGATAGCTTTCAAGCCACAACGCACCTTCAAGGTCCAGATAGTTGGTCGGTTCGTCCAACAGCAACAGGTCAGGCTGCGAAAACAGTACGGCCGCCAGCGCTACCCTCATGCGCCATCCGCCCGAGAAATCCGAACAGGGTTTCAGCTGATCCTCATCGTCAAAGCCCAGTCCTTTGAGAATTGAGGCTGCCCGAGCCTCAGCCGACCATGCGTCGATATCAGCCAGCCGTGTCTGGATTTCAGCAATTCGGTCCGGATCTATTGCGCTGTCTGCTTCGGCCATCAATGTGCTGCGTTCCACATCCGCGGCCAGAACCGTGTTGATCAGCGAGACATCCGAGGACGGCACTTCCTGCGCCACGCCCCCGATCCGCGCGCGTTTTGGCAGGGATATATTGCCTGATTCCAGCGACAGCTCGCCCCGGATCAACCGAAAGAGCGTCGTCTTTCCGGTACCATTGCGCCCGACAAGGCCGACCTTGTGGCCATCGGGAATGGTCGCACTGGCCCCGTCGAACAGAGGACGCCCTTCAACGGCGTATGTGATGTTATCGATCCGTAGCATGAGGCGCTCTTATCAGAGCATCCAAGACGCCGCCAGAGGTCACCATGTTCAAGCCAGAAGCAATGTGTTAGCGCTGTTCCGGTTCGTCTTCCAAACGGTTTCGATATGCGTGCGGCTCAATCTCCTCCAACCCTGATTACGCTGATCTTTGCAACGGCGCTCTCGGTTCTGACACTGAACATGTTCCTTCCGTCGCTGGCGCATATGAGCGAAGATTTCGGCGTGGATTATGGCCTGATGAACGTGGCCGTCGCAGGGTACCTATTTGTCTCGGCGGTCTTGCAGTTGATCGTCGGGCCGCTGTCGGATCGCTACGGGCGCAGGCCGGTTTTGTTGATCGCGATGGTCATATTTGTCGCCGCATCAATTGGATGCGTTTTAGCCGAGTCAATCTGGGTTTTCCTTTCGTTTCGGATGATTCAGGCGGCGGTGGTGGCCGGGCCGGTGCTGTCGAGTGCTTCGATCCGCGACCGATATCCACCAAACGAGGCCGCCAGCAAGCTGGGCTATGTCGCAATGGCCATGGCACTGGCACCGATGCTTGGGCCAATGCTAGGTGGCGCGCTGGATATGCTTTTTGGTTGGCGGGCCGGGTTCGTGCTGTATTCGCTGCTTGGGGCAGGGGTGCTGTTGCTGCTTTGGGCTGACATGGGTGAAACCAACACCAACCGCTCGTCGACTTTCGCGGCGCAGATGCGGGAATACCCGCATTTGTTCCGCGCGCGTAGGTTCTGGGGTTACGCCTTATGCGCCGCGTTCTCCATCGGCGGTTTTTTTAGTTTTATCACCGGCGCGCCTCTGGTCGCCGCAGCCTGGTTCGACCTGAGCCCAGCAATGCTGGGTCTGGGCATCGGTATCATCACGGGCGGGTTTATGGTCGGCAACTTTGTCACCGGGCGCATCGCAAAGCGCACCCAGCTGACGACAATGATCTTGTTCGGTCGGGTAGTGGCGTCGGTTGGGCCATTTTGCGGGCTGCTGCTGTTCATCGGCAATATGGGCTCGGTCTGGGTGTTTTTTGGATCCGCCATCTGCGTTGGTTTCGGAAATGGTTTGACCAATGCAAATGCCTCGGCCGGGGTGATGTCGGTACGTCCGAAACTAGCCGGCAGCGCGGCTGGATTATCAGGCGCCTTGATTGTGGCACTGGGGGCTGTCTTGACCATGATGACCGGGACGTTTGTAAGCCCTGAAAATGGGCCATATCTGGTGCTGAGCATGATGTGCGGCAGCAGCTTTGCTGGTCTTTTGGCAGTGCTCTATGTCCGCCGGTTGGATCGTACCGACCCACTGCCTGAGGCGATCTGAGCGATAAACGATCATAACGCTTTTCATGAGACAAATACCATGTTAGGCGGCGCGCGATGGATTTCGGCGCGAGGATCGCGCCCTTAAGTCAAGGAGAGGCCAATATGGCACTGGAACGCACATTCTCGATCATCAAACCCGATGCAACCCGCCGCAACCTGACTGGCAAGATCAATGCCAAGTTCGAAGAAGCTGGCCTGCGCATCGTTGCGCAAAAGCGCATCCACATGACCAAAGCTCAAGCAGGCAAGTTCTATGACGTGCACGCCGAGCGTCCGTTCTATGACGAACTGTGCGAATTCATGTCGTCGGCCCCTGTTGTTGTTCAGGTTCTCGAAGGCGAAGGTGCCATTGCAAAGAACCGCGAAGTCATGGGCGCAACCAACCCTGCAGACGCAGCACCTGGCACCATCCGCGCCGAGTTCGCTGAATCGGTCGGTGAAAACTCGGTCCACGGTTCGGACGCACCGGAAACTGCCGCGGTTGAGATCGCCTACTTCTTCTCGGGCATCGAACTGGTCGGCTAATCGGTCGTCAGATCACAGCTTTAGGCCGTACCCCATATCGGGTGCGGCCTTTCTTATGAGGGCAGGGCTCAAGAGTGTTTGTCCGCATTGCTTTAGTCGACAGGAGCGAAATGCCGTCATGAGCACAAACAAACGCATTGTTCTTTCCAGTGATCACGCTGCAATCGACCTCAGGCAGGCTATCTCTGCTTACGTTGAAGCCCAAGGTTGGGAGGTCGTAGATATCGGCCCGACCACATCGGAAAGCACTCATTATCCCGAACACGGAGCTGCCGCCGCGCGCCTCGTGGCTTCGGGTGATTGTCGCTTTGGTATCATCTTGTGTGGCACCGGACAGGGTATCATGATGGCGGCGAACAAAATCAACGGCGTCAGATGTGGCGTTTGCAGTGATGTCTTTTCGGCCCAGATGATCCGACAGCACAACGACGCAAACATGCTCTCGCTGGGGGCGCGGATTATCGATGAAAAGCAAGCACTGGAAATCACGGCTGCTTTCCTGACATCCGAATTCGAAGGTGGTCGCCACGCAACGCGGGTCGACATGATCGGGGTGCTCGAAGCCTAGTCTGCCGCCAAATCCTTGGCTGAAATTCGCACGCCCAAAGCATCAAGATCGGCAATCATCCGATGCTTTGGCGCTATGCTGACTCCGGCTTTGATCGCATCGAACCGTTCGCGCAAGGCCTTCTTTTCCTCGCCCTTGCAGTCATTCCAGGGTCGGCCTTGCAAGCCCATGACCAGTACATAATAGCCGATGAAATGAGGGCGCGTTCCGGCCTGTAACAGGCGCGTATAAGCCTCGTCTGCTCCCAACGCTCGCAACTCCTGAGCTGTCATAATGCCCGCACGTGCGCAGGCTTGCTCGAACGCCGGGCCAAGATTGCGGATGGCGGATATCGGATCAGACATGCCTTGTCTTATCCCGCCCGATACGGCCTGTCACCCGCTCAAGGTTGTTTGCAGCTTCCCTTTCCGCTACCCAAGCGTTGGAGGGGCCAAGAATGAACGATCTAAGCCTAGAGAATGTCGCGCAAAATCTGGACCTGATGAACCCGCCCGAGGGGTTTGTCGACGGCCCGTTCCCCTTTTACGATGCTCTGCTTGAGCATGCGCCAATATTGCGGCAGCCGGACGGTTCCATGTTGTTGTCGCGCCATGCGGATCTGGATGCCATTTATCGCAACACGACGCTTTATTCCTCGGATAAAGAGGCTGCGTTCGGCCCTAAATTCGGTGTTGGCTCGCCGTTATTCGAACATCATACAACTTCACTGGTGTTCTCCGATCCGCCGCTGCACACGCGGGTGCGCAAGATCATGACCTCAGCCCTGACGCCCCGGGCAATCGCGCGGATGGAGCCGGGTCTGATCGAAACCGTTGATACGCTGCTGGATGATATGGCGGGCAGGGGACGGGTTGATCTGATTGCGGATTTTGCCTCGACCATTCCAATCCAGATCATCGGCAATCTGCTGGATGTACCGATGGATGAACGCGCGCCTCTGCGCGATTGGTCTCTGGCTATCCTTGGTGCTTTGGAACCCGCTTTGACGGAAGCTCAGCTGGAAAAGGGTCACACTGCTGTTCGCGACTTCAAAACTTACCTTCGGGATCTCGTCGCCCGTCGTCGCGCAAAACCGGGAGATCCGGAAACAGATGTTCTGACACGTCTGATCCGTGGCGAAGGCGCGGATGAGATGCTGAGCGAGATTGAGCTTCTGCAAAACTGCATCTTCATACTGAACGCGGGCCACGAAACGACCACCAATCTGATCGGCAATGGGCTGGCGCTGCTTCATGACTATCCAGAACAACGCCAAAGACTGTTGGAAGATGGCGAATTGATTGCTCCGGCGGTTGAAGAGGTCTTGCGCTTTCGGTCGCCCAACCAATTTGGCAACCGGGAAACTACGGCGGACGTTGAAATCCGAGGACATCAGATCGCCAAAGGAACGAACCTGCATCTATGTATCGGGGCAGCGAACCGTGATCCCGAGGTGTTCACCGACCCGACCCGGTTTGACATCACACGCAAGCCGAACAGGCACCTAGCTTTCGCAGGCGGGCCGCATGTCTGCGTTGGCCTGACTTTGGCGCGTCTTGAAGGTCGTGTTGCATTGGGCCGGTTGTTGAATCTTTTTCCCGATTACCAGATTCAAGGAAAACGGGTGCAGGGTGGTCGCATTCGCTTTCACGGATACGCTTCCTTGCCTGCAGTTATGTAATTTTATCAAGGCTATAGTAGATGCTCTTCATGTAATTACGAATTGCGTGACAACTTCAGAGTTGTCTCAAGCCCTGGCTTCCGGTTACGCGCAAGAAATGTGCCGCCGTGCATATGCGAAATTGCCGCCACAAGCGCCAGTCCAAGACCGGCATTGCGCCCGGTCCTTGCAGGATCAAGCGTGACAAACGGCATCTGCAATCGGGGCAGATCGCTTTCTGGTACGCCAGGGCCCCGGTCGCGAACGCTGAGTAACGCATAGTCGCCGTCGTCTCGAATTTCGATGGTGATCGCTGTGCCGGGCGGGGCGTAGCGCATGGCGTTTTCAAGAAGGTTCGACAGTGCTTGAGACAGCAGAGGGCGATGGCCTTGGATTGGGTCCGCGTTTCCAACGACCTCAAGTCGGATGTTCTGATCAGACGCGACAGGTTCGTATAACTCAACCACGTCACCGACCAGTTGCAAAAGCTTTACCGGTTCAAATTGTTCGCGGCCCAGACCGGCCTCGGCGCGCGAAATCTCGGTCAGTTGGCTGAGAACGCGCAGCAGGTGATCAATCTCGCCGGTCGCGCGCGCCATGTCGATCTCGCGATCTTGATCGCTTTTGCCGGGCTCAGCCAGGGATTCGACCCGTTGCCGCAGTCGCGACAGGGGAGAGCGCAGGTCATGAGCAATAGAATTGGACGTTGTGCGCAGGTTGCTGATCAGTTCTTCAATACGATCCAGCATGTTGTTCAATGTGGCCGCGACCTGATCGAATTCATCGCCCGTGCCTCGTAGAGGCATGCGCAGAGCTAAATCTCCGGAAACGATATTGTCGGCTGTATTGGCGATGTCTTTCAGTCGTGAAAACACCAGCCGGGTCAGCAGCCAGCCGGTCAATAAACTCAGCGCCAATGCCGTGGCAAGTGCCAGCGCGACTGACCGGAACAGAACCCGGTCGAATTGCTGTCTGGCCAATGAATCACGCCCGACAAGCAGCCTCTCACCACCCGGCAGCCGGACTGAAGCGGCAGAGATCGGGACATATTGATCCGTATCTTCTTTGCGAAGCTGAAGATCGACCCAGCCGCTGCCCGGAGTTATCCCTTCCGGCCAATGCGTCAGGTTGCCCGCCAGTTTCGTGCCTTGCCGACCTGTCAGCAGGTACAAGGCATCCCGCTCAGCCGCTGTCGGCAAGCGGCGGTCGATGGCCGAGATCAACCCGATCATGCCACGCCGTTCATATTCATCTGCGAGGCCCGTAAGCTCGGCCTGAACGACCGAACGCGTCTCGCCTGAAATCGTGCGATTGGCCGTAAAATACACCATCGTCAGAACGGTCGCCGTCAGCAAAGTGCTAAGCACCATGCTGGCCAGAACCAACCGAGTACGAGAGTTTTTCAGCGACAGGCGCAGGTTATCCATCCGAAACCATGTATCCGGCGCCTCGGACTGTTTCAATCACCGGGTCGGCTCCGTCTTCATCAAGCTGGCGGCGCAGTTTCGAAATATGGACGTCGACCACGTTGGTGTTCGGGTCAAAGTGGTAATCCCACACACCTTCAAGCAACATCGTGCGCGAGACGACGCGGTTTTTTCGGCGCAGAAAGAACTCCAGAATTTGAAATTCGCGCGGGGTCAGGGTGATTTCACGACCGTTGCGCGTGACCTTGCGGGTCAACAGATCCATTTCGAGATCGCGGCACGCAAGGGTAGGCGTTTCTTCGGCTTCTTGCGGTCGACGCAACAGGGCTTCGATCCGGGCATGAAGTTCCTGGAATGAAAATGGTTTGACCAGATAATCGTCTGCGCCCGCGCGGAGGCCTTTGACTCGCTCATCCACTGCACTCATGGCGGTTAACATCAGAACAGGTGTTTTCAACCCAGCCGCACGCATTGACTTAATCAGTGATAACCCGTCCAGCCCGGGAAGCATTCGGTCCAGTACGACCGCATCAAATCCGCCGTCAGTTGCGTGGTACAGGCCTTCGCGGCCATCTGATGCGACTTCGACAACATAGCCTTCTTCACCAAATCCCTTGGCAATGAAGTCCCGTGTGTCTTGGTCATCTTCAACGATCAACAAGCGTCTGCTCATGGTCAGGGCTCCTTCCCAATGGGATTTAAACACACATACTCTTTGAAAAAAACATGCCGGGTGCAAAGGTGCACCCGGCTGTTCCGGCGGCACGTGGACAATCCGTGCCTGCCAGAATAAGCGCTCCAGATTTCCCCATCATGTGGCGCGCTTAGGTGTAGGGTTAGGCGATTTCGACCGCGACGAAGATCTGGTTGCCACCGCGATTGATCAAAACCAGAGCTGGATCCGTCTTTTCGTTCTCCAGCGCTTCTTTCAAAGCGTCTGGCGTAACGGTATCCAGATTGCCCAGTCGAACGATCACATCACCACGCTGCAATCCGGCCTTGGCCGCAGGGCTTTCGGGCTCCAGATCGGTGACAACAACACCATCGATGTTCTCGGCCACGCCAATCTCGGCGCGGGCGGTTTCGGTCAGCGGTGCCACGGTTACGCCCAGCGACGTACCTTCGAACTTGTCTTCAACCACGCTATCGGTCGCCGCCGAGGCTGACTGATGCTGACCGATTGTCAGTTCGATCTGTTCTTCTTTGCCATTTCGAAGAACAGTCAGCGTGCTATCAGTACCTACCTTGGTCGTGCCAACCAGGATCGGAAGATCGCTACTGGAATCAACGGCTTCGTCATTGAAGGTCAGGATCACGTCACCTTGCTGCAGTACGCCATCGGCCGGGCTGTCAGGTACAACATCCGATACCAGTGCACCTGTTGCCGTATCGATACCCATCGCAGCAGCCAGTTCGGGGCTGACATTCTGGATCGACACTCCCAACCAACCGCGGCTGACCTCGCCGTCATCGCGCAGATCAGCCGTGATGTGATCTACAATATTCGAAGTCACCGCAAAGCCGAGCCCGACTGAGCCGCCGCTGGGCGAATAGATCGCCGAGTTTACACCGATCACCTCACCATCCATGTTGAATAGCGGACCACCCGAGTTGCCTTTGTTGATAGCAGCGTCGGTCTGGATGAATTCGGCGTAGGGACCTTCCGAAATATTGCGCCCCTTCGCGGAAACAATACCGGTCGTAACAGTTGCATTCAGGCCAAACGGGTTGCCGATGGCGACGACGTCTTCGCCCACGCGAATGACATCGCTGTCACCCATTTGAACGGCTTGCAGGTCTTCTCCTGCGTCGATTTTAAGCACGGCGATGTCCGTAAGCGGATCTGTACCAACGATTTCAGCTTCGAATGTGCGGTTATCGCTCAGACGTACGGTCACTTCGCTAGCGTTATCGACAACGTGGTGGTTGGTGACGATGTATCCTGCCTTATCCAGCACAAAGCCTGATCCCAAACCCTGGCTGGGGCCTCGCTGCGGCATGTCAAATCCTTCAGGACCGCCGAACCGTTTAAAGAACTCGCCAAAGGGATGGTTTTCGAGGTCGAACTCCTGACCTTGTGTGGGGCGTGGTTTGGCATCTTGCTTGGCGGTGATCGTGACCACCGAAGGCGAGACGGTTTCGACCAGATCGGCCAGAGCCTCGTCTGCCATTGCGGGCAGGGCGGTGGTGGCCATCATGGCCGCGCCCAGTGCGGTAGCTCCCATCCAGCTGGATGTGCGTGGAATAAGCAGTGAGGATTTACGGATGCTCATTTTGACTCCTGTCTATTTCGGCGGTTGATCCCGCGCATTGAGACAGGAGATGCACTGGCAACCTTGGGATATCCTGAGAGAAATATTAAGAAACCTTAATTTCGCCACGTTTCGCCGCTTTAATGACTCCGTTCAAGGTGCTCGGGTAGCAAGAATCAGCTTGGGTGCTATGTGGCGAATCGGTGGATTGTTGCCGATAAAGTCAATAATTTCGAAAAAGCATTGAATTGATTCATTTTTGTTAACAAAGAAACGACGCTTTTGCGGTCTCAAAAATACTTCTCCTAAAAGTTGCGTGAGATGGAGTGTTCAAATTTCGAACACGCCCGTCGATGCCTTTGAAATAGGTAAGTTAGCCGTATTCTAAGTGCGCAACTGACGGAAACTTCTGGAAAAAGTATAAGTCGATGCAACCATTGGTAGAATCCAGAGTGTTGCATTGTTGCTCAAAAGCCAGTGCGCCTGCGCTGAAATTTACCATTTCATCCAATTTTACATTGTTTGAACGCATCGGATCAGCGACATTGGAGTTGCCCAAGTGAGGGGGGCCTTAGGCACTAGGGGGTGTCAAAGGCGCATCTCAGTCTCCATAGCGCTGAGCGGCATGTTAACGAGGGGGTCTTGTTTAGGTTCAGCAGCACAACGTCGGGAAGCCTGATTGGCGATCTGACCGCGCTTTAGAGATTGGTGAAAGTGGTAGTCCTGTTTTTGGGCATGCGACCCGGTCATTATTGACCGGGTCGCGTTTATTTGAGGGGCTGCTTTTGCGGTCGGCCCGCATTCCAACGGGTCCAATCGGCGGGTGTATCCAAATCAAGCAGCGCATTCTGGGCGGGCAGGCGATGCAGATGAACCTTGCCCTTGTAGCGTTGCACGACAATCTGCGCGCCGCTGTCACCGTTCAGTTCCGAAAGCTCTGAAAATAGAGAACGATCAAAGACGACAGGATGGCCGGGAGCACCTTCCTCAGTAGCCCCACGCCATATCAGATTGTCAGGGTGGGTTTTGACCGATCGGAGAACGCTGTTCAGGTCTTGGGTTGTGAGGTCCGGAAGGTCCGATAACAGGATCATGACCGCAGGTGCATTTGCTGGAACGGAGGCTATTGCGCCTCTCAAACTGGCATTCATGCCTTCTTGCGCATTTGGGATTTCGACCAGTTGAACATCGAGGCCCTGTAGCACCGTATATCGGGGATGTGGGGCCGGGGGCAGGGCGATGATAACGTGACCTGCGGCAAGCGCCCGCTGAGCCACTCGGCGCAGAAGCGGCACGCCTTCAATCGGTTGCATTAACTTATCAGCACCACCCATGCGGCTGGATTGCCCGGCAGCGAGCAGGATGATGGGAATCTGCGTCATTTCGCAAGCATGCCGTCGGTGGATTAATAAGTCATCCCCGCATTCTTGCGCCATCGGGATCGAAAAGTGGGGTCGTGATGACACGCGCTTTGTGCATCTGACCTAGAATTTCAATTTCAACTGCACGTCCCTCGGTGGCCTGTTCAGTCGGGAGGAACCCCATGGCAATCGACTTGTCCGCAAAGTGCGAATACCCACCAGATGTACAGAAGCCGACGACAGTGCCGTCCGACCAGATCGGTTCGTACGCGTTTACATCTGCATCTGCCGCGTCGACCTCAAAAGCCACCAAGCGGCGATCAGCGCCAGATGCGCGCTCGGCCTCGGCCGCTGCTCGGCCTATGAAATCACTGTTCTTTGAGAATGAGATAAACCGATCCAACCCGGTTTCTGCCGCTGTATAGTCGGGTGAAAATTCTCGCATCCACGAGCCAAAGAACTTGTCCAGACGCAGACTCATCATTGCGCGCATGCCAAATGGGGTCATGTCATGAGCTTGACCCGCTTGCCACAAACTCCACCAGAGTTGCCGTTGGGCCATTGGGTCGCAATAAATCTCATAACCCAGATCGCCGGTATAGCTGACACGCTGAACGATGCAGTCCGTCATGCCAATTGTCATCTCGCGCACGTCGAGGAACCTGAGCGAGGTGACTGCTTCTCTGGTGCAGGCCGACAAAACCTCGGTGGCCTTGGGGCCTGCGATCTGAAACCCATTCAACCGGTCGCTGATGTTCTCGATGCCCACGCCATGGTCCTGGTTTTGCAGGAACCAGCGCATATGAAATGCCTGACTTCCGTATGAGGCGGTCAGGTGAAAAAGGTCGTCGCCCAAGCAGGAGACGGTGAAATCCCCGATCAGCTTACCTTTATGCGACAACATTGGCGTCAGTGAAACGCGGCCTGGTTTGGGTATGCGGCCCGCCATGATGCGATCCAGCCATGCACGAGCACCGGCACCGGTAATACGGTATTTTCCGAAATTGTGGACTTCGTTGATCCCAACACCTCCACGCACGGCACGAACTTCGCGGCCGGTGGCCTCAAAGGCGTTGGAACGGCGGAATGAGGGTGTCTCGAAATCCGGTTCATCGCCTTGGGCAAAGTAGTTTGGTACTTCCAGCCCGTATTGCTGCCCCCAAACGGCACCGAGATCGCTGAAGATGTCGTACATTGGTGTGGTTCGGTTGGGACGCGCTGCAGGCAGTTCCTCGTTCGGATAAGCGACGCTGAACCGCTTCTGATAGTTCTCGATCACCTTGGGGCGCGTATAGCCCGGGCCGATCCAATCGCCAAACCGCGCCACATCCATGGCAAACACATCGCGTTCGGGTTCGCCTTCGATCATCCATTGAGCAAGGGTCAAGCCAACACCACCGCCTTGGCTGAAACCGGCCATGACACCGCAGGCTGACCAGTAGTTCCGCACGCCAGGCACCGGACCGACCAGAGGGTTGCCATCCGGGGCAAAGGTAAACGGCCCATGGATGACGGATTTGACACCCGCCTCAGCGAGAACAGGGAAGCGTTTGTAGGCGAATTCGATGCTATCGGTGATCTTGTCGAAGTCATCGGGCAGCAATTCATGGCCAAACTCCCACGGGGTGCCGTCGACCGCCCAAGGCTTGCAAGGCTGTTCGTAGAAGCCGATGCACAGTCCACGCCCTTCCTGCCGCAGATAGCTTTCGCCAGCGGGGTCCATCACATGCGGGTGCTCGCCACCTGCGTCGATGATGGCCTCGATCTCGGGTATGTTGTCGGTGACCAGATATTGATGCTCCATCGGATGCAACGGGAAATAGATCCCGGCCATCGCACCGACCTCGCGCGCCCACAATCCGCCCGCATTGACGATATGTTCGGCGTGAATTGTACCCTTGTCGGTCACCACGTCCCAAGTTCCGTCCGGGCGCTGGTTCGTCTCGCGCACCATGCAATGTGTTTCGATCGTAGCCCCGCCCATACGCGCGGCCTTGGCGTATGCGTGTGTTGTACCGGACGGATCAAGATGCCCGTCCAGCGGATCATACAGCGCACCAAGGATCCCATCGGTGTTGGTGATCGGAGCGATCTTCTTGATCTCCTCAGGCCCGACGATCTCGGTCTCAAGACCCATGAATCGGTGCTTGGCGCGTTCGGCGAGCAACATGTCGAACCGGTCTTGATTGTCGGCCAGCGTGACGCCGCCGACGTGGTGCAGTCCACACGACATGCCCGTGATCTCTTCCAGCTCTTTGTACAGCCGGATGGTATAGCCCTGCAGGGCGGCCATGTTTGTGTCACCGTTCAGGGTGTGAAACCCGCCCGCCGCATGCCAGGTCGAACCGCTGGTTAGCTCAGACCGTTCCAGCAGCATCACATCCGACCAACCGAGCTTGGTCAGGTGATATAGGACCGAGCATCCGACAACGCCGCCTCCGATAACTGCGACACGGGTGGTGGTTTTCACGATGTTTCTCCCTCGGCTTTTGGCCGAGCCTGCCGAGGGCTCTGGCGTATTACTGTTCCGTTCGCGACACCGCGCGTCGTTTGCTGAATACGCATGCTGTAGGGCTTAGAGAGGACGGACCTTGAGGGCCGTGATCCTGTTGCCTTCGCGGGCCGTGACCTCAAACCGGAAACCGTGGAACGAGAATACTTGGCCCACAATGGGGATCATCTGAGCCTCGTGGATCACCAAACCGGCCAGCGTGTTGGCTTCTTCATCCGGCAGCGACCAGTCTAGCGCGCGGTTTGCGTCGCGGATGGTCATCGCGCCTTCGACCAGATACTGGCCGTCGTCAGATCGGGTAACGGGGACATCTTCGTCGATGTCGAACTCGTCTGCGATCTCGCCCACGATCTCTTCCAGAATATCTTCCAGCGTGATCAGCCCGCGCAGCGATCCATATTCGTCAACAACAAGCGCGAAGTGGCTGTGCATGCGAAGAAACTCACGCATTTGGTCGTCCAGAGTGGTGGTTTCGGGCACGAAATAAGGATCATTGGCAACCTTCGCGATGTCGAAGTTCTTAAGCCGTTCAGGGTCACCATCCGCGCCACCTACCTGCGCATACATTGCGCGGAACAAGTCTTTGGCGTGCACGACACCCACGATGTTTTCCTGTTCTTCACGGAACACAGGCAGGCGGGTGTGTGGGCTTTCCAGACACTGTTTCAGGATCGCCTCGGGTTCGTCATCCGCATCGATCATCTCAATATTCGAGCGGTGAAGCATGATCTCTTCCACCGCGCGGTCGCCAAGATCGAGCGCGCCCAGAATACGGTCGCGATCTTCTTTTTCGACCACACCTTCGGAATGGCCCAGTTGCAATGCGCCAGCGATTTCTTCACGGACCGCAAGGATGTTGCTATCAGGGTCGATCTGTACGCCGAACAGGCGCAATACACCGCGCACCAGCAGTCGGACGGCAGCCACCACCGGAGAGAACACCGTTACGACGACGCTGATAACGGGTGCCACCAAGGCGGCGGCTTTTTCGGCGTTGGTAATCGCGTAGGTCTTGGGCAGCACCTCGGCAAAGATCAGCACCAGAAGGGTCATCACGAGCGTCGCCAGCGCCACACCGCTTTCGCCGAACAGGCGTGTAAACAGGGCGGTCGCCAACGAAGCGGCAAGGATGTTGACAAGGTTGTTGCCGAGAAGGACCGAGCCGATCAGACGTTCGTTATCATCGGTGATTTCCAGCGCTTTTTTCGCCCCGCGCGAGCCTTTGTCAGCCTGCGCTCTCAGCTTGCCACGCGATGATGCGGTCAGCGCAGTTTCGGAGCCCGAGAAAAAGCCCGATAGGACAAGGAGAAGAAGAATGGATCCTGTCGTGATCCAGAATGCGCCATCAAGCAGAGAAGGAGTGGGTTCCATTGGTCCTAGGTTGTTCGTGTTGCTGCATTCGTTATGGGGGTGCGGGCCCGGCCAATCAAGGGGTTAGCCCTGATCTGAGGTGTCGTCTTTGGCCAGCGGGTGGTGTTCCAACACCAGTTCCGACAGGCGTTCATCCAGAACATGCGTATAGATCTCGGTCGTCGCCACATCTGCATGGCCCAACAGCGTCTGGATCGAGCGCAAATCCGCGCCATTGGCCAGCAGGTGCGTCGCAAACGCATGGCGCAGCGTGTGAGGTGTGACTTTTTCAGGCGAAACACCGCCTTCGATCGCCAGTTCCTTGACCAGCAGAAAGAAGCGATGCCGCGTCAGGTGACCGGATTTCCCGCGCGACGGGAACAGGAAACGCGACGCTTGTCCTCCCTTGGAAACGGCTTTTTCCTCGGCCGCATCGCGGGCTTGCAGCCAGTCTGCCAACGCCTCGCGGGCAGGGGGGGACAGCGGAACCATCCGCTCTTTCCCGCCTTTGCCGAGGACCAGCAGCATGCGGGGATCACCTCTGGCTGAACTGACCGGCAGCGACACCAGTTCTGTCACCCGCATCCCCGTCGCATAGAGCAGTTCCATCAGGCACGTGTTGCGAATTTTGTCTGCGTCGGAACGACCCGTGCGCCGCGCTGCTGCAAGCAGGCGGTCAACTTCGGGCACGTCCAGTGTCTTAGGCAATCGCTTGGGGCGCCCTGGTCCCTTGATCTGGATGGCCGGGTTGCTTTCGCGCCAGCCTTCTTCGAAAGCAAATCGATACAATTGTTTGATCGCCGACAACCGCCGTGCCCTTGTCGAGCGCGACAGGCCCTGCGCATCGCAATCGATCAGGTAACCTTCGATCCGATCGCGATCCGCTTCGGAAAAGCCCGATTTCCGACGCGTCAACCAATCAGAGAAATCTTTCAGATCCCGGCCATAGGCGAGCAGGGTGTTGGTGGCAGCGCCAAGCTCGGCAGCTTGTGCTTCGAGGAAGGTGGAAATCCACAGCTCCTGAGACGCGGGCGCGGTCATGCTCAAGCCCCGTTCAAGATCATCAACTGCAACGCGGCCCGACGTGCGGTGTCTTCAAGACCCACGCGGCGGAACGCAGCGATTGCAGCGGTCAGGTCGACCAGATTGCCGCGCGCGCCATGGGCGAACAATTGCATCGTTTCCAGAATGGCTTCGCCCAATTGATCGTTACTCAGCAGCCCGTCGATATCCGAAGGGATGGGCGCGGACCAGGCAAAGCCCTGCGAAATGGCATCCGCCAAAGGGGTTGGCGACGGCGCGCGTTGCGGATCGCCCTGTGCCAGGGCGGCCAGAAACATGTTGGTCTCTGAACTATCAGGCACGTTTTGCGCCGCGTCTTCATAAAGCTCGGACAACAGAAGAATACGCCACCTCAGATTCTCGGCAGCCGGACCAGACAGTTTGATTGCAGCCAGGCGCGGGGCAAAGAGTTCGGCAAACGGAACTTCAAGCCCGACTGACTTCATCTGGGCCCAAACCTCAATTAAAGTCTTGGAAACCGCATCGGGATTTCCGGTTCCCAATGCGGTTTCGAACCGTTGGATGGCAGCCACGCGATCCCACACGGCGCCCGAAGCAGCCGGCGAACGTTCGGTATATAGGCCAAGCAACTGATTGGGTGTCAGCGCCCCAATCCGCGTCAATCGTTCAGCAGCTTCGACCTGGGCTTTCCAGCCCGCCACATCGCGCAGATCGGCATTGGCGAACGCCCGTGGCAGTGAAGCCGTGGGCAAACGTTCACCAATGGCCTCGAACAGACGGAACGTAAGCGGATTCGGGTCGTCGGGCTGAGGAAGATACTCAGCCCCTTCGAACAATTCCGGGCTGAGAAAGCGATCGAGCAACGCAAGCTGGTCCTCGGGCAGCACCTGCAGCGCATGAGCGGCTTCGAGCGTCAGCGCGGCTGAGGCCCAATCTCCACGACGGGCCTTGCAGAATATTTGCGCTGCGTAATCCCGAGACAAATTCGGCTGCGCGATCAGCGCCGTACAACTCCGGTCTTCGTCACCCGTCAGCAAAGTTGCATCGAACCAGCGTTTGAAACGAGCTTGCGTATCGGTCGGACCGGCCAGCTGAACCAGAGATTGTACCGGATCGGATGCGCCCAATTGCATAAGGCGGTCCAGTCGCGCCATCAGCAATTTGTCTTCTGCCTGTCCTCCGCTCGGGGGACGTGCCTCGGAAAGGAGCAGGGTGAACAGCAGCCGTTGCATAGCGGGGTTGGACTTGACCCGCACCTGCGCGATCAGTTCCGCCAGACGATCCGCATCGCTGTTCTGCCACAAGTTGACTGGCAGACCCGTGACGGAAGAGGCCACCAAACCCAACGGAGGCGACAGCGCCTCAAGCGGGGTGACCTGCACGTCCGGCTGTAACCCTGTCTGGGTGACAGGTGGCTCTAATAGCACTGTGCCCGGCAGATTCTCAGGCGGGTCGGTCAGCCAGTCGATGATCGACAAGGGCTCCGTCGATTGTGCCTGCGCAGTTCCGGCCAGAAAAAGCGCCAGAAGAGTGGTTCTAGTCGGCATTCAAGATGACCGGTTCGCGGACTTCACTTTGAGGAGCGGAAAAGTCCGCACCAAAAAACGGCCCGACATAGGCATACCCAACCAGCCCGATGAAACACAGGCAGATGAGGTAAATCAGGAACTTGATTAAACGGCCCATGGGTGAACGCTGCCTCAATTTGCGCTTTTGCCCAAGTTATAACTAGCATTTTTCTTAAGATCACGTCATTCACGACGAAATGAGCGAAATTAAGCATAACACGGTGCGTTCCGACACAGCCGCGCAGTTTCAACTGCACAAAACCGTCGTTTTGGTCGGAATGATGGGGGCTGGAAAGACTGCGGTGGGCCGGGCTCTGGCGGCTCGGCTCGGCGTTCCCTTTCTCGATAGCGATTCCGAGATCGAATCGGCAGCCAACATGACCATCCCCGAGATATTTGCCCGCGATGGTGAGGCGTTCTTTCGCAGCAAGGAAAGTCAGATCATCGGGCGGCTTCTGGACGAGGAAAAAGGCATTCTGTCGACTGGAGGCGGCGCGTTTCTGGCAGAAGGCAATCGAAAAATGATCTCAGATCGTGGTGCATCTGTGTGGTTGCGGGCCGATCTGAACGTGTTGTGGAATCGCGTCAAACATAAAGACACGCGCCCATTGCTGCGTACGGCAGACCCGTATGCAACGTTGCGTGGTTTGTACGAGGCGCGCGTGCCGATCTATGAACAGGCCGATCTGGTGGCTGACTCAGATGGCGAAACCGCAATCGAAGATATGGTGGATCGGGTGATTGCCGCATTGGTGACGCGCCCGGATATATTGGAACGAATTTAATGCATCAAACCGTACATGTTGATTTGGCCGAGCGTTCTTATGATGTAGAGATCGGCCCCGGCCTTTTGGCGCAATCAGGGGAACGGATTGCCCCGCTTCTAAAGCGCCCACGCGTTGCCGTTCTGACCGATGAAACGGTCGCGGGAATGCATCTGGACGCCCTGCGCGATGGTCTGGCCTCAGCCGGGATCGAGATGACCGCGCTGGCGCTTCCGGCGGGTGAGGCGACCAAAAGCTGGCCGCATTTTGAGCGCGCTGTGGAATGGTTGCTGGCGGAAAAGGTTGAACGGAACGACATCGTCGTTGCGCTAGGAGGGGGTGTGATCGGTGATCTGGCGGGATTTGCTGCAGCAGTGATGCGGCGCGGGGTGCGCTTTGTTCAGATACCGACCTCGCTGCTGGCACAGGTCGACAGCTCGGTTGGCGGCAAGACCGGGATCAACGCGCCACAGGGCAAGAACCTGATTGGAGCGTTTCACCAGCCGTCACTGGTGTTGGCCGACACGGACGTGCTGGGTACGTTACAGACGCGGGACTTTCTCGCCGGATATGGCGAAGTCGTCAAATATGGACTGTTGGGCGATGCCCAGTTCTTTGAGTGGCTTGAAGATAACGGGCCTCTGTTAGCATCCGGCGACATGGCTGCGCGCGTGCAGGCCGTCACACGCTCGGTTCAGATGAAGGCCGATATCGTGGCACGCGACGAGACCGAGCAGGGCGACCGGGCGCTGCTCAATCTGGGTCATACTTTCTGCCACGCGCTTGAGGCTGCAACCGATTATTCTGATCGATTGCTGCACGGTGAAGGTGTCGCCATCGGCTGTGCGCTGGCGTTTGAAACTTCTTCTCGGCTGGGGCTTTGCCCGCAAGAAGATCCAAGCCGTGTCAGGGCGCATTTGCGCGCCATGGGCATGAAGACTGATCTGGCCGATATTCCGGGTGAACTGCCGGATGCAGAAACACTGGTCGATCTGATGGCGCAGGACAAAAAGGTCGTGGATGGCCAGTTGCGTTTCATTATGGCACGAGGCATCGGGCAGGCATTCGTCACTTCAGAAGTGCCGCGCGAGACAGTGGTCTCGGTGCTTGATGATGCGCTGGCCGCCTGCTGAGATTCAGCGCCCCTGGATTACCATCAGCTCGCCGATGTTTTCGCGGGTGATATAGCCAACCATGTGTCCCGATTTGGTGCATACAGCAATTGCGGGTGCACCTTTATGCAGGCCATTCAGAACTTGGTCCAATCCGCTGGTGAGTGCGACTTGTGGTATGTTCTTATCCATAATCGACGCTGCAGGCTCGGATCGGGGATGGTCGCTTGCTAACGCTGCGAACAGTCGGTCACGGGTGACAAAACCCAAAAGGCTGCCATCCTCGGCCAAGACGGGAAACTCGTGCTGGGTCGTATGAATGACCGCTTGAGCCGCCGTCGCCAACGTATCATCGGGCGACAACGCCTTGAACTCGGTGATCATCGCATCCCGGGCCTTCACACGCCGCGCAACCGAACGTAGTGCAACGTCCTGGTTTTCGGAATTCGCGGCAATGAAGACAAATACGGCGATCAGAACCAGGATCGGGTTGCCAGAGGTCAGCCCCAGAAAACCAAGCCCGACCGCTACGATCTGACCGCCAAGGGCGGCGATCCGCGTGGCCTTGGCACGTTCCATCTTCATACATAGCAAGGCGCGGAATACACGCCCGCCGTCCATCGGAAATGCCGGGATCATGTTGAAGGCCGCCAGCAGCAGATTCACATAGGCCAGACCGCTCAATAGGTTCGTGCCTGCCGAGTCGATCTGGGCCAGCGATCCAAGTTGTATCCCCGCGCCTAAAACCACAAGGATGGCCCAGATGACGACGTTTACGGCCGGGCCTGCTAAGGCGACCCAAACCTCCTGCATCGGTTTTTCTGGCATCCGCTCAAGACGTGCCAGTCCACCGATTGGCAGCAAAGTGATATCAGGGGTGCGAATGCCGTATCGCCTTGCCATGAGCGCGTGACCGAATTCATGCGCGACGACACAGGCAAACAAAGCCAGAACGAACAGGATGTTGTTGAGCGCAGCGGGCCAACCACCGCTGGAATACGCTGCAAAACCAACCCAGGCGAGCAGCAGGAAGAAGGTGACATGGACCCTCAGTTCCGAGCCGAGCAATCGGCCAAGTGAGAAGGACCATGCCATGTTGTTTCTCCGTTTGGTTTAGAACGGAATCTCGTCGTCATCGATGCCGCCGGATGCAGGGGCAGGGGCGCTGGACTGGCCGCCATAGGGATCACCATAGCCTCCTCCGGCCTGACCACCGCCATAGCCACCACCGCCGCCACCGCCTTCACCGCGGGCATCCAGCATAGTCAGCTCGCTGCGGTAAGGGCGCAGGACAACCTCAGTCGAATAGCGATCCTGCCCCGACTGATCCTGCCACTTGCGGGTCTCTAACTGGCCCTCGACATAGACTTTGCTGCCTTTACGCAAATACTGCTCGGCAACGCGAACCAGAGGTTCCGAAAAGATGGCGACTGTGTGCCATTGGGTTCGATCCCGACGCTCACCAGTGTTGCGGTCTTTCCATGTCTCTGACGTTGCGATGCGCAGGTTGCACACCTTACCACCGTTCTGGAACGACCGCACCTCGGGGTCGGCACCGAGATTGCCGATCAGAATGACCTTGTTGACTGAACCCGCCATATATTCCCTCGTTTTACTCTGACTGGATGGCGCCCGAATCTGGCGCTGTATTCTGGTGCTGACCCTATACGGGCTACGACTTGGTTGAAACATGATTGATCGTGCAACGCTGAGCAGGAAAACATTAGGACTGTCTTAACCAAGCTTTCATTTCCGGCTGATTTAACTATAATCTGATTGGTTGTTGAGGGTGCAGGATTGGCATTAATGCGTTTTCTGGTCGGTGGTATCTCGGTATTGGGTCTTTGTCTGACGTCGTTCGCGACGCAGGCAGAAACGCTGTCCACCAAGAATCGCAAGGCGATATTCCTCAAGCAATCCAAGGTTTTGGATAATCGGGCCGCTACGCAATATCGCGGCTCTGAACGGCTTAAACCCAAGACCGAGCGTGGGAAATTCGTCAAGCGTTACACTGGTAACTATCGGGGCCAGTATCTCGATCATGCCAGAAAAGCAGCGCGGCAACATAATGTGCCGGAAGAACTTTTCCTGCGACTTGTTCAACAAGAAAGCGGGTGGAACCCGAATGCCAAATCCCACAAAGGGGCGTTGGGTCTTGCGCAACTGATGCCCCAGACCGCGCGGCTGCTTGGCGTCAATCCGCACGATCCGATCCAGAATCTGGAGGGTGGTGCGCGTTATCTTTCCTGGCAATACCGCAAGTTCAAGTCCTGGCGCCTTGCACTGGCAGCTTACAATGCAGGGCCCAAAGCAGTTGAAAAGCACGGCGGAATTCCACCCTACAAGGAAACCCAGAACTACGTAAAAGTGATCTGGGGGGGCTAGCTGCGCCGCAGCGTGTCTGTTTCTTGATCTACCGCCAAACGCTGTCCTAGTCTGATTGGATAACTTTTCGGACTGGTGCGAATTGCGATGATCCAAGATCGACCCAACATACCGCCCGAAACAATGGCGAACTGGCAGCGTTTGGTCGACCTTGTTTCGCAGCTGGCCGATGTGCCCGCCACTTTGATCATGAAGACCGAAGCGCCGGATCATGCGGTTCTGATCACATCGGATCATCCAGAAAACCCATACCCGGTCGGCATGAATTTTCGACTGAACCCGAAGCTCTATTGTCAGGGCGTTCTGGAACGCGACGGCGAATTTGTTGTCGAGGACGCAACCTGTGACCCGGCCTGGAGCGACAATGAGGACATGGAGCATGGCATGTCCTTCTATATCGGTTTTCCGCTGAAGTGGCCGGATGGTTCGGTATTCGGAACAATCTGCGTCTTGGACCGTCACCGCAATCGCCGGGCCTTGTTGTTTCGTGAAGGTTTGGCACAGTTTGCGCGCATGGTTGAATCGGATTTGGCTTTGATCCAAGAGGTTTACCTGCGCCGAGCGCTGGAAGTGAAGTTGAATGAAACTCTGGCGCAACTGGAGCACCGCGTCGCGGCGAGGACGCGGGAGCTGCAGGAAACAAACACGGCGCTACGGGTGCTGTTGACCAGTTTGGACGACGATCGGAAAGACCGGGATCAGGATATCGTAGATCAGGTTCGCACGATGGTGTTGCCTTATCTGGACAAGTTGCGCGGGCTATTGACCGAAGGCGACGCCTCGCAAGTTTATCTGGAACTGGCCGAGCGTAATCTGCAAGAGATTACTTCAATGATTTCCGACAAACTATCGGATGCGTTTTCGGTCATGACGCCGACCGAGATCGAAATTGCTCAGCTGGTCATGTCGGGCAAAACCACGAAAGATATCGCCCGGGCCATGTCGCGCGAAACTTCTACAATTGATTTTCATCGGAATAATATTCGTCGAAAACTTGGCCTCGAAGGCCGTGACCAGAACTTGCGAAGCCATCTTTTGTCGATTTCGTGATTTCTGAATATGGGGATTTCCCCCATATTACCCCCCGATTTTTCTGATCTGAGCAACCTGTGCCACGCGCGCTAGGTTGGTCGCAAGGGTGCGGACCAAGCCGGGCCTTTTCAACTCGGGAGGATAAAAAATGGATCGCAAAGATCTGAAACCCACAATTCTAAACGGAGAACGCGACACATTGGCAACTGGTCTGTCGCGTCGATCGTTCTTTATGGCTGCCGGGGCCGCCGGTGTCGGTGCAGGGGCCTCACTGCTGGGTAGCAAACCGGCCGAGGCGCAATCGCAGGCTTGGCTGCAGCCTGGCAACAATAACCATGTAATCGATCTACAGGGCTCGACTGGTCAGGCAAGTACGGGAGCGGTTGGAATCGATTATTACGGTCACTGCGCGATCAAAATTACCTCCCCAAACGGAGCGACCGTATTGTTTGATCCTTGGCGCGATGATCCCTCCGGCGCATGGGGCCTGTGGTTCCGCAACGAGTTCCCGCAGATCCCAGTTGATATCACCATGTCCACTCATGCTCATTTTGACCATGACGCTATCGAGCGACCAAGTTCCACAATGGTTTTAGACAGGATGGCGGGCAATTTTGAATTTGCTGATCTTAAGATCACAGGTTTTGCTGACAAACATGCCTGCGTTGCGCCGGGTTGGTACGAATGGACCAACGCCTTGGCCGAGTTTGGCGCGGAAGCTTGTCCGCCCAACAACGTCGGACATATGGACATGGTGGTCTACCTTGTCGAAACCGGAGGCATTCGCACCTTGATCTGGGGCGACAACCGCCACAATCCGCCTCAGGAGTTCTGGGATGCTATAGGACAGGTAGACGTGCTGACTTTGCCCGTCGACGGATCGGAACACATCCTTAGCTTCGATCAGGGCAATGATATTGTCGCCAAGCTCAAGCCCAAGATCATCATCCCGACGCACTACCTCAATGAGGTTACGTCATACACGCTTACGACGCTGCAGGCCGCAGACGATTGGGTCAAAAGCCAGCAGAGTTACAAGATGCTCGACAGCGCCAGTCTAAAACTGGAAGCCGGAGATGTGGCGGGTATGAATCAGGAGTTCATGCACTTCGGCAACAACGTGATGACGGGCTGATTACAATCAGAAACTGCCACTCACCCACGACCTGCGTCGCCTGTCTCCCCACTAAACGTGACGCAAATTGAAAGGGCCGGTTTTGACCGGCCCTTTTCTTTCGTTTGCGCGGATCTATTCGGCCGCAATCTTGATAACCGGCTCCATTTTGGCCAGAATGTCTTCGGCAAGGTGACATTTCACCTGATGACCATCCGCAAGTGTTTGCACCGGGGGCACATGGGATTCGCATCGCCCATCCGGCACTTCTGATTTCCAGCGACAGCGTGTTTGGAATGGGCAACCCGGCGGCGGGTTCATGGCCGAGGGGATATCGCCCTCAAGCACGATGTGCTGTTTTTCGATCGATGTGTCCGCGATTGGAACCGCACTTAGCAATGCCTCAGTGTAGGGATGATAGGGTGGGCTAAAGACCTGATCGGTGGTGCCCAGTTCAACCACATGCCCCAGATACATCACCATCACACGGTCACTGAGATAGCGTACGATTGAAAGGTCGTGACTGATGAACAGCAGCGTGGTTTTGTGCTCGCGCTGAATTTCCATCAACAGGTCTGTAACGGCAGCTTGTACGGATACGTCCAGCGCCGAAACCGGTTCATCCGCAACCACGATCCGTGCATCACCGGCAAAGGCGCGGGCGATACCGACGCGCTGCTTCTGACCGCCTGATAGCTGGCGTGGCATCCTGTCCGCGAAGGCGCGGGGCAATTTCACGAGATCCAGCAGTTCCAGCATCCGCTTCTTGCGATCGGCCTCGGAGTCACCGACACCAAAGATTTCCAGCGCCCGGATGATTTGACGGCCTACGGTCATCGACGGGTTCAGCGTGTCGAACGGGTTCTGAAACACCATCTGCACTTCGCCAACGGTCTTGGCGTCGCGTTCTTCGATGGGCACGTCCTCGATATTGCGATTGTCCAGCAGGATCTGCCCGTCGGTGGCCGTTTCCAGCCCCATCAAGACCTTCGCAAAGGTGGATTTGCCGCAACCGGATTCGCCGACAATGGCAAGCGTCTCGGATTCATGCGCTTCAAAGCTTAGCGTCTCATTGGCCTTGACCACTTTGGTCTCACCACCGCCGAACAATGCATTCGCAGCCACCTCATAGTATTTCTTGAGGTTGTCCATTTTCAGAACAGTCCGGCCAATCTCGCCTTTCTCTTTCTGTTCACCAACGGTGATTGGCGCGTTCCAGTCGATTTCCTGGAATTTCAAGCATCGCGTGTGGTGTCGGTCGTTGCCCGGTACCGCCTCCATCAGGATATCCTTGGCGTCACAGCGACCTTCTTCGAAATAGTCGCAGCGCGGACCAAAGTTACAGCCCGGAGGCCGCTCATGGGGCAGGGGAAAGTTCCCAGGTATGGCCACCAGCGGGCGCGAGTTCTTGTCGGCGCCCGGCAGCGGGATCGAGCGGAACAGCGCTTGCGTATACGGGTGCTGCATTTCGTCGAATACATCCTTGATCGAGCCACGCTCGACGGCCTCACCTGAATACATCACGCAAAGCCGGTCGCAGGTTTCCAGCACCAGACCCAGATTGTGCGAGATGAACAGCATCGAGGTGCCGTATTTCTTGCCCAGATCCTTGACCAACTCGACCACGGCGGCCTCGACCGTCACGTCCAGAGCGGTTGTTGGCTCATCCAAGATCAACAAGGCAGGTTTCGACATCAGCGCCATCGCAATCACGATCCGCTGCTGCTGACCGCCTGACAGCTGATGCGGGAACGAGTTCAGCATCCGCTCAGGGTCGGGCAGGCGTACATCGGTGACCACTTCCAACGCACGAGCATAGGCCTCTTCGGCACCAACGCCCTCATGAATCATTGGCACTTCCATCAGCTGTTTGCCGATCTTCATCGCCGGGTTCAGCGAGGCCATCGGCTCCTGATAGATCATCGCGATTTCATTGCCACGAATGTCGCGCAGCTCTTCGGTGGTCATCTCGCCCAAATCGCGGCCTTTGAACTTGATCGAGCCGCCAACGATGCGCCCGTTCTTGCCCAGATCCTGCATGACACCCAGCGCCACGGTAGATTTCCCACAACCTGATTCACCCACCAAACCGACGGCTTCGCCGGGTTGCACACTGACCGAGAAATCCATCACGGCAGGGATCTCACGAAGGCGGGTAAAGAAGGAAATCGAAAGCTTGTCGATCTCCAGGATTGGCCCGTCATAATCCGCCAGTTTGTTCATCTTATTACTCCTCGCGAGAGTCCGGGGGTTCCCCTTCATCTGGCTAAAAATATCTCGGGGGTCCGGGGGCAGAGCCCCCGGCCTCGATCACAATCAGTCCTTCAGACTTTCTTCGCGCAGACCATCCGCCAGCAGGTTCAAGCCAAGAACCAGCGACAGCAATGCCAGCGCGGGCGGCAGTGCGGGATGTAGATAGATCGACAGAAGCTTGCGCCCCTCGTTGATCGTCGAGCCCCAGTCGGGGCTTTCCGGTGGCAGCCCCAGCCCGAAGAAACCCAAGGTTCCAAGCAGGATGGTCGTGTAGCCGATGCGCAGGCAGAAATCGACGATCAGCGGGCCACGCGCGTTGGGCAGGATTTCCCACAGCATGATGTACCATGGACCCTCGCCGCGCGTTTGGGCCGCAGCCACATAGTCGCGAGTTTTGATGTCCAGCGCCAGTCCGCGTACGATGCGGAACACGGTCGGAGAGTTCACGAAGACCACCGAGACGAACACCACCAGAATACCGCCTGGAATATCGAACAGATCAAGGTAGGTCGGCAGACCCCAGATGCGGTAGCTGTCGGTGTTGATGATGTAGCCACCGGTCGAAATCAGCGACAGGTAGAGCCAGAGCGCAACACCCAGAACGCCGATCAACAAAGGCGTTCGAAAACTGGGACGCGTATAGAAACGCGAATTCAGCAGAACGCCGAGGAAGATGATCGGGAACACGAATAGGATCGCCGCCATATAGTTCGGCACGCCGGTCGCTACGATCTCGGGCGTGACCAAAAGGTAGAACAGCAAGATAACGGGAAAAGCCAGGATCAGGTTCGCGAGGAATGACAGGAGCGTATCCAGACGCCCGCCATAGTAGCCTGCGGGTAAACCCAGAGTGATACCGACCATGAAGGCAAACATCGTCGCCAGCGGCGCGATCTGCACGACGATCCAAGCACCTTTAACCATACGGCTAAAGACGTCGCGCGCGAGGTTATCTCCACCCAGCAAATACCAAGCGTATTGACCGTCCTCCAGATTGGGAAGCGGGGTGCCCGGCACCTTGTTCTTCATACCCGAGACCTGCGATAGGGGATCGTGGGTTACGATCAGATCGAGTGCGCCAAATATGCCGGTGAACACCCAGAACATCACAAGGCCAAAGCCGATCATCCCAATGGGGCTGTCGAACAGCTTGCCATAAAGGCCCAGCTTGCGCTTGAACGCAATCGACATCGCATAAAGGATGATCAGCGACAGCCAGACGGGCAGAAACTGCTGAGAGATAGCGCCGATGATGCCAGCACTGGTCCCCATCAGGATGCCAAGGACAATGTACGCCACCGCGATTCCCACACTTGCCAAAAAGCTATAGCGCAGCGCCGATTGTATCAGGATTCTCAGGCCAGAGCTCGAAATGAGCGTCCCATCGGCATTCACAATCATCTGATCTTCGGGCAGCACGATACTTGCCAGCATCCAGACAACGATGGACAAAAGCATCAGTCCCAACGCAATCATCAACAGCGGGTTCAGGAAGGCGATAGAGCCGGTCCAGGTAAGTGGTTCCATGATCTATCCCTCCTTACGAAATGCGGATGCGCGGGTTGAGGTAGACATAGCCGATATCCGAGATCAGCTGCGTCACCAGCACCACAAAGACCGACACGACCGAGATCGCCAGCAGCAGCTGGATGTCATTGTTGCCCGCTGCCTGTACAAGCGCCCAGCCAAAGCCCTTGTAGTTAAACAGGGTCTCGACGATCACGACACCATTCAGCAGCCATGGGAACTGCAGCATAATGACTGTAAAGGGCGCGATAAGCGCGTTGCGCAGCGCGTGTTTCATGACGATATTCGGGAATGACACGCCTTTCAGACGCGCCGTCCTGATGTATTGCGCCGTCATCACCTCGGTCATTGAGGCGCGGGTCATCCGGGCGATATAGCCCATCCCGTAAAGCGCGATGGTCAACACTGGTAGGAAGAAATTCTCAAATGTCGGGTTCTCCATCGCCTGAGTGGCGGTGCCTTTGAACCATTTGAGTCCGACGGCGGAGGATGTGAAGATCGCTATGAAGATAACGCCCGAGACGTATTCTGGGGTCGCCGTCGTCGTGATGGCAAAGGTTGAAAGCGTCCGGTCAGTGGCCGAACCTTCCTTCATCCCGGCCAGGATGCCCAGAATGAGTGCCGAAGGGACCATCAGCAGCATCACCCAGAACATCAGCCGTCCGGTCAGTGCCAGCCGGTTGCCAACAACGGTAGAGACCTCTTCCTTGAAGACAGTTGAATATCCCCAGTACCCCTGCAGGATACCGCAGAAATTCGGAGATTCCTCGGCAGTTTTGCCTGGCAGGATACATCTACCCTGAACGGTTCCGTCCTCATTTGTGTGTCTGAACGAGGGCAGGACACCCAGCCATTCACCGTATTTGATCGGCGTGGACTGGAGGTAGCCGTTTTTCTCTAGATAGCTTTCGACCTGTTCATCAGACATCCGGAAATTGCCCTGCGTCTTCGCAAGCTTTTCCAGGTTCGGGTAGAGATTGGTAAGGAAGAAGACCAGGAATGTCAGGCACAACGCTGTAAGCAGCATAATCCCCACACGCCTTAGAATGAAAAGTCCCATGTTAGCCCCTGTTGATCGGCTGGCGTGACAGGCATTTCGCCCCACGCGTTGCTATTATTCTGGTCGCCGTATTGAGGACGAAGGGCCGCGCCAGTTCGGCGCGGCCCTTGTAGGTTTCGGCTTAGGAAGTCAGGCCGAACTTATAAAGCTGCGGCAGGTCCGCAATGTGCTTTTCGACACCGACCATATTATCGCGGTGGTGACGCATCGCGGTCCGCCAATAGGGCTGGATGACCACGCCTTCGTCGATCATGATCGCCTGCAGTTTCGCCATCACCTCGCGGCGCATATCGACATCCGCGATCGAGTTCGCCTCGGCCAGCAGCTTGTCGAACTCTTCGTTGGCAAAACCAGATTCGTTCCAAGCGACACCCGACTTATACGCCAGTGCCAGAACCTGCGTGCCCAGCGGGCGGTGGTTCCAGTTGGTCGAGGAATACGGGTACTTGGTCCAGTCGTTCCAGAATGTCGAACCGGGCAGAACCGTGTGCTTTGCCTTGATGCCCGCATCGTTCAACTGAGCCACTACCGCAGCCGTGGTATTGCGACGCCAGTCATCGTCGATCGACTGCACTTCGTGTTCGAAATCGCCCATACCCGCTTCGTCCATCAGCGCCTTTGCGCCTGCCGGATCGTAAGGGATACGCGTCACAGCCGAGTCGTACTCGGGGTGCATCGGGCCTACATGACAGTTGTCGGCAGTGATGCCGTAGCCGGACATGCCAAGTTCAAGGCAGACGGCGTTGTCGACTGCCATGGCAAGGGCCTGACGGACCCTCTTGTCGCCATAGATTTTGTTGCCATCGGCGTCTTCAGCCAGCTGGTTGGGGCGTATGACAATGGTAAAGCCCGATGGGATTTCCGAGCGGACAAGGCCAATACTGTCAAAGATGTCGACAAACTCGCCAACCGATTCCCAGTTCATATCGATCTCTTCGGCCTCATAGGCGGCCAGGAAAGCGGCAGGGTCAGTGCCATAATCGATGAATTCGATCCGGTCGATATAGCCGCCTTTACCAGCTTCGTAGCCCCACCAGTCAAAGCCTTCGTTGCGGACCAGTACGCCCTTCACGCCGACCTCATGGCTTTCGGGCATCATGAAACCCGTACCAACTGGGTTGGACAGCATATCATTTGCATCAAAGCTGCTGTGTACGATTGCACCCGGATAGTCTGCCATGCCGGGGATGATCGTGATATCCGGCGCGTTGCACTTCAGCTTGACTGTATGCGAGTCGACAACGGTGATGGCGCCATCTGCGGCTTTCTGAGTGCTCTCATCCATCAGTGAGGCCATGCGCGAGGCCATCGAGTTCCCTTCCAGAGACCCGTCGCACCAACCTTCGATATTGCGAGCTACGTCTTCGGCAGTGAAATCGTCACCATTGTTCCACTTCACACCTTTGCGGACGTTCAGCGTGTATTCAGTGGCGTCATCATTGGCTTCCCAGCTTTCCAGCAGCATGGGTTTGAACGAGCCGTCATTATTGTATTCGACAAGATATTCCAGCCAGCCAGCCGTGAAGGTTGCGATCTGCGTCCAGTCATATGTGCGCGGGTCTTTCAGTGCGCGCACTTCCATTTGATAGCGGATGGTGCCGCCACGCTGAGGTTCGGCAGCGGCTGCCGGTGATTGCAGGCCAATCATGCCATATGCCGTCGGTACAGCAACGCCCAGCGCGGTTACACGGGCCAGAAATTCACGACGGCTCAGATTGCCCTCACGATATTCCTTGGCGTGCATCTCTGCCGCCCAATGCATCGGCTTTCCGTTGATTGTCTGGTTTTCCATAGATGTCTCCCTGTGACACATAATTTTTTTTAGATTTCGTGTTTCTGATTGATAGAGCCGGGCACTACAGGGACCGTTTGGTCTCGGTTGGTAGGGCCACGGGCTTGGATTTACGATTTATCAACATCCCCATAGCCGCATTCGGCACCAGTTTTTTCCCTGCGTCAATGTTGGAAATCGTCATAGATGGTACAAAAACGACATCCGGGCAGAAAGTGAGGTTCGGAAAGTTTCAATGTGAAAGGAAACGAGACACGTTGTGACGGATAGATGGATACATATCTATCTCTCACCATGGTGCTGATTAAGGCGTTGTTATTTTGGGCTTTATCGTATCCGGCGGCTGCAACCTTCAACGCGCTGCGTCAAGGTGATGCCAGAACTTCATGCGCGCACGGAACCATGTGCGTTGGCGCTTGGCAAACTGACGTGTCGCGATCGTCGCTTTTTCGCGCGCCTCATCCAGTGTCATGCGGCCGTCCAGGTAGCCCATTAGCTCCGGAACGCCGATCGCTTTACAGGAGGGAAAAGAGGGGTCAAAGCGATCGCGCATGGCCTCCACTTCCTCTATAGCTCCTTGGTCCAACATCAGGTCGAACCGTCGGTTGATGCGATCCAGCAGCCAGTCTTTTCTGGCGTCGAAAACAATCGGCACCGTGTTTTGAATATCCAGTATCGGGGCGGGGGTGTCAGCCTGCCAATCCGAAAGGGATCGCCCGGTTGCGTTCTGAACCTCCCAGGCGCGCTGAACACGCGCGCGGTTTTGGGTGTCGATCCTCTGCAGGGTCAGACCGTCCAAACCCGCGATTAGTTCTTGCAACGGCAACTTATCCGCGTGTTCCCGGATTTCCGGCGGGGTTGCGGGGATATCGGCCATCCCCTCGGTCAGAGCTGTGAAATACAGACCGGTCCCTCCGACGATTATCGGACGAGGGCGTTGCGACAGCATCGGCGTGACCTCTCGCAGCCAATGACCAGTCGAATAGGTCTGGTCATAGGCAACATGCCCATACAGACGGTGCGGTGCGCGGGCCTCATCCTCGGGCGAGGGGCGGGCCGAGATAATACGCCAGCAGTCATAGATTTGACTGGCATCGGCGTTGACAATCACGCCTCCGAAACGCTCGGCGATCAACAGCGCCAGCGCCGATTTACCCGAGGCAGTGGGCCCGGCGATCAATACAGGTTTGTCATCGGGAATCGACGGCAATTGCGCCAAAAGCCGGTTCTCAGAGTTGTCGGCCATGACTGGTTGCCCCGTTCCTGACTATCCGCATTGAACCTGCGGAGGTTTTGCTTCATTTTGCGCCGGAAAATAACCCCGTGCCAGCCCGGAGCGCAACATGAGCCTTTCCCCTTCCGTCGAGACCACCGAGACCCCAAAAACAACATATGACCGTGTCATGTTGAAGATTTCCGGCGAGGCGCTGATGGGAGATCAGGGATTCGGACTGCATCCGCCCACCGTTCAGCGCATCGCGCAAGAGGTCAAATCGGTTCATGATCTTGGTGTTGAGATTTGCATGGTCATCGGGGGTGGCAATATCTTCCGTGGTCTGTCTGGATCTGCGCAGGGGATGGAGCGTACGACAGCCGACTACATGGGCATGCTGGCGACTGTCATGAACGCGCTGGCGATGCAATCCGCTCTGGAGGGGGTAGGGGTCTTTACACGTGTAATTTCGGCCATTCGGATGGATGAGGTGTGCGAGCCCTACATTCGCCGCCGTGCTGTTCGTCACCTTGAGAAAAAGCGGGTTTGCATCTTTGCCGCAGGAACCGGGAACCCCTATTTCACCACCGATACCGCTGCGACTCTGCGCGCTAACGAAATGGCGTGTCAGGCGATCTTCATGGGCAAGAACGGTGTGGATGGCGTTTATGACAAAGACCCCAAGGTACACTCGGATGCAGTGCGCTATGATCAGGTTTCCTATGACGATGTTTTGGCCAAGCGGCTGCGCGTGATGGACGCATCGGCCATAGCGTTGGCGCGCGACAACAATCTGCCACTGATCGTTTTCGGTCTGGATGAGCCCGGCGGGTTCCGCGGCATCCTGGCGGGTGAGGGGACTTATACCAAAGTTCAGGGCTAATGCTGATTTGAACAACACTGAGCCGGGCATCTCTGCCCGGCATTTTTGTACTCAAAAAGAAACTAAGCCCCGCGTGGGCCAATGACGTCGTCAGTGCACGCATTGCGTGGCGGCAAAAAATACCATTAACGCAATCACTTGACCCAACCTTCTACCTCTGGCTATCTGGCCGGGTCTGCTGGTGGTGATGGGGCCATCATGGGGGCTGCCGTCGATCCTTACCCGTTCCAAGGACCTGCGGCTAGGCTGGAAGACCTGCCTTGTTTTCGGGGATGTCCGGACTTTGCACGGGCAACGACCCGGACTGTAGTGCATGATAAGGGAGAGAGATGCGATGGGCGCTCTTGATATTGAATTCGTTCGGGCGCAGTTCCCGGCCTTTTCGGAACCCAGCCTTCAAGGACAGGCCTTTTTTGAGAATGCAGGTGGATCCTATACCTGCAAACCTGTGCTTGATCGGTTGAGCCGGTTCTACACCCAGCGAAAGGTTCAGCCCTACGCGCCCTATGAGGCGAGCCGTGTGGGTGGCGCGGAAATGGACGAAGCACGAGCGCGACTTGCCGCGATATTGGGGGTGGAAGCAGATGAGCTGAGCTTTGGCCCTTCGACGACGCAGAACACCTATGTACTGGCTCAGGCATTCCGGCAGTGGATGCAGCCGGGCGAAGCGATTGTCGTGACCAATCAAGACCACGAAGCAAACTCGGGGCCCTGGCGGCGATTGGCCGATGAGGGGATCGAAATTCGGGAATGGAAGATTGATCCGGAGAGTGGGTCTTTGAACCCGCAAGATTTGGAGAATTTGCTGGACGAGAAAGTGCGGCTGGTGTGCTTTCCGCATTGCTCGAATGTTGTTGGGGAAATCAACCCGGTCACCGAAATCACCGCAATCGCCCATGCTGCGGGTGCTTTTGCCTGTGTCGACGGGGTTTCTTACGCACCGCACGGGTTCCCCAATGTCGGTGATCTGGGCCCTGATATCTATCTGTTCTCCGCCTACAAAACCTATGGCCCGCATCAGGGTTGCATGGTTATTCGACGAGCTCTGGGTGAATTGCTGCCCAACCAAGCGCATTATTTTAACGGCGACACTCTTTTCAAGCGGTTCACACCAGCCGGGCCTGACCATGCTCAGATCGCGGCCAGCGCAGGCATGGCGGACTATGTGGACCTGCTTTGTGCCCATCATGGAGGACCGGAAACAGGAGCTTCGGCACGGGGGTCCTTTGTGCATGATCTGATGCGGGAACACGAGGTCGCTCTATTGCAACCTCTACTGGACGCGGTCAAAGACCGGAACGCTCTGCGCCTGATCGGACCGTCTGATGCCAGTCGGCGCGCACCGACGGTAGCGTTAAGTCTGAATAAGAAGGCCGAGCCTGTTGCTGCCGAGCTTTCCAAACACGGTATCATGGCAGGTGGCGGTGATTTCTACGCACATCGCCCTTTGCAAGCGATGGGCGTTGACGCAGAACAAGGGGTCTTGCGCCTTAGCTTTACACACTACACCAGTCGACAGGAAATTGATCAGCTTTTGGAGGCGCTTGACCGCGTTTTGTGATCCAGTTTCTGCGGCGCTTCGTAGTTCGAAGAAAACATGGGGCGGACATGGATTTTGATCATTCTCCGATCATTTTGTGGTTCAGGCGCGATCTTCGGTTAGGAGATCATCCGGCGCTGAGCGCGGCGGTGCAATCAGGTCGACCCATCGTGCCCGTATTTGTTCTAGATCATCAGGTTCAGACTTTGGGTGCCGCGCCGAAATGGCGCCTTGGTCTGGGCCTTGACGCTTTTGCCGGCAGGCTTGAGCAGCTTGGCAGCAAGTTGATACTGCGCCAGGGTCAAGCACTGGATGTTCTTTGTGAACTGGTCAGAGAAACTGGGGCAGGCTCCGTATTCTGGACGCGGGCTTATGATCCGGAGGCGATCAACAGGGATACCCAGATCAAGGCTGCTTTGACCGAACAGGGTATCCAGGCACAGTCTTTTGCTGGCCAACTTTTGTTTGAGCCTTGGACGATCGCCACCAAAACCGGCCAGCCGTTTCGGGTCTTCACTCCGATGTGGCGATCAGTGCAGGGGCGCGAAGTCTCTTTGCCCGAGCCCGCGCCCACGCGGCTTATGACGCCGAAAACCTGGCCTGCGTCCGATCAATTGTCTGATTGGCGACTGGATCGGGATATGCAGCGCGGGGCCGCAGTGGTCCGCCCGTTTGTCCGCCCGGGCGAAAACGCGGCGCTGGACCAGCTGGACGCGTTTCTGGAACGTATTGATCAGTATCGCGAACAGCGGGATCAACTAGATCAATCTGGAACCTCTGATCTTTCAGAATACCTTGCACTGGGCGAGATCGGGCCGCGTACAATCTGGCATCGGGTGCAAATCGCCGACCAAACCGGGGCGCATGGTGGTGAAGGCTATCTGCGTCAGCTTGTGTGGCGTGAGTTCGCATATCACTTAATGTACCACTGGCCGCATCTTCTGAGTGCCAATTGGAAGCCTGAATGGGACGCATTCCCTTGGAATACTGATCCCGACACGCCCGAAGTGCGCGCGTGGCGTCAGGCAAGAACCGGAATTCCGCTTGTCGATGCCGGTCTAAGACAAATGTATGTCACCGGACGCATGCACAATCGGGCTCGAATGATTGTCGCGAGTTATCTGACAAAGCATCTGATGACGCATTGGAAAATCGGCGCAGACTGGTTCGGGGATTGCCTGATCGACTGGGACCCAGCTGCAAATGCGATGGGATGGCAATGGGTGGCCGGTTGCGGCCCTGATGCCGCACCGTATTTCCGTATCTTCAATCCCGACACACAGCGCGAGCGGTTTGATCCAAACTCAGGTTATGTGCGTCGCTGGATTGCCGAGGGCCAATCCGAGCCGCCATCGACCGCGCTGGCCTATTTTGATGCCGTGCCGCGATCATGGGGGCTTTCTCGTGACCAGATGTATCCCGCACCTGTGGTGGGGCTGAAGGAAGGCCGCGCCCGTGCGTTGGGCGCGTATAATGCCGGAAAAGACCAGTAAGGAACTGAAAACTTGCCAGAAACCGAATCCCGTCCTAGCTTTGACCCGCAACCGCAGAGGGGAGAGCGGATGTTCCTGACGAGCACCGAAGGGCAGGAAAACCTGCCGAGATATTTTACACAAGTCTTCAAGATGTTGAAGAGGATGGAGCGCGGCCGACTTGACATCGCGCTGCCCGACGGCCGCATTTTCCGCGCGGATGCGCCCCAACCAGGCCCCGTGGCACATGTGGACATCCACGACCCGGACGTCTTTTCCCGGCTGGTGCGCGAGGGAGAGCTGGGCTTCTCGGACGGCTACCTTGAAGGCGATTGGAGCACACCGGACCTACGCAGTTTCATGGACCTCGTGCATCTGGGAACTGAGACGGTCTACGATGATTTTACCGGACAGTTTCTAGTGCGAGCCTATGAAAGACTGCGGTTCTGGTTGCATCGTAACAACCGGTCGCAGGCGAAAAAGAACATCTCGTATCACTATGATCTCGGCAATGACTTCTATGGCCTGTGGCTGGATGACACGATGACCTATTCCAGCGCCATATTTGAAACGGGTCAGGAAAGCCTCGAAAAGGCGCAAACTGCGAAATATGCCAGCCTGGTGGATGAAATGGGGGCCAAACCGGGGGATCATATCCTTGAGATCGGGTGCGGCTGGGGCGGGTTCGCCGAATATGCCGCGAAAGAGCGTGGGCTGCGCGTCACCGGGCTGACCATTAGCCAAGAGCAGTTGAAGTTTGCTAGAGAGCGAATTGAAAAAGCGGGACTTTCTGATCTCGTGGAGTTCAAGCTACAGGACTACCGCGATGAGCAGGGTCAATATGATGGAATTGCCTCGATCGAGATGTTCGAGGCAGTCGGTCAGAAATACTGGCCCGCATATTTCAACACGGTCCGTGATCGGTTGAAGCCTGGCGCCCATGCCACTTTGCAGATCATCACGGTCGCGGATCATCGCTGGGACATTTACAAGAACGGCGTTGATTTCATTCAGAAATATATCTTTCCCGGCGGGATGCTGCCAGCACCGTCTATCCTTAGAGATCAGATCGATCAGGCGGGGTTGACCGTTGTACGCTCAAAAGAGTTTGGCAAAAGCTACGATCTGACCCTGCGGCGCTGGTACGAGACCTTCAATGCCAAGTGGGATCAGATATCGGAGATGGGGTTTGATGAGCGTTTTCGCCGCATGTGGAATTATTATTTGACCGCATGTGGCGCAGCCTTTGACACCGGTAATTGTGATGTGACACAGATCACGATAGCCAAACCCAGTTGAAGAACGGAAAAATCGAATGCCTACAGCCTCACGTCTCGTCGCCGCGTTGTGTCTGCTGGTGATCGCGTTCCTTGTGACGGGCATGATCATCGACAACGGGGAAGAGGGTAAGGACTATGGTTATTTCACTTACGTGAACATAATCCTGGGTTGGATCTGTGGCTGGGTTGTCATGGGTAAACGTGCTGGCCGTGGCTGGACCGCGGCCGTCAACAACGGTTTGACCGGTGTTGCGGCACTGGTGTTCTGGGGGCTGTTCGTTCAGGGCACCTACGAGATGTTCAGTCAGGCGATGCGCCATCGGTTTGGTGGTCCGTTTGAGGCTCTGCTTGCCATCTTTCAGATCGGGATTGCCTATGGTGAACAGCTTCTGGCACCGGAAATCCTGCTTACGCTGGGTTTTGGTGCTGTTCTCAGCGGGATACTTACCGAAATTGCCTTTCGCCGCTGGCGTTAAATCTGATCTGCCAATTCGGGGCCTCTGCTTTGTCCAATCTGTTTTTCTATGGCACTTTGCGCCATGTCTCTTTGTTGGAACTCGTCATGGGTCGCAGCGCAGGCGATTTATCGGCGATGCAGGCTGTTTTGCCGGATCACGCCGTATACGCGGTTCAAGATCAACCCTTTCCAATGATTGTCACCGAAAAGGGCAGTAAGGCCAGTGGCATTCTGGTGCAGGGCCTAGGTGACGTCGAGCGTAGTCGATTGGCCTTCTATGAAGGCGGTTTCGAATATGAACTGCGCCCGGAGACAATCGTGACTGAGGATGGAAAAGAACATCAGGCCTTGGTGTTCTTTCCGGATACTGACATTTGGAAAAAAGGCGCACCGTGGGATCTTGAAACCTGGATCAGGGATTGGGGTGCGCTTTCGGTGTTCGCGGCAGACGAGGTGATGGCCCATTATGGAAGAGTCGATGCCTCGGACATCGTGCGCAGCTTTCCAGCCATAAGAACACGCGCCTGGGCCAGATTAGCGGCAAGACAACGTGGAGCGGGGGATGAGCGGAGCGTTGCGGATGACGTGATCGTTCATGACCGCAAGCGCGCCTATGTCAACTATTTTGGGATGGATGAAATTGAACTGCAGCATCGTCAGAATAACGGCGAGATGAGTCCGGTGCTGCATCGCAATGGATTGATGCAAGGGTCCGCTGTGGTCGTCCTACCTTATGATCCGGTGCGCGATACGGTGTTGCTGGTAGAGCAATTCCGCGCGCCCGTGTTCCTGATCGACGACCCCGAGCCGTGGATGTGGGAGCCTGTGGCTGGCATGATCGACCCGGGCGAAACACCTCAGCAGGCGGCCACCCGCGAGGCCATGGAAGAAGCGCAGATTTCACTATACCAACTGGAATATGCAGGTGGTGCCTATTCATCCAGCGGATCGTCAACAGAATATGTTTATCTCTATGTCGGTCTTGGGGATCTGACTAGTACGGTTGAAAGCGGTGGCCTCGCTTCCGAAGGTGAGGATATCCGCAGCAGAATTCTGCCGTTTGATGAATTCATGAGCATGGTAGATGCTCATGTTTTCAAGGATCTGCCGCTTCTAACTCTTGCTTATTGGTTGGCGCGGAACCGCGATCGACTGCGCGCTAAGTGATCCCTGCTTGTGATCGCGTCAGGGCACCTGTAAATCTGCTGCAATACCATATGACAAGAGGATGCCATGCGCATTGCACGAGACCTTGCCGACGCTGTCGGTAAAACACCTTTGATCCGGCTGCGTCGCGTCAGCGAAGAAACGGGATGCGAGATTCTCGGCAAGGCCGAATTCATGAACCCGGGTCAGTCCGTCAAAGACCGTGCTGCGTTGTTTATCATCCGCGATGCGATAGCGCGCGGTGATCTGAAACCCGGCGGCACGATTGTTGAGGGCACGGCCGGGAATACCGGCATCGGTCTGGCGCTGGTTGGTGCCTCGATGGGGTTCAAGACGGTGATCGTCATTCCTGAAACCCAATCCGAAGAGAAAAAGGATATGCTCCGCCTGGCGGGGGCTCAGCTTGTGCAGGTGCCTGCGGCGCCGTACCGTAATCCCAACAACTTTGTGCACTATTCGCGCCGTCTGGCCGAACAATTGGCTCAAACCGAACCAAATGGCGCGATTTGGGCCAATCAGTTCGACAATGTCGCCAACCGTCAGGCACATGTGGAAACCACTGGTCCCGAAATCTGGGAGCAGACCGGCGGTAAAGTCGATGGCTTCATCTGTGCCGTTGGATCGGGTGGTACTCTGGCCGGGGTGGCCGAAGCGTTGCAGCCCAAGGGTGTCAAGATCGGTTTGGCTGATCCGATGGGGGCGGGGCTCTATTCCTTCTACACTACGGGTGAGATCGCGATGGAGGGTGGTTCTATCGCAGAAGGTATCGGACAGGTGCGGATTACCAAGAACCTCGAAGGGTTCACACCTGACCATTCCTGGCAGATTACCGATAGCGAAGCGCTGCCCTATATCTTCGATCTGCTGCGCGAAGAGGGTCTGGTGATGGGCGGGTCAACCGCGATCAACATTGCCGGTGCCGTCCGTTTGGCGAAAGAACTGGGGCCAGGGCACACCATTGTTACGATTTTGTGTGACTACGGCACCCGCTATCAATCCAAACTGTTCAATCCTGAATTCCTGCGTGAAAAGGAACTTCCTGTGCCCGATTGGATGACCGATGCGCCGCGCAGTATTCCTGGCGTGTTTGAGGACGTGTGATGCTGCAACAGGTCCGCCTGTGTCTGGTTCTGGTGCTATTCTGCTTGATTGGTTTGGGCGGAATCGCCTCTGCCCAACTTACTGATCGGCAAAGCGAGTATTATCAGGGCTGGGTCAGCACGGCGGACCGGGCGGAATCTGTTATTCGCGCGAACCGTGCATCCAACGCAGCATTAGAGAATTTGCGTTCGGAAATAAATGAGTATCGCGAAGACTTTAACAAAGCCCGAGGTGCCAACACCGATCGTATTCAGACGCTGGAAAGCCAACTCAAGGCGCTTGGCCCAAAGCCGGCTGAAGGGGAAAGCGAGGCCGAAGACATTGCCAAGCTGCGTGCGCAACTCGAAACACAACTGAACAGTTTGCGTGTTCCCCGCATCATCTCGGAAGAGGCTTTCAGTCGCGCGAATGGGCTGATCAGCGAAATTGATCGGATCGTCCGAGACCGACAAAAGAAAGAGATGCTGAAACGCGGGCCGTCGCCGCTCAACCCCGTCTATTGGGGACCAGCTTGGGTCGACATCAAAGAGGCGACGCACAGCCTTATTAACGAAACCATCGAAAACTTGCGCTCTGATGTGGTGCGCGAACAAATCCGCGAGCGCGGTCTTGGCATTCTCGTGCTGTTGGTTGTTTCAGCAGTTCTATTGCTGTTTGGGCGCAAATGGTCTGAGAAAGGCGGCGAATATCTCCGCTCGCTAGGAGGTAGCGGCAGCGGGGTCTGGACCTTTATTGTCTCGCTGTTGCGCATTCTATTGCCTTGGTTGGGCGTGTTGGCGTTGGTCACCGCTGTCGTGCTAACTGGCGTGCTGGGCCTGCGCGGTACACTTTTGTTCCAGCAAATCCCCTATTGGGCCGCGATTATCTTCTATTTTGATTGGATCGGCCGGCAGGTCTATCTGATGGGAGCGGCGCAGAACTTCCAAAGACTGTCCGCAGGCAAAATCAGAGAATTGCGGGTTTATATCGACCTGTTGGCGGTCATGCTTATTCTGCACGAGCTGGCGCAATTGTTCGAGCAGATCGAGAATATCTCGGACGCGACCCGTGCCGTTGTTGGCTTCCCGATCGTTGTGGTATCGGCCCTTCTTTTGCTGCGTGTGCGTCAGGTCCGCCAATCAGAGCCTCAGCAAGAACAGTCAGACCAGGAAGCTACCCGCCGTGGCGCAGGGTTCAGCCAATTGGTCGAGTTCCTGCGGCGCGCCTTGTTCATGCTTGGGATTGCGACTCCGATCTTGGGGGCCTTCGGATACATCAACGCTGCCGAAGCTATCGTATTTCCTGCCATCAAAACGCTGGTTCTGATTGCAGCACTGGTGATCGTGCAGCGATTTATTGGTACGGTATATGGCTGGCTTTCGGGGCAGGGCGACGCCGCGCGCGATTCACTGTTTTCGGTTCTGGTCGGGTTCGCGCTGGCCATTCTGGCGTTGCCGATATTGGCGCTTTACTGGGGCGCGCGCCAGACGGACCTGCTTGAAGCTTGGTCGCGATTGTTGCTGGGGTTCGATATTGGCGGGGTTACGATTTCACCCAGTAACTTCCTGACGTTCGTTGCCATTTTCGCCATTGGATATACGCTGACCCGTTTGCTGCAAAGCGGGCTGCGCAATTCACTGCTGCCGAAGACCAGCATTGATCCCGGCGGGCAGAATGCCATCGTGTCGGGTACCGGATATGTCGGAATTTTTCTGGCGGCACTGATCGCTATCATGGTTGCCGGTTTTGACCTGTCCTCGCTTGCGATCGTGGCGGGTGCTTTGTCGGTCGGCATCGGTTTCGGTCTTCAGACCATTGTATCGAACTTTGTCTCAGGGATCATCCTACTGGTTGAGCGTCCTATTTCCAAAGGTGACTGGATCGATGTGAACGGTATGATGGGATATGTGCGCGATATCTCAGTCCGGTCGACGCGGATCGAGACGTTCGACCGGACGGATGTGATCGTTCCGAACTCGGACCTGATCAGTGGGGTGGTTACGAATTACACCCGGGGCAATACGATTGGCCGAGTGATCGTGCCTGTAGGCGTCGCCTATGGTACCGATACCCGCAAGGTCGAAACTATTCTGGGCGAGATCGCAAACGGGCACCCGATGGTTCTGGCCAATCCCGCGCCCAGCGTAGTGTTCCAGGGCTTCGGTGCAGACTCGTTGGATTTCGAAATCCGCGCGATCCTGCGGGATGTGAATTGGGTGCTGTCTGTCAAATCCGACATGAACCACGAGATCAATCGCCGGTTCGTTGAGGAAGGCATCGAGATCCCGTTCGCGCAGCGTGACCTGTGGCTCCGTAACCCTGAGGTGCTGACGGGTCAGTCCGATCCGTCCAATGATGCTTCTGCCGTGGATGACGACCTATCACCCCATGCGCCATCGACAAAACCAGTGGACATGACAGCAGACGATCTGGACGCGGCAGGGGATCAGGACGGCGAGGGCGACAACCACTGAGCGTGATGCGATCGACATTTTCCCGCAAATGGTTATCGGACTGTTTCATTTTGATGTAGTCTGAAGTCATTTGCAGGAGGAATTTTGATGGTTACATTTTCACACAGCCTCGCGCGTATTGCCGTCTGGAATCTGGCCGGCTTCAATCCAGTAAACACAAGTCTGGGTATTCCGGCCAGCAGTGACCGGGTCACCCATCAAATCGAAGGGCTGGCCCTGCTGGACGCCGAACTGATCACTCTGGTCGAGGTCAGCCCCATCGAACATATCGATCGGTTGGCCTTGGGTCTGGCCGATAAGGGGCTGGACTATCAGGTCAAGATCCTGCCGCAGCCCAACGGCAATATCCATATCGGGTTTCTGCACAAACCGGGGGTCTCGGTGACAGGTTTGCAGCTGATCGACGGCTCGGAAGGTGACGATCCCGGCGGACGCCAGGCCCTGATCGCCGATGTCGAGGTCGGCAAATTCAAGGCCAAGCTGATCGCTGTGCATCTTAAATCCGGACGAGACCGGCCCGAGCAGCAGATACGTGACAGCCAATGCAGGATTATCGGAGACAAGATCGCCGAGATCCGCTCGACCCCCGGTCTGACACAGCGCACGATCCTTCTGATGGGTGATTTCAACATGATCCCCGGTCAGGACGTCAGCAATTTCCACCATCTTGGTGGGGATGACATGATGGACTTTGTTTCGTGCTGGGACTTGCAGGATCGGTTCTCGCATATTCTGGATAAGGGTCGCGCCAATTTACTGGACGGTTTTGCCGTATCACGCACCTATTCCACCGATTATGTCCGCGGCAGCCTGCGGCTGTTTCCAATGCACTGGACCATGAATATGGGGCGCGAGGCGTTCAAGGATGAGGTGTCGGATCATCTGCCATTTGTCGCCAGCTTTCGTATTTTCTGACCGGTCCATTTTTGCGAATGGGGCCTTGCGCTCGGTTCAGAAATTCGCATAAGTCACCTCTACCGGAGAGGTGGCCGAGTGGTCGAAGGCGCACGCCTGGAAAGTGTGTAGGCGGGAAACCGTCTCCAGGGTTCGAATCCCTGTCTCTCCGCCATATACCCCATGAAATCTGAGTTGCCTTGCGGTCTATGCGAGACTGTTTTGTGCGCGGCTTTCAATGTGAAGTGTCGTGCACAATGTACCGGATTGATGAGATTTGACTCAATCTGACAACAAGGCGATGACTTGATCGGTTTCGGCTCTTCGTCGCGATGCCACTGGCACTTGAACCGCTAGAGCACGCCCTGTCGGGCAGGATTGCGCGTGGGCCGTTACGAGTGCACCAGATTTCAATGGCTCTTCGAGTAAGCATAGGTGCCCCATTAGCACGCCAGCTGCGGCCTTGGCCTCTTCCACGGCAAGGCTGTAAAGCGAAAAATGCGGGCCAGTTTTGACATCTGGGACCTCACAACCTGTGCTTCGCGACCATGTGGACCAATCGCTGCTCCACGTCTGATCGTGCAACAAGGGAGTGCCTTGAAACCCGTTGTTGTCGGTCACCCGATCCAGCAGAGCAGGGGCGCAAACCGGTTGGGTTTCATCCTCGCACAGCACAATTTGGTCAGGTGCTTCGTCCAAGGTCGCGAAGAAGATCGCCAAATCGAACATCTCACGCGAAAGGCTGGGTGGTGTTTCCAGCGCCGTGACCGAAAAATTGATATGCGGAAAACACTTTCTGATCCGGCGTAATCGTTTGGGCAACCAGAGTTGGGCAACAGCAGGCAAGGCGGCGATGTGAAAATCGGCATTTGGCTTGAGGTTCCGAAGGGCCCGAGCGGCATCGCCCATCTGATCAAAGGCTGTGGTGAAGACCGCGACAAGTGATTGACCTTGGGGCGTCAGTTCCACCCCTTGGGCGTTGCGGCGAAACAGCGGCGCACCTGCCCAACCCTCCAACGCCTTTACATGTTGTGAGATCGCACCCGGAGAAACGTTCAGCTCTTCCGCCGCCGCGACAAAGCTGACGTGACGCGCCGCGGCCTCGAACGCCCTCATTGCATTCAGCGGAGGTCCCTTGGGGCGTTTGGGGGAGACACTCATTGATCTAGCCTTAGTTTTTCTACGCCAAGAAATAACAATTCTGCTTTGCGGTGTCACGCGAAAGCCGCCAAACTGCAAAAAACAGGAGGATGTCAGATGACACTTGTACAAAGAGATTGGGTGCCTGCCGCAAGCGAAACTCTGATCCAGGACATCGCGACAAAGGCCGCATCGTTGTCGTCTGGCGATCTTCTGGCCCGGATCGAGCATCTGGCGGACGAAAACCGCCGCATTCACGAAAAAGAGTGCTTTAACCTCAACCCGGCGACAAATGTCATGAACCCGAGGGCCGAGGCGCTATTGTCTTCGGGCATTGGATCCAGACCATCGCTGGGATACCCCGGTGACAAATATGAAATGGGACTGGAGGCGATCGAAGAGATCGAAGTTATCGCCGCAGAACTATGTGCCGATGTCTTTGATGCGCAGTTCGCCGAGGTTCGCGTGCCCTCGGGGGCCATTGCCAACCTCTATGGCTTTATGGCGACCTGCAAACCCGGAGATACGATCATCGCTCCGCCCGCGTCGATTGGTGGCCACGTGACGCACCACCTGGCGGGGTGTGCCGGTCTGTTTGGTCTGCGCACTATTGAGGCCCCCGTCAACGCAGATGGGTATTCCGTTGATCTGGACCGGTTGAGAGCATTGGCGAAAGCCGAACGCCCCAAGCTAATCACGATAGGCGGCAGTCTGAACCTGTTTGAGCATCCTGTGGCCGAAGTGCGTGCCATAGCGGATGAAATCGGCGCAAAGGTCATGTTCGACGCCGCCCACCAGTGCGGGATCATCGCCGGGCATGCGTGGTCCAACCCGCTGAAGGAGGGTGCGCATTTCATGACCATGAGTACCTACAAAAGCCTTGGCGGACCGGCCGGGGGTCTGATTGTGTCAAACGATGCAGAAATCGCCAAGGCGCTGGATGCAATTGCTTTCCCCGGTATGACAGCCAACTTTGATGCCGCAAAAACGGCTGCACTTGCCGTCACCATGCTGGATTGGAAAGAGTTCGGCTCAGCCTATGCAGATGAGATGATTGCGATGTCCAAAGCACTTGCTGCCGCGTTGGATGCGCAAGGTGTTCCGGTCTTCGCGGGTGGAGAGGGTTTCACCAATTCTCATCAATTCGCGGTACTGGCAGCGCCGTATGGTGGCGGTCAGACTGCCTCCAAACTGCTTCGAAAATCCGGGTTTCTGGCATGTGGCATCGGATTGCCAGTTGAGCCGGTGGAAGGCGACATGAATGGCCTGCGGATCGGCACGCCCGAGCTGGTCCGGTGGGGTATGACAGCAGGAGATGCAGAGCGTCTGGCAGAACTGATCCGACGTGGCTTGGGCGGTGAATCCGTTCTATCCGAGGTATCTGGATGGCGCAGTGAGTTCGATAGGTTGCATTTTGTGATTTGAACCAGTTGCGGCCAATCAGGTCTCAGGCCCTGATTGGTCGCTCGATCAGAAACGCGGTTTAGCCGTTATCCGCTTCTTTCAGACCTTCGATCTGAAGGTCGAAACCTTCCTGAATGTGGCTGGTGAAAGTTTCCAGCGCTTCGGTGACATCACCCGTCGCAATCGCGTCAACGAGCGTCAGGTGGTTTCCGAGCGATTTGGAGATATCGACGTTTTCAATCGCCGAAAACAGATGGAACGCCATTGCTTTGCCCCAAATCATATCGAACATGTCGATCAGAAATTTGTTGCCCGCCTCAACCATGAAGGCACGGTGAATGTGCCGGTTTGCGATAAAGTAGTCTCGGGTCGTCGGCTGGCTCAGATCTTCTTCGCGACGAATGAGTTCGCGCAATCGATCAAGAACCTCTGGTTCAGCGTGTACCGCAAGTATGCGCGCGGCTTGACCTTCGATGGCTGCGCGTGCCTGGTATAGTTGCCGAACCTCGGTCTGGTCCATGCGCGCCAGTCGAAATCCGCCGCTGGCGGCCACTTCCAACACGCCTTCAGTCTCCAACCGCATGAGCGCTTCGCGTACAGGCGTCCTGCTGATGTTCAACTCGGCGGCCAACTTTTCCTGCACTAGCCGATCTTCACCGGTGATCTCGCGACTCATGATGGCTTCGACCAGTTGGTCATAGACCTCGTCCGCCAGGCGTCTGCGCTGTGTTTTGATTTGTTTCAGAGCCACTCGGAGCCTCTCTTTCTGTCCTTCATGAATTCTGTATTCAATAAAACAACTGCTGCCAAGGCGAATGGGGTTGCTATTGTTCGTGTACTGTATACAGTATACAGGAAAGAATGAACAGGGAGCTCTTCATGTGTGGAATTGCTGGTAGAATACTGGCCGCGCCCGGGAAGGTTGGGGCGGATCTTGTTGACCTGATGGATGCGCAGGAACATCGAGGCGCCGACAGCACTGGCTTCGCCGTTTATGGTTTGCCACGAGAAACGGGATACGTTTTACGCGGAATGGGATTCGACAAGTCTCAACAGGATGCGGATCTCTCCGCGTTTGAAACGATATTGCGTGAACACGGAAGCAGCTTTCTGTCTGACCCCCAAATCGTAACGGACCAAAGTCGTCACTATTGCTTTCGGATGGAAATTTCAGACCCAAGGAATCTTCAAGCCTGGGTCGCGGACGCGGATGAGCTGACAGACCGCATTGAAGTTCAATCCTGCGGCCGTAGTCTTGAGATCATCAAGGATATTGGTGGTGCCGAAGCCGTGGCAGAAAAGCACGGCGTTCGCGATATGATAGGAACACATGGGCTGGGGCATGCGCGGCTTGCTACGGAAAGTTCGGTATTGCCTAACGCATCGCATCCGTTCTGGGCGCGCCCATTTTCGGATGTCGCGATCGTACATAACGGGCAGATCACCGATTACTTCACCTGGCGCGATAAGCTGACCCGAATGGGTTATCGGTTCTTGACTGAGAATGACAGCGAGTTGATTGCCGTGTGGGTCAGCGACCAGATGAAGGCGGGCCTGACCATGGAGCAGGCGCTAAAGAAGTCCATTACCTCTATCGATGGTGTGTTTACCTACATGATCGCAACGCCAAACGGGATTGGATTTGCCAAAGACCGATTTGCAATGAAGCCTCTGGTCGTCGTCAACCGCAATGGCGATCTGGCGGCTGCGACCGAAGAACAAGCGGTCCGCCGGGTGATGACCGAGGAATGCGATGTGATCAACTACGACGGCCCGTCGCTGACCGGTATCTGGGGCGTCGGAAACCGGAGTTTGGCGGCATGAATGAGGTGGCTGTAAAGATGGATGAGATCGTCATCGAAGTCGGCAAGCGACATATCCGCGAGGTCAATCGTGAGATAATGGAAGCCTGCACAATGGGTCGGCCGATCCGCGTGGTAGATACGCTGTCTCGTCATAATTTGGGCGTGGGTCTGCCAGACAATGTGGATATCACATTTGAGGGTTCTGTGGGGTACTACTGCGGCGGCCTCAACACCGGGGCGAACATCACAATTGAGCGCAATTGTGGGTGGGCCGTTGGCGAAGGTATGGCCAAAGGGCACATCACTGTCGGTGGCTATGCCGGTATGTCCTGTGGTGCTGCGATGATCGGCGGCACGATCCATGTCAAAGGCGATGCGGGCCCAAGGGTCGGCGTTGCGATGAAAGGTGGAAACATCGTCGTCGAAGGAAAGATTGGCTATCAGTCCGGCTTCATGGCGCATTCCGGTCGGATCATAGCGCTTGGCGGAGCGGGGGAATCCTGTGCTGATGCGCTTTGGGAAGGTGAGGTCTGGGTAGCTGGCGAGGTCGACAGCCTGGGTGTGGATGTCGACGTGATCGAACCGACTGCTGAAGAAGTGGCCGAGGTCGATGCGATCCTCGACCCGCTCGGGCTTGTCGACAGTTCGCGAAATTGGCGCAAAATGGTTTCGGGCCAGCGTCTTTGGTATTTTGAAAGCAGGGACGCAAGCGCATGGCTCATGATCTGAGTAAACCTTACGAATATCCGTTCGACGTTGCCTCGGAAGAGGAAATCAGGTTCCGCGATGCGGGAGCGATCGACGGCCGCCCGGCTGGCGTTCCTTCGTCGTATGATGAAGGAGGTTCGACCCGCTGGACACCCGAGGCGATCTCGGAAGTTCACGCGCTGGCGCAGCTTGGGCGCTATCAGGTACGTGGATACAACACGTTCAACAAGCAATTGCCGACCTTTGATGATCTGACATTCGTTCCTGCAACGATGACCCGCCTGCCGCTGGAAGGCTATCGCGAGAATTGCGATACGACGACCGTACTGGGTGGAGGGCGCGGCCTTGTGGAGCGCCCGCTTGAATTGAAGATCCCGATCTACATCGCTTCAATGTCCTTTGGTGCTTTGTCGGCATCGGCCAAGGCATCGCTGGGTTATGGGGCCTCGAAAGTAGGAACCATGACTTGCACGGGTGAGGGTGGCATGCTGGAAGAGGAGCGCGAAGCCTCCCAACGCCTGCTCTATCAGATGTCACCCGCGCGGTATGGTGTGGATCTGGATCATCTGCGCCGCGCGGATGCCTTGGAACTTGTCGTGGGGCAGGGTGCGAAACCCGGAACCGGGGGTCTGCTGCTGGGCATGAAGGTCAGCCCGCGCGTCAGCCAGATGCGAACTTTGCCCGAAGGTGTGGATCAGCGATCTACGATCCGCCATCCCGATTTTCTCGGCGCTGATGATTTGGCAGTGAAGATTGAAGAATTGCGCATCGCCACCAACTATCAGGTGCCAATCTTCATCAAGATGGGTGCGACACGTCCCCGGTTTGACGTGGCAGTTGCTGCCAAAGCGGGTGCAGATGTTGTAGTAGTTGATGGTGCCGAAGGTGGCACCGGCGCGTCTCCGGAGCTATTGCTAAACCATACCGGAATCCCAACGATGAGCGCTATTCGTGCCGCGCGTGAAGCATTGGACGAATGCGGCATGACCGGCAAAGTCTCTCTGGTCGCTGCCGGTGGCATTCGGTCCGGTGTGGACGCGGCGAAGTGTCTGGCCCTCGGTGCTGACGCTGTGATGATCGGCAACGCGGCCATGGTTGCGCTAGGGTGCAACAGTCCGCGCTATCTCGAAGATTACGCGGCGTTGGGAACCTCGCCGGGCGCCTGCCACCATTGCCACACGGGTCGTTGCCCGGTTGGCATTGCGACGCAGGATGAAAACCTCGAAGCTCGTATGAACCCGAATGCAGGCGCAGAGCGCATTGCGCGCTATTTGACGGCCATGACCATGGAGATTACAGCGCTAGCGAAAGCCTGCGGAAAGTCCTCGGTACACAACCTGGAAACTGAAGACCTGCGCGCGCTTAGTTTTCAAGCGTCAGCTTTTACAGGGGTGAAAATGGCTGGAATTGACAGGGCTTACGACTGGTGAAAATCGCAGTTCTTGAGTTGACTAGCCATCCGCTGCCATTGTTGGAGGGAATGCCGCGGACTTCACAGCAGATTCGGGAGTGGATCGCCCCACACCTACCGGAAGCCGAGTTCGTAGTAATCGGGGTTGTTGATGGAGAACCGCTCCCGGACGAGAGCGATTTCGACGGTGCTATAGTCGGCGGATCTGAATTTGGCGTTTATGATGACACGGATTGGATGCAGCCGCTACGTGCCTTCCTGGACCGTTGTCGAGAAATCCGAAAACCAGTCTTTGGTATCTGTTTCGGTCATCAGATCATGGCTGACGTCTATGGTGGTCAGGCCGAGAAAGCCGAGGTAGGCAATGTCGTTGGCGCACGGCCCTTCGACTATGGCGGAGATAGCGTGGATGCATATGTCTGGCATCAGGATCAGGTAACAAGCATTCCGGACTCGGCTCGGGTGACCGGATCAGCGGGCCACTGTCCAGTTGGTGCACTGGATTATGATTTTCCTGCCCGCTCTGTTCAGTTTCATCCCGAATACAAGGCGCATCATTTGCGCGATCTGTTCACCAGAGGTCGAGAGGTGCTTTTGTCAGCTACGGAGGCGGATGATGGGATGTCCTCGATCAACGCGGCAAAGGTGCCGGACGATATTGCAGCGCTTCAAGCAGTAGAGCTTTTTCGCGGTGCATACGTCCCTGAACAATAAGCGTTTGAGCGAACGGCTCTTGATCCTAATCAAGTCCAGCCAAGCCGCATTTTGTATACTGTATACGCAATCGGTTGGGAGATTTGGCAATGACGGGATACAAGGATTTCTTTGAGAGGATTGCGCGGATTGTGAATGCTCCACGCGAGGGAAGTATCAGCGATCTGGAGCTATCGGATCTCGGCCTGTCCCGCGCTGACTTGGCCATGTTGCGCTCTGGCGCGCCCAACGCGCGAGAGCGTATACTCTCGATGGCTAGTCAGTTTGGCCTGAGTGAAGATGATCTTAATGCCCATCCTGAGCTTGGCCTTGAGTTGGCGGAAAAATGTGGACATTGTCGCCAAGCAAAGACCTGCCGAGATGCAATTCGATCAGGCGTTCGCCTGCCTCAGGAAAAGTGCCCGAATTCAGGACTCTATGCGGCGCTTTCAGAAGGTTAACGCCCGCTTGGACTTTCTTTTGGGCTCAGTTTTCTTCGACCAGTGATCTTGAAACGATCAGCCGTTCCGAAATCCTTCATTCCAACACCTGCCGCAAATTCTGCAAAAACCGGCGCGTGTTTGAACAGATGTCCCGAGCAGCCTCCGGCGAACAGCACGTTTTCATGCTCGGGGTGCCAGTCGACAATAAAGTGCGTGTCTGGCGTCAGGATGATTTGGTTGAATTTGGAATCCACGACCCGCTCACCCTCAAGGCCCGGAAGACGATGACGGATGTAGCTGCGAGTGCGTCCCAGCGTTTCCTGCCGGATCAGCCTTTCGTCATTGTCTAGGTCGATCTTGTCCGGAATTACGACCGCGGCTTTCACGCCTGAACCCTCGGAGGAGGGCAGCCCGAATGAGCCCTGACCATGATCGATCCAGCAGGGCATTCGGCTCATATCGAACTCCTCGGACCCATCTGGAGTCGAGGTATAGAGGACATTCACACCAACCACCGTCGATATCGGCTTGATCGTCCTGGGGAACATATCTGCCATCCAGGGGCCGGTCGAGACAATGATAAGATCGGCCTCAAGCGGCTTTCCATTCAGCATTGGGCGCTCTGATCCATCGGTGGTCACGCGACCGCGCTGTACGATCCCGCCCGCTCGACGAAACAGTTCAAGCCCGGTCAGGACGCAGCGATGCGCCATCAGCATTCCGGCTTCGGGTTCGAACAGGGCGTATTCGATGTCAGGAACGCGAAACTGCGGAAATCGCGATTCGATGTCCTGCCGCCCGAACTTGTAGTAGGGCACACCAACGCGGTCGAAGGTTTCGGCTGTGGCGTTCTCCCAGTCGCAATGACCGCCTGTTGCAAGAATCAGCGCACCGCATTCATACATCAGGTTCTGGCCGCTCTCGGCTTGCAGTTCCAGCCAGCGCAGGCGGCTTTCGCGGGCCCAACGTGTATAGAACTCATCCCGCCCGGAAATCGCACGGATGACACGGTTGTAATCCGTTGAAGATGCACGGGAATGTCCCGGTTCCCAGCGATCTATCAAAGTCACTGCCTCACCACGTCGTTGCAGTGTAAGCGCCGTCATGACGCCGACGATGCCGCCTCCGACAACGATGACCGAGTTCTTGGACATGATGCAGATTTTCCTTGTTTATCGATTGTCTTTGTGAATACTGTATACAGAATACAACAATTATAAAGCCAAAAAACAGGGAGAGCGCATCAATGAGTTCGGGATTTGATCTGCCCGAAGGTACGCACACCGTCATACTCGGTGTGGGTGACCTCAACGGCATCATGCGCGGCAAGCGCATTCCGGCCAGCCACTGGGACCACGTCTGCAAAAGCGGCAATGCGCTGTCGATTGCATTGATGGCGATCGATATGACGTGCGACGTCTGGGATACGCCTTATGTCAATTTCGACAACGGCTACCCCGATATGCACGTCTTCCCAATGACCCAGCCCGTCGCTGTGCCGTGGGAGCCAGGCGTCGCTGTTTGTTTTGGTCGGGCGGAAGGTATGGACCACAAGCCTGTACCGATCGATCCGCGTCAGGCGTTGGTGCGTCAGGTTGAACGGGCCCGCGAAATGGGGTTCGAGGTCAATGTCGGCACTGAACTTGAATTCTATCTACTGGATCCGGAGACCGGACAGCCGCGCGATAGCGGGATTCAGGTCTACGGTCTGGGCCGTGCTGCGCGGATGGAGCACATCGTTGGACCGATCCGTCAGCAGATCAACGAATGCGGTATCCCCATCGAACAATCGAACCCCGAATACGCTGCGGGTCAGATTGAGGTGAATATCCGTTACGGCGAAGCGCTCGCAGCGGCAGATCGTGTCGTCTTGTTTAAGTCGCTGATCCGCCAGCTGGGCATCGCCCACGGCTATCTGGCAACCTTCATGCCAAAACCGTTCTTCGATCAGTCCGGCAACGGCTTCCACACACACTACTCGCTTTGGAAAGACGGCAAGAATGTCTTTGCCGACAACGGCAAGATGAACGATACCGGCAAATCCTTCATCGCCGGGCTGCAACAACGCATGTGCGAAACGGCAATCTGTGGCAGTGGCACCGTCAATGGTTATCGACGCCGTCAGCCTTATACTTTCTGCCCGATCAACACGAGCTGGGGTTATGACAACCGAACCGTTGGTATTCGGGTCATTGAAGGATCCGACAGCGCGGTACGCGTGGAAAAACGTGACGCTGGTGCAGATGCCAATCCCTACCTTCTGCTGGCGGCCGAGATTGCAGCGGGTCTGGACGGGATCGAGCAGGGCCTGGCTCCGTCAGAACCGACGACCGGCAACGGTTACGAAGAAGGGATCGGCGATCCGATCCCGACCGACTTGCCAACGGCGATCGAACTGGCGCGAGGATCCGAATGGCTTCGCGATCTCATGGGCGAAATGCTGTGGGAGCTGGTTCTGCAACAGGCCGAGCGCGAGCTTGATTTCTTCAATCAACAGGTCACTCCGGTTGAGTTGGACCGTTACCTGAGGACCTTCTGATGCATTTGGGTAAGGTCGCCGGGACCGTCACAGCCACGGCCAAAGACGCAAAACTGGTCGGTACGAAACTGCTGGTGACGGATTTGGTCGATAGCAAAGGCAAGGTGATCGAACCGGCGCGGGTCGCCGTCGACACCTGCGGTGCCGGGGTGGGGGATACGGTTCTGCTGGTCAAAGGCTCGGCGGCGCGTATGGCCGCCGGTCTGTCCACCGCGCCCGTCGATCTGGCGATCATCGCGATTGTGGATCGCGTGTCCACGACCTGAACCAAGAACACCAAACATCTAAATTTCTTTGGAGGAACGAAAAATGGCGAAACCAGTGGCGGGGCAAATGGCCCTGGGCATGATCGAAACGCGCGGACTGGTCGGCGCGATCGAAGCGGCAGATGCGATGGTCAAGGCGGCCAGCGTTTCGATTGTCGGCCAAACCAAGGCTGGCGGAGGCCTAGTCACCACCCTTGTGCGTGGTGAAGTCGGCGCAGTCAAAGCCGCCGCGGATGCCGGTGCGACAGCGGCAAACAAAGTGGGTGAAGTCGTATCCGTCCACGTGATCGCGCGCCCACATGATGAACTTGAGGCCATAATCGACAGCCTTGGTGCTGGCTCTGCGGCTTAATCCGTCTGTCTTGAGGAGACGCTATGTCAGCCGGTTTCGAGGAATTCACACGTGCAGCGACACGTGGCTCAACCCGGGGTGCACCTGAACATCCCAAGCTCGACCGGATATCGGTGTTGGGCGGCGGGGCTGATGCACGCCTGTTGGCCGCTCTTTGCCTTGCCGAAGGGGCTGAGGTCACCTTGTTTTCGGCCTATGGGGCCGAACTGTCGCTGTTGGCCCAGTCCTCGGGCATTTCGCTTCGCGGTGAAGGTCCGGTCGGGACCTATCAAGTCGATCGGGATGGGCCGTCGGTGCGCACAACCGCTGAGCTGGATGCAGCGGTGCGCGATGCACAGGTGATATTCCTGACCGGACCGCTTCACAAACAGCGCACTTATGCGATGGTGCTGGCCGATCACCTCAGCGACGGGCAAATCTTGGTCCTTGCGCCGGGACGATCTCTCGGGGCTGTGGAAACAGCCTGGTTGTTGCGGATCGGAGGCTGCGCGGCGGACGTCACGCTGGTTGAGGTTCAGGGTCTGCCATACTGGTTCCGTTCCGAGGGCGCAGCTTTGACGCTTTCACAGGCGGCACCGATGGCTGCGGCAACCTTGCCGCGCGGTCGGGAAGAGGTTCTGGACGCCGTGTCCGCCTATTTGTCCAACGTTCAGGCGGTCGACTCGGTTTTGTCGTGCGGCTTCAACGATCTGTCGGCCGCAGTCGAGATACCTGCGCTGATCCTCGGCGGTGCCGCAATGGGGACAGGTGGTCCTGACATTCCAATGGGTGGTGTTCAGCTTGAGGATAACCAGACCTTTGCGTCTCTGATTGGTCCGGACCAGACGGAGGTCATTCAGGGGCTTGCAGACGAACGGCGACGCATTGCTGCTGCGTTTGGAGTTCGCAACCTGCCGGAGACAGGGCTGTGGATAGCCACCTTTGCCGGCGCCGAACGTGGCTCGGGCGCGCGTCCGATCCCGGATCAGCAAACGTCGCGCGGTATGATGCGGGATGGGGTGTTGGGCTCGCTTGTACCTTTGGTCTCAGCGGGTGAGCTTGCGGGTATCCCGAGCCCGCTGACGAACAGCCTGATCGCGATGTCCGACCGAATTTTGGGGGCGGATGTGGCTGCCGCCGGACGGCGCCTCGAAGCCATAGGGGTTTCAGCGGGCGACGTTGATCAAGCGCGCCGTATCTTTGACACCATCGTCACCGGAGCTTCTTGATGGATGCAGATCTGAAATCAATCGCCGCCGCACGGCGTGCCGCAGATAGCGCTTTCGAGGCTTATCGCGCCTTTCTGGGCACCGACCCGGCGCAGGTAGACGCAATAGTCGACGCCATGGCGCGCGCCATCGAGCCCGAGGCCGAACGGCTGGGGCAAATGGCCGTCGAGGAAACCGGATATGGGAATGTGCCGGACAAGCGCGTCAAGAACCTGTTCAACGCGCTTTCAGTCGCGGATTATCTAAGAGATGTGACAACGCTGGGATTGCTTTGGCGCGATGATGCGACAAAGATCGCAGCCTTCGGTGAACCGATGGGCGTTGTGGCAGCTCTGATCCCGGTGACGAACCCCACTTCAACGATCATCTACAAAGTGCTTTCTGCGGTGAAGGCAGGCAATGCGATCGTGTGTGCGCCGCATCCGCGTGGTGTGAGTTGTGGCATCGAAACGGTGCGAATTATGGCGCGCGTGGCTGAACAAATGGGTGCGCCCAAGGGTCTAATCCAATGTCTGGATTCCGTGACAATTCAGGGCACAGCCGAGTTGATGAAACATCGCCGCACCTCGGTTGTGATGGCAACCGGTGGTCCGGCCATGGTCAAAGCGGCGTATTCCAGCGGCAAACCCACGCTCGCGGTCGGTGCGGGCAACGTGCCGTGTTACGTACACAAGTCGAAAGCACGCGATCTGGCGGAAGTCGCCGAGATGATCGTGACGTCGAAGAGCTTTGACTACGGGACCGCCTGCGTCAGTGAGCAGGCCGTCGTTGCCGACCCAGAAATCGCACGTGATTTGCGCCACGAGCTTAAATTGAAAGGTGCCTATTTCTGCACTCCGGCCGAGGCGGATCGACTTGCCGGGGTGATCTTCAAGGGCGTGCAGGCCATGGACCCTGAGAAAGTGGGGCAAAGCCCGCAGGCGCTGGCTGACGCTGCTGGTTTTTCCATCCCCCCACGCACCCGGTGCCTTGTTTCGGAAGAGACTGAAGTAGGCTGGAAACGCCCGCTGTCTGCAGAAAAGCTGAACCCCGTTCTGGCGTTCTACGCGGCGAAATCCACAGACCATGGGATCGATCTGGCGCAATCCATCGCCAAGTTCGAAGGCTGGGGTCATTCCTCAGTCATCCATTCGGACGACCCTGAGATCGTGGCCCGTTTTGCCACCGTGCCGACGGGTCGGGTTCTGGTGAACACGCCGGGCATCATGGGCGGTATGGGATATTCGACTGATCTGGAACCTTCCTTCATGCTGGGCACGGGTACTTGGTCGGGGTCGATCACCTCGGACAACGTGACAGCCCTGCATCTCATCAACATCAAACGGGTTGCCTACGAAAGCAGGCCCTGGCGCGACATTTACGAGGAGTATGGCGCATGAGCGAGATCACGATCCGGGCGCTGATGCAGATCGACAACCTGCAACCAAAATTCGCCGCCTATAACGGTGCGACGGTGCAAGGGTCGGTGCCCTTGTCCGGGGATACGGTTTTGATCGGAGAGTTTGCGCCGGGTAACGGAGTATTCTCGCTGATCGACCGGGCGCTCAAGGCATCTTCGGTTGAGGCGACAACACAGATGGTCGAGCGCGAGTTCGGGTTCTTTATCCTGCGGTCTCCGTCGAATGCGGAGGTGTCCGCCGCGCGCGATGCGATGCTGGCCGAGCTCGGCGCAACAATGTCTGACCGGTTGAAACCGGCGATCAGTTCCACGCAGATTATCACCAGCGTCGAACCCTATCAGGCGCAACTGCTGAACAAATGGCGCAAGGGGGCTCTGATCGTTCCAGGGCAGACGTTGGGCATCGTCGAATGTGCCCCGGCTGCTTATATCTCGATTGCCGCGAATGAAGCGGAGAAGGCAGCAGAGATCGATATTGTCGAAGTGCGCGCCGTGGGGCGATTTGGCCGCCTGTTCATCTCGGGGTCTGAAAACTCGGTCAAGACCGCCGTCGAGGCCGCAACCCGCGCGATAGAGGCGGTGGACGGGCGAGCCAACTGATGGCAGCGCCGCGCGTTATAGGTTCAGAGGCGGTTGAAGATGCCCGCCGTCGCGGTCGGATCGTGTTTGAAGTCCTGCCCGACGATATCGTGACGGCCTTGGCACGCGAAACTGCCGAGCGTGTTGGCATAAAGCTTGTCGACGGACCGCTGGAAAAGCCACAACCAACGCGTACAGACGCTGCTATTTCAATGCAGCGGGTGTTGTATCGCCGCTCGCCAAAATGGGTTGCTCCGGTGCGTGCGAAACACAAGGCCCGAAGGCTTGGCAAACTTGCCATGATCGGGGCAGGGGGCGTCGGGGGCAATGTGGCGCATCTGGCGGCGATGCAGGATATCGCGGATGAGATCGCGCTGATCGATATTGCGCCCGGAATGGCCGCTGCTACGGCGTTGGATCTGAACCACACGTCAGGCATTACCGGCGCACGGGCACGATGTGTTGGTGGCGAGTCGCTGGACCTTGTGTCAGGGGCTGAGGTGGTCGTGGTAACCGCAGGCCGTGTCCGGCGTCCGGGTATGAGCCGCGCGGATCTGATCGACGTGAATGCGCGCGTGATCCGCCAGGCCGCTGAGGCCATACGCTCCGCTGCGCCTGATTCCATCGTCATCGTGGTGACCAATCCGCTTGACGAAATGACCGTAGAAATGCTGCGCGCAACCGGGTTCCCTCGTGAAAGAGTGCTGGGCATGGCCGGTACTCTGGACAGCAGCCGGTTTCGCAACGCCCTTGCTATGGCTGCGGGAGTAGCGCCCGCTGATGTCGAGGCCTTCACGCTCGGAAGCCACGGGGACGAGATGGCGCCAATCCCAAGCCGGGCCAAAATTAAGGGCAGGGCATTGGATGTGTTTTTATCGCCTGATCAGATTGAGGCTTGCGTTCAGGACGCCGTGACCGGCGGTGGGCAGGTAGTTGCCCTGAAGAAATCCGGTTCCGCAACCATAGCACCGGCGCACGCGTCGATCGAGTTGATCGACCATATCCGGGGCGCACGCACCGGCCCGGTTCCGGTCTCGGTCATGTTGCAGGGGGAATATGGCATCGATGGGGTTGTGCTTGGTGTTCCTGCCCATCTGGGGTCTTCCGGGTTGGTCGAAGTCGAGGAGTTGCGGCTGACCGATCAAGAACAAGCAGCCTTGCAGAAAGCGGCGGATGCCATCCGATCGAGGTTAGGCCTGTGACCCTCCGCATCTGGAAGTCAGGCGGGCGGTTCGAAGAAGTTGCGTCTTATTCCCGCGCAAAGCGCATCGGTCCCTTCGTTTGGGTCGCAGGGACCACAGCGATCGAACCCAGCGGGCGTATTCATGCGCCAGGAGATGTGGGCGCCCAGACAAAATACATTCTGTCCCGTATAGAAGAGGCGCTTAAGGCCGTCGGTGCCGAGATGCGCCATGTAGGCCGGGTTCGCGCCTATCTGACCGATCTGTCGCGCGCGGGTGAATTCGCGAGCGTTCACGGAGAGGTATTCAAAGATATCGATCCTGTTCTGACAGCCGTTCAAGCCGGGCTGACGCAACCCGGTTTGACGGTGGAAATCGATGTGGATGCGGTGATTCACGACGAAAACGGCGAAATCAGCGGAATCTGAACATGAGTCATCAAGAAAGGATTTGATCGAACTATCGTCTTGTGTACTGTATACAGAATACAAGAAGGGCACAATAAGACACAGGGAGCTAATGTGATGATCAAGACAGCGCTACTCAGCGGAGCATGTATCGCGCTTGTGGCCTCGGCGGCCGCAGCTGAAATCAAGGTGGGCTTTATTGGATCTCTTTCCTCAGACACCGGTCTGTCGACGCTGCGTGGTGCAGAGATCGCGATTGAAGAGCTTAATGCGAATGGCGGCGTTATGGGGGAACAGATCACGCTGGTGTCTGCCGATACCGGTCAGGACCCGACTGAAGGTGTGCGGGCCTATGAATATCTGGCGGAAACCGAGGAAGTAGATTTCATCATCTCAGGCTCTATCGATGATGTTTCGCTGGGCTGGCTGCCGCGAATGCAGGAATACCGGATTCCGACGCTGGACACGTGGACGTCATATATCGGCATCATCGACATGGTGGTCGAAGATCCCGAAAGCATGGCACCATATTTCATGAACATCGCCTCAGACGAGGCGCTTGCCACGCTTTATATCAATTTCGGTGCGGATGTTCTGAAGGAAAAGATGGGTTGGGATTCCGTTGTCATTCTGGCTGAGGATACGGCATTTGGCGAAGCGATCACCGGATTGGTGACCGAGGCGCTTGCGCCGGTTGCGGGGATCGAGGTCAAGGACATCATCACCTATGATGTTGCCACCGTTGATTTCGCGCCGATCTTCAGCCGCGCGCAGGATACAGGGGCGGATTTCATCTACCAGGTCTCATCCGTAAATTCTCAGGTGGTCTCGTCGCAATATGTGAAACTGCAGGTGCCCATGGCGATGACAGGCGTGAACGTAGCTGCATTGGGTATGGAATATTGGGAAGACACTGGCGGAGCCGGGGGCGGCATCTCGACCCTGTCACCGATCCCGTCTGTAGGGTTCAAACTTGACCCGGCAAGCCAGACCTTTGTCGACACCTATCAGGCCAAGTATGACAGCCGCCCACTGCTGCCGCATTTCAATGGGTTCAACGCCTATCACGGGCTGAAGCAGGCCATGGCTGCCGCGGAAGAGGCGGGTGGCTTCGACAATGTCGAAGGCTGGGCCGATGCCATGAAGAAGCAGGATCTGGTTCTTGAGATGGATGGTCAGCTTTGGCTGCGCTATGCCTTCTGGGGCGATGATGAGGTCGAGCCTGTGACAGGCCGCACCTATCCCCACAACATTCGCTTTGATCTTTCCGAGCCGTTTGATGATGCGGCCCCGTCAATGGTCGTGGTCCAGTGGTACGAAGACGGCACTGCCGCAGTTGTGTACCCCGAGAAATACGCGACGGGCGAGTTCACGCTGCCCAGCTGGGTAAAGCCATAAACCTGCCCCAACCATAGCTTGAAACGGGTGCGCGGCGACGCGCACTCGCAGCCAAGGATCCACACATGTTGCAGATACTGATTCAGGGGCTTTTGCTCAGCGGTCTCTACGCGCTCATCGCTATGGGGTTCACGCTGATCTTCAGCATAGGCCGCGTTCTGAATCTCGCCTATGGCGCCTATCTGATGGTCGGCGGCTACATTTACTTCTGGATATCGCAGTCACTTGGTATGCCTAAGCTTATGGGGGTTGCCGTGGCCGCTGCGCTGGGTGTGCTGATGGGAGTTCTGAAGTACCGTTTGATTGTCAAAACGCTCAAAGGGGATCACGTGGCCGTCGAGATTTCGACGCTGATCCTTGCGGTCGTCATTCAGGCCGGGATCGTTTTGGTCTTTGGCGACAGCAGCAAAATCCTTTTGCCGATTGTTCCCGGGGTGATCAATGTGGCCGGGGCCTCGGTCACGTATAACATCCTGATTGCAACCCTTATTAGCTGGGCAATTCTGCTAGGGCTCTATGCCTTTGTGCGGCTCACACATACCGGACGGGCGATGCAGGCGGTGTCGATGGATGCTAAAGGCGCTGCAATTTCCGGGATCGATCCGGATCGCATCAATCTGATCACCTGGGGTATCTCTGGCGCATTGGGCGCAATCGGAGGCGTCTTCTTTGCCAGCTACACTCAGCTATCGCCATCCATGTGGGTGGCTCCGCTAATCATTTCGGTGGCTGTGGTTATCGTTGGCGGGATCGGATCGATCCTGGGCACTTTGGTGGTGGCGCATATTGTGGGCTTCCTCGAAGTCATCGTTGTGGCGACGCTTGCACCTGAGTTGCGCGGTGTTTTCACGATGCTGTTGATCATCGGGGTGCTGGTCACGCGACCGCAGGGCCTGTTCGGCCGAGAGGAGCTGTGACGATGGGGCTACGCTGGTTTCACTTTGCACTCTGGGGTGGCTTGATCGTCGGAATGTTCCTGCTTCCGCAATTCGTCTCGAACGGGACGATGCGCACGATGATCTTTGCCAACTACCTGGCGATCTTCGCTATCAGCTGGGACGTGTTGTCTGGCCGAACAGGCTATGTGAGCTTTGGTCATCCGTTCCTGATCGGTATCGGGGCCTACACCACGGCAATCCTGACCAAGCGCTTTGACGTCGCTGTCGAAATCTCGATCCCGATCGCCGTACTTGTTACCATGATCGCAGGCCTATTGGTGCTGCTTCCAGCGCTGCGTATACGTGGAAGTTATTTTGCGCTCGTCACGCTGGCGTTCATGGAGTTGCTCTACCAACTGGTTCAGGTCATTCGCCCGGATCTGACTGGCGGAACGCGCGGCATGTCGGGTATTCAAACTCTGACGCGCGGCGCGGCGAACGGGTATTACCTGTCCACGACGCTGATGTTGGCAATCGCCGTCAGCATGTGGCTTTTGATGAAGACGCGACTAGGTACGGCCTTGTCTGCCATCGGAATGAACGAGGAAAGTGTGCGCGGTTCGGGCCTCAGCACCACGCGCCTCAAAGCTTTTGCCTTTCTGACAAGTGCGATGATCGCGGGCTTGGGTGGTGCCTTCTACGTTCACTATCTGTGATCGCTCGCGCCGCGTGCGTTGTTTGATATTAACTTCCTGTTCACAATCATCGTTGCGGCACTTCTGGGGGGAACCTCGACCATCATTGGCCCCATGATCGGCGCGTTCTTCATGACATTCCTGTTGGAGTATCTGCGACCGGTCCTTCCTGGCGCCGAACGGTATTTCGTCTACGGAGCCATAGCGCTGCTCCTCTATATGTATCAGCCGAAAGGCATTGTTGAGCTGGTTCGGCGTGGTTTCAAAGGCCTGGGCAAGGGGCGGACGACATGAGCGTGGCGTTACAGGTTTCAGGTCTGGTAAAACGTTTCGGCGGATTAGTCGCGACGAATGATCTTTCGTTTTCTCTCAAAGAGGGCGAGTCGCTTGGATTGATCGGTCCCAACGGGGCAGGCAAGACGACCGTGTTCAGCCAGATCATGGGTGAGTTGCGGCAAAACGGCGGAACGATCGAACTGTTCGGACAGGAAATCTCGACGCTGTCGACCCCGCAACGCATTCGGGCCGGGGTCAGCCGAACCTATCAGATCCCACGCCCGTTTGGTGATATGAGCGTTGCCGAAAATATCCGGGTTGGCCTAATGCCCGACAATATCTGGCAGATGATCGTCTCACCCCCAGATAAAGAACGTGAGCGAGAGCTTGCGCTCAGCGTCGGGTTTACAGAAGCGGATTTGAAACGAGCGCCAACAGAACTGGCCATGGGTGATCTGCGTAAACTTGAGATGGCGCGCACAATGGCAACCGCGCCCAAGGTGATGCTGCTGGATGAAGTGTTTGCGGGTCTCACCACAGGAGAGATCGCCCAAATCTCTGATCTCATTCAGTCGATGCGCAAAGATGGGATGACTTTTCTGATCGTCAGCCATGACTTGCCTGCGCTTGAGCCATTGGTCGACCGTGCGATCGCCATTGAACGGGGCACGATGATTGCCGAGGGCTCGTTCAGCGAAGTCATGAACGACAAGGCTGTTCAGGCCTCGTATCTGGGGGGCGCGTAATGTCTTATCTGGAAATCGAAAACCTGTCGGCATTCTATGGCAAGGCGCAAGCGCTGACCGACATCTCGATCACCGTCCAACCCGGTGAGATTGTCGCTGTGGTGGGTCCAAATGGGGCTGGAAAATCGACCTTGCTGGACAGCATCATGGGGCTAGTCAAAATCGAGGGCGATATCCGGCTCAGGGGGCACAGCCTTGCCGGTCGGACGCCTTCCGAAATTGTACGACATGGCGTGGGTTATGCGCCCGAACGCTTCAACCTGTTTCCCTATATGTCAGTGCGTGACAACCTAATGGTCGGTGCCTTCACGGCCCGCGAAGACATCCAGAGCAATCTGGCAATGGTACACAGCCTGTTCCCGCGTCTCGAAGAGAGGGAAGGGCAGGAGACCTCGACCCAGTCGGGCGGGGAACGTCAGATGGTCTCGTTCGGACGCGCGCTGATGACCAGCCCCGAGCTGTTGCTCGTCGACGAACCGACGATTGGTCTGGCCCCAAAAATCTGTCACGAAATCGCCGAGGTGGTGCGCAAGCTCAACAAGGAATACGGGCTGACAGTTGTAATCACCGAGCAAAACGCCAATTTCGCGCTTTCGCTTGCGAGCCGGATTTACGTGCTCGAGTCAGGACGCATGCAGACATCAGGCACCGCAGATGAGTTGCGGAATGATAAGCGATTGCTCGAGGCTTACTTTGGCGGTCACTAATAGCCGCTCAAAAGCGGTAAGTCGCGCCAATCAGTGGACCGGATTGGTCGAACTTGAAATCGTTTCCGTCGATGTCGTGGTCGAATGAGATATAGCGGTATCCACCGCGGATCAGCCAACGATCATTAATCGCATAGTCGGCTGTCAGCAGAACCTGCCATGTCTCGCTGCCACTGCGGAAGCCGCCATAGTCTACAAACCCAGTTCCTGACCATTTGTCCGAGAACTTGACGCGTGCGCGGGCCCCGATCACGGGATCGGTCCAGCTTGAATCAACCGTTGTTCGACGGCCGGGGGCCGCGCCTGGTTGCAATTCAAAGTCGGTTTCCGTGCTGAACCACCTGAATCCACCGACAATATCCACATTCGCGGTTTGATCCTCGTAGACCCTATAGCCGACATAGCCGCTGAGAAATTGCGTGGTAAAGGATGTGTCCAAGCCTGAGCTGGCAGGGCCGGGAGTGTCGCTGCTGAAAGACAGATTGGTATAGTTATAGTCGGCCAACAGGGACCACCGGCCATTTGTGGCGGCAAACGCGGCCATGAAAGCAAAATCGAGATTGTCCAACGCATCGGAAAAACTCAGGGTGCCATCCAGTGTACCCATCGGTGTGCTGAGTGAGGTCTCAGTTTCCGGCATGAAAAGATAGATTGAGGCCTCATATGACCAGTCCGACTGTTGGGCCAAGGCCATTGGTGCCATCGAACCTGCCATTGCGAGGCCAAGCGCCAATCCTGTCCACTTTACTGTCACATCCATTTTTCCGTCTCCCGCCAAGAACCTTGAATTGAAATTCCGTTGTCGCCTCATGCCAATCTAGCCAAGCGCATTGTTCGTTCTTTCATGCTGCCACGTCTTCGGATTTGCCTGCGCCGTCACCGACACGATTGATATCGGTGCTGGGAAAAAACTCGGACCAGACATGCCAGAACACGCCTGCGCGCAGGGTTTCGACCCGTTGCAGTTGGCCCTGATCAGACATTCCCCAAAAGTCACATTGGGTCACTGGCTGACCGCTGTCATTGTACCAAACACCCAAGCTTTCAAATTTTGGATCGAGGCTGACGACGATATCCCGCCCGCCGACACGCGCGTTGACGATCCAATCGTTGTCGACAACGAAATCGTCGGTCCAGCAGGTGGCATCCTGTCCGATTGTGATCCCCCAGACATAGGTTTTATTCGGCAGCCGATTGTCCGAACGGTCCATGTTGTCCATCACCGGAGCCTCTTCCTGATGCTGGCGGCCAATGCCCCAGCCGAACGTGATCTCGGTCATCATGTCCAGCAGCCGCAGCAAGGGGTTTGGGGAGGGTTTGTTCAAAAACACCTCGCCTTCCGGGAAAGCCTTTTGAAATCCACGGAAAGTCATCCGATAGGTTGGCCAGGGTGTCATCTGCGCTTCGGGCCGCAGAGGGCACGCGAGACCGTGTGCATTTGTGTCACGATCCGCTTCGCGAAAACCGTATATGTGCTGGATGGGCTCGCCAGTATCGTTGTCCCGCAGGATCAGGTTGTTGCCATGCTGGGCGAGAACCTCAAGGTTCAGCCGTTTGCCTTCGATGCTTGGCGCATAGCCCTGACCGAGATTGGCCATGGCGCAATAGGTCATCACGACGTCTTCTCCGCCCAGCCCTTTGTCGTCGCCCGCCAAATGTGGGCGCATGATTTGTGCATCAGGATGGGCTCGGGCATGGCCGTCATTCTCAATCACCATCACGGGGGCAGTCGGCCCGACATATTTGCGGGCCTCGTCGATGGGAAAATACTGCGCGTCATTTAGCTGATTTCTCAGACCTAGATGAACCCAGACATAGGGAAAGCCATAGAGAAGTAGAGCAAGTAAAGCGGCAATGAGCCACAGCCAGAACGGCCCGGCTCCCAGGGCGAAATGCGCGAGCGTTGCGAGAGCAAATGCGCCCAACCCGATGGCAATCAAGCGGTATTCATTGCGGATGAAACGCACCATATTCTCGCGCTTTACCTTCAACAGCATCTGGGACACGTCGCCCAAATCACGGAAGTAGACGAACCCGATCCCAAGTGATCCGATTAAACCCAGTGCGAATAGGAGTAATCCAAGCATGTGATGATCCTAGAAACTTGAGTGAATGACGACGGCGACACCGTGCTATTGCTGCGGGGATTGGCTTTTGATCAGGAAAGCCTCGACCGCTTGTTGGGTTTCGGGGCGCAGGTTCTCGATCCCTTCATAGGGCACGCCATACGCGGGTGGCGTGTCGGGGAATTTCTCTTTGCGGGCCATGTGTCGGCCAAGGATGCGTGCGAATTCCTGCCCGCCCCAGGCGCCAACCTCGGTCGAGACTGAATATTCCTCGCGCGTGTCCCGGTAGAGATCAAAGAACTTTGCCAGAATGGCGCTTTCCCCGGCTCCCGGCAGTTTGAGCTTAAGCTGGTCCTTCACGATCGCCTCGGGTTTGTTCACCGAATAGATGATCACGTGATCTCTGCGCGCTTTGGCTTCGTCCGCAAACAATAGCGCTGCGGATTGATCGACGCCATCCACCAGACGATCTCGCGGGATGTATTGCTCGGCCCCCGCAAAACGTGAAAGCGTTGTATATAGGTCCGACACGTGAATGATGCTGTTCAGCAAACCATCTGCCTGAATCATCCCCGGCCAGCGAATAAAGGCATCGACCCGAACGCCGCCCTCGGTCGTATCCCCTTTGCCACCAGCATATATCATCGGAGTATAGCCCGATTGCGGGGCGTATTTGGTAAAGTGGCCGTTGTCCCCCATAACGATGACGATGCTATTCTCGCTGACCCCCAACTCTGCCATGCTGGCGAACAAATCACCCAGCCATTGATCCAAAAGTTGCATCTTGTCGACATAGAGACCGCCATTCGCGCTTTCGGGACCAGAACGTCCGGCGCGGGTATTATCCAGAGGGATCATCGGCCAATACTGCAGGAAAAAGGGGGTATCGTCGCTGGCAAGACGTTCAAGCTCTGACAAGGTTTTGTCCTGAAAGGCCTGGTTCATCTCATCGTATTTGGCCGCATTCCAGCGCTCACCTGACTCCATCCGAATTTCGCGAATAGGACCGCCTGTTTCGCCTTCGATGACGGTCATCATCGCTGAGGCGTCCGGCCTGAACCAACCGTCCAACGTGTATTTGTCATCATAATCTCTTATCGCGACCGAGACCTGCTCTTTGATTGCATCATCATTAAAGATCGTCAGCTGACCCTGCTGGTGAATGGCGTGCTGCGCATAGTCAAAGCCTTGGTTCATCGCCCAACTTTCCGCGATATCCCCCATGTGCCACTTGCCAACATGGCTGGTTGCGTAACCAACCTGTTTCAGCACTTCGGCCAACGTCACTTCCTCCCCCGGCAGGCCAAAGCCGGCAATATCAACGGTGGTATCACCCATTCCCATGCGTACAGGCAGCCGCCCCGTCATTTGGGCGACGCGAGTAGGGGTGCAAGAGGGTTCGGTATACATCCGAACCATGCGCATCGCGTCGTCGGAGAAATCGTTGATATTCGGCGTCGAATAACCCCGAACGGCGTTCAACTCGGGTATCCCCATGTCGCCGAATCCCAGATCATCGATCAGAACGCTGATGATGTTCGGTGGCTTGCCGTTGTTGCCTTCGCGAAATGCAGCCAGGGCTTCATCCACAGCCATATCATCCTGAGCCCATTGCTCTGCGCGCTGTGCTTGCAAGATATAGAATTCGGCATCGTGTTGGATTGGGTTTTCTTGCGCGAACGTGCTGCGCGCGGCAAGGCCGACGAATAAAACCAATACCCCTGAAATCTTCATTCGATATCCCCCGATCGTGTACTGGGCGGAACGCAAACACTCCTGCCGCTGATTTCATATTAAAACATTATCATATTTAAACAGGAATTTCTGTAGCCTTCACTGCTGCCAGCTGGTGAACACATCGCGAGCCAGTTCAGATTCCGGGCGCAGGTTGTCGATGCCCTCGTAGGGGATGCCGCGCCCGATTTCGGAATGTGGATGTTTCGCGATCATCTTCTGATGGCGTTTGATCATGTCCTGAAACGACGCTCCGGCCCAAAGCGAGTAACCGACCAAAGGGTGCAGTTCGCGTGGATCACGATAGATGTTGAAGGTCGGGGCCGCCGCTCCGGGTTGGCCGGGCGCGGGCAGGTGCATCTTGAATTCCTGCTTGACCACCGAGCGCAAAACCGGGCCTTCATAGACATATACATAATCGCGGCGACCGTTGCCTTCACCGTTCAGCAGCAGGGCGGTCTGATCGACACCATCGATGATGCGGTCGCGCGGGATATGATCAGTCGCGCCTGCGATCCGAGCCATTGTGGTATAGATATCAGACACATGAAAGATATCTCCGGCGGCGCTGTCAGCCTCGATTACTCCGGGCCAGCGAATGAATGCATCCGTGCGTACGCCACCTTCCAGATGTTGGGTCTTACCGCCACGATAGATCAGTTGATTGAGCCCCGAAGTTCCTTCGTAGTGGTACATCAGTCCATTGTCGGCCATCAAAACCACAATCGTGTTGTCGGCTTCTCCGGTTTCTTCGAGCTTGACCAGCAGGTCACCGATCCAGCCATCCAGTAGTTGCAGTTTGTCGGCATGAAACCCGCCGTTGCGAGAGATCGCGTTCTCGGCATAAACGAAATTCAACGGGTAGAGCGGCCAATATTGCAGGAAAAACGGTTCTTCCTCGGCTGCGGCACGCTCCAATTGCTCAAGAGCCTGACGCTGATACCTCTCGTTCATGGCTTCATACTTGGCTTGGGTCCAGACCTCGCCCGGTGACATATCCACCTCTCGAGCGGTGCCGCCTGCTTCTGCCTCGACACCGGTCACCAGCCCGTAGGGTTTGAAACGCTCATCCAGCAGAAACTGATCGTTCTGCCCCTCGGGCACGTATCCAAGCATGTTATTCGCGCGCATCGCCTCGGGGGTCATGAGGCTCAGTTGAACTTGTTGATGCAGGGGGAAGGCGGCCCAATCGAAACCTTGGTTGTGGGGGTAGGCCTGTTCGATATCACCTTGGTGCCACTTGCCGACATGCACGGTGTTGTAGCCAACCTCTTTTAGGATCTCGGGCAGGGTCACCTCGCTGGCTGGAAGGCCTTCGCCTACCAGAGCCACTTTGACTTCTGTCACACCGGCACGCACCGGATGTCGCCCCGTCAGCATTGCCGTGCGGGTCGGCGTGCACGAGGGTTCCGTGTACATTCGCATCAGCGACAAACCTTCGGTGGCGAACTGGTTGATGCTGGGCGTTTCGATGCCCATTACGTAGTTCATCTTGCGATCACCCATCTGACCAAAGCTGATGTCGTCGATCAGGATGTACAGGATATTGGGTGGTTTGCCCCCGTTTGCGTCGCGGATTTCGGCCAGTTTCGCGTCAATCTCAATGTCCTGGGCATCCCAGACCGCGCCGAACTGGGCACGCAGAAATTCGAACTCACCATCGTGAATAATCGGGTTCTGTTGGGCATATGCCGAACCTGCAGTGAGGATTAGCGCGGACAAAATGTGTTTCAGGGTCATTTCAAGCCTTTCGTTTTATCCATATGCCCGGGAGTATCTGGAAGGTCTGATAGCTTTGCTTCGATAGAGCTTCGCAAATCAGTAACGGTTTCCGCCAGATCCGCGAGGTACCGAGGGCGAACGCCCGTGTCGGAAAGAGGAGACTGAGCCAGTTCGGTCATCATCTCCTGATAATCGAGGCAAATCCGGTCGAACTCACTGTCTTGGGCGCGCATGTTTCGCAGCAGAACGGAGGTTCCCGGGAATTGTGCGTCAAAGAAGTCTTCTTCGTCCATCCGCGTTGCCTTCGTGGAAATTGCTCATAAAGCATGCATTCCCTAGAATATGACTTGAACGTATTAAGCCGCATGCTACCGTAGCACCATGGGGTCAAGCCATTGTCATGAAAGGATAGTTCTTGACTGCCCAGGCGGATAACAAACAACGTGACACAGCGCTTTCTTTCTCGGATGAGGAAGTGCGAAGTGCTCTTGAGCGGGTATTGAACTCAGGTGGCTTCAAAGGATCTGCCCGAATGCGGGCCTTTCTTAGCTATGTCGTGACCGAAGCGCTTGCGGGCCGCACGGATGAGATCCGCGCCAAGACCATTGCCATGGATGTTTATGGTTACAGCGCCGACGACTTGACCAAGCGGGAAGGGGTTGTGCGCGTTGATGCAGGTCGTGTCAGGCGAAAGCTAAAAGCTTACTACGGAGGTGATGGCGCAACTGATCCCGTGGTGATTTCACTGCCTGTCGGTAGCTATGCACCCGAATTTACGCTGGGGAGTTCGCAAGCCCAAAACCCACAGGGCATTCGGCGAAGCGCGTTGGTCATCGCGTTCTTTCTGGCTTTGATTGGCTTAGGCATCTGGGTATCAGGCTATTATTCAAAAAATGAGCCACGCGGCGCTGTGGGCCGAGGGCAAAGCGCGATTTATGACGTATCTCCCGCGCGGGTAGAAGCGATAAACCTTTGCAGTGCTGGCCGCGATGTGATGTTCCCCGTCGTTGACCTATCGCGTCTGCAACCGGCTTTGCTGATTTTTGAGACGGCGATTGAACGAGATCCACTCTTTTTCTGTGGCTATGCCGGAGCGGCACAGGTCGAGACCATGCTGGCCATTTTGTTGTTCTTTGAACCGGATGCAGAAAAGTATTTGAAGTCTGCCGATGAAAAAAGCGCCCATGCGATGGATATCGCACCTGATGAGGCTTGGGCGCTTTCGGCGCGGGCCTGGCTGGAATTTGCACTGGGCAATTACGATCGGGCATCGGCCCTGTCTCGCAGAGCCGTTGATCTGGCCCCGACCGATCCGCATGTTGCTGAGTTCGATGCGCTTATTTCACTCTATACTCTGAATTTCGAGCGGATTCTGGCGCAATCTGAATGGTATGAAGAGCTTGCGGAACGCAGCGGCGGGCTTGTCTTTGGCAATGTAGTAGGGTCTGTGCATTTTCATACCGGAGACTATGCAGCGGCGATCCGAACTTACGAGGACACGATCGAGCGCGGAGGACCATTTGGGCCGATATCAGCGGCCTATCTGATGGCCGCGCATTGGAACAAAGGCGAACAAGTCGAGGCACGGCGTCTCGCCAATGTTTACCAGAAAACTTGGCCTGGTTTTCCGCTGGAGGCCCTGAAACGCCGCGTATTCAAAGAGTCGCAACCGGTTGATGCGCTTATTGCAGGCGTGAGGGCAGCGGGAGTCCCGTTGATCGACGGCGGGACCGCCCGCGAAAGTGATTGACTGGCACGGTCTTATTCGTCCTGTGCGACCAGACCCAAACCGCGCAGATAGATTCCAATTCCGCTCTCCAGAAGGTCTTCAGGCGGGAAGGGGGAACTTGCGCCGGTATTGCGTGCGAAAAGTTCGACAACACCATGGCTCATGGCCCAGATATGGGCGCTGAACATCGAAGCGGGCGGACGCTTCTCCGGCGGAATATGCTGCGACAGATCGCTGGCGGCCTTTTCAAGCACGTTTTTGGCCCGGTTCGCGGCCAGCGCCAGTTCCGGTGTACGATTGATTGAAATCCCGCTTTCGAACATCGCAATATAATAGCCGGGGTGCTTGCGGGCAAAGGCCAGATAGGCGCGGCCCGTGGCCTCAAACGCCGCAAGTGCCGAGGGTTGCCCTTTGTCATAGGCAAATTGCATCAGGTCGGCGAACATCTCAAACCCCTGCCGCGCAGCCTCGGCGATCAGGTCCTCACGCCCTTCGAAATGGCGATAAACGGCGGCAGGAGTGACCCCAGCGGTCTTTGCGGCCTCTGACAATGTAAAACCGGTCGGTCCCTTCTGTTCGATCAGGGATAAGGCGGCCTCCATCAAGGCTTGCTTTAGGTTTCCGTGGTGATATCCGCGTTTCGTCATCCCGGCCTCAGGCGCGTTTTATTATATATATGCAGCGGCTAGGGCCTAATCCAGCATAGGCTGAGCAGAGTGTTGCAATTAGCTTATGCATCCCAGATTTCCGGACCACCACTGATCTTTTCATCCGGCATGCCCACCACTTCCAGGTTTTTGCCTTCGTAGTCGAGTTGGCTTAGCACGGTGCGAATGGCTGCCAGCCGGGCGCGTTTCTTGTCATCTGATCGAATGATCGTCCAAGGGCAGTTTTCGGAATGGCTTCGTGTAAGGGTTTCGGTAATCGACTGGCTGTATTCATCCCATTTGTGTAGGCCTGCGATGTCGATCGGGCTGAGTTTCCACTGCTTCAGAGGGTCGGTTTCGCGGGCAAGAAAGCGGTTCAATTGTTCGGCACGCCCGACATTCAGCCAGAACTTGAAGATATGTATGCCATCATTGCTAAAACCGGTTTCCAAGGGCAGGACCTGCCTGAAAAACCGTTCACGCTCTTCCGTCGTGCAGAAGCCAAAGACATTTTCGACAACGCCCCGATTATACCAACTGCGATCAAAAAACACGATTTCACCGGCCGATGGGAGATGAGAGATATAGCGTTGGAAATACCATTGGCTGCGTTCTGCGTCCGAGGGTTTGCTGAGCGCCACGTTCCGCGCGCCCCTCGGGTTCAAATTCTCGCGGAACCGTTTGATGGTTCCGCCTTTGCCAGCGGCGTCACGGCCCTCGAACAGGATAGCGATGCGCTGGTCATTCTCCTTGACCCATCGCTGCATCTTGACCAGCTCAATCTGCAGACCTTCCATCTGCTGATCGTATTCCTTGCCTTTAAGCTTTTTGGAGTAGGGGTAGGTCGGGTTCAGAATTTCACCCTTCTTGGCCTCTTCAATAGCCGAGCGTATGGGTTTTGGGGCGTGGTTGTGAAAATAGTTCTCGATAGTGTCCGGGTCTGATTGGGTCATGCACGCCTCGCCATAAAATCCATATCTTACTATGAATTACGGATGGACTTAACGCAAACCCGCGCGCTCGGCTGCGCGGTCGATTGCGGCGGCAACTTCTGGGGCGGCCACAACCTGCGGCATGTGTCCTATGCCGTCCAATTCGATCAGCTCAGCGCCGGGAATCTGTTCGATCAGGCGCTCGGAATGCCAGCCCAGCCCGACAGTCGTATCCGCCGTACCGTGGACAATTTCGGTTGGCACGGAGATCTCGCCATAGCGGGGTTGAAGCTCGGTGATTTCATCCAGCAGATTTGCACGCTGTTTGGCATTTGCGTGCATCGAAGACTGGCGCATGGTCAAGCCCGGCCCGAAATGCTCGGCATATCCTTCGGGGGCTTTTTGCGGTGCAAACACCTGGTCCAACGCCTTCGTAACAAACCAGTCAGGAACAAATGCGCTGACCAAAGGCAAAGCAAGGGCGTTGCCCGCTGTCGTCGCACCAATAGTGTTGAACGCGTCGAGAGGTGTTTCCCACGGGATCGCCGCCGGAGCGATCAGGACCAAAGCTGCGATGTTGTCGGGCCGGGTGACAGCCCAGGCAAGCGAAACCGAACCGCCATAGCTTTGCCCGGCGACGATCGGTTTTTCTGCGCCTAGTTTCGATGCGGCCCGTTGTAGGATTTCCGCTTGTTCGACAATGGTTTCTCCGTCGGAGTTAAAGCTATCTGAGTATCCAAGACCCGGGCGGTCAAAGACGATGACGCGATAGGTCTCGGCCAGAATTGGGGCCAGCGCAAAAGTCATGTCGCGCGTGTTTCCGCTGGATCCGTGGATCAACACCACATCTGGCCCTTCTCCCATCACGACGGCATGAACTGCAACACCATCGACTTCGACGATCTGGCCTTCTGGCGGAAACGAAGCCTCGGCGCTGCTTTCACGCTGCCCGCTGCGCCATGCGGTCACAAGAGCGAGACCCACAAGCGCAACGCTGAGTGATATCAAAAGCTTACTGGCCAATTTTACTCATATCAAACGGGGTTGTCTGGTAAATTTCATTGATCCAGTTACCATAAAGCAGATGCGCGTGACTGCGCCACCTGTTCTGAGGGTTCTGGCTTGGATCATCGTCGGGATAGTAGTTGATAGGCACATTAATCGGCGTGTTATTTGCGATGTCCCGGTCATATTCCTGTTTAAGCGTATCGCTGTCATACTCAAAGTGATTGAAGATATAGAGCGCCCGATGCACGGGATCTTCGATCAGGCAGGGGCCGACATCATCACTGCCAAGCAAAGTGATCAGATCAGGAACCGCATCGATCTCGTATTGCCGCATCTCGGTCCAGCGGCTGACGGGTATCACGCAATCATCAGAAAAACCACGCAAAAATGGAGACGCGGGTGCTAGGTTCCGGTGCCGGAAGCAGCCAAAGGCCTTCGCATCCAGCATGTGTTTTTCAACGTCGTGGAAATGGTTGATCATCGCCATACCACCCCAGCATACGCCAAATGTGGAATGCACATTGGTCTGGGTCCACTCAAACACTTCGCGGATTTCATCCCAATAGGTGACGTCAGCGAAATCCAGATGTTCGATTGGTGCACCGGTTATGATCAGGCCGTCGAACTTCTGGTCCTTCACCTCCTGAAAAGGATGGTAGAACTCGGCCATATGCTCGGCGGCGGTATTCTTGGTCTGGTGTTCCGTCATGCGGATCAGCGAGAGCTCAATCTGCAGCGGGGTCGCTCCGATCAGGCGTGCGAACTGGTTTTCGGTCTGTATCTTCTTTGGCATCAGGTTCAAAAGCCCGATCCGAAGGGGGCGAATATCCTGCCTTGCGGCCTGATCATCAGCCATGACCATGACGCCCTCATTTGTCAGGACTTCAAAGGCGGGCAGGTCGGAGGGGATTTTGATCGGCATTTGGTCACGCTGTTGAAACTGCGAAGGAAGTCTGGAACTTAGGCGGGGTTGGGGCGGGTCTCAAGGGTGCGTTCGATCAACTCATCGAAATCGCCACTATCCCGCACTTTGGCGATGTCATCGGCTGCTATTGTAACGCCCCAATTTCGGGCCATCGCTTCATAGCGTGGCTGCCGGTGCGCCAGCGCTTGCGCATAGGTCCAGCGGATGAATGCATCCGGATCAACCTCGGTGCCGGAACACTTGTTGAGGGCGAGGTATTCGTCCCAAACCCTCTGCAGGAACTCGGCCTTATAGGACATAGGCTTTGGTGCCTTGTCGAAGCGTTTGATCAGTTCTTCAGTGTGGGCTTCATCGCCCTTGATCCAGATCATCAGGGTCTGGCGCGACAATTCGGTCAGAATGTGGTCATTTGGATTTTCAGGCTCTACCCATTCGCAGATTGACCCGCCGGTATCGCAGATAAAGTGTGGATAGCTATAAAGACGATTGGCCCGGTCGATGAAATACTTGGTATCCAACAGGGCATGGATTTCGGCCTGTCGAAACTGGTCTTGCCGCAGCTGATATTCCGAGATTTCAAGGCCGCCCAGATCGGGATTGCCCGGCTTGCCCAGATAAGTCGACACCGGGGTCAGGTTTTGAAACGTGATGTTCGATCCGATATAGATCGAGTCCGACAGCAAAAGCTCGCGGAGAAAGGGTACTTTCATCGCCTCAGCCTTGGCATTGTCCGCGATATGTTCGCCCATATAGCGGGTGCCGATGCGGTAATCGATTGAATAGTGGAACCAGTCCCCGGCATCTCGCAGCGTGTTTGAGACATAGGATTTTCCCAACCCGGACATACCGAAGAACAACACCTTCTTTCGCGCAGCCTGACGCCAGTCCGTTGCCGAGTTGTAGATCATAATCCGCCGTCCCTTGTTTTGCCCTAGCTAAAACGGGCCGCTGGCGGCGTCAATCGCGTCGGCGAGATCGGCTGAGGATGAGCAAGCCGATCGCCAGTACCGTAAAACCGATAAAAGCACGTGGTGGCAAAGCTTCATCGCGTACCAAAGCACCCATTAGTATTGCGATTGGCGGAATTATGAGCGTTACGAGCAGAACATTGCCGCTGCCTGCTTGTTGTAGCACCCGATAGTACAGCAGATAGGCTCCGGCTGTTGCCAGCAGGGCGTAATAGGCGATTGCCAGCCAGGTTTGCAGGGGCAGGGTGAAGGTTGGAACTCCATCGACCAACAACATAACAGGCGTCATCAGGATCGCAGATCCGGTCAACATACCTGCCGCGGCGATCTTAGGGGGAAGGGCGCTCATGTGGCTACGCGCCCAGATGGCTGCAAACGCATAAGAAAGCGTCCCAGCCAGGATCGCAACCTGACCCAGGTTGCTTGGGTTTAGGTTGCTAAACTGTCTGAGGCCAATTGTGATTGAAACGCCCAGAAACCCAAGCCCTACGCCAAGGAGGCGGGTTTTGGTCAGCCTCTCGTCGCGAAAAAACAAGGCCGCCAGAAGGACGCCGAAGATCGCGGTGGCAGCGTTCAGAATCGATGTCAGCCCAGTTTCGACATAGAGCTGCCCCCAGGCCATAAGCGAGAATGGCAGGACATTGTTCAACAGCCCCATGATCAGAAAAATACCCCAGACCTTGGGATCGCTCGGGACCGATTGGCGTTGAAAGATGATGACGATCCACAACGCCAGCGCTGCCCAAAAAACCCTGTGGAAAACTGATGTTATGACGGGAATCGTATCAAGTGCGATTCGGATCGCAAGGAATGACATTCCCCAAATGACACCAAGCAGTATCAATTCGGTCCAAGTGCGAGCTGTGAGTGTTTTCTGAGAAGTCATGGCTTGTTCTGGCATCTCTCAATCAGCATATCGACCCGGAACATGCGAAAAAGCCCCACCGAGATGGCGGGGCTTAAAATGCACATTTGCATCTGCTTTAGTTCAGCGCGTAAGTCACCTGAATACCAACGCTCCATGCGCTGTTGCCAGTGAACGTGGCACGGTTATCGGGGCCAGTACCGTTGGCAGTGGCATCCCCAATATCCGTATAGCGTACACCACCGGAAATCTTGGCCTTTTCAAGAGAGTATGTGCCGCCCAGACCGATACTCCAGAACCCATCCGTCGGGCCTAGGTTCGAGACCGAGTTCCCCTGAGAGCTCTCGTAACCCAGCGTTACCGCGCCAGAGAATTCTTCGCTGAACTGATAGCCGAGACCCAGTGAGTAGGTCCATGTCGCTTCTTCGTAGTCGACCAGGTTAATACCTGTCAGACCAGTATAGACCGGCGGTGCGTACACGGTTTGCGGCCAGTCAACCCAACGGATCGAACCAAACAACAGCGTTTTTGGCGCGACACCTGTCTGGAAATCGAGATTGACCGATTGAGGCGTCACAACCTCGGTCGATGAATCAGCGCTGACGCGACCCACGACGGGTATGCCGGGTGGAACAATTCCAGTGATGGCATCGTTCGCTTCGGTCTGCGACAGATCATGTGTGATTTTCGAGTTATAGGTCAGAGCGACCCGTGCGGCGATATCTGGCCGTTCCCAAGCAACACCAACAACGTAACCGAAATCGATCTCGGCATCGGTTTCAACGCGGTATCCCCCGGACGCGAATGGTGTTGTGCTTGCACCAGCGATCGGAACTGAAACACTTGCTTTCAGACGCTGGGCGCGGAGACCACCGATAACACTGAAGCCACCATCCAATTTGTAGCGAAGCAAAGCCGTGATCGCATCGGTATCTGCTTTTGCGCGAAGCACGTCAGTTGTTGCTCCGGGAAGACCTGCCAGAGCCAAGACATTCTGCGACAAGGGATAATCCGAAGAATAGTCGATATCCGCGCCAAACGGCTCGTCATAAACCAGCGCGAAGTCGAGCTTTTCGGTCAAAGAAGTCTTGTATGCCAGATGCGGTGTGAAAAAGCTGTTCGAGACATTGCCCGAGTCAATCGTTTCCCCAAACGTCGGGCTGGTCGGGATTTGATCCTCCATCGATCCGCTTACGTCCGGCTTTGTATACCCAAGCCGAAACTGCACGACAGATCCCTCTTCGAACAGGATGTTAACACCTTGCCCACTTCGGTCTAGGCCGCCGGCCTGCGCCGCGGTTGCCCCAATGCACAACGCGCATGTGTGCAACAACACTCGTTTCATATATTCCTCCCTACACTGTCCAAATTGCCTGTTATACGCATCCTCATTGGGCGTATTCGGCCTCGTTACCGCTTTTTACTGTCTTAAACTTTAAAATTGGGTCAACCGGTGACGGAGCGTTATTCAGCAAAATAGCTCTATGCGGGTGTTGCTGAATTGTTACGGTTCTCGGACCAAACGTTCAGGAAAATCCCGGCAAAGATCACCACGGCCCCCAGAAGCGTCCAGTGATCCAGCGGCTCGTGATAAATGACCATCCCGAGGATCGCGATGGTCGGAAGGCGTGCAAAATCAAACGGCACGACCACGGTCGCAGGCGCGATGGCCAGGGCATTGGTAATACAGTAGTGGGCCAATAGGCCTGCCAAGCCGACAAGCAAAAGAAGCGGCGCAGTCGTTAAGGTTGGAAGTGTTATTTGCCCATCCAGACCTGATGCAACCAGACCCAAACCGGCCTGCATCAAAGTAAGCCAGAACATGATGCATCCGATGCTGGCTGTGCGCGTTAAGGACTTGGTCGATATTGCTGTTAACGCGAAGAAAATCGCAGATGCGGCCGCAGCAATAACGCCGGGACTAAGTGTGGCGGCCCCTGGACGGGCCACAATGAGAATCCCGGCAAATCCGATCAGGGCTGCGGTCAGACGCAAAGCGGTCAACCTCTCGTGCAGCAGCAGTGGGGATAGCAAGATCACCCAGATGGGTTGAGTGAATTCGAGCGCGAAGACCTGCGCCAACGGGATCACCGTTACTGCATAGAACCACAGGTTCTGCCCGGTGAAATGCAACACGTTCCGAATACCATGCAAACCAAGACGTTTGGTGGTTACCTGATGCCATTTGCGTGAAGCCGAGAGGACGATTGCCACCACGCAGATACCCACTAGGCTGCGATAGAACATGATCTCAAAGGTGTCGTGCGTCACGCTCAGCTCGCGGCCGGCAATGGCCATCGATGTGAATGAGGCGATCGCCCCTGTCATCCACAGCGCCGCCTTACCGATCTGCATTTTATTGCTGTTCATGAGATCTCTTACATGTGCCGTGGTGCAACGGGCTGAATAGATTGCGTTTTACCCGATGAAGCAAGGCTAAATGTACGTCTGGCCGTCTATGATCGCTTTGGGTGAGCGGCTTAGATGATGCCAGTATTCTGACTCGAACCCGCAAATAAAGGGGGTTCTTAACCGGTAAGCGCGCTGGCGCTGATACTCAGGTGGTTGGCAGAGCTTTGCTGACCGAATCGCCGTTCAACACGTATCGAGCACCGGTATGAGGGCAGGTAACCTCACCACGACCAGTGAGAGGTAAATCCAACTGCTCGCCATACTCGCTCATCCAGCCAATCTGTTTGGCAGCGACGCCCACCATCAGTGCGTATGGCTTCACGTCAGCATTAACAACGGCACCTGCGCCGATAAAAGCGTATTCCCCGATTGTAGCACCGCAAACGATCGTGCAATTGGCGCCCAGCGTGGCCCCTTTCTTTACCAGAGTATTGCGGTATTCGGCCTTTCGTTCGATCAATGAACGCGGGTTGTACACATTCGTGAACACCATGCTCGGCCCACAGAATACGCCGTCTTCCAGCGTAATGTTGTCATAGATCGAAACGTTGTTCTGAATTTTGCAATCGTCGCCAATGATGACCTTGTTCCCAACGAAGACATTCTGCCCGAGTGAAACATTTCGGCCCAGCTTGGCGCCTCCGCAGATGTGCACCCAATGCCAGATTCGGCAGCCATCTCCGATCTGCGCGCCTTCATCGACGATTGCCGTTTCATGTACCGAGTAGTTGCTCATCGAATTGTCCTTCTCCCGTCAAATGCGGTGCATTTCAGCACTGCCGAGGGGGAATAATCATTCCCATTCAATCGTCCCGGGAGGTTTCGAGGTGATGTCGTAAGTGCATCGGTTGATGCCCTTGACTTCGTTGATGATACGCGTGGCGGTTTCACCGAGGAATTCGTGGCTGAACGGATAGTAGTCCGCTGTCATGCCATCGACGGATGTGACCGCGCGGAGGGCGCAGGCATAATCGTATGTTCGTCCATCCCCCATTACACCGACCGTGCGCACCGGAAGAATGGCGACAAAGGCCTGCCAAATCTCATCATACAGACCATGTTTGCGAATCTGGTCGATATAGATGGCATCGGCTTCGCGCAGGATCTCAAGCTTTTCGCGGGTGATCTCACCCGGGCAGCGGATGGCAAGGCCGGGGCCGGGGAAGGGATGGCGACCGATGAAGCTGCCGGGCAGGCCCAACTCGCGGCCCAACGCGCGAACCTCGTCCTTGAAGAGTTCACGCAGAGGCTCGACCAGCTTCAAACCCATCTTTTCAGGCAGGCCACCCACATTGTGGTGCGATTTGATGGTCACAGATGGACCGCCTGAAAACGACACGGATTCAATCACATCTGGATACAGGGTGCCCTGTGCCAAGAACTCGGCGCCGTCGATTGTGTCGGCGTGTTTCTGGAACACGTCGATGAACAGCTTGCCGATAATCTTGCGCTTGGTCTCAGGATCGGATTGACCATCAAGTTCACCCAGGAACAGTTCACTTTCGTCCGCGTGGATCAACTGGATGTTGTAATTGTCGCGGAACATGCCGACGACTTCGGCAGCTTCGTTCTTGCGTAGCAGCCCATGGTCGACAAACACGCAGGTCAGCTGATCGCCAATCGCCTCATGTATCAGGATCGCCGCAACCGAGCTGTCGACACCGCCAGACAAGCCACAAATGACTTTTTTGTCCCCGACCTGTTCGCGGATCTTGCGGATCATCTCGTCCCGATAAGCCCCCATGGTCCAATCGCCCTTGAACCCTGCCAGTTTGACAAAATTCTCATAGAGCTTTGCACCCTTGGGTGTGTGATGAACCTCGGGGTGAAATTGCACCGCATAGAAATGACGCGAGGCTTCGGCCGTGATGGCATACGGCGCGTTGGGTGAAGTGCCGAACACCTCAAAACCCGGAGCGATTTCGCTTACATGATCGCCGTGGCTCATCCAGACCTGCTCGTCACCTTCGGCGAACCAGCCATCGAGGATATCAAGCCGATTATTCTGAGTAACAAATGCGCGGCCAAATTCTGCGGTGCCGTGCCCGCTTTCAACCTTGCCGCCCAGTTGATGCATCATCACCTGCTGACCATAGCAGATGCCCAGGATCGGCACGCCGTAGTCAAAAATCTCTTGCGGGGCGCGGGGTGAACCCTCGCGCGTAACACTGTCAGGGCCGCCCGAAAAAATGACGGCCTTGGGCGCCATCTCTCGCACGAAATCCATCGTGACGTTCTGGTAGGGGTGGATTTCGCAATAGACGTTCAGTTCGCGCAAGCGGCGGGCAATAAGCTGCGTCACCTGGCTGCCGAAGTCGATGATCAAAAGGCGGTCATGGCTGTCTTGGGTCATGATTGGCTATTAGGTCGCAAGCCTTGCTTGTGCAAGCGTAATGACGTCAATTCAGCGAGGAGGCTGATACATGACCACCATAAAACTCAGAACTGCCGAACGAAGCGACGCCAAGTCGATACAAGTTTGTATCGCAAGCGCTTATGCCGATGCGATGAGAGACATTGCCGATCTGCCGGATGTTACGTCTGGTATCGAGGAAGAGATCGCAGAGCATCAGGTCGTCATTGCTGAAGTGGACGGTACACTTTTTGGTGTCATCATATTTGATCAACAGGCCGAGGCTATGATGATATTCAATCTCGCCGTTTCGCCAGAGGCTCAGGGCAAGGGTATTGCGCGGCAACTGCTTGCAGTTGCTGAAGCTAAGGCCGTTGAGGCCGGGCTTTCAGTCCTGCGCTTGCGGACACATCGGCTGATGCGTGCAACCCGCGAAATGTACACTCATCTGGGGTGGGTTGAGGTCGAGGTGTCAGGAAACACTGTCGTTATGCAGAAAAAGGCAAAGTAGTAACCGACAGACATATGTCGCAGCGGCCCGCGGTTCATGTCGCTTTTACCTCTAGAGCGCCGTAAACTACCTGTGGCGAAGTTTGCCGTTCATGTAACACATCTACCAAACCAACCAATCACGGGATTTACTCAATGGCAGAGGCAAACACCCGGCGCAGGGCACGGGGTGGCGGCGGTGCCGCCCGTCGTGCCGAGCGTACGGCGGTCAAGATCGAAACCGCGAAATATATCGAACGCAATATCCCCAATTTCGAGGTCCTCAACGAAGAGGCGCTGGAGATTATCGAAACCAATGCGGAAACCGTATTGGCTGAGATTGGCGTCAATTTCGTAGACAATCCGGCAGCGCTTGAGCGCTGGAAAGACGCGGGTGCAGATGTCGATGGTGAGCGGGTCCGCCTGCCGCGCGGCCTGGCACGTGAGCTGATCAAGACCGCCCCTAGCGAATTTACCCAGCACGCCCGCAATCCTGAGAAATCGGTAGTCATCGGCGGCCGCAATATGGTTCTGGCTCCGGTCTATGGTCCTCCGTTCGTACGCGATGCGCAAGGCGGACGTCGTTACGCGACAATGGACGATTTCAACAAGTTCGTGAAGCTGGCCTACATGTCCAAGTGGCTGCACCATTCGGGCGGTACGGTCTGCGAACCGACAGATATTCCGGTAAACAAGCGCCATTTGGACATGCTGATGGCGCATATGACTCTGTCCGACAAACCGTTCATGGGTTCGGTCACTGATCCCAGCCGGGCGCAGGATTCGATCGAGATGTGCGAGATCCTGTTCGGCAAAGAGTTCGTGCAGAACAACACCGTGATGACATCGTTGACCAACATCAACTCGCCGATGACCTTTGACGACGTGATGATGGGTTCTCTGGAAGTTTATGCCGCAAACAATCAGGCCTGCATTATTTCGCCGTTCATCGTGGGTGGTGCTATGGCACCGGTTTCGGTCGCGGGCACGCTGACGCAGGTTCTGGCCGAGGTCATGGCAGGTGTAGCATATAGCCAGATCATCCGTCCGGGTGCTCCTGCGATCTTTGGGGCGTTCGTATCGTCGATCGACATGAATTCAGGAGCGCCGACCTTTGGCACCCCAGAGGCTTCGCACGTCACTTATGGCGCGGGTCAGTTGGCGCGCCGACTGGGTCTGCCATATCGCTCTGCGGGTTCGTTCTGTGGTTCAAAATTGCCGGATGCGCAAGCTGCGTATGAGACCGCGAACTCGTTGAACATGGGCCTGATGTCGGGTGTGAATTTCATGCTGCATTCCTGCGGTTGGCTCGAAGGCGGCTTGGTGGCGGATTTCGAGAAATTCGTCATGGATGCCGATCAGCTCGGCGTTTTGCACGGATTGGCCAAAGGTGTGGCCTATGATGAGAATGCACAGGCGATGGACGCCATCCGCGAAGTCGGTCCCGGAGGTCACTATTTGGGTTGTGCCCATACGCAAGCCAACTTCAAGGAAGCGTTCTGGAAAACCGATCTCTTGGATTATAAGCCGTTTGAGACCTGGGAAGAAGAAGGCGCCCGCGATACACGGACGCTGGCTTCGGCACGGGTTGAGCATCTGTTGGCGAACTACCAGCAGCCGCAGCTTGACCCTGATGTAAAGGCTGCGCTCGACGCATATGTTGCCGAAAAGAAAGCATCGATGCCGGACGCGTTCACCTGATTACTGATACTGCGTGGCGCGACTGGCCTGATACAGTTGCGCTTCGCCATTTAATGCAATCAGCAGATCAAGATGGCGCACCAGTGAATAGGCCGCGTCTACTTCGATGCGTTGCGCGTTAATCTCACGCTCCAATTCCAGCAAACGGATCAACGCTGCACCAGTGCCCGGTGTTGATCCATATCCAAGAAGCCGTTGCAGGTGGCGGTCGCGATTATAGTCCTGCACCCCGATCTTGGCGGCACGGGCCAGTAATCGCGGGCGGCGGAGTGTGGTGATCATGGTCATCAGGTCCTGCACGGCAGCTTTCCTTCTTTTTCAATTTCGCTGTCTGAAATGTGACACAACCTAAGCGGGTGTTGCCTTGTGCGGGATCACCCCGAACTATGGTTTCACCACTGTTTATCTTTTTGAATCAATTCTGCTCTGTGCCGTCTGTGATTAACGAACGAGTAACGAAAGCAACTCTAGTTAGATTTGGTTAACTAAGAATCCGACGGCTAAAACTGTCAGTTTGTTTTGTCGACGAGGGCGAAGAAATATGGAAAACAACGTGGCATTCACTGTTCCGGCATGGGTTCCCGAAGGGGCGCAACGATATCTGGACCATACGGAGTCAGGGCGATCTATTCGGGATATTGCGCGGTCCGCAGGGTGCCATGCCTCGACCATTCTGCGTCAGATCCGCAGGGTTGAGATGCGCAGGGACGATCCTTTGGTGGATGCAGCTCTGCATTCTCTGGCCCAGTCACACTTTGCGCCAATGGAGCGCACAGGTTCTTCATTTGCAATCGTGACGTCTGAGGCAGGACGGCCCGAAGCCCAAGACGACGAATTCGAGCGCGAGTCGCTGCGTGTACTGAGGCGCATGTGTGAATCCGGTGCCGTGCTTGCCGTGGCCGAGGATATGGACAAGGCTGTTGTGGTTCGGGACAACGGCAAAGGAGGAACTACCAAAACAGCAGTTGTAGATTGCCGGATCGCGCAGGCTCTGGCGCTGAATGATTGGATTTCATGCGATAGTCCGGGTCGGATCTCACGCTACCGGATTTCAACCTCGGGCAGGGCTGCGCTAAGTCATTTGATTGCCGAGGCCGAAAACCGGGCGCGTACGCAGAATGAATTTGGCATGGCGGAAGCGCAGGCCGCATTCAAACCCGCAACTGCGGGTGCAAGGGCGCCATCACAGCCTCGCGTCCGTTACAGCACTGTGGAAAGCCCGCTGATCGCTTTGGCGCGCCGCCGCGACCGGGATGGCAAGCCGTTTCTGGATGAAACTCTGGTGAGCGCGGGCGAGCGCTTGCGTGAGGATTTCGAACTGGCGCAGATCGGACCTCAGGTCACACAGAATTGGGATCGCTTTCTGACAGGCGGTGGACGCGGTGACTTTGCCTCGGACAGCCATGTGGGGCGAGGACCTTCTGGTGCCAGGGATCGTGTGGCCCGCGCGCTGTCTGACCTTGGGCCGGGTTTGAGCGACGTCGCGCTGCGCTGTTGTTGTTATCTAGAAGGGCTTGAGCTGGCTGAAAAGCGGATGGGCTGGTCTGCGCGATCAGGCAAGATCGTGCTGCGGATCGCGTTGCAAAGGCTGAAGCGCCACTACGAGGACCAGACCGAGCGGGATCGGATGATCGGCTGAACGTTTCATGCAGCCATATACCGGCCTTGCGGAAATGACCCCAAATGATAGTCAGGGGTTATGAATTTCACCTTCCGCCAGCTGCAATATTTCCAGGCCGTCGCCGAACAGCGTAACTTTGGCCGTGCCGCGCAGGTCTGCCATGTTTCGCAGCCTGCGCTTTCGGTTCAAATCAAGTCACTGGAAGACTCGATCGGTGGGCCGTTGTTCGAACGGCAGGCCCGCGACATCCTGTTGACACCACTTGGTCGAGACGTTTTGGACTATGCCCAACATGTCCTGAACGCGGCCGAACGGTTGGACCGGTTTGCACGCGACCATTCGGGTGGCCATAGGTCCCTGTCGATCGGGATTATTCCTACGGTTGCACCTTATTTGCTGCCGGGGGTGTTAGCCGGGTTGCGGGCTGCGGATGTCTCGTTACGGGTTCAGATTCGCGAGGCCCGGACCGAGCGACTGCTATCCATGTTGGGCTTGGGCGAAATAGATGCCGCCGTACTGGCGCTGCCCTTGGGAAATGGAACTTTCCACGAACAGCCACTGTTCGAAGATCGGTTCTTGCTGGCAGGAAGTCAGACTCGCATGAATCGATTGACCATCAGCCCGGAAGAGTTGCGGCCTGTGGACTTGAAGACAGCGCAATTGATGCTGTTGGAAGACGGGCACTGCCTGACAGATCAGGCGCTAGAAGTTTGCGGTCAGGATCGTACCAGCGGCCAAATTAATATGGGTGCGTCCTCACTTGCCACGTTGTCGCGTTTGGTCGCCGAAGGGTTTGGCCTGACGTTGATGCCTGAACTTGCGGCGCAGGCCGAGACGGATGCAGTCCCCGGTTTGCGATTGTTGCGATTTGGTGCGCCGCAACCGGCGAGGACCATTGGCCTGGTGCGTCGCAGCTCGACCGGAGCGGAGGAGTGGTTCGATCGATTGGCGCAAGTAATCCGGCAGGTCGGTGAAGACGTGGTAGCTAAAACTCGAACCTAACGAAAAAGGCCCGCCGAAATGGCGGGCCTTTCAAAGTAGGGCATGACAGGATTATGCCAGCGCCGGTTCGCGGGCTTCGTCCAGATGCTTCATTAGGTTTTCCGGGGACGACACGCCGTAAGGGTCTTCGGGGCAGTTATCCATCAGGCCGGGTTCTTCGAACCATGCCTCCACAACGCCATCGTTGACGATGGCTGCGTAACGCCACGAGCGCATGCCAAAGCCCAGATTGTCCTTGTCGACCAGCATGCCCATTTTACGCGTGAACTCACCGGACCCATCAGGAATGACCTTGACGTTTTCCAGACCCTGATCGGCGGCCCATTTGTTCATGACAAAGCTGTCGTTGACGGACATGCAGTAGATTGCATCGATGCCCTTGGCCGCAAAATCGCCGTGGCCTTTTTCGAAACCAGGCAATTGATAGGTCGAGCATGTCGGGGTGAATGCGCCGGGCAGCGAGAACAGGATAACACGCTTGCCTGCAAAATAATCCTCGGTTGTCTTGTCTTCCCAACGGAACGGGTTGGGGCCTTCGACGGCCTCATCGCGGACACGGGTGTGGAAGGTTACGTCAGGCAGTTTTGCACCGGTTTTCATCATCAAACTCCTGTGATTCACTTATGTTTGCCGCGAGAGTTAAAATGATTCTAACTCGGCTTCAATGATATATATGCTGCAAAAGCATAATATCTTTGATGGCGATAAAGCATTATAAGTAATGCGTAAAATGATGTGCATGATCGCTTTCGCTGCACGCGCGTAGACGTGCGGCATAGCGGCTATGCGCCGCTGGTGTAACCAAATGAGTCGGTCTATGTTATGAACAAAGAAAATTGACCCAAAGCCAGGAAAGCCAGCCGTGCGTGATCTGAAAGTACCCGAGCAAAGACACCCCGAAAAGGCACATCGACCTGACAATGCGGCTCCGCGCAAACCGAACTGGATTCGGGTCAAAGCGCCGGGTGGCAAGGGCTATGCCGAGACGCACAAGATCATGCGTGACAATAATCTGGTCACCGTCTGCGAAGAAGCCGGATGCCCGAATGTAGGTGAGTGCTGGAGCCAGGGGCACGCGACCATGATGATCATGGGCGAGATTTGCACGCGCGGTTGTACCTTCTGCAACATTGCGACCGGTAAGCCGGATACTCTGGATGCATTTGAACCGGGTCGCGTGGCGCATGCGGTGCAGAAGCTGGGCTTGAACCATGTGGTCATCACATCCGTGGACCGGGATGACCTGCTCGATGGAGGCGCAGATCACTTTGCACAGACCATCCGTGCGGTGCGACACCGCTCGCCCAAGACTACGATCGAGATTCTGACGCCGGATTTCCTGAAATGCGATCCCTCGGTGCTTGAGATTGTTGTCGAGGCCAAGCCAGATGTGTTCAATCACAATCTTGAAACGGTGCCGGGCCTTTATCCTCAGGTGCGTCCCGGTGCGCGATATTTCCACTCATTGCGCTTGCTGCAGCGGGTCAAAGAGATGGACCCGTCCATTTTCACCAAATCCGGCATAATGGTCGGACTGGGCGAGGACGAGCAGCAAGTTCGTCAGGTCATGGATGACATGCGCGCGGCGGATATCGATTTTCTGACTATCGGCCAGTATCTGCAGCCAACACCCAAGCATCATGGCATTGACCGCTTTGTTACACCCGAAGAGTTTGCGGCCTATGAAAAAGCTGCATTCGGCAAAGGTTTCCTTATGGTCTCGGCAACTCCTTTGACCCGGTCGTCTTACCACGCGGGCGATGATTTCGCCCGTTTGCGCGAAGCTCGACAAAAGAAGTTGAACCAGAGGTGAAACCCGAACTTCAATCCTGGCTTACCGAAAAGCGCCATGAACTGCATCAAGTGCCTGAGATATCGGGCGAGGAACGTGGAACCGCGACGAGTATCTCGAACTTGCTTCAGGCGTGTGATCCCGATGTGGTTCTGACAGGTATTGGTGGCCACGGTGTCGCGGCGGTTTATGATAGCGGACAGCCCGGACCAACCATCGGAATCCGATGTGAATTGGACGGTTTGCCGATTCAGGAAATCTCAAGTGCACGATACGCGTCGCAACATCCCGGAAAGGGGCATCTTTGCGGGCATGATGGCCATATGGCGATGGTGCTTGGTGTTGCCTTTGTATTGGGGGACAAGCGTCCGACCAAGGGGCGGGTGGTTCTGATTTTTCAACCCGCCGAAGAAACCGGTCAAGGTGCGATTGCCTATCGTGCTGATCCCAAGTTTGCGGATATCGCTCCGGACTATGTGTTTTCTTTGCACAATTTGCCGGGTTTGGAATTGGGCGGGGTTGAGCTTTGCTCGGGTCCGGCGAATTGCGCCTCGCGTGGGATGCGAATTGTTTTGACGGGCAAAACCTCTCACGCGGCGGCCCCTCAGGATGGAGTGTCGCCAGCCGGTGCGTTGGCAGAGCTTATGCCTGCTTTGGCCATTCTGGGGCAGGGTGGGGCGCTGGATGCAGAATATGCGCTGACAACGGTAACCCATGCTAGGCTGGGTGAGGCCACTTTTGGTATCGCACCCGGTCAGGCCGAACTGTGGGTGACCCTGCGCACGGTCTCGGACAGCCGGATGGCAAGCCTGATCCGCGACGCAGAACAGCTGGTGACTACGCGTGCTCAGGCACAGGGATTAGGTGTTGAAATCACCTATGACGATGTGTTTGAGGCTTGCACAAATTCGGGTGAAGCCGTGCAGATCCTGTCAGAGGCCTGCCAAAGCCGCGACATTCCTTGCAAGCTGGTTGCGACCCCACAAAGGTTTTCGGAAGATTTCGGGCAGTTCGGAAAAGGCGCAAAAAGCGCCATGTTCTGGCTAGGCGCGGGACGGGATCATCCGCAGCTACACAACCCCGACTATGATTTCCCGGATGCTTTGATCCCGATCGGGACAGATATTTTTTTGGCTGCTATCGAACAAACGCTCAAGGCCTGAGTTTTCTGGGCTGGCTTTCTGCCCATTCGGGCCACCAACCCATATATTCAATTCCGGCAATCATCAGGCAGATAAGGATCACGCCAAACACCAGTTTCACGCGCCGTTCCGAGGGCGGGTTTCGCCCCCATTTCGACATGCGAACAAAATGGCGCAGACTCATCAGTCCTGATCTTCGACAAATCGAACCTTGCCGATAAACGGCAGGTTGCGATTGCGCTGCGCATAGTCGATGCCATAACCCACGACAAATTCATCAGGGATTTCAAACCCGATCCAGTCCGAGCGGAAATCGACTTCGCGCCGGCTGGGTTTGTCCAGAAGGGCGATGGATTTCAACCGGTGTGGCTTGCGGGTACGGAGCAGCTTGGAGACGTGGTTCAGGGTATGGCCGGTATCCACGATATCCTCGACCACCAAAACATCACGCCCTTCAATAGCGCCGCGTAAGTCCTTAAGAATACGAACTTCTCGACTGCTTTCCATCGAGTCACCGTAGGACGATGCCTCCAGAAAATCGACCTCGATGGGCAGGTCCAGCTCGCGCACCAGATCAGCGATAAAGACGAAGCTGCCGCGCAGCAGGCCGACAACGACCAGCTTGTCGGTGCCGCCGAATTCAGCCGTTATTTCGCGGCAAAGCTCTTCGATCCGGGCAGCAATTGCCTTGGCCGAGATCATCTCATCTATCACATATGCGCGCTGGCTCATCGCTGCCCCCTTGATCTTTGGCGCGCAACATACGAAATCACGCCCCATTGTCACCAGTTAATCCCGGATATCATGCCAACCCATTCCGAGACCCGCCCGCTGCCTTACACCGCTCAGCAGATGTATGATCTGGTCGCGGATGTGGCGAAATACCCTGAATTTTTGCCTTGGTGCGCTGCGGCCCGTATCCGTCGGACCTATGCCGCGGGCGATGGCAAGGTGATGGAAGCGGATCTGGTTATTTCATTCAAGGTGTTCCGCGAACGCTTTGGCAGTCGGGTCACGCTGTTTGATGAGCTGAAACGGATCGATACCGAGTATCTGGACGGACCGTTCAAATACATGCGCTCGGATTGGGAGTTTGAAGATACGGAAGACGGCTGCAACGTCTCGTTCCACGTTGATTTCGAATTCAAGAACGCGGTTCTGCAAGGAATCATTGGCGTGGTTTTCAACGAAGCCATGCACCGTATCGTCCGAGCATTCGAACAACGTGCTGCCGTCCTGTACGGCTGAGGCTTTACGCCCGAGCGGCGCGCGCTAGACTGCGCCACATGACCGATTTGACAACTGCCCTTGCCGAGTTTGCTGCTGGTTCTGTGTCGACCACGGCGCAGGCTCGTATTGTGACATCTCTATCCGCGTTGGACTGGCTTGCTGTGGGGCGGGCAGGCGCAGATGAGCCGGTTTCCCGCATCATACGTCAGATGGTTCTTTCCGAGAGCGGTGCCGCACAGGCGCGTTTGTTCGGAGGCGGTGATGCGCCGCTACGCGCAGCGGCGCTGGTGAATGGTACCATTTCTCATGCGCTTGATTATGACGACACGCATTTCGCTCATATCGGTCATCCATCGGTTGCTGTTTTTCCTGCAGCCCTTGCTCTTGCGGCGTGGGAAGACCGACCTCTGGTCGATCTGCTTGAGGCAGCGCTAGTGGGAATGGAGTTATCGATCCGCATCGGTTTGTGGCTTGGTCGTGGTCATTATCAGGCTGGTTTTCACCAAACAGCCACGGCTGGCGCGTTTGGGGCTGCGGTGGCTGCGGGTCGGATTATGGCATTTGACGTAAAGCAGATGCGTGACCTGTTGGGGCTAACCGCGACCCGGGCCTCAGGGCAGAAATCACAGTTTGGGACAATGGGTAAACCCTATAACGCTGGGCTTGCAGCCTCGAACGGTGTTGAGGCCGCCCAGTTGATCCGCAACGGCTTTCAACCCGGTGCTGACGCATTGGAAGGCCCGTTTGGGTTTGGGGCGACACATTTGGGGGCTGACGATTTAGCTGCTGCGCTTGATGGTTTGGGGGACGAGTGGCTGTTCGAAAGCATCAGACACAAATTCCACGCTTGCTGCCATGGCCTGCACGCGGCGCTTGAGGCTGCGCGCGATCTCGACATCGCCGAGCCCGAGGTGGCCGAGATCAAGATCAAAACCCACCCCCGCTGGATGAGTGTGTGCAATCAACTGCAGCCGACCAGTGGGTTAGGAGCGAAGTTTTCCTATCGTACCGTGATCGCAATGCAGGCAATGGGCTACGATACAGCTCTGCCAGGGAGCTATTCCGACAAGATTTGTGCTGATCCAAGACTGCAATCCTTAAGGGACCGGATCACGGTCGAGGCGGATGAGAGTCTATCCGAGACACAAGCCCATCTGTCCCTGTTACGCCGGGACGGCGCGCGCCGCGAGGCCAGCCATGATCTGCTGGCTCCGATGTCTCTATCGGATCGCGAAGATCGCGTCAGGGAGAAAGCGGCGAAGCTGATCGGGGGGGATGAGGCGGACGCCATCTGGTCGATGCTGCGCACCGGCGGGCGCGCAGCGGATTTGGCTGAAAGGCTAACTGATTAAGCGACGCGCCAATGCAGTGGAAAACCCGGATCGAATACGGTCACGGGGCCGTCGCCGCTTTCGATTTTGGCCGGATAGACGACCTCATCGCCTTTGGTCAGCGTGATGGTCTCTTCGTTCACTGGCAGGCGATAGAAGGCCGGGCCGTTGAGTGACGCGAACGCCTCTAGCTTGTCCAACGCATCTGCGCGCTCGAACATTTCGGCCAGCAGTGACATTGTATTAGTTGCAGTGAAACAGCCGGCGCAGCCACAGGCCATTTCCTTGTTAGCATCCGTGTGCGGCGCGCTGTCTGTGCCCAAGAAGAAACGCGTATCGCCTGATGTCGCGGCGGTCAGCAGCGCCAGCCGATGCTCTTCGCGTTTGGCGACCGGTAAGCAGTAGTAATGCGGCTTGATGCCACCCACCAGAATGTGGTTGCGGTTGATGATCAGGTGATGCGTTGTAATCGTCGCACCCAGATCTTTCTCGTTCGCCTTGACGTAATCCACGCCGTTTGACGTCGTGATGTGCTCCATCACCACGCGCAGTCCGGGTGTTGCTTTGCGAATCGGATCAAGAACGCGGTCGATGAAAACCGCCTCACGATCGAAGATATCGATCTCGGCATCCGTGACTTCGCCGTGCACACACAGCGGCAGACCGATCTCGGCCATCTTCTCCAGCACCGGGCGCACCTTGTCGAAATCGCGAACGCCAGAAGACGAGTTGGTTGTTGCCCCAGCCGGGTAAAGCTTTACCGCCTTGACCAATCCGCTTGCATGTGCGGCGGCCACATCCGCCGGGTCTGTGTCTTCTGTCAGGTAGAGCGTCATCAGCGGCTCAAACGTCATGTCCTCAGGCAGAGCAGCAAGGATGCGGTCCCGATAAGCTGCTGCGTCGTCACCTTTGACAACGGGCGGAACCAGATTCGGCATGATGATGGCACGGGCAAAATGGCGCGCGGTTTCAGGCAAGACGGCTTGCAGCATCGCGCCATCGCGCAGATGCAAATGCCAGTCATCGGGGCGGCGGATCGTCAGGGATTGGGTCATGGCCCCCGGCTAACACAGCCGCTTGGGTGGTGAAAGACCCTCTTGCCCTTGCCGATGAGACAGATCGCCGTAAGTCACTGACGGATGGTGGTCTTGACCTCTGGTTGTGGTCATGACCTGTTGGGGCGCAGGAAAAAGGGGAACTCATGACACAGCCAAACTCCATCGATGCCGTGCAAGAGCTTTTGGGCTCTGAGGGTTATGTCTGTGGCCGGGCTTTGGCGACGGTTGTGTTTCTTTCGCTGAAACTTGGTCGACCTCTATTTCTGGAAGGCGAGGCGGGCGTCGGCAAGACTGAGATCGCCAAGGCGCTGGCCGCAGGATTGGGGCGGCGCCTGATCAGGTTGCAGTGCTACGAAGGCCTTGATGCCTCTTCCGCTGTGTATGAGTGGAATTTCCCCGCCCAGATGGTGGCGATCCGAACCGCAGAAGCGTCGGGTGGGGCGGACCGAGGCGCGTTGCAGACCGAGCTGTTCTCGGATGATTATCTGATCGAACGCCCCTTGCTGCAGGCCATGCGTCCGGATGCTAATGGGGCACCTGTATTGCTAATTGACGAATTGGACCGGACCGACGAACCCTTTGAGGCTTTCTTGCTGGAGGCGCTCAGTGACTTTCAGGTAACGATCCCTGAGTTAGGTACTGTCAAAGCGCCTGAACCGCCGATCGTGATCGTCACCTCGAACCGCACGCGCGAAGTACACGACGCACTGAAACGCCGCTGCCTATATCATTGGGTTGATTACCCTGACTTTGCGCGCGAAATCGAAATCCTGCACGCACGGGCTCCCGAAGCGGCAGAAGCGCTGAGCCGTGAGGTGGTCGCCTTTGTTCAGCGCTTGCGCACTGAAGATTTGTTCAAGAAACCGGGGGTGGCCGAGACCATCGATTGGGCTAAATGTCTGCTGGCGCTGGACGTTATCAACCTAAGTCCCGAAGTAATCGGCGATACGTTGGGTGCCATCCTGAAATACCAGGACGACATCCAAAAGTTGCAGGGGTCCGAGGCCAAACGCATTCTGGATCAGGCGAAAGCCGATCTCGAACCAGCCTGATGCTTCATATGCTCGAAAATACTTTGGGGGTTTGATGGCCGAACAACTCCCACTCGATATACCGGACAACCCCAAACTGGCCCAGAACATCACCCATTTTGCGCGCGCTTTGCGCAAGGCCGGACTGCCGATAGGAACTGGGCGCGTGGTTGACGCGATCCGCGCCGTGCAGGCTGCGGGGTTCACCGAGAAACGAGATTTCTACTGGACGCTGCATGCCTGTTTCGTGAACCGGCCGGAACATCGAACGGTTTTTGCGCAAGTCTTCCGCCTCTATTGGCGCGATCCGCGGTATCTAGAACATATGATGTCCATGATGCTGCCCGCCATTCGCGGTGTTCAGGAGGAGCGCAAAGCGGATGCGGCTGAAAAGCGCGCGGCTGAGGCGTTGTTGGATGGCGTCGAACGCGACTTGCCAGAATCAACCGAGCAACAAGAGGAAAGCGAGATCGAGATCAACGCGACCCAAACCGCGTCATCCGAAGAACGCTTGCGCAACCTTGATTTCGAACAGATGAGTACATCCGAGATCGCCCAGGCCAAACGCATGCTGTCGCGCCTGAACTTACCGGTCAAACCCATCGAGTCTCGCCGAGGTCAGGCCAGTCACCTCGGTCACCGCATTGATCGCGCTCGGACACTTAGGTCAGCGATGCGGCAGGGTGGCGAACTACGCGATATCGCGCACTTGCAACCCAAACCTCGGTGGCCGAATTTGGTTGCGTTGTGCGATATATCCGGGTCGATGAGCCAATACAGTCGGATCATTCTGCACTTTCTACACGCGGTTTCGAATGCCAAAGGCGCAGGTTGGGCCAAAGTGCACGCATTCACGTTTGGCACACGCCTGACCAACATCACCCGCCATCTGCATCAACGTGATGTCGATGCAGCGCTGGCCGCTGCTGGGGCCGAGGCACAGGACTGGGAAGGCGGAACCCGGATCGGAGAATGCCTGCATCAGTTCAATCGCGACTGGTCCCGGCGCGTCATGGGGCAGGGGGCGGTCGTGTTGTTGATCACCGACGGGTTAGAGCGGGGTGATCCCGAGATGCTGGAAAAGGAAATCGAGCGCCTGCACCTGTCGTCGCGGCGTCTGATTTGGCTGAACCCATTGCTGCGCTGGGACGGGTTCGCACCGAAAGCTCAGGGTGTGGCGACAATGCTTCCACATGTCGACAGCTTCCGCGCCGGGCATTCGATTGCGTCGCTGGAAGATCTGGCCGCCGTGATTTCGCAACCAGATGATCAGGGGCAGAAAGCGCGGCTGATGTCCGCGCTTTCAGACTAGCTGTTACGAAAGCTGCTCTTCATTGCACTTCCGTGCCATTTCCATGGCTTTGTAAGTGCCAGTCAGGTCAACGGTGAAGGCGAACTCTTTCTCCGGGAAAACGACCATCACCTTCTTCTTGGCAAGATCATCTGCGAACTGAGGGTCGTCTGACAGAACATACCCACCCGAATAGCCCTTGGTGATGTTCCCCTTCATGCCGGTGGCTTCTCCGACATAAATATTGTCGCCGATAAGGATGGCAACAGCCTCTTTCTCGCCTTTCTTGATGTTGGTTTTGGCCTTGGTGAAGACACCAACATAGCCAACGCCGCGATCTTCGGTCAGGCCCATCTGCACGACATTTTCAGCGTCATCAACCGCTTCGATAAGGCAGGATTTCTTGTCCTGATCGATGAAAACCTTCCAGCCTTCGACCTCACCGTATTTCAGAAATGTGTCAGCCCAGCCGGTGCTGGCAGTCAACAGGCCGATCGCTGCTCCGAGTGTAAGAATGCGTTTCAACTGTTTGTCTCCGCTATGAAATATGTTGGGACGATCCCGAATAGGCCCCGGAATCGCATGCAGGCTAGAATGACGCCTTCCAACATTCAACAATTTGTGAATGTGAGTTCAAAATCGGCTTGTTAGCGCCACAAGATCGACCCGCTGAGCGCTTTTCATTGCTCCAAAGCTGACTATGTTGAACCCAAGCAAGGCCGGAGGTCTAAATGGAACGATTCGATAGCAGCCCGGAAACCGCACTAAAATGGTATCGCGCCGGGAAGGGCGCGGCTTTGTCCACTGTGGTTGAGACCTGGGGCAGCGCGCCGCGCCGTGTAGGCGCGCAGTTGGTCATTGCGGGCGATGGTCGGATCGAAGGCTCGGTTTCTGGTGGTTGCGTCGAAGGTGCCGTGATCGTCGAAGCGCTGGAAGCCATAGAGGAAGGCGAGGCAAGGCTGCTAGAGTTCGGTGTAAGCGACGAGGATGCGTTTGCCGTCGGTCTGGCCTGCGGCGGTACGATCAGGGTTTTGGTTGAACCGGTCGGCAAGGTCCTGCCCGAACCAATGCTGGCCGAACTGGTCGCGGCACGGGCGCGGCGCGAGCCCTTGGCCTATGAAGTCAATGTCGAGACGGGCCAGCGCGCGTTGCGCCGTAATGCCTATTCCGAACGCTTGCGTATGGACAGGTCCGGGTTCGAAGAGGATGGGCAAACCTTTGTCGCTGTCCACAACCCACCGCTACGGTTGATAGTGGTGGGAGCGGTGCACATCGCCCAAGCTCTGGTGCCGATGGCCCGGATCGCGGGCTATGACCCGGCGATTATAGATCCGCGCGAGGCCTTCGCATCGGACGCACGTTTTCCCGGAGAAACCATCCTGACGGATTGGCCGGATGAGGCTGTGTCAAAGCTGGGTCTCGACTCGCGCACGGCGCTTGTGTTGCTGACCCACGACCCCAAACTTGATGACCCCGCGCTTCAGGCCGGTTTGGCGGCCGATGTGTTCTACATCGGCGCACTCGGATCTAAGCGCACACATGCCAAACGCGTGGAGCGGATGAAGCAGGCCGGGTTCAACGATGACCAGATTTCACTGATTCACGGACCTGTTGGGCTTGATATCGGGGCGGCTGGACCGTCTGAGATAGCCGTTGCGATCCTGGCGCAGATGACGGCGGTCCTGCGAGGCAGAGCGTGAAGTTTGGTCCGGTACCCGTTTCCGACGCCTACGGCGCGATGTTAGCCCATTCCGTCAAAGCGGGAAACCGCAAGCTTAGGAAAGGTATAACGCTTTCGTCCGAGCACATAGCCGAGTTGCACCAAGCCGGTCTGACCGAGGTCACAGTCGCGAGACTGGAGCAAGGTGATTGCCATGAGGACGAAGCCGCAGCGCTGCTGGCAGAAGCGCTTGCACCAAGTCCCACACAGGCAAATCTGCGTGTCACCGAAGCCTTTACAGGCCGGGTCAACCTTTTAGCAAATGGACCAGGCGTCGCGGTGCTGGATACCGATGCCTTGCAAAAGTTCAATCAGGTCAATCCGATGATCACTGTTGCGACGGTGCCGCAATATCAGCAGATGGCGGCTGGCGGCATGGTCGCGACGATCAAGGTGATTTCTTATGCCGTACCTCGATGCGACGTTGAGAGTGCGGCCCGTCATGCGCAGGACGCTATTCGGTTATCGGTGCCCAAATACGAAAATGCGGGTCTCATCGTTACCGACATTGCTGGCGGGCCATCTAATGAAAAAGGTATCGCTGCTATTCGTAGCCGGGTTGAGGCTTTGGGTATGAATCTGTCAGATGTTCAGGTGGTGCCGCATCGGATGGGCGACTTAACAGCATCGATTTCGGCCATTCGGGGTGAGATCGTCATGATCCTGACCGGATCGGCCACGTCGGATAAAGATGATGTGGCGCCTGCTTCTGTGCGGGCAGCGGGGGGTATCGTCGACCGGTTTGGAATGCCGGTCGATCCGGGGAACCTGTTGTTTTTGGGATCTTCCGGCGGGCGCCCCATTATCGGTTTGCCCGGATGCGCGCGCTCACCAGCATTGAACGGGGCGGATTGGGTCTTGTCCCGCGTTGCTTGCGGAATCGAAACGACGGGCGCGGACATCGCAGGGATGGGTGTCGGTGGGCTGCTAAAAGAAATCCCGACGCGGCCACAGCCCCGCGCTGCCAAGAGTAAATGACGCAACGGCAATTTTGCCCTGTTTGGTGGACGCATCATTGTTAGAAGGCTGATCAGCGAAACTGCGGAAAAATCAGGCAAATATTTTTGTTCTCAAACGAAATTTACCGTGTTTAACTCTGGCTTAGCAAATAAGCCAAAAAAAGGGGAGGATCTTATGACCAAGGTCTCAATGACCGTGAACGGCGTTGCCGTCAGCGGTGATGTTGAAGGGCGGACTCTATTATCCGGATTTCTACGCGACCACCTGAATTTGACAGGCACACATATTGGCTGCGACACGGCTCAATGTGGCGCGTGCGTAGTGCACGTGAATGGTGAGGCGGTCAAATCCTGCAACATGCTGGCGCTGGAAGCAGACGGCGCGGATGTGGGCACGATCGAGGGGCAGGCGGCCGAAGATGGCACGCTGAACGTGATCCAACAGGCCTTTCAGGATCATCATGGGCTGCAATGCGGGTTTTGCACTCCGGGCATGGTGATGAGCGCTGCAGCATTGCTAAAGGATAACCCGCGCCCGACCGAAGGCGAAATTCGCAAGTACCTTGAGGGTAACCTATGCCGGTGCACAGGCTACCACAACATCGTCAAGGCAATCATGGCCGCATCGGGTCAAGACGTTTCCAGCATCGCCGCCGAGTGAGGCGGTTAAGAATTTTCGACGAAAATTCTTTTCCACGGAGGAGAACAAGCAATGCCCAAAGACAGTGGCATCGGAGCCAGTTCCAAGCGGCGCGAGGACGTACGCTTTCTGACCGGAGCAGGCAATTACACCGACGACATCAACGTACATGGCCAGGCCTATGTGCATTTCCTACGGTCCGACATCGCGCATGGCCGGATCACCAACATCGACACATCTGCCGCCGAGGGTATGCAGGGGGTTGTGAAGGTGTTCACCGGCAAGGACTTTGAAGGCGTGGGCGGAATGCCTTGCGGCTGGGAAGTAACCGACCGTCATGGCGCCCCGATGCAGGAACCACCGCATCCCATTCTGGCGCAAGGCAAGGTCCGACATGTAGGCGATCCCATCGCTGCCGTTGTCGCGGACAGCCTTGAACTCGCCCGCGATGCGGCGGAAGCGATTGAAGTGGATATCGAAGAGCTCCCTGCCGTGCTGGATATGAAAGCCGCAGCGCAGGATGGCGCGACGCTTATCCATGAGGATCTGAAGAACAACATCTGCTATGACTGGCATCTGGGCGAAGAAGACAATGACAAGGTCAATGAGGTTTTTGCCAACGCGGCCCATGTCACCACTCTGGACCTGATCAATAACCGTCTGGTTGCTAATCCGATGGAGCCGCGCGTTGCGGTGGCCGAGTACAGCCGGGGTACGGATGAGTACACGCTCTACACCACTTCGCAGAACCCGCATGTGATCCGCTTGCTGATGTGCGCATTTGTTCTGGGCTTGCCTGAACACAAAGTGCGTGTCGTAGCGCCTGATGTTGGTGGTGGATTTGGCACGAAGATTTTCCACTACGCGGAAGAGGCGTTCTGTACATTCGCTGCCAAGGCCTGCAACCGTCCGGTCAAATGGACCGCCAGCCGGTCCGAGGCGTTTATGTCGGATGCGCAGGGCCGCGACCACGTCAGCACGATTGAGCTCGCTTTGGACGCGGACAATAACTTCACAGGCCTTCGCACCAACACCTACGCCAATCTGGGCGCGTATCTGTCGACCTTCTCAAGCTCGGTTCCGACTTGGCTGCATGGCACTCTGATGGCGGGCAACTACAAGACGCCGGTCATTCAGGTGAATGTGAAGGCAATGTTCACCAACACAGTGCCGGTGGACGCTTATCGCGGTGCGGGTCGGCCAGAGGCGACCTATCAGCTGGAGCGCGTCATCGACAAGGCAGCGCGTGAACTGGGTGTCGATCCGATCGCCCTGCGTCGCCAGAATTTCATCACCCAGTTCCCGTATGACACACCGGTGGCGCTGACCTACGACACCGGGGATTACAACGGGACGATGGATAAGCTTGAAGCTGCTGCTGATTTGGCTGGCTTTGCCGCGCGACGGGCGGAAAGCGAGGCCAATGGCAAGCTGCGTGGCCTAGGCGTCAATTGCTATATCGAGGCCTGCGGCATCGCGCCCTCGAACATCGTCGGCATGCTGGGGGCCCGGGCGGGTCTTTATGATGCTGCCACGGTGCGGGTGAACGCCACCGGTTCCATCAGCGTCATGGTTGGTGCACATAGCCACGGGCAGGGGCATGAGACCGCTTTCCCGCAGGTTGTGGCCGACATGATCGGCATCGACGAGTCGATGGTAGAGATTGTGCATGGCGACACCTCGAAGATCCCGTTCGGCATGGGCACTTATGGCTCACGCTCGCTCGCGGTCTGTGGTTCGGCCATGGTTAAGGCGACCGAAAAGGTGATCGACAAGGCCAAGAAGATCGCGGCCCACCTGCTCGAGGCGTCCGAGGCCGATATCGAGCTGAAGGACGGTCAGTTCAGCGTCGCGGGCACTGACAAGTCGGTGGCCTGGGGTGATGTGACTCTGACAGCCTATGTACCGCACAACTTCCCATTGGAGGTTGAGCCGGGGCTGGAGGAGACCGCATTTTATGACCCGGCCAACTTCACCTTCCCAGCGGGGGCATATGCCTGCGAGGTTGAGGTGGATCCCGAGACTGGACAGGTGACCATCGAAGCCTTCACCGCTGCGGATGACTTTGGCAACATCGTTAACCCGATGATTGTGGATGGTCAGGTACATGGCGGTATCGGTCAGGGTATCGGTCAGGCTTTGTTGGAAAATTGCGCCTATGACGAGAATGGCCAGTTGCTGAGCGCATCCTTCATGGATTACGCGATGCCACGCGCCGATGATCTGCCGTTCTATGCGGTCGACCATTCCAGCCAGACGCCGTGTACGCACAACCCGTTGGGTGTGAAGGGCTGCGGTGAGGCTGGTGCGATTGGCTCGCCGCCTGCGGTAGTCAACGCGGTTCTGGATGCGCTGAACTCGGGTGGAAAGGCTGTTGATCACATTGACATGCCGATGAGCCCGTCGCGTGTTTGGACAGCAATGCATGGTTGAGAGGTTCGGGTGCGAGGGGCCAGCCCCTCGCGCTCCCCGAGATATTTATAGCCAGATGAAGGGCGGATCCGCGCTTTTCGGAAAGGAAGAACGAAATGTACAATTTCGAGTTTGAGAAACCCTCGACCATCGCTGAGGCGGTTACTGCGTTGGGAGTTGAGGATGCTCAGGCATTGGGGGGTGGGCAAACCCTGATCCCCACAATGAAGCAGCGGTTGGCCGCGCCATCCAAGCTGGTTTCGGTCAATGGAATCGCTGAAATGAAAGGGGTCTGCGTCGAGGATGATGGCTCGGTAGCGATAGGCGGTGCGACAACCCACGCAAATGTGGCCGCTGAAGCTGCTGGTAACTATCCGGCGCTGGCAGCGCTGGCCGGCCAGATCGGTGATCCTGCGGTGCGTAATCGTGGCACTATTGGCGGTTCGATTGCCAACAATGATCCAGCGGCCTGTTATCCGGCGGGAGTGCTGGGTTCAGGCGCGACCATTGTCACCAATAATCGCCAGATAGCGGCGGATGACTTCTTTCAGGGCATGTTTACGACAGCTCTGGAAGAGGGCGAGATTATCACTTCGGTGCGTTTCCCCGTGCCTCAGGCGGCGAGTTATCAGAAGTTTTTGCAGCCCGCGTCTCGGTTTGCGTTGGTCGGGGTATATCTTGCCCGGTTTGCCGATGGCGTTCGGGTTGCAGTAACCGGTGCAAGCGAGGACGGAGTTTTCCGCTGGGCGGAGGCTGAGGAGGCCCTGAACAAAGAGTTCCGCGCGGACGCTTTGATGGGGCTGCACATCAATCCGATGAACATGATTGGTGATCTGCACGGGAGCAAAACGTATCGGGCGCATCTGGTCACTGTTATGACGAAACGGGCTGTCGAAGCTTGCAGCTGATCTGATTTTTAATCAGCTTTGAGAGCCTCGGTGAAAGCCGGGGCTCTTTATTTTTTCCGAACTCTTGGGGGCTTGGCGGGGCGCCAGTAGGCGCCGGTGTCTTCTCGTGCCGTCTGATAGCGTTCCACGCGGTCACGCGCGGCTGATCCCCCGGCGGCAAAGAGATGACCTAGCAGGCATTCAAGCACTGCCATCGCTCCGGAGAAGCTGGAAAAGTGATGTTGCGCGCGGGTACTGACAGGCAGCACGATGTCAGGGTTAACACCAGGGGCGATGACGTCGCTATCCGACAATAGCACGATGCGCATGCCGCGTTTACGCGCAAAACGCATGGATTGTATGGTGTCAGAGGAATAGGGGTGAACGGTAATAGCGAAAAGGCAGTCCGCTTCATCGGCCTCGAGCAAATCATCGATGGCTGATCCCATATGTCGCGGGATAAGCTGAAATCCTGGGTGTGCCATCCGACCCGCATAGTGGAGATAATAGGCCAAAGCATAGCTGGCCCGGGTCGCGGTTATGAAACAGCGATTAGCTGCAATCATGTGCTCCGTGACCTGTTGCATCAAATCAGGATCGGCCAGTCGCAGGGAGCGGGCTACGACGTTCAGTTCGTTTTGCGCAAACCCAGCTTGCGCGGCGCTGAATTGGCCCCCCGATTTCATGCGATCCAGCCAGCCTTGACCCAGCCGATCTTCCCGGTCTGTGACAAGGGTCTGGCGAAAGGGCCGTCTGAACGACTCAAAACTGTCGAACCCCATACGTTGTGCCAACCGAACCAGAACGTTTGAACTGACACCGATTTTCTCGGCGGTAAGCCGAACCGGGTCGAGCCCGAAATCGCCAGGGTGGTCGATGATGTATTTCGCTGCGGCTTGCATTTGCTGAGGCAGGGTGTCGATTTCGTGCCGAAGCTGCTCGGTCAGTTGGGATGAGGTGTGTTGCATTTGGTAAGAAAAAACAAATGTTATGAAGATTGCAAATTGAAAACGTGAGCGAGGTGTCTAATTCGGGATCGTAAAAAACAGGTGACGGAATGTCTGGGACTGGTTTGAGGATGACGAGAAGGCCATATGTGTTGGTGGCTCCGAACGGGGCGCGACGAGGGCATGGAGATCATCCTGCCCTGCCGATCAAGACTGATGAAATCGTCAAGGTCGCGAAAACGTGCCATAGGGCAGGTGCGCAAGGTCTGCATCTGCATATTCGCGATCAGTCAGGTAACCATTCACTAGATGCGGGTTTGTATCGCGAAACCATTGCTGAACTGCGTGCTGCGGCCCCTGACATGGACATCCAGATTACGACAGAAGCTGCTGGCGTTTTCGGCGTTCAAGCACAACTTGCTTGTTTGCAAAATGTGCGCCCGGACTGGGCTTCGATTTCGGTGCGCGAGATTGCACGGTCGCCCGAACTTGCGCCAAAGGTCTACGCACTATGCGCGGAACAAGGGACTCGTGTTCAGCATATCCTCTATGATGTCGCTGACGTTGAGTTACTGACCCATTGGCAGGCTGAAGGGGTGGTAAAATCGGATCAGGTCGACCGTCTGCTTGTCCTTGGTCGCTATTCCACGGCGCAGGAATCGAGTCCGAATGATCTGGATGTGTTTCCGCACAGCGCTGATCCATGGATGGTCTGTGCCTTTGGAGGGCAGGAGCATGCGTGCCTGCAAAAGGCCGCGCAGTTGGGTGGCGATGTGCGCGTGGGTTTTGAGAACAGCCTTGCCGGTCCGGATGGCCAGGCTTGGGCAGACAATGCTGCATCCGTCGCGGCGCTGATTGATCTTCTGAAAAGGACGTCGACATGAGTCACGTATTTCCACGCCATACAAAGTCGGAACTGCCTGAGGCCGCTGGTGGTGACGGCTGTTATCTCATCGACTCAACCGGCCGTCGCTATCTGGATTGTGGTGATGCTGCCGTTTCATGCCTCGGCCATTCCAACGCCGCTGTGGTCAAAGCGGTGCAGGATCAGGTGGCGCAGATTGCGTTTGCGCATACGGGCTTTATGACCTCGGCACCGGCCGAGGCACTGGCCGATCTGCTGATTGAACACGCCCCCGGCGAACTGGACCGGGTCTATTTTGTCTCGGGCGGGTCAGAGGCGACCGAGGCTGCTATCAAACTGGCGCGGCAGTATTATCTGGAAACCGGCCAGCCTGAACGCCGTCATGTCATAGCGCGCCGACAAAGCTATCACGGCAACACTTTGGGGGCACTTTCGGCGGGTGGCAATGAATGGCGGCGGGCGCAGTTTGCACCGATGCTGATCGAGATGACTCATATCGCTCCTTGCTATGAGTACGCCGAAAAGCCTGAGGATGAGAGCAGTTTTGAATATGGTCAGCGCGTTGCGAATGAGCTGGAGGCAGAAATCCTGCGCCTTGGGCCTGAAACGGTCATGGCTTTCATGGCGGAGCCGGTGGTTGGTGCGACGCTTGGGGCTGTTCCGGCAGTCGAGGGGTACTACAAGCGAATCCGTGAAATTTGCGATCAACACGGCGTTCTTCTGATCCTCGACGAAGTAATGTGCGGCATGGGGCGTACCGGGCATTTGTTTGCCTGTGATCATGACGATGTCACGCCGGATATTCTTTGTATCGCCAAAGGGTTGGGGGCTGGGTATCAGCCTATCGGAGCGATGCTGTGTTCGGGTCGAATCTATGATGCGATCCGGGATGGATCGGGCTTCTTCCAGCATGGCCACACCTATATCGGTCATCCGGTTGCGACTGCGGCTGCGCTTGCCGTTGTACAGGAACTTACTTCTCGTGACCTGCCAGCGCGGGCCGGCGTAATGGGGGGCAAATTGCAGAGCATGTTGGAAAACAAGTTTGGCCAACACCCGAATGTCGGGGACATACGGGGCCGCGGCTTATTCCGAGGAATTGAGTTGGTCGAGGATCGGGATGCGAAAACTCCGTTTGATCCGTCGCGCGGCCTAGCGGCCAAGATCAAGAAGGCCGCCATGGCCGAGGGATTGATCTGTTACCCGATGTCGGGAACGCGTGATGGACGCAACGGAGATCATATCCTCCTGGCACCGCCCTTTGTCATCGAAGATGACCAACTGGTCGAGCTTGTAGACAAGCTGGATCGGGCGATATCCTCGGTGATCTGATTTAGGCGAGAAGCCAGAAAACAAAGAAGCCCCTCCGATTTCGGAGGGGCTTTTGTCATTCTACAAAAACAAAACCTACTTCTGTGGCAGCGGGCCAATCATCATGATCATCTGACGGCCTTCCATCTTGGGCATGTTCTCGATCTTGCCCAGATCCTTGACGTCTTCGGCCACACGTTCCAGCAGCTCACGCCCCAGGTTTTGGTGCGCCATCTCGCGGCCCCGGAAACGCAGGGTGACTTTGACCTTGTCGCCGTTCTCAAGAAACTTGAACACGTTGCGCATCTTGACGTCATAGTCATGCGTGTCGGTGTTGGGCCGGAACTTGACCTCTTTCACCTCAATGATCTTTTGCTTCTTGCGGGCTTCGCTTTCGCGTTTCTGCTGTTCGTACTTGAACTTGCCGAAATCCATGATTTTGCAGACCGGCGGGTTCGCGTTGGGCGAAATCTCAACCAGATCGAGGCCGACATCGGCGGCCATCTGCATGGCCTTTGCGGGATGAACCACCCCGACATTTTCACCTTCGGCGCCAATCAGGCGAATTTCGGGAGCACGGATCTTGTCATTGACGCGCGGGCCGGTATCTCGCTGTGGCGGCGCGTTGTGAGGTCTGCGGGCTATGGGTTCATTCCTTTGATGATTGCAGAATTTCGAGCCCGGAATTTAGACCGGGCTGAGAGGTGTTTCAAGCGGCATAAATTGCAAGCCGCATGAATTTTCCATGAATTTCGTGAGTTTTTGCCGGTTTAGGGTGTCGATAACTCCACCGGCAAACCCCATTAGCCCACAAATGCCTTTTCAATCACGAATTCCTTGGGTTCGGAATTGGCGCCTTCTCGCAGGCCGAACTCTTCCAGAATTGCTTTGATGTCATGGTTGAAGGCAAGGCTGCCACAAACCATCGCGCGATCAGTGTCTGGCTTGATACCACCTTCGATGCCCAGATCGGCAAATACGGTGCCGTCTTTCAACAGCTCGGTTATACGGCCCATCTTTGGGCTCTCTTCCCGCGTGGTGGTGGGGTAATAGCGAATCTTGTCGGCGAAACCGTCACCAATCAGTTCGGCCAGCAACTCGTCCTGTTTGACGCTCTCGATCAACTCGCGACCGTAATCCAGTTCAGCTACGTCGCGGCAGGTATGGGTGATGATAACCTCGTCATAATCCTCATAGGTCTGCGGTTCACGCAGCAGCGACGCGAAGGGCGCAAAGCCTGTGCCGGTGGCGAAGAACCAGATGCGCTTGCCGGGCAGCAATGCGTCATGCACCAGCGTGCCGACGGGTTTGGGCCGAAGGATGATCTGATCACCAGGCTGGATGTGCTGCAGTTTTGAGGTCAGCGGGCCATCCTGCACTTTGATCGAGTAGAATTCCAGTTCCTCATCCCATGAAGGCGAGGCGATGGAATAGGCGCGCAGTAGCGGTTTACCGTTGTCGCCCAGCAGGCCGATCATCACGAACTCACCCGAGCGGAAACGAAGCGATGCAGGGCGCGACACCTTGAAAGAGAACAGGCGGTCGGTCCAATGTTTGACCTCGGTCACAGTCTGGGCGTCGGGCAGGACGGGGGCCTTAACGGCGGTTGCTTCACTCACGGGTTTCATCTCTGTCATCGTTTCACTACCGGTCTGCTAAACCGACATCTCCGTTTAATCTTTGATCCAAGTCAGGAAAAGGGCCAGATTGCCCCTTTCGTATCACAGGTTGGCGATGGCGGGTCAGCCGCGCAGGCGGGCCTGGTAGTTGTTGTCCTGCCAATTGGCCCGGGCCAGCCACTGATCTTCGGGCTGCCGGTTCGCCAAGGTGTCATCAATTTCGACTTCGTCAAAGCCGCTACGACGCGCCATGGCGTATTGGTCTGCAAGAACATGGCCTTTTGCCCGCAGGCGACCCGTATATCCTTTCAGACGCAGAACGCGCGCGATCGTAAAGCCGCGCCCATCCGCTGAGGATGGAAAGTCCACGCGCACCATCTGGGCGCTGCCCAGCCGGTCAAACAGTTCATCGGGGTCAGTGTCCGAGGCGATATCCAGTGCAACCACGTCATTCGCTGCATCGTCCAGCGTGACATAGCCATCGGTCCAATCATCGGGGGCAAAGCCCTCGTCGTTTACGATTACGTTCATGTTTTCTCTCCGATGCGCACCATTTTTCCATCAACAAAATGGATGCCGCATTCTTCCTTGTTCTGATCGCGCCAGCGCCCGGCGCGGGGGTCTTCGCCTTCTTTGACCGGCGAAGTGCAGGGCGCACAGCCGATCGAGGGGTATCCTTTGGCCACCAGCGGATGCCGGGGCAGGTTGTTTTCTTCCATATAGGCGCGCACATCGTTGGGCGCCCAGTGGGCCAAGGGGTTGACCTTGATCCGGCCGGTTCCGTCCTCGACCTCGAAAAAGTCCAGCGCGGCACGGGTGCCGGACTGAAACCGTTTGCGCCCGGTGATCCAGCCACAATACCCGGTCAGAGCTTTCTGCAGCGGGAAGGTCTTGCGCAGGTTACAGCAGGCATCGGTGTCACGCAGACGCAACGCGCCATAAGGATCGTCGCGCTGAACATCTTCATCCTCGGCGCGGATGATCTGCACATTGCGCAGGCCCAGACGCTCGCTGACCTCCTGCTGGTATTCCAGCGTTTCGGCAAACAGCATCTGGGTGTCCACGAACAGCACTGGGGTCATCTTGTCGACCACTGCAGCCATATGCAGCAACACCACCGATTCCGCGCCAAAGCTGGAGACCAGAGCAAGCTCCTCGATCTCGTCCAATGCGCCATGCATCACATCATGGGCACTGTGGTGGCGGAAGCGGGCGTTCAGTGCCTCGACCTTTTCGGTCAGTTCGGCGCGGTCAGCCCCCAGTTCCGTTTGGATCAGGTCAAGCGGCATTGGCCTGTGCCTCGGGGTAAAGCGCCGCTTTGAACGGTGCCATGCCAACGCGGCGATAGGTCTGCAAGAAGGTCTCTTCAGCGCTGTCGCGCTGCTCCAGATACGTGTCGACGATGCGCTCGACCGCCGGAACGATCTCGTCATAGGCGAAGCCCGGGCCAGTACGATCACCGATGGCTGCGGATTCGGTACCGTCACCACCCAAAGTGATCTGGTAGCTTTCGACGCCAGCGCGGTCCAGGCCAAGAATGCCGATGTGACCCACATGGTGGTGACCACAGGCGTTGATGCAGCCCGAGATCTTGATCTTCAGGTGGCCGATATCATGCTCCAGTTTCAGGTCTTCGAACCGGGTCGCGATTTCCTGCGCCACGGGGATCGAACGTGCCGTCGCCAGTGCGCAGTAATCCATACCGGGGCAGGCGATAATGTCGCTGATCAAGCCGATGTTGGCGGTCGCCAACTCGTATTCTTTCAGCGTCGCGTGGATCGCGGGCAGGTCGGATTTGTGGACATGCGGCAGGATTACGTTCTGCTCGTGGCTGATACGCAGTTCGTCATAGGCAAACTCTTCGGCCAGATCAGCCATTACGCGCATCTGCTCGGCAGTCGCATCGCCCGGCGTCTGGCCGTGCTTCTTGATCGAGATCGTGACGATCGCGTGGTCCGCGTTCTTGTGCGGCGCGATGTTGGTGTCGACCCACGAACGGAAGACCGGATCGTTGGTGTAGGCACTCTCGAACGAGGCAACCGAACCATCACGGAAGGCCGGAGGCGCAAAGTGGCCTTTGATTTCTTCCAGCAGGTTCATATCCGCGCCTTTGAATTGCGGGCGAACCTTCAAAAAGCGTTCGTTCACTTTGGCACGGATGGCGTCGATGCCGTGCTCATGCACGGTGATCTTGATACGTGCCTTGTACTTGTTGTCGCGACGGCCGATCTGGTTCCACACGGAAACGGTGGCCTCAAGATAGGCCAGCAGGTCGTCAAAGGCGACGAATTCCGATAGCTCTTTGCCGATCATGGGCGTACGGCCCAGACCACCGCCAACGATGACGCGGGCACCCAGAACGCCATCACGCTCGACCAGTTGCAGGCCGATGTCATGCGCCTTGATCACGGCGCGGTCATTCTCGCTGCCGGTGATGGCGATCTTGAATTTGCGGGGCATGAACTGGAATTCAGGATGGTCGGTCGACCACTGGCGCAGCAGTTCGGCATAGGGGCGCGGATCAGCGACCTCATCCGCGGCGGCACCGGCGAAGTGATCGGCGGTAACGTTGCGGATGGTGTTACCCGAGGTCTGGATGGCGTGCATGCCAACCTCGGCCAGTGCGTCCAGCATATCCGGCACGTCGTTCAGTTTCGGCCAGTTGTACTGAATGTTCTGACGGGTGGTAAAATGGCCGTAACCTTTGTCCCATTTCTCGGCCAGCAAAGCGAGCTGACGCATCTGAGCACTGGACAGCGTGCCATATGGAATAGCGACCCGCAGCATATAAGCGTGCAATTGCAGATACAGACCATTCATCAGGCGCAGGGGCTTGAATTCGTCTTCAGTCAGCGATCCGTCAATGCGACGCTCAACCTGCGCACGGAACTGCGCGTTGCGTTCTGCCAAAAATGCTGTGTCGAACTCGGAGTAGCGATACATGTTTAGCTGTCCTTAGTTGCAGCCCCGGACCCGGGGCCTTGAAGGGGAGAGAGAATGGCCTGAGATCAGGCCCGAGGCTGCGGGGAGGTTTCCTGTTTGCCGTGGGCATAGTTGGACGGACCAGTCCGGCGGAAATCCTCCCGAAAGTGGGTGGGTTCGGGGCCGTTTTCTCCGGCCACCGCGTCGGCAAGATAGGCACCGACGATCTTGTTGGCTTGACGCGCGGCATCCAGCAGACGAACTTGTGCGTGAGCTTCGTCCGTGATCAGTTCGGCATCGGACAACTCGCGCGACCACCGGTCATCTTCGGTCTGGTAAATCACATCACCTTCCAACAAGTCGTTGGCGGTGACGACTTTGGGGGTAAAAGCGCGGGCCATCAGGCAAGCTCCTTATTGAAAACCGAGACTACGTGCGGGTATTGCGCAACTCGGGCGACGCCGGGTTTGTGAATGCGCATATTTGTTTGTTTGACCTGCATCGGATCATCTCGTGACTGAATTGACTTGTGTGCCAATATAGGAAATATTCCCGCCAAATCGCCATATGCGCGAAGAAATAAGAACAAATGTTCTATATGCGGTGAGTGAAAGAAGGTTTGTTCTGAATTGGAAGGGAAATTGGAATGTCGGTGCGAATAGACGACACGGATCGGAAAATTCTAGCCGAGCTGCAACGGGATGCCAGCCAGTCGCTTGACGAAATCGCAGCCCGTGTAGGGAGCTCCAAGACGCCGGTTTGGAATCGCATTCGCAAGCTGAAGGGGGCAGGAGTCATTGGCCAGCAAACCGTATTGCTGGATGCCGAAGCGTTGGGCTTTGAGGCCACATTCTTTGTGCTGATCCGTACGTCGGAACATGAGGCTGAGTGGCAGCAGAAGTTCCTGAAAGCGTTGCGCGATCGTCCAGAGGTTCAGGAAGCGCACCGTTTGGCTGGAGACATCGATTACATTCTGAAAGTGCGCGTCAAGAACGCGCGTGCGTATGATGCGTTTTATCAGGCTTTGATTTCAGAGGTACGGGTGCACAACGTCACAGCCTTGCTTTCGATGGAAGAGATCAAATCGACCACCATGCTACCACTGAAGTCTGTCGGATAGGATGAAGCGTGAATGGGGGCGCCGCCCCCGCCGCCCGAAGGCGACTCCCCCGAGATATTTATGGCCAGATGAAGCACGGATCCGGGTTTCTTGACAGGATGTTAAGTCAGACCGCTACCATGAGTTTGGTCAGCCCGTGGAAATGGTAGCTGTCCGAATATTGCGGCTCTGCCGTCAGCTCTAGCTTTGGGCATTGCTGGAACAGGATGGGCAGGGCGATCCGCATCTCAAGCCGGGCCAGCGGAGCGCCCACACAGAAGTGAAGGCCACCACCAAAGCTAGTATTAGCGCTTACATCTCGCATCGGGTCGAATGTATCGGGTTGGGACCAAGCAGCAGGGTCGCGATTGGCTGCGCCCAGAAGCAAGGCAACTTCGTCACCACGCGCAAAGCGGTGACCGAAGAGTTCAATGTCTTCATAGGCATAGCGTCTGAACATGTGCAGTGGTGGATCGAAACGCAGGATTTCCTCGACTGCGCCGTCGATGGTGCCGGGCGTCAGGACATACTGCTGTGTACCCGTCGTCAACATAGTCTTCACGCCATTGCCAATAGCGTGCACGGTGGCCTCGTGACCGGCGTTCAGCAACAAAATGCAGGTCGTGATAAGTTCGTCCCGCGAGAGTTTTTCGCCATCTTCCTCTGCCGCGATCAACCGGGTGATCAGATCGTCACGCGGGTCAGTGCGGCGTTTTTCGATGTATTCTTCGAGATAGGTGGTAAAGGCTTGTGTGGCACGGACGGCTTCGTCTTCGGTCTGGCGCGTCCGGTTTGCCTGATACATGGCCACCATGGCGTGCGACCACTGCAACAGTTGCGGTGCCATGTCTTCCGGCACACCAAGCAGACGGCAGATCGTGATCACGGGCACTTGGGTGCAAAAGGCTTCCAACAGATCAAACGGACCGTCGGGGAACTGCTGGATTAAATCGAGACACAACTGTTCAGTGGACCCCTCAAGCGCCGTGATCGCGCGAGAGGTAAACGCCCGCAGTACCAGAGAACGCAATCGAGTATGACGCGGGGGTTCAAGCTCTAACATCGAATGGGATTCGACTTCTAGCCAGGGTGCAAGATGGTCTGGGCCGGGTTTTGCAAGTTCCGCTGGGATTTCACGCCCGAGGCGACGATCGCGCAGCAGAATTTGCACCGCTTTGTGCGAGACAGCCGCGACAAGGCCGTAGTCTTTCCAGTAGAACAGATCGCCCAACTGACGTGCGCTGTCATAAAAGGGGTATGGGTTTTGCACGAATGCCGGGTCGGTCGGGGATTGGGTCAGCGTCTTCATGCGGTGCAGACTTGCCATGGCGGCTGCTGAATGCAAGACCCTAGATATGCAACGTTTTTGGATCATAGCCGGTTTCTTATGCGCGGTCGGATTGCTGTCAGCGGCGGTCTGGACTTATGGCTATCGTCAGGCCCTGTCGCAACTGAGCGAGAAGGCCGAGGCTGATTTGGAACTGGCCGCCGACCGTCTGAGCACGCAAATGCAGGTCTATCAGGAAGTGGCCGCCTTGATGGCGGATCATCCTGCTTTGCAGGAGCTAGAAACATCAGAACAGCAACGGGCCGCCCGAAAGGTGCTGCTGGATGTGGCAGACAAAACCGCTGCCGTTAACGTTATGTACCTGAATCCGGAGGGGCAGGTTCTTGTCGCGGCCCAACCGGTGACGCAACGCGATATGTCCGCACATCCGGCCTTCGAGCGCGCCATGCAAGGTGCCTTAGGCAGCGCGCATGGGGTCGAAGACGCAAGCGGCGATCGCATCTATTCATATGCGGCCCCTGCATTTGGGGAATTGGGGCAGATACAAGGCGCGTTGATGGTTCTGGCCGATGTGCAGGACGTTGAACAAACTTGGCGCGGTAGCACCGATGCGGTGTTTTTCGTTGATACGGATGGGGTTGTCTTTATCTCGAACCGATCGGATCTGCTACTATGGCGCCGCGGGCAAGGGCAGCAGGGCCTGATGTCACCCGAAGGTGAGAATGTCGATTTCGCCTCAACCTGGATTGCGGGATATGAAGTGTGGAAGCTCAATTGGGGTCGCTATCTGCCCCGTCGCGCCCTGCATCTGACGCTCGATCTTCCGGTGATTGCGATGACCGCAGAGATGCTGGTTGATGTCGCCCCGGCGCGCCGGTTGGCGGGGTTGCAGGCGGCGGCGGTTGCGGCGATCTGTTTCGCCTTTGGTGCTTTGTTGTTTCTGGCCTCGGAACGCCGTCGGACACTTGCAGAGGCAAATACCGTGCTGGAAAGCCGGGTCGCGCAACGTACGCGCGCCTTGACGGCGGCTAATAGCGCTTTGCGCCACGAAGTTGCCGAGCGGCAGGAGGCGGAGGCCGCGCTCAAACAAGCGCAGGCCGATTTGGTTCAGGCTGGTAAGTTGAGCGCTTTGGGCAAGATGTCGGCTGGCATCAGTCATGAATTGAACCAGCCCTTGATGGCGATTCAGCAGTTCGCCGACAACGGGTCCGCCTTTCTTGAGCGCGGCAAGGGCCAGAGAGCTGGCGAAAATCTGGGCCGTATTTCCGATATGGCCGCACGCATGGCGCGGATCATCAAGAACCTGCGGGCTTTTGCGAGAAATGAAAGCGAACCAATGGGGCGCGTTGATCTGGTTCAGGTTCTGAACACTGCCACCGAATTGACTGAGGCGCGCCTGCGCGATGAGAATGTCGCGTTGGAGTGGGTGCCGCCAAAGACTGCGGTCTATGCTTGGGGTGGAGAGGTGCGTCTTGTGCAGGTGTTTGTCAACCTAATCAATAATGCAGCGGATGCGATGGTCGATCGACCGACGCGCAGGATATTGGTCACTCTGTCAGGGGGGAAGCCTATTCGCGTGTCTGTGCGGGATACCGGACCCGGCATCGAGGACCCCGACCGCGTGTTTGAGCCGTTCTACACCACAAAAACAGTTGGGACGTCCGAGGGGATGGGGCTGGGGCTGTCGATATCCTACGGTCTGGTTCAGAGCTTCGGGGGGGATATTCGCGGTGCCAACACGGACGAGGGTGCTGAATTCACGGTTGAACTGGAACCCTTTGAAGAAGATGAGGCAGCATGATCCGCAAAGTGCTTTTGGTCGATGATGATGCCGCCGTACGTGAGGCCTTGGCGCAAACCCTCGAATTGGCCGAGTATGAACCGGTCACCGCGGGATCTTTCGTGGCCGCAAAGGATCATATTCATCGTGACTTCGGCGGTGTGATCATCTCGGATATTCGCATGCCGGGGCGGGATGGGTTTCATCTGCTCGCATACGCGCGCGAGGTTGATCCTGAGCTTCCGGTGGTATTGCTGACAGGTGAAGGCGATATCCCGATGGCGGTACAGGCCATGGGGCAGGGAGCATTTGATTTTCTGGAAAAGCCCTGTGCAGCAGCGGACTTATTGGCGGTACTCGAACGAGCCTTTGCCGCGCGCGCAGAAATTCTGCAGGAACGCGAGCAACGGCGCGAACTTGAGCGTGGCGATCCCGCAGCACGCATGCTGTTTGGGTTGTCAGATCAAGCCGAGGCCTTGCGTGAGCGAGTGCGGAGCGTAGCGCCAACACGGGCCGAGGTACTGGTTACCGGGCCAGCGGGTAGCGGAGTTTCAAAGGTCGCTGAAGTTGTCCATCTGATGTCTCCGGTTGGACAGGGGCCATTTGTCAAACGCCCTGCCTCAGGCCTGAACCCGGATGATTTGTTGCGTGTCTGTAAGGATGCGGCAGGCGGATCGCTGTATCTGGATGAGATCTCGGCGATGTCGGATGCCACGCAATACGCCGCGCTGGAACTGATCGAACAAGGGACGGAAGCCAGAATCATCGCAGGGGCAACGGCCGATTTGTCGGACCTTACTGCACAGGGAAGGTTCAATGCCGATCTGTTCTATAGGTTGGATGTCATGCGGGTGCGAATCCCGGCCCTGTCAGAACGGCCCGAGGATATCCCCGTCATCTTTCGCCGCTATGTGGCGCAGGCCGCTGAGCAGGCCGGGATTGCGGAACCTGAAGTGACACCCGAGCATCTGGCCTCGCTGATGGCGCAGGATTGGCCGGGCAATGCCCGATCGTTGATGTCGGCGGCAATGCGGTTTGTGTTGGGGATGCCGGATGAGGTTGCACAGGCCGCTGATCTGGGGTTGAGCGAGCAATTGGCGCGTGTTGAGAGGTCTTTGCTGATTGCAGCCCTTGGGCGCCACAATGGCAAGGCTGCGGATGCCGCCAAGGCACTGAAGCTGCCGCGCAAAACTTTTTATGACAAGCTGACCCGCTACCACATTAGGCCAGAAGACTATCGTCGTTAGCAAAACACTTCCGCTAGGGCGAACTGCGGTTGCGCTGTGGCTTAAGCGAGCGATTCGCTCGCATCGATTCGGATATTGTGCGGAAATTCGCACAAGGTGCTGACTGCCTGTGCGAAAAATCGCACAGCGTAGTTCTGCCGAAACACCAGATTTATAACGGACATCATTTAACCGTAAGAAATTATTTGGAAAAAACAGATTTCAGCAACATCTAAACAAAATGTTGAGAGTGAGGAGCCGATTCGGTTCACTCCGCAACATACGGCGCTGATTGGGCGCTCGATGGAAGTTTTAGGGAAGTCTGGGAGGATAAGACTGATGAAATTCCTGACAACGGCAGCAACCGCAATCGCACTGTCCGTGACAGCGACCGCTGGTGTAGCAGCTTGCGATGATGGCGAGATCGTCGTCAAGTTTGCGCATGTGACCAATACGGACAAACACCCCAAGGGCATCGCCGCTTCGCTGCTTGAGCAGCGCGTCAATGACGAGATGAACGGCGTGATGTGCATGGAGGTTTATCCGAACTCCACTCTTTACAACGATGACAAGGTTCTTGAAGCGATGCTGCAGGGCGACGTGCAGTTGGCCGCGCCCTCGCTGTCGAAGTTCGAGAAATTTACAAAGCAATTCCGCCTGTTCGATCTGCCGTTCATGTTCAAGAACATCGATGCTGTGGATGCGTTCCAAGCCTCGGCTGATGGTCAGGCGATGAAAGACAGCATGCAGCGCCGCGGCCTTCAAGGGCTGGCATTCTGGCACAATGGCATGAAGCAGATGTCTGCAAACAAGCCGTTGGAAGATCCTTCGGATGCGAACGGCCTGAAGTTCCGCGTTCAGTCTTCGGACGTATTGGTTGCCCAGATGGAAGCAATTGGTGGCAGCCCACAGAAGATGGCGTTCTCGGAAGTGTACGGTGCTCTGCAACAGGGCGTTGTTGACGGGCAGGAAAACACCTGGTCGAACATCTACGGCAAGAAGTTCTTCGAGGTGCAGGACGGCATCACAGAAACGAACCACGGTATCATCGATTATCTGGTTGTAACCTCAGTTGACTGGCTGGACAGCCTGGAGCCTGAAGTTCGCGATCAATTCCTGACGATTCTCGCCGAAGTGACCGAGACCCGTAACAAGGAGGCCTTTTCCGTAAACGAAGCTGCCAAGGCTTCGATCACTGACGCAGGGGGCATCATCCGGGAACTGAACCCCGAGCAGCGCCAGGCCTGGGTCGATGCGATGAAGCCAGTCTGGGACAAATTTGCCGGTGACGTTGGTCAGGACAAGATCGACGCCGCACAGGCGATCAACGCCGGGTTCTGATCCCGGTTCAAGCCACGCGTCCGGGGACTGGGGAGTTATGGACGCATAGGCTGGGCGGGCCTTAATGGCCCGCCACACTCCCACCACTCTCATCAAAAAAATGCGGGGACAGAGAGATGTCTGGTGCGAAACCCGGCCAAGGCGGGCTGGTCGACCATATCGAAGAAACCATGATTGCGTGCCTGTTGGGTCTGATGACAATTGTCACCTTCGCCAATGTGATCGCGCGGTTTGTATTCAATTCTAACATTCTTTGGGCGCTGGAACTGACAGTATTCACCTTCGGTTGGTTGGTGCTGCTGGGTGCGTCTTATGCAGTGAAAAAGCATGCACATCTGGGTGTTGATGCGATCCTGAACATGCTGGCCCCCGCGCCACGCCGGGTTTTGGCGTTGATAGCCGTGGCTTGCTGTCTGGTGTTTTCTCTGCTCCTGCTCAAGGGTTCGTATGACTACTGGGCAGTGTTTGCCGATCTGCCGCCCACCTCGGGTCGCTGGTTTCCGACCGGCTTTGACATGAGTGCGCGCAGCCAGAGCTTCTATGAAGTTGATGATATCCCGATGGTCGCGCCGCTGCGGTTTCTGGAAGATATGATCAACTATGGCGAATATTACGAGAAACTGCCCAAGGTCGTTCCGTATTTCGTTCTGCCTCTTTCGATGTTGCTGCTGGTGATCCGTTTTGCACAGGTCGCAGTACAGATTTGGCGCGGTGAAACTGATCGCCTTGTAGCTAGCCACGAGGTTGAGGACGAGATCGAAGAAGTCCGCGCCCAGCAGGGGGAGCATGACTGATGGACGTCGTACTACTTTTCTCGATGGTCATTGGCCTATTGTTGATCGGAGTTCCGATCTCGGTGGCACTTGGTCTCAGCTCGACCCTATTCCTGCTGATCTATTCCGACAGCTCATTGGCTTCGGTCGCTGGCACGCTGTTCGAGGCGTTTGAGGGACATTTCACCCTCTTGGCTATCCCGTTTTTCATTCTCGCGTCATCTTTCATGACCACAGGTGGAGTGGCGCGGCGGATCATCCGGTTCTCGATCGCTTGTGTGGGGCACTTGCCCGGAGGTCTGGCAATTGCTGGCGTCTTCGCGTGTATGTTGTTTGCGGCCTTGTCGGGTTCGTCTCCGGCGACAGTTGTGGCAATCGGGTCGATCGTCATCGCTGGCATGCGTCAGGTGGGCTATTCCAAGGAATTCGCCGCCGGTGTGATCTGTAACGCAGGGACACTGGGCATTCTGATTCCGCCATCAATCGTGATGGTGGTCTATGCGGCAGCCGTGGAGGTTTCGGTCGGGCGGATGTTCCTTGCGGGCGTTATTCCGGGTTTGATGGCTGGTCTGATGCTGATGATCACCATTTACGTCATGGCCAAGGTCAAGAACCTTCCCAAAGGCGATTGGAAAGGTTGGGGCGAAGTTTTCACCTCGGCGCGCGAGGCCGGTTGGGGTCTGTTCCTGATCGTCATCATCCTCGGCGGTATCTACGGAGGTATCTTTACCCCGACCGAGGCCGCGGCTGTTGCTGCCGTCTATGCGTTCCTGATCGCAAGTTTTGTCTACAAGGATATGGGTCCGCTCAGCACCGAAGGGGATGCGCAGAACATCTCGCTGCTCAAGAAACCCTATGCGTTGATCACGGCCTTTGTGCACCCCGACACCAAGCATACACTTTTCGAGGCGGGCAAACTGACTGTCACGCTGCTGTTCGTGATCGCCAACGCGCTGATCCTGAAACATGTGCTGACGGATGAGCAGGTGCCCCAGCATATCGCAAGCGCCATGCTATCGGCGGGTCTGGGGCCAGTGACTTTCCTGATTGTGGTCAACGTGATCCTGCTGATCGGTGGCCAGTTCATGGAGCCCTCAGGTCTGCTGGTCATTGTGGCCCCGCTGGTCTTCCCGATTGCCATCGAGTTGGGTATCGATCCGATCCATCTGGGCATTATCATGGTGGTGAACATGGAGATCGGGATGATCACGCCTCCGGTCGGGTTGAACCTGTTCGTAACCTCGGGCGTGGCAGGTATGCCGATGATGAGTGTTGTGAAGGCAGCGTTGCCGTTCTTGGCCGTGCTGTTCGTCTTCCTCATCATGGTTACGTATATCCCGTGGATTTCGACATTCCTGCCCAACACATTCATGGGGCCTGAGATCATAACCAACTAGATCGGTTAAACCGAGCATATGAACCTGGCGGTGTAATCCGCCCGGTTTTTTTTGTCTTGAAACTGATGCCCAAACGCATATCTGAGGGTCAGAGGACGACCTCACCATCATGGACGATTATTCGGGACGACCCGATCTCGGAAAGTGAGGTGTTCTTATGCCCTGGATATTACTGTTGTTTGCTGGCCTGCTCGAAATCGTCTGGGCCGTCGCGATGAAGCAGACCGCTGGTTTCACGCGGCTGTGGCCGACGGCGATCATGGGTGTTGCGATGATCGGGTCATTTGGCCTGCTTGCAATGGCCATGCGGGATCTGCCGCTTGGTACCGCCTATACGATCTGGACCGGGATCGGCGCAGTAGGGGCGTTCACTATTGGCATCCTGTTCCTGGGTGAAGCGCTGACGCCCATGCGGATCGGCGCTGCGGTTCTAATCGTGACGGGTTTGGTCATCATGAAACTGGCCTAAGCGTTGACCGCCGTTGTGGTGTCGGGCAGCTTTGCGAAACAACTCCGAACAAAGGACACCTGCTTATGCTGACCGACACCGATGCACGCTTGCTGCGCGTTGCCTATGATGAGGCGAAAGCTGGATTTGACGAAGGAGGCTGCCCAATCGGTTCAGTGCTTGCGCGGGTTGGTGAGGTCGTCGCACAAGGGCGTAATCAGCGTGTCCAACTGGGCGACCCGATCGCCCATGGGGAAATGGATGCGCTGCGCAAGGCAGGGCGGCAGAAGACCTATCGCGATACTGTGCTCTATACCTCGCTGTCGCCTTGCATGATGTGTTCTGGCACGATCGTACAGTTCGGTATTCCGCGCGTTGTGATCGGAGACACCGTGAATTTTGGCGGCAATGAGGACTTCCTGCGCGATCGTGGTGTCGAGGTCATCATCGCAAATGACCCGGACTGCATTGCATTGATGAAGCGTTTTATCGAAGAGAAGCCCGCGCTTTGGGCCGAAGATATTGCCGAATGAGGTTGGCGATCAGGCGCTTTCAAGCGCCTGAATGATGCCCGAGAAATCATTTGCTTTCAGACTGGCGCCACCCACCAACGCTCCGTCAACATTTGAAACGCCAAAAATCTCGGCAGCATTACCGGGTTTGACCGATCCGCCATACAGCAGGCGGACTGACCGGCCGACACCTTCGCCAAATCGGCGTTCCAGACGTGCGCGTATGAAATCGTGCACTTCTCCGATCTCTTCCAAAGTTGGAACCTTGCCGGTGCCGATGGCCCAGATCGGCTCATATGCGACAATCAGGTTCTCGCCTGTCGCTTGATCCGGGATCGAACCCGACATCTGTCCACCGATGATATCCAGAGTATTTGCTGCTTCGCGCTGCTCAAGGCTTTCACCGACGCAGATGATCGTCTTCAGGCCTGCATCCATGGCGGTGCGGGCTTTGGCACGAATGTCTTCGTTCTGCTCAGCATGATCTTCACGGCGCTCGGAATGGCCAAGGATCACTGCGCTCGCCCCTGCATCCAACAGCATCTCGGCACTCAGATCCCCGGTATGCGCACCCGAGAGCGCCGCGTGGCAGTCTTGGCCACCAACAGTAATGCCCGAACCTTCAACCGTATTTGCCGCGCGATGAAGCAAAGTGGCTGGTGGGCATATCAGGATTTCTACCGCAGAAGATGGGTGCGAGGCTTTCAACGCTTCCAACTCGCTCAGCGCAACGCCAGTTCCATTCATTTTCCAGTTGCCTGCCGCCAACTTACGCCGCATCGCGATCCCTCCGGTTTTCTGCTTTGAATCCTCGGATATCACCCGCAGGCGGGGCTGACAATTCCGGTTGCATAGCGCTACTTGTCAGGACACATTGCGCGCGTTGTTGCGGAGGATGGCATGATAGACGATCTCGATCTCGCCAAATTGGATCTGCGTGATCCAGCTGAGATGGAAAAGCTGAGACGTGCTGTTCGCCAGATCGGATTTCTAACGATCTTCAATTCCGGCCTTGATGCCGCCCGTGTGAAGCAGGTGATCGACGCGTATCGCGATTTTTTTCGTCAACCCGATGAGATCAAGCAGAGCGTCGATATGGCAGCTACGGGTGCCAACCGCGGTTGGGGTGCGCCGCGTTCCGAACAGGTGGATCTCAGGGCGAACCCGGATTTCAAAGAAGTCTTTGATAGCGGTTTTGAACTGCCAGCCGATGATCCCTATGCGGGGCGGGGATTAAGTGTGTATGCCCCAAATCTCTGGCCAGACGGGGCCGACGCCTTTCGGAGAACGATCCAGAGTTACTATTCAGACGCCTGCTCAGTTGCCATTCGCGTTTTGCGCGCGATTGCGATTGCCATCGGTAGGGATGCAAACAGTTTTGATGCCGCCTTTGATACACCAATGGCGCTGCTGCGCGGTAACTTCTATCCGCAACGCCCTGATTGGGCGGGAGAAAAGGACTTTGGTATCGGCGCGCATACGGATTATGGCTGCCTGACTTTGCTGGCCACGGACGGCACACCGGGTCTGGAAGTTCGTATGCCTGATGGCGATTGGCAAGCTGTAAACGCCACGCCGGGACAATTCATAATCAATTTCGGGGAGATGCTGGAGTTTTGGACGGCAGGTGAAGTCAAAGCGACCGAGCATAGAGTCAAAGGCAGCGTGAACGAGAGGATCTCGGTTCCGTTGTTCTTTAATCCTTCTTACGACACAAATGTTGCGCCGCCGGGTTCATACGCCACGATCCGCGCCGGAGAGCACCTGACGCGGCGATTTAACGAGACCTACGTCCACCTAAAAGCTGCGAGTTAGCGTTGTTCAGCCAAGGTTTCGTCGAACTTAATCGATTCTCCGCATCCGCATGCATCGACTACATTCGGGTTTCGGAACTTGAACCCGGCCTCAAGCAGTGAAACCTCGTAGTCGATCTCGGTTCCGAACAGGAACATCTGCGCCATGGGGGCGATCATTACACGCGCGCCATCCTGCTCGACCACTTCGTCGTTCGGGTCGGCATCATCGACGTAGTCCATGGTGTATTCCATCCCCGCACAGCCGCCTTTCTTGACGCCGATGCGCAATCCGGTGTGACCGCCGGATTTCATAAGCCGAACAATCTGTTCAGCAGCTTTAGGTGTCATGGTCACGGCTTGTTTGCCGGGAATGCCAAACATGGTGGGCTCCGTTATCGCGCGTTATCTCTAATCTAAGGCCGACACGCGCCGGGCTCAAGAGAGAGCCTGTTCAAATACACACTCCGCGCAGGGTTGTCACGATGGTGCGCAAAGCTTTAGCGTACCTGAAGTAAAGGACAGGCATTCCAGAGAGGTTTGGATCGATGAGAGCGCAGAACTGGGCAGGAGCAGCCATTTTCACATCTATGTTGCTGGCGTCCGCGTCTGCGGCACTTGCGATAGATGACACAAAACGGCACCCGGTCAACTGTGCTACCGCACCCGGTGATCTGCGCGCAATCGCAGCTGAAAAGAAACATGCCGAGGACCAGCAGGCTGAAAGCGTGTTCTCGATCCTCCCTGCCGGTGCCTTGCTGGGTCTCGTCACAGGAACCGAGAGCAAGCACCTGAAGATGCTGTCAGGCGACTATATAAAAGAGCTGGACGCGCGCGCTGCTGAAATCAAATCGACCTGTAACATAGAATAATCAAACAAAAAGGGCCGCTCTCGGGCAAGAGCGGCCCGGAATGGGCCAATTGAATGGGGGATGGCTATGGTCAGAGGCCCATGCAATTCACGAAGTATGTCAATTTAGCGGGGCAATCGGATAAGACGCCCGCGACTCGACATCCTGCGCCAGCACGTCCAGCAGATCGAAAAACGAATGCTTAATCACTGGGTCAGTACCTGAGGACCTTGTGACCCAGCATTGTGACAACATGAAAACGGTTAAGTAACACGCAGTACACCGTTTTGTAACATCGCCATGTTTTTTGTGAGTAAATCGAGAGTTACATGAAACCCAGCTCAAGCCGGGCTTCATCTGACATCATTTCCATGCCCCAAGGTGGCTCCCAAGTCAGTTCGACGTCGACCTCTTTGACGCCTGCAACGGGTTCGATTGCTTCCACGATCCAACCGGGCATTTCGCCTGCGACAGGACAACCTGGCGCAGTGAGGGTCATGATCACCTTGACCGCGTTTTCTCCGGTGATGTCGATCGTATAGATCAGACCGAGATCGTAGATATTGACCGGTATTTCTGGGTCAAACACCGTCCGGCAAGCTTCGACCACGGGTTCGTAGAGCGGGTGATCGATGGTCGAGGGAGCGATTAGGGGGCTGCCTTCGAACTGTTCACTGGGGTGGGTCATTGATGCCTCGGGTCTGTTACCTGAGAAATTATATAGGGAAAGTGCCGGGCAGCGTCCAGAGGTGCCGTGGCGCCTGATTTGGGCGCCACGACAGATCAGTCGTTGATGTCGTGCTTGAAGGTTTTGACTTGGCCGTGCGGCAAGGCAAACATACGGCGCAGAACCAGCCATGCGACCAGTGACAGAACGGCAAATATCAACAGCAGAACAGGCAGGGATGGCGTGAGGCCAGGGATCAGCAAAACCACTCCGGTAATGGCTGCACCGATGGCAAAACCCAGGAAAATGAAGCCGGGCAGCGCGACCTCAAGGATGCCCAGAGCAAGCGCTCCGGCCAACCAAATCCACCACGTCAGCCAGAATGGATCGGCCATCATTTTCCTCCTTTAAGCATGTTGAAGGCATTGCCGAAGGCTTCAAGGGCGTTTGCAGGCACAACGATGGTCTGCGAGCCGGTGCCGTTGCCTAGGGCGTTCAGCGATTCCACCTGTTTCAACGCAACCTGATACTGTGCCGCTTCCAGCCCGTTGTCTTGAATGGCCTTTGCCACGACCTGAGTCGCATAAGCTTCGGCCTCAGCCGAGATTCGGCGGGCCTTGGCGGTCTGCTCTGCCGCATAAAGTTCGGCATCTGCCTGCAGCTCAACGGCACGCTTTTGGCCCTCGGCCTCGGTCACCTGTGCGCGGCGGGCACGTTCGGCGTTCAATTGCTGCAACATCGCGTCACGAGTGGCCTGATCGAGGTTCACGTCCAGAATCTCGGCGCGGGTTACTTCGATCCCCCAATCGTCAACGGCGGTTTCGACACTTTCCTGAATACGTTCAATTAGTTGCGCCCGGTTCGATTGCACTTCATCCAGGTCCATCTTGCCGATCTCGGCGCGGACGATACCGGCTACGGTCGTTGCAATCGCACCGTCGACATCGCGGATGCGATAGACCGTCTTTTCCGGCTCGAGAATGCGGTAGAACACCGAGGTATCGATCTGCACCAGAACATTGTCCTTGGTAATTGCGTCTTGCGTTGCGTTTGGCAACTGACGCTCAAGGATAGATATCTTGTGGCGGGCAACATCTAGAAAAGGAACGATAAAATTGATCCCGGGCCCAAGCACCGAATGCAGGCGGCCAAACCGTTCAACAACGTATTTCTCGGATTGAGGCACGATCTTGATGCCCTTGAAGATGACAATGGCAATAAGCGCCGCTGCCAGCAGGTAGATAATGTTTGAAGTAATCAGTCCGATAATCTGGTCTTCTATCATACTGTCCTCATTTATTGTGTACTATGGTATACATATTGGGATTGAATCGCTCAATTTCAACTCTGGTATGGATTGTACAGGCTGGAATGCAAATCTGTGAAAGCGTTCATACCGGCCAGAAATTCCCTTTTGTGGCAGCTTTGCATCCCACTGGTGTTTGCGTTATCGGACGAGGATGAAACTGATAATAGATACGGACCCCGGCATCGACGACGCAATGGCCATTGCCTATGCCGCCGCTGCCTCCGAAATTGACCTGATCGGCCTGACCACCGTGTTCGGCAACACCCATGTGCATCAATCCAGCCGCAATGCGCGGTTTCTGGTGGACAAACTAGGGCTGGGCATTCCCGTGGCCCAAGGCGCGCCATTCGCTTTGGGAGAGACCACGCATTCACCTTCGGAACATGTGCATGGCCCCGAAGGTTTTGGTGACCTGACCAAGATTGATGAGATAGGCGAAAACCACGCCCTGTCTGCCGCCGAGTTTCTGGTCGACATGGCGCGCACCCATCGCGGTGAACTGGTTGTATGTGCGGTTGGGCCATTGACCAATATCGCTGATGCCATGCGATTGGACCCCGAGTTTGCGGACAATCTTGGCAAGCTCGTTATCATGGGTGGTGCTGTATTCTGCCCGGGCAACATCACCGAACATGCCGAGGCGAATATCTATCACGATGCCAAAGCTGCAGACGAAGTCTTTGCCGCGCCGCCGCCTACGATTCTGGTGGGATTGGATGTGACTCTGAAAACGCTCTACGAGACCGCTGATTTTGAGGCGCTCGCTGAACGTTCCCCTGACATGGGTGGTTTTCTGCGTGATATCTCGCGCTTCTATTTAAAGTTCTACAAAGAGATCGGTGGGCTTGAAGGGTGCGGACTGCATGACTCGACTGCCGTTATCGCCTGCACCCATGAACCGATGTTCGAAATGGTCGAAACGGGTGTGCAGGTGGCGTTGGACGGGGCTGAGATCGGTGCGACTCGTCCTGACCCTGCACGGCCACCAGTGCGAGTGTGCCGGGATGTCGATGGGGCAGGGGTGGTGCGCCTGTTTACGGACCGTGTAGCCTCGTTGCCCTGACGGGTTGCAATGCCCTTGCAGATCGGGCAAAGCCTGCCCGGTTCAGCGATCCAAGGCGTTACCATGACCCAGCGATTTTCTTTCGACCTGAAAGCCACCGATGGCAAGGCCCGCACAGGCGTGATCAACACGCCGCGCGGTGAGGTGCGAACGCCGGCGTTCATGCCTGTGGGCACAGCCGCGACCGTCAAGGCGATGATGCCGGAAAGTGTGCGTGCCACGGGTGCCGATATTCTGTTGGGCAACACCTATCATCTGATGCTGCGCCCAACGGCCGAGCGTATCGATCGTTTGGGAGGCCTGCACAAGTTCATGAACTGGGACCGGCCCATCCTGACGGATTCTGGCGGATTTCAGGTGATGTCGCTGGCCGGTCTGCGCAAACTGACCGAGAAGGGCGTGACCTTTAAATCTCACGTCGATGGCTCGAAGCACGAATTGACGCCGGAACGGTCGATGGAAATCCAGCGGCTTTTGGGCTCGGACATCGTCATGTGCTTTGATGAATGCCCTGCGCTGCCCGCCGATCGCGACCGTATCGCCGAGTCCATGCGCCTTTCGATGCGGTGGGCTGCGCGGTCGCGTGAAGCGTTTGGAGACCGCCCCGGACATGCCCTGTTTGGGATCATGCAGGGCGGGCTGGAACAGGATCTGCGGGAAGAAAGTGCCGAGGCGCTTAAGCAGGTCGGTTTTGAAGGCTACGCCGTCGGCGGCCTTGCCGTGGGTGAGGGGCAGGAGGCCATGTTCAGCTGCCTTGACTATGCGCCTGACTTCTTGCCCCAGGATAAACCGCGTTATCTGATGGGCGTAGGCAAGCCTGATGATATCGTAGGTGCCGTTGCACGCGGGATAGATATGATGGATTGCGTTCTACCTTCGCGGTCGGGTCGCACCGGGCAGGTGTTCACGCGTTACGGTGTGGTCAATATCAAGAACGCCCGCCATGCTGACGACCCGCGCCCGCTGGATGAGAACTGCACATGCCCCGCGTGTTCAAGTTATTCTCGCGCCTACTTGCATCACGTGTTCCGCTCGAATGAGATGATCTCGGGCATGCTGCTGACTTGGCACAATCTGCATTACTTTCAGGAAATCATGCAGGGAATGCGGGACGCGATTTCACAGGGCACATTCGCAGATTGGCAATCGCAATTCCACGCGCTTCGGGAGCAAGGCGATATTGAACCGCTTTAGATTGTGGCCATTGCGGTGACAAACGCGGTATTTTTTGCTATACTGTTCGCGCATTATTTACCATTTTCATTTGTTTTGTTCAGGAGGATTCAATGCCTCGCTTTATTGTTTCTCTCGCAATCGTTCTTTGCGCATCGACATCTCTTGCGGATGTCTGGACCTTCGAAACCCCGTCCGAGAATATTCAGTGTGTCGTCGGGCAGGGGGCGAGTGTTTCGGACCTGTCTTGCACCATAATTGAGCGGAGTGGTGCGCCTGCGTTCCCGCGCCCGGCGGATTGTCAGTCGGACTGGGGACATGATTTTTTCATGACCAATACGGGCGCCGTCCGCATGCTGTGCCAACCAGTCAGCCATAACCGGGACGGATTTGACCGTGCAGACTACGGCGTAACCGGAGAGTTTGGCGGGTTCGTCTGCCATTCCTCGAAAAAGGGCTTGGAATGTAGAAACGAAGTCGGTCATGGCTTCTTTTTGTCGCGAGCTAAGCAGAGGGTGTTCTGATCCACGCTGGATGATTTGTTGCCCGTTTTAAAGCTGGGTTCGCTAAAATCGGTGGATATGTCTGTCGGATGCCTTGAAGTCCCCAAATCATCGGGTCATGCTGCATCACGACAAATGACGATGAGGTTGAAATGGGGGAACAGGTGCCCCACCTTTATCGTCCAAGACAGGAGATGGCCAAAGGTTGCCTGAATCAGGGACCAGCGCCGTCTTGCCAATGATAAGGATAGAGCATGCAAGAGCCTCTGAATTCCTCATACCCCGTCCTGCCGCTGCGCGATATCGTGGTCTTCCCACATATGATCGTGCCGCTGTTCGTGGGCCGTGACAAATCGGTCCGTGCCCTGGAAGAGGTGATGCAGGATGACAAGCAAATTCTGTTGTCCAGCCAGATTGATCCTGGTGAGGATGATCCGGAAATCGACGGTATCTACCGCTCGGGCGTTCTGGCCAACGTGCTGCAACTGCTGAAACTGCCCGATGGCACCGTGAAGGTGCTTGTCGAGGGGCAGGCGCGGGTGCAGATCACAGAATTCCTTGAAAACGATCAGTTTTTCGAAGCGCGCGCCGAGTATCTGACCGAGATTCCGGGCGATGTCACCACGACCGAAGCGCTGTTGCGCACCGTCGCGGACGAGTTTGAGCGCTATGCAAAAGTGCGCAAGAACATCCCCGAAGAAGCGCTGGCTGCTGTTGGTGAAACCACCGAGCCTGCAAAGTTGGCCGACCTTGTGTCAGGTCATCTGGGCATCGAGGTTGAACAGAAACAGGAACTGCTTGAGACGCTCTCGGTGAGCGAGCGGCTTGAGAAAGTCTATGGTCTGATGCAGGGCGAAATGTCGGTTCTGCAGGTCGAGAAAAAGATCAAGACCCGCGTCAAATCCCAGATGGAGAAGACGCAGCGCGAGTACTATCTGAATGAGCAGATGAAAGCCATTCAGAAGGAGCTTGGCGATGGTGAGGACGGCAGCAACGAAGTTGCCGAACTGGAAGCCAAGATCAACGAGACCAAGCTGTCGAAAGAGGCGCGCGAAAAGGCCGAGGGTGAGCTGAAAAAGCTCAAGAACATGTCGCCCATGTCGGCTGAAGCGACCGTTGTGCGCAACTATCTGGACTGGATCTTGTCACTGCCGTGGGGCACCAAATCCCGCGTCAAAAAGGATCTGGGTCGCGCGCAGGACATTCTGGACGCCGATCATTATGGACTTGAGAAAGTCAAAGAGCGGATCGTCGAATATCTGGCGGTTCAGCAGCGCTCGAAAAAGCTGAAAGGCCCGATCCTGTGCCTTGTTGGCCCTCCGGGTGTGGGTAAAACCTCGCTGGGTAAATCGGTCGCAAAAGCCACGGGGCGCGAATTCATTCGCATCTCGCTGGGTGGTGTGCGCGACGAATCTGAGATTCGTGGCCACCGTCGGACTTATATCGGGTCGATGCCCGGCAAGATCATTCAGGCGCTGAAGAAGGCGAAAACCACAAACCCTCTCATCCTGCTCGATGAAATCGACAAGATGGGGCAGGATTTCCGTGGCGATCCAGCCTCGGCGATGCTGGAGGTGTTGGACCCGGAACAGAACAACACGTTCATGGATCATTATCTTGAGGTCGAATATGACCTGTCCAACGTGATGTTCCTGACCACGTCTAACAGCTACAACATGCCTGGGCCTCTGCTAGACCGGATGGAGATCATCCCGCTGGCCGGTTACACCGAAGAGGAAAAGAGCGAGATCGCCAAGCAACACCTGATCGACAAACAGGTCAAAAACCATGGTCTGAAAGCCAAGGAGTTTGAGCTGACCGATGAGGCGCTGCAATCGATCATCCGCACCTATACCCGCGAGGCGGGTGTGCGGAACCTCGAACGCGAAATCGCCAAAGTGGCGCGGAAATCGTTGACCAAGATCATCAAGAAAGAGGCGGAGACCGTAAAGGTGACGCCCGACAATCTGGATGATTTTCTTGGAGTGCCCAAGTTCCGTTATGGCTTGGCTGAACAGGACGATCAGGTTGGTGTAGTCACTGGCTTGGCCTGGACTTCGGTCGGTGGTGATCTGCTGCATATCGAGGCTCTGAAACTGCCCGGCAAAGGGCGGATGAAGACCACTGGTAAGCTGGGCGATGTGATGAAGGAATCGATCGACGCGGCGTCGTCTTACGTCCGATCAATTTCGCCTCAGATCGGGGTTAAACCGCCGCAGTTCGACAAAATCGATATCCACGTGCACGTGCCCGATGGTGCGACGCCAAAGGATGGTCCGTCTGCGGGCTTGGCTATGGTGACCTCGATTGTTTCGGTCCTGACCGGTATTCCTGTGCGCAAGGACATCGCCATGACAGGCGAGGTTTCGCTGCGCGGCAACGCGATGCCGATTGGCGGGCTGAAAGAAAAACTGCTGGCTGCCCTGCGTGGCGGGATCAAGACTGTCCTCATTCCCGAAGAGAATGAAAAGGATCTGGCAGATATTCCCGACAACGTGAAAGAAGGGCTGGAGATCATCGCGGTCAAACACGTCTCGGAAGTACTGGAGCAAGCGTTGATACGTAAGCCCGAGTCAATTGAGTGGGATGAGGCCGCTGAAGAGGCCGCTGCCGCTGCCGCCAAGGCGGCCGAAGGGGCAGGACCGTCGGCAACAGCCCACTAAGCCTGAAACAGATTAATTAGAAAGGCGGGGTCATTCCCCGCCTTTTTTTGTTCAAAGTCCAATGACAGGTTTGGTCGGGTCCAGCACCTCTTCGTTTTCGATGTAAGCTTGGAATTTTTTGTCTGACAGCGCCGAGCGTACGGCGAGCGCAAAAATCACCGCCGAAAATGCCGCACACAGCACAATGTCCCAACCAAACGGGATCTGCTTTTGCGCGCCTTCTCCAAACTGACCCATGTAGGAGATCAGCCCCAAACCACAGAAATAGGGCATCAGCCAAAGCGCCTCGGTCGCGTCCATTTCATCGAGCCGATTGTGAAAGCGGATCAGCAGCAGCGCCATGCCGATGAGCAGTGCAATTCCCAGCCTCCAGACCGTGTCCCATCCGCTCCAGTAGACGATCAGGGTTGAGATCGCGAAGGCCGTGAGCCCGACAAGTTTGACGGCGGGAATACGGATTGAGCGCGGGCGGTCAGGCATCAGATCGCGTAAGCACACCACGGCGATTGGGCCGACCGCGAATGAAAGCACAATGGCGGCCCCGTTCAGGGCGATTACGGTTGCGAACGGGACCGTCAGTAAAAACAGAGTGCCAATCAGAAAGTTGAGAGCCAAGGCCCAAAGCGGTACTCCGAACGATGACAAGATCTGCAAACGTTTCGGCAGGAACCCGTTTTGCGACAGGGCCAGAGCGATACGGGCGTTCGATCCAGTTGCAACCAACCCATTGCCAAACGGGCCGATGACCGACCCGACGTTCAGCAAGCTGAGGAACCACAATATCCCGACGGACATGATGACGCCATCCAACGGACCTTGCCCACCGAAGCTGAGACTCGCCCAGCCATCGCGGATCATTGTGGGATCAAGCGCGCCGATAAAGGCCACCTGTAATCCAAGGTAGATCAGGGCACATAATACAATGGACAGAACCAGAGCAGCCGGGATGTCGAATTTTGGGTTTCGAACTTCTCCCGCCATATCAACAACATGTCGGAAACCTATAAAGGAAAAGATCACTCCACCGGTTGATACTGCGGCCATGATGCCTTTCAGGCCGTAGGGGGCGAATCCGTCAGGTGCGGAGAAATTCTGCACGTCAAAGCGGGTCGCGATCAACAACACGGACAAAACTATCGGAATGGCAATCTTGGCCCAGGTCAGCGTTGCATTTACCTGTGCAAAAAATTTCACGCCTAGTGCGTTCACAGCGACGAACAGCAACATGAACAGCAAGGCGACCGAAACACCAGCGCCGGTCAGTTCGCCGGTATCTGCGGCGTGGAGCCATGACGCGTAGGGTGCGAGGTATTTAAGCATGGCTTCAACTTCGATCGGAGCGGTGGTGTTGTAGCCAATCCAGGCCGTCCATCCCATCGCCATCGACACGATGTTGCCGTGTGAGAACTGAGGGACGCGTGCGATTCCGCCTGGGATAGGTAACATCGCTGAAATCTCGGCGAAGGTTATTGCCAGTATGAACATCGCAACGGCGCCAATAATCCAAGAAAGAACCGCGGCGGGGCCTGCGTGTTGCACGGCGAGCAGGGGGCCGAAAAGCCAGCCTGACCCAATGATTCCTCCAACCGAAATGAAGGTCAGGCCGACCAGGCCAATTTCCCGCTTCAGTTTCGCCATGTTATTTCTCGCCCAAAGAGGGGTGCCTTATTGGTGGCTATGACATCAGGATAAGCAGGCCACGGGAAACATGGCAAGCACCACATATCATGCAGAAAAATCGCGAAAACGAGGTCTGACCGATTCATCTTCTAAATCCTGCTGGGCGTGTTCTTCGAAACGCGATCGCCGGCAATAGGTATTTGAAGTGGAATCGACTCGGAACATGAGGCACGCTGGTCGTCTGTGCCAAGGTAGGAGAACCCAGGATGCCTCTGTACAATGATATGTTCGAGCTTTCGGTCGAAGATATGGATATAATCGAAGAGGCCATGCGTCATGCCATAGCTTCCAGATCGAATGGCCCTGTTGACGAGAGGGTAGAAGAAAGGGAAACCCGTGAAGACTTTGTGCGCAAGGCACACGACCTTCTGGGGCGTCTGCATGACCAAAAGGTTTTTTATCGTCCTAAATCCGGCGTGTATGTCGGAGGATGACAGCATTGTGCTCGCAGCGTTGAACCAAATGGCTCCAAAACGCTTCAACTATGCCGCATAAGCATTTGAATAATATGGTGGGTGATAAGAGATTTGAACTCCTGACATCTTCGATGTGAACGAAGCGCTCTACCACTGAGCTAATCACCCATAGCGGCGTTTGATACAGCGGCTTGTGTTTCGCCGCAAGTTCAAAGCGTTCAAATTGCAGCGCGTCAGACGAAATCCGGTTTTCACACATTGCCCGCCAAGTCGTATAGATCGGAAAAAATCAGGTTCGAGCAAAAAACTTGAAAACGCCGCTTGACGATGCCGGGGTGTAGCCATAATACACCCCAACGTTCAGAGATGAACGGGCAGTGGGCGGTTGTAGCTCAGTTGGTTAGAGTACCGGCCTGTCACGCCGGGGGTCGCGGGTTCGAGCCCCGTCAACCGCGCCATCGCTGCCAGCCTTTGATCCGGGCAAACGGATCGCACATAGACCCTAAATGCGCGGTTGTAGCTCAGTTGGTTAGAGTACCGGCCTGTCACGCCGGGGGTCGCGGGTTCGAGCCCCGTCAACCGCGCCATTTTCCTTCGATTTAGAAAGTCATACGCCCTTGTGGGCGTTTTTTTGTGCCGACATCTTACTGATCTTATGATTTATTGCCTGCAAAACATCAGGGGCAAGCAGTGACCAGTCTAAATCGAGTTATCATGGCACGGCGCAGCCGGCAGTGGGTCCGCGGCCTGAAGCCGGAAACACTTGATGTCATTGAGATTTCTGGTTCGTGGGGTAAGCAATTTGGATTTTGCAGCTATGAACAGATTTGGCATAAGCAACATGATATCTGCACCGGACCCGTTCTGAACAAACAACAGCAGGTGCGAAAGGTCGATCTGGTTTTGGCCAATCAGGTGTGGGAGCACTTGGATCGCCCGGTTGAAGCCACGCTGAACGTGCTAGAGATGCTAAGGCCCGGAGGGTATTTCTGGCTGGCCGTCCCGTTCTTCATTCCGTTTCACGCTGCTCCGCATGACTGTTCGCGCTGGTCTGCGCGCGGATTGAAAAACCTGCTCACTGAGTGTGGGTTCGACCCGGATCTCATCCGGGCCGAACAGTGGGGCAATCGGCATGCCGCTTTGCGCAATCTCGAACTTGAATGGCCTCCTGTTTATGACCCTGAGACAGACAATTTGGAGAACGATCCCGATTTTCCAATCTGCGCATGGGCTCTGGCTAAGAAAACCAGTGCTTAAGCCGAGTGTCGAAAAATCGCCTGTTCTTACTTTGTTCTAATTTTTTGGTTGGAGACTCAGCCGCTCTCGCCTATCTCTGAGTGACGTTGGTTGTTGGGGGCCTGAATGGCTGAGCTGAAGAATATCGAGGTGCGCGGTGCGCGCGAGCATAACCTCAAGAGCATTGATGTCGACATCCCACGGGATCAGCTGGTGGTGATCACTGGCCTGTCGGGCTCGGGTAAGTCTTCTTTGGCATTTGATACGATCTATGCCGAAGGGCAGCGCCGCTATGTCGAAAGCCTGTCGGCCTATGCGCGCCAGTTCCTCGATATGATGGAGAAGCCCGATGTGGATCACATTAGCGGACTAAGCCCCGCGATTTCGATCGAGCAGAAGACGACCTCAAAAAACCCGCGTTCGACCGTGGGCACCGTAACCGAGATCTACGACTATCTGCGCTTGCTCTTTGCCCGTGCTGGTACGCCTTACAGCCCGGCCACAGGATTGCCGATTGAGGCACAGCAGGTGCAGGACATGGTCGACCGGATCATGACGATGGAGGAGGGCACACGCGGCTATCTGCTGGCCCCCATCGTTCGTGATCGGAAAGGTGAATATCGGAAAGAGTTCCTTGAGCTGCGCAAGCAGGGTTTTCAACGCGTCAAGGTAGATGGTGAGTTCTATGAATTGGATGAGCCGCCGACGCTGGACAAGAAGTTCCGCCACGATATCGACGTCGTTGTCGATCGTCTGGTGGTACGAGAGGGCATGGAAACACGCCTGGCCGACAGCCTAAGGACCGCACTGGATCTGGCGGACGGGATCGCAATCCTCGAAACCGCACCGAAGGAGGGCGACCCGGAACGCATCACATTCAGTGAGAATTTTGCCTGCCCGGTCAGTGGGTTCACCATCCCCGAGATCGAGCCGCGCCTGTTCTCATTCAACGCGCCCTTTGGGGCTTGCCCCGATTGCGACGGGCTTGGGGTCGAACTGTTTTTTGATGAACGTCTGGTCGTGCCGGACCAGACATTGAAACTCTATGACGGGGCGCTTGCGCCCTGGCGGAAGGGTAAATCACCCTATTTTCTGCAAACGATCGAAGCTATCGCGCGACATTACGAGTTTGACAAGAACACTCCCTGGAAGGACTTGCCCAAGAAAGTCCAGCAGGTGTTTCTGCGCGGGTCTGGTGATGAAGAGATCCAGTTCCGTTATGATGAAGGTGGCCGCGTCTATCAGGTTACCCGAAGCTTTGAAGGCGTCATCCCCAACATGGAGCGCCGCTATCGCGAGACTGACAGCGCTTGGATTCGCGAAGAATTCGAGCGCTATCAAAACAACCGACCCTGCGGCACGTGCGAAGGGTATCGGCTGCGTGCTGAGGCGCTGGCCGTCAAAATTGCGGGTTTGCACGTTGGACAGGTCGTCGAAATGTCGATCCGCGAGGCGTTGGCCTGGGTCGAGGATGCCCCAAATCATCTGAGCGCACAAAAGAACGAGATCGCGCGCGCAATTCTCAAGGAAATTCGCGAGCGGTTGGGTTTTTTGAATAATGTTGGATTAGAGTATCTTACGATGTCTCGTTCAAGTGGCACCCTGTCCGGAGGTGAAAGTCAGCGTATCCGTCTGGCGAGCCAGATCGGCTCGGGCCTGACAGGGGTATTGTATGTGCTCGACGAGCCATCGATTGGTCTGCACCAACGCGACAATGATCGTCTGCTGGGAACGCTTAAGAATTTGCGTGACCAGGGCAACACGGTCATCGTCGTTGAACATGACGAAGAGGCCATTCGCGAGGCGGATTATGTGTTTGATATCGGTCCCGGTGCAGGAGTGCATGGGGGACAGGTGGTCAGCCACGGTACGCCCGAGCATATCGCCGGCGATGCGGCCTCGATCACCGGCCAATATCTTTCGGGGACACGCGAGATCCCGGTGCCGGTTGAGCGGCGAAAGGGTAAGAAGCAGAAAGTGACCGTTGTTAAGGCGACGGGAAACAACCTCAAGAACGTGACGGCCGAATTTCCGCTCGGAAAATTTGTTTGTGTGACCGGTGTGTCTGGCGGTGGAAAATCAACGCTGACGATTGAGACTTTGTTCAAAACCGCCTCGATGCGGTTGAACGGCGCTCGCCAGACACCGGCGCCCTGTGAAACGATCAAAGGGCTTGAGCATCTGGACAAGGTGATCGACATAGACCAGCGACCCATTGGCCGGACTCCACGTTCAAATCCAGCGACTTACACCGGGGCTTTCACCCCGATCCGAGACTGGTTTGCCGGGTTGCCAGAAGCCAAAGCGCGTGGATACAAGCCCGGGCGGTTCAGCTTTAACGTCAAAGGCGGCCGGTGCGAAGCGTGTCAGGGTGATGGCGTCATCAAGATCGAGATGCACTTTCTGCCTGATGTTTATGTCACCTGCGAAACCTGCAAAGGCGCGCGATACAACCGTGAGACGCTTGAGATCAAGTTCAAGGGTAAGTCCATCGCGGATGTACTTGATATGACAGTGGAAGATGCGCAGGAATTCTTTAAAGCGGTGCCATCGATCCGCGACAAGATGGATGCCTTGGCTCGCGTTGGGCTCGGCTACATCAAAGTTGGTCAACAGGCGACCACGCTCTCCGGTGGTGAGGCGCAGCGTGTAAAGCTCTCTAAAGAACTGAGCAAGCGATCAACGGGTCGAACGCTGTATATTCTGGACGAACCCACAACGGGTCTGCATTTCGAGGACGTGCGTAAGCTGTTGGAAGTCCTGCATGAACTGGTCGACCAAGGAAATACTGTTGTTGTTATCGAACATAATCTCGATGTCGTAAAAACCGCCGACTGGATAATCGACATTGGCCCGGAAGGTGGCGATGGCGGAGGTCAGATTGTGGCTGAGGGTACGCCCGAAGACGTCGCTGAATGTGAGCGTAGCCACACTGGGCGTTATCTGAAGCCAATGCTGGATGGGCAAGCCGTAGCTGCCGAATAGGAACAGAGCGAGAGAAGAAAATGCTGCGAATTTTCTTCTCTGTTGCTTCGTAGAGCGCTGCGTTCTGAGGTTGTTCAGTCTCTGGACCGCTTCTCAAAACGTGGCAGCATGGCGCTGAAATCGCGCCCCAAGCCATCTTCGTGTTCGACAAACGATTCATAGAGCTTTGTCGCAACCTGTCCCATGGGCGTATCGGCATTCGCACTTTCGGCGGCCTGTTGGCTGAGGCGTAGATCTTTCAACATCAGCTCGGCGGCGAAACCAGGGGTATAGTCATTGTCGGATGGGCTTTCGGGTCCAACGCCTGGGGCAGGGCAATAGGCGTTCATTGTCCAGCTGTACCCTGACGAGGTGCTGACCACATCGAACATCTTTTGCCGGTCCAGTCCCAATTTATCAGCAAGCGCAAATGCCTCGCAGGTCGCGATCATCGTCACGCCGAGGATCATGTTGTTGCAGATTTTGGCGGCCTGACCCGCGCCAGCTTCACCGCAGTGAACCGCTTTTTGCCCCATGATTTCAAATAACGGAGCCGCCTTGGCAAAAGCTGCGTCAGATCCACCGGCCATAAAGGTCAAAGTGCCTGCAGCGGCCCCACCAATCCCGCCGGATACAGGTGCATCAACTGATAGCAGACCAGCCTGAGCAGCTTGCTGCGCCACCGCGCGGGCGCTGTCGACATCGACCGTAGAGCAGTCAATCAGAACCGCGCCATCTTGCATTTCAGGGACAACTTCATCAGCCACAGCGCGCAGAATTTGCCCGTTGGGAAGCATGGTGATAACCACGTCGGCTTCCGAAGCAGCGGCAGCGCCGGAAGACGCCATGGCCACGCCTTCGATGGCGACATCAACTTGATCAAAGCCGATGACGTCATGGCCCGCGCGCGCCAGATTGGCCGCCATCGGGCCGCCCATGTTGCCAAGCCCTATGAATGCGATTTTCATCCCTTACTCCTCTGAAAAGCTTAAAGCATCCGCACCGAGCGGCTGCAGCATCTTGGACACTGCGACGGCAGGCACATCCAAATCTGCAAACTGCCAATTCGGGTTGCGATCCTTGTCGATGATCTGGGCGCGAATGCCTTCCAGAAAATCGCCATGCTCCATCGCGCGATAGGTAAACCGGTACTCCAGATCCAGCGCTTTTTGCAATGTCAGGTTGGTTCCGCGCAGCCGATGCAACATCTCGACAGCACAAGCCATGGAGATAGGAGAGTTTCGCTGCAGTGTGCCGAGAATTTTCGTCGAAAATTCTGTGTCATCGCTGCGCAAGCTGTTCAGGATATCGCCAAGGCTTTCTCCGCTGAATAGCCTGTCGATCTCGCCCTGCATTTCAGCCAAGGGGCTATCCGGTGCGGGCACTGCATGCTCATCCACCAGTTCCGCCCGTCCAGAGGCTTCCAACTGGTCTATCAGCCCCGCCCAATGCTCTTGGGGAATGAAATGGTCGGCAAACCCGGCATAGATCGCATCTCCGGGCCCCATGCGGTGGCCGGTGGTACCCAGATACTCGCCCAAACGCCCCGGCGCCAGCGCCAACATCAGCGATCCGCCCACATCAGGAACCAGCCCGATTGAGCATTCCGGCATCGCGATCTTTGAGCTTTCTCCAACCACTCGATGGCTGCCATGGCACCCGATGCCAACCCCGCCACCCATGGTGAAACCTTGCAGGAAGCTGACCACTGGTTTTGAGTACTCAAAAATCAAGGCATTCAGGCGGTATTCGTCGCGCCAAAACGTTTGGCCATAAGCATAGTCCGCCTTGGTGCCGGTCGCATAAAGCTCGGCAATATCTCCGCCAGCGCAAAAGGCTTTGTCGCCTTCGGCATCGAGAATGATCAGATCGACTTGATCATCCTCACGCCAGTTGCGCAGAGCGGTATCGATGGCCATGCACATCTCATAGCTAAGGGCGTTCAGGGCGTGTGGTCGTGTCAGCGTGATGCGCCCGGCACGGCCTGTGGTGCGAATGTCGATATCGGACATCAAAGACCTCAGCGATTGGAGAGCATCTGGCGCGCAACGATCACGCGCATGATCTCGTTCGTGCCTTCCAGAATTTGGTGCACGCGCAGATCCCGCACCAGTTTCTCGATGCCATAATCCGCCAGATAGCCATATCCGCCGTGCAATTGCAGACACTGATCCACAACCTTCGATCCGGTTTCTGTTACGAATTTCTTGGCCATCGCACAGAATTTTGTGGCGTCCGGTGCGCCCTGATCAAGTTTCCACGCTGCCTGACGCAAGAATGTGCGCGCCGCCTGTAGCTCAATCTCCATATCTGCCAGTCGGAACTGCAGCGCTTGAAACTGATCGATCGATTGTCCAAAGGCCTTGCGCTCGGACATATACTGCAACGTCATGTCCAGACCGTTCTGAGCTGCCCCCAGCGAGCAGGAGGCGATGTTCAGGCGGCCACCGTCCAGCCCCATCATCGCGTATTTGAAACCGTCGCCTTCAGCTCCGACCAGATTGCCGGATGGAATTTTGCAATCGTCAAACTGAACTTGCGCGGTTGGCTGGCTTTTCCAACCCATTTTCTGTTCCAGACCACCGAAACTCAGGCCCGGCGTGCCGTCTTCGACATATACCGTCGAGATCCCCTTGGGACCGTCCTGACCCGTGCGCACCATGCAGACATAGGCATCCGAATAGCCGCCGCCGGAAATGAACGCTTTTGTGCCGTTGAGCGTGAAGCCTTCATTGGTCCGTTCAGCGCGCGTTTTCAGCGCCGCAGCGTCCGATCCCGATCCGGGTTCCGTCAGGCAGTAGCTGAGGACGGTTTCGAGGCTGAGGATACTTGGCATAATGCGGTACTTCAGATCGTCACTGCCAAAGCTGTCCAGCATTTTGGCGCACATGTTGTGAATCGACAGGAACGCCGCGACCGAGGGGCAGGCCATCGATAACGCTTCGAACACCAGTGTCGCATCCAATCGCGTCAAACCCGAACCGCCAGCCTCTTCCGAGACATAAAGTCCACCAAATCCTAGTTCGCCGATTTTGGGCCAAAGCTCTTTGGGGATGGTTCCGTCTGCTTCCCACTGACGCGCGAAGGGGGCGATGTGGTCTTGGCCAAAGGCGTAGGCCATGTCGAAAATGGCCGTTTGTTCTTCGGTCAGCGCGAAATCCATGACGTGTGCTTCCTGATGGCTATAGAATTGAACGAGCGTTTTATTCTTCAATCCTTACAGAAATTTTTCAATGACGGCAAACCCGGCGATTTAGGGGATTTCTGGACGGTGAGGTATACTGCGGGAATTCTGCTTTCTTGATCATTACGGAGTATTCTTATGTCGTCACACAAGCTTGCTGTTATCGCGATTCACGGCATGGGCAGCCAGTACAATCCTCAGAACCAGCCCCCATCCACGACCCCAACGTTTTCCAAAGGGCTGAAACGACGCGTTTCGAACCGGGTCGGCGCGGATATGGATGATGTGATCTGGCACGAGGTGGTCTGGGCACAGATCCTGCAAGGGCGGCAAAAGGCATATCTGCGTAAGGTCAACCGCAGCCTAGGATACGACAAGCTGCGCGAGTTTGTAGTGTGCAATCTGTCGGATGCTGCTTCTTACCGACCAACTCCGGATGATGGCGATAAGATCTATGAGGCGATCCACAAGAAAATCGAGAATGTGATGGGGGTCGTCAAATACCAGGTCGGACCACAGGGGCCTGTACTGATCCTGGCGCATTCGCTGGGTGGGCACATAATGTCGAACTATATTTATGACATGCAAAGACATCTGCGCCAGGGTGGTTCACCGGTTCACCCGACAGATGTTGAAAACATGAAAACCGTTGCTGGCCTCGTGACGTTTGGGTGCAATATTCCGATTTTTCTGTTCGCATATCCCGAGAATGAGATTTTTCCGATCATGGCCCCGAACCGCGCGCTGCCGCCTGCGTTGCAGTTTTCGACCTGGTGGCGAAACTACTATGACAAGCATGATGTTTTGGGTTTTCCTTTGGGCAAAAGCGCGCCAAGCTATGAACAGCTCGCTCAAAGTGGGGCCTTGAAGGATAAGCCGATCAATGCGGGCAAAATCTTTACGTCGTGGAACCCGCTTTCGCATAACGGATACTGGACGGATCGCGATTTGTATGAACCCGTAGCGGACCGGATCAAGGAGATTTTGGCGGCGATTTGACTTTACAGGTCGGCGTGAAATTCCTCGATCAGGTGCTTGACCACCGCCATGCCCGGATCATCCCCGCGCGCCAAAGCTTCAGCGTAAACACGGCGTTGGCGGGTGGCGGAGGTGCCATTTTCTGCGATCTGCCGAAGGCGGGCGAGTTCGGTCATGGTGCCCAATGCCTCGGTGTCTTCGGCCAACATGCCCATCAGCTCTCCGATCAGTTCAGCCATCGGCTTGATTGAGCGATCACCGAAATCGATCAGACCTTCGCCCACACCGTAGCGCTGCGCGCGCCAACGGTTTTCGCCGATCAGAAACTTATCATATTGCCGCCAACGAAGATTGCGGTCTTTCAGGCGGCACAGCATCCGGGTCAGCGCCTGCACTAGCGCTGCAAGCGAAAGCGTATGTTCAAGCCTTGGCTGTACGTCCATGATGCGTGTTTCTAGGGTAGGGAACCGGTGAGATGGACGTAGGTCCCACCAGATTTTAGAGGTGTCCTCGATCACGCCGAGTTCGACCAGCACGCCGGTGGTGCGTTCGTATTCGCCCCAACTGCTGAACACCGGGGGCAGACCGGTCCGGGGCAGATTGTCGAACACGGTGAGCCTATAGGAGGAAAGCCCGGTATCTTCGCCGTTCCAATAAGGAGACGAGGTCGACAACGCCAGCAGATGGGGCAGGAAGTAAGAAAGCTGGGGTACCAGGTCGGCGCGCAAGGCTTGATCTTCGACGCCCACATGCACATGCATTCCGCAGATCAGCATCCGCCGCGCCACGCCGCCCAAAGCATGCTGCAGGGCGTCGTAGCGCTCTTTCCGTGTGTGGTGCTGGTCTTTCCAGTTCGCAAACGGGTGGCAAGAGACCGCGATCGGAGCCAAATTATACTCGGCTGCACGTTTTGAAACACAAGAACGCAGGCGCTTTAGATCTTCGCGCGCCGATCTGATCGTAGCATGTGGGCGGGTCCCGACTTCGATCTGGCACTGCAGAAATTCCGGGCTGACCTGGCCTTCGAAATCTGCCTGACAAGCTTCCATCAATGCTGCGGGCGCCTCGGCGAGCTGCAGACTGTCTTGATCGACCAGCAGGTATTCCTCTTCAATGCCGATCGTGAATTCCTGCTGCATGGCGGCCCTCGTTGGTCAATTCACATCAGTGAATACGGAAATTAGCGTTTTGCCAAGGGTTTGGCCTGTCGGTTCTTGCGGAAGTCCTGCGTGCACAGGTAAAGAGCGGGCGCAACGTAATGTGGAGCCGTCCTCGTGAAACCCAGAAAATTTCCGCAGATCAATGCAGCCCTAGATGAGTTGGGCGTCAAGCTGATCGACAAGGTTACGGAACAGGATGAACGGGCGCGGCTGGAAGCGTTCGAACGGGCAGGGGGATTGACCAGGCCCGCTTATGCCCTGTCGCCGGGAATGGACGGATTCGATATCGCGCAACTGATCAAAGAGTATACGCGCCATGCCGATGAGCTTGCTGCGTTGAAGGACCCGGCGCGAAACCAAACCGGTTATTACACCGGCAACGGATATTACGATAGCCCGGATGCGGATGCGCTTTACCTGATGATCCGCCGCTTTCAGCCCAAGCGCGTGATCGAGGTCGGCTGCGGGAACTCTACCCGCGTGACGCGGCAGGCGATCATAGATGGTGGTTTGGATACGACGATCACGGCAATTGATCCGTACCCGCGCGCAGATATCGCCCATGTCGTCGATCAGTTTGAGCAGAAGCGACTGGAAGAAGTAGATCCCGCGCTGTTCGATCAGCTTGAGGCTGGGGATGTTCTGTTCATCGATTCAAGCCATGTGGTTCGGATGAGCAACGATGTCGCCCATCTATTCTGTCGGATCATTCCGGCGCTGAAACCCGGCGTTGTCATTCATGTCCACGATGTTTTTCTGCCTTATGAATATCCCAAACGGTTCTTCTATGACTGCCCAGGATGGGGTGAGCAGTACATGTTGCACGCCTTGCTGCAATCCGGTTTCTATTCAATGCTTTGGCCCGGATATTACCTGCAGCAGGATCGCCCCGACGCCGTCGCAGCGCTGCCGTTTCTAGAAGAGGGCCGTGCGCAGAGCATCTGGGTTCAGCTCAAAGAAAATTGATTTCTGTGTGATCCGGTTCGAACCCAGGCCCGTAACCCTTTCCATAACAAGCTGGAGAGGAGTTAACAGCCATGTTCCGCCGCACATTCATGGGCGCTGCCGCCGCATTTGCACTTGCACTGCCCGTCAAGGCACAGGCCGCTGATATCGTAGATACCGCAGTTGCTGCCGGGTCTTTCAACACCCTGGTTGCTGCCGTTCAGGCCGCGGGCCTGGTTGATACGCTGAAAGGCGATGGGCCCTTCACCGTCTTTGCACCCACGGATGAGGCTTTTGCAGCTCTGCCTGAAGGCACTGTTGAAACCCTACTTCTGCCAGAAAACAAGGACCAGTTGGTGTCGATCCTGACCTACCATGTCGTGCCAGCCAAAGTGATGTCCGGCGACATTGCCGGAAAGCGCGCGAAGGTTCTGACCGTGCAAGGCGACCGACTAAGCGTGAACGCAAAAAATGGCGTGAAAGTTAATGGTGCCAAAGTTGTGCAGGCCGACATCGAAGCCAGCAACGGCGTCATTCACGTTGTCGACGAAGTGATCATTCCCGAATAAATCTACCACCTTCACGAAAACAAGAGCCCCGTTCCTGATGGACGGGGCTTTTTTGTGTTTCGTGTAGAAACTCGCCGTTTAGACCAAACGTACCTGAGTGCCGACCTTTACCAGCGGATACAGCTCTTCAACGTGCTGGTTATAAAGACCGATACAGCCGGACGAGCTCTGACGTCCAATCTTGCGAGTATCATAGGTGCCGTGAACCAAGTAGGCAGGCCAGCCAAGATACATAGCGCGAGTTCCCAATGGGTTTCCAGGTTCACCACCCTCCATGCGAATTGGCAACGAGGGATCGCGCTCGCGCATTGATGGGGTTGGTGTCCAGCTTGGGTTCTCCGCCTTGCGTGTGACTTTGGTATAGCCGCGCTTGGTCAGCTCTTCGCTCATCGGGACAGAACTGGGGTACAGCTTGTAGGTTCCATCCGGCCCCCAGTAATGAACAGCCCGGCTGGTGATATCGGCCAACAATGCGCCGACGCCCAACTCGTCAAAGTGATCCTGCCAATTCTGTTGCGAGAACGAGGAAACGTTACGACGTACTGGAAGCTGCGTGCTGATTGCTTCCTCGGTCTGTGGGAAAGCATCAGTGCTTTGAGCACGCACGATAGCAGGGGCCGCAATCAGCGATGCAGCGCCCAAAAGGGCGTGACGACGGGTAAAACGATTTTGGGACAAGGTTGCCTCCAGGGAGTTATGAGCTGCTCGGATAGTTGAATTACCGATAAAATATTAGTGAATGCCTGCTTTTTCCAGAGGGCGACCTCTGAATTTCTTGTGAGGTAGGCGATCAGGCAGCAACTGGCGCAGGCACGAAAAAACCCGACCCATGTAGGGCCGGGTTTCCTGATTTGTAAGCTGAATGATCAGTCCATCGCTTTGAAGTTGAACTCGCCACCTTCCTTGATGCCCGACGGCCAGCGCGATGTCACTGTTTTGGTGCGGGTGTAGAACTTGAAGCTGTCCGGACCGTGCTGGTTCAGGTCGCCGAACATCGATTTCTTCCAGCCGCCAAAAGTGTGGTAGGCCAGCGGAACCGGGATCGGAACGTTGATGCCGACCATGCCGATGTTCACACGGCTGGCAAAGTCACGCGCCGTATCACCGTCGCGGGTGAAGATCGCAGTGCCGTTGCCGTATTCATGATCCATCGCCAGTTTCAGCGCCTCTTCGTAGGAACCTGCGCGTACGGTCGACAGGACCGGGCCAAAGATCTCTTGCTTGTAGATGTCCATCTCGGGTGTGACGTTGTCGAACAGGTGCGGGCCGACAAAGAAGCCATCCTCATAGCCCTGCAGGCTGAAGTCGCGGTTGTCGACAACCAGCTTCGCGCCCTGCTCAACGCCCGAGTTGATCAGGCCAAGGATACGCTCTTTCGCGGCGGCAGTAACAACTGGCCCCATGTCTACGTCGTCGCCCGCTGTGTAGGGGCCAACTTTCAGCTTCTCCACGCGAGGGATCAGCTTTTCGATCAGTGCGTCTGCGGTTTCTTCGCCCACAGGCACGGCCACCGAGATTGCCATGCAGCGTTCGCCAGCCGCGCCGAAACCTGCACCGACCAGCGCATCAGCAGCCTGATCCAGATCGGCGTCAGGCATAACGATCATGTGGTTCTTGGCTCCACCGAAACACTGCGCCCGTTTGCCGTTGGCGGTTGCACGAGCATAGATGTACTGCGCGATCGGGGTTGAACCCACGAACGACACGCCCTGAATGATTTCGCTGTCCAGCAGGGTGTCCACGGCCTCTTTGTCACCGTTTACGACTTGGAACACGCCCTTGGGCAGACCAGCTTCGACAAACAGCTCTGCCAGCATCAATGGAACAGAGGGGTCGCGCTCGGACGGTTTCAGAACAACTGCGTTGCCGCAGGCCAGTGCCGGGCCGACGTGCCAAAGCGGCATCATTGCAGGGAAGTTGAATGGCATGATCGAAGCGACCACGCCCAGTGGCTGACGCATCGAATACATATCGATGCCCGGGCCCGCGCTGTCGGTGAACTCACCTTTCAGCATCTGGGGCGCGCCGATGCAGTATTCTATCACTTCCAGACCACGCTGCAGATCACCCTTGGCGTCCGGGATGGTTTTACCGTGCTCGCGGCTGAGAGCCTCGGCCAGCTTGTCCATGTCGCGGTTCATCAAGCCAACCATCGCCATCATAACGCGCGCGCGCTTCTGCGGGTTGGTTGCGCCCCAAGCGACCTGAGCTGCTGCAGCGTCTTCGATCGCAGCGGTGGTCTCGGCGACACTGGCCATCGGGCATTGGTACTGCACTTCACCCGTTGCTGGGTTGAATACATTGTCAAAGCGGCCAGATGTGCCAGCGACATTTTCGCCGTTGATGAAATGGGTCAGGTTCTGCATTGCAAACTCCTCCGGATTAAGTTGCGCGAAGAATAGACTTGCGAAAATCACCTGAACAGAGGCAATATTTCAAATCAGTTTTGCAAAAATGCAAAGGGTAGAGCATGACGCCGAATTGGGATGATTTGCGGGTATTTCTGGCGGTCGCGCGCGATGAAAGCCTTTCGGGTGCGGGGCGGGTTCTCAAGATAGACCCGGCGACTGTCGGGCGCAGAATCGCGCGGCTCGAAGCGGCATTGGACGCGGTGTTGTTCACGAAATCACAGCAGGGCTATGTGTTGACGACTGCAGGACAACGCCTGATGGAGCATGGGCTGCAGGCGGAAGAAGCTATGCGTGCAGCGACTGGTGTCATGTCAGGCTCTGCCAAATCGCTAAGCGGTCAGATCCGAATTGGTGCCCCGGATGGTAGTGCCAATTACCTGTTGCCACAGGTCTGCGCCAAGATCAGCGATGCCAATCCTGATCTCGACATTCAGATCCTGGCGTTGCCGCGCATCATCAACCTATCCCGGCGAGAGGCCGACATGGCGGTAACAGTCAGTGCGCCCACCGCAGGGAAACTGCTGGTGCAGAAGATATCCGACTATCGGCTGCATATGGTCGCAACGAAGGAATACCTGAGTCGTCACGCCGAAATTCGATCCATCGAGGATCTAAAAGGGCATCGGATGATAGGCTATATTCCGGACATGATTTTCGACCGCGAGCTGGACTATCTCAACGACATTGGTGTTGAACGTGTCGCGCTTGCATCAAACTCTGTTTCCGTTCAGCTGCGACAAGTTTCGCTGGGAACAGGGGTCTGCGTGGCACATGATTTCACATTGCCGTTCCATCGGGGATTGCAGAAAATCCTGACGGATCAGGTCAGTCTGACCCGGGGGTTCTATCTGGTCCGCCATCAGGGCGATCAGCGCAATGAGCGGTTGAACCGCTTTGCCGAGGCGTTGACGCGCGGAATACGGGACGAAGTAGCGCGGCTTGAGCGCGAAGCTTCACCTTGACACATTCACACATTCCGGCAACGCTTTGGAAAACAGTACGTAATTCCGGAGGTTTTCGCTTATGCTTGTACAGGCCATTCTCAAATCCAAGGCCAGCGGCGGTGTGGAGACGGTCGAGCCAACGGCATCCGTTTCTCAGGCTGCCGAGATTCTTGCGGAAAAGCGGATTGGTACTGTGGTCATTTCCGAGGATGGGGGGCAGACGGCAGCGGGCATTTTATCCGAACGAGACATTGTTCGCGAGTTGGCTGCCAGCGGCAGCGGATGCTTGGATAAACCCGTTAGCAACTATATGACCAAGCAACTTGTGACCGCCAGCCAGCAGGATACTGTTGAGTCTATCCTGTCCCAGATGACCGAAGGTCGATTTCGCCACATGCCTGTATTGGAAGATGGCAAACTGGTCGGCATCGTTACGCTGGGTGATGCGGTCAAGGCGCAACTGGCTGAACTTGCTATGGAAAAAGACGCGCTTGAGGGCATGATCATGGGGCACTGAACGCGGGGGCTGTTTCAGCCTCTTGCACCTGCGGCAAAGTTATGTTTGCTTGCGCAGAAATATTGTTGCGCTGGAGAGCCCAATGCGGGTTGGATTATATCCCGGTACTTTCGACCCTATCACCATGGGTCATATAGACATTATTCGCCGCGCGGCTGCGCTGGTGGATAAGCTCGTCATTGGTGTTGCTATCAACCGGGACAAGGGCCCGCTGTTTTCTTTGGAAGAACGTGTCGCGATGATCGAGGCCGAATGCGCCCATCTAACCGAGCAGACTGGCACCGAGATTGTCGCGCATCCGTTTGAAAACCTGCTGATCGATTGCGCCCGCGATGTGGGCGCTCAGATCATAGTGCGCGGACTGCGGGCGGTTGCGGATTTCGAGTATGAATTCCAGATGGTTGGCATGAACCGTGCGCTGGACGACTCAATAGAAACGGTCTTCCTGATGGCCGAAGCCCGGCATCAGGCTATCGCCTCAAAATTGGTCAAGGAAATCGCCAGATTGAATGGGGACGTGTCGAAATTCGTCACGCCCCGCGTCAACGACGCTCTGCGCGAGCGGTTAGGATAGCGCGCCCATCGCGGCTGCCGTATCAAGCATCCGGTTCGAGAAGCCCCATTCGTTGTCGTACCAAGCGAGGACGCGCACCAGCGTGCCGTCGGTTACTTTGGTTTCAGCCAGCGAAACGGTCGAGCTGTGTGAGTCGTGGTTGAAATCGATCGATATCAGCGGGCGATTCTCGGCAGCCAATACGCCGGGAATTTTCGCGGCGGCTTCTACGAATAGAGCATTGACCTCTTCTTCGGTCGTCGGCCGCGAAACCTCTGCGACCAGATCAACGACTGAGACATTGGGCGTAGGCACGCGAATGGCTTGCCCGGTCAGCTTTCCGGCCAGTTGTGGCAATACCAGACCCACTGCAGACGCCGCGCCGGTTGTCGTTGGAATCATCGACAGCGCTGCTGCGCGCGACAGGTAGGGGTCTTTGCCCGCAGTGTCGTGAACCGGTTGGCTGGCCGTGTAGGCATGAACCGTGGTCATGTTGCCGTGTTTGATGCCCAGTCCTGCGTCCAAAGCCGCCGCGACCGGCGACAGGCAGTTGGTGGTGCACGAAGCATTGGAAACAACGATATCGTCGGCGGTTAGCTCATGATCGTTCACGCCGAACACGACTGTCTTCACGCCGCCGTCGCCACGGGCAGGGGCCGAGATCAATACTTTCTTTGATCCGTTTTTCAGGTGCCGCTCAGCTGCTTCACGGGTCCGGAAAACACCGGTGCATTCCAGAACCACATCCACATCAGACCAGTCCAGTGCTTCGGGATCACGCTCGCTGGTCAGCCGGATGGGCCCAGCACCCACATCCAGACCTGCATCAGTCAGAGTTACGGGATTGGAATAGCGTCCATGCACGCTGTCGAACTCGAACAGATGTGCGTTCATTTCGGGCTTTGCCAGATCGTTGATTGCGATGATTTCAACATCAGTACGTCCGGATTCCATGACGGCCCGAAGAACGCCGCGCCCGATCCGTCCAAATCCATTGATTGCCAGCTTGAGTGTCATAATGCGCTCCGTCAGAACATGGTCCATAGATGGTTAGCGCTAACAAAGCCAGATTGGCGCGAAAGTCAAGAAAAACCTCTGTCAGCGCCAGAAGGCGAGCCAATCCAGGAAATCGTAGAGCTTCTTGCCCAGGAACAGCAGGTGTTCGGTGCCGAATAGTGCCACGTCCAGCATCAGACCGCCCAGAATTAGGATTCCAAGCCAGATGGCGATTTGATTTGTCATTTCTGCGCCCTGAACGTAAATGCCCGCTCAGATAACCTGAGCGGGCATAAAGGTACAAGCGATGTGCGAAGGGTCAGTTAAGGCGGCCCATCGCGACGGCGACATCCGCCATACGCACCGAGAATCCCCATTCGTTGTCATACCATGCCAATACGCGCACCATTCGGTTGTCGACAACTCGGGTCTGATCCGGCGCAAAGATCGAGCTTTCTTCGGTGTGGTTGAAATCGGTCGAAACCAGCGGCGCGGGCTCATACCCTAGAACGCGCTGCATCGGGCCTTTCGCTGCCTCTTCGACGATGGCGTTGACCTCTTCGACAGTGACGTCGCGCGAGGCGCGGAAAGACAGGTCAACGGCCGAAACATTCGGGGTAGGCACGCGGATGGCCGAGCCGTCCAGTCGCCCTTTGAGGTTCGGCAGAACCTCTCCCAGTGCTGCAGCGGCGCCAGTGGACGTCGGGATCATCGACATGGCGGCAGCGCGGGCGCGATAAAGATCGCTGTGGCGACGGTCCAGCGTCGGTTGGTCGCCGGTATAGGCGTGAATCGTGGTCATGATGCCATGCTCGATGCCGATACCTTCGTCCAGAACCTTGGCAAGCGGAGCAAGGCAGTTGGTGGTGCAAGAACCGTTCGACACCATATTGTCGTTTGCGGTCAGGCTGTTGTGGTTCACACCAAATACGATGGTCTTGTCGACATTTTTGCCGGGAGCCGACAGCAGAACCTTACCAGCGCCGCGCTCAAGATGGGTTTTGGCTTTCAGGCCGTCGTTGAATTTACCGGTGCATTCCAGAACGACATCGCAGCCTTCCCAGTCCAGCTCGTTCATATCGTAGGTCGAGAACATCTCCATCGGGCCGCGACCCAGATCCATGGTGTTGCCTTCGACCGAAACGTCGCGTGGGAAACGTCCATGGATGCTGTCGTATTTCAACAGATGCGCCGAGGTTTCCAGCGGGCCGGTGGCGTTGACCTTGATCACTTCGATGTCGTTGCGCGCCGATGCGGCGATGTGCGACAGAGTACAGCGGCCGATGCGGCCAAAACCATTGATACCGACCTTGATGGTCATCCGACGTCTCCAAAAATGCGCTTGCGTTGCAGGCCATATAGCCGCGAATATTGAATCTCAAAAGGGCAAAAATGGCATATTTTTAAGGTGTTAGCGCAAACCTGCGCCGATTGCGCTAACGCTTGCGCTAGCCGTTGGATCAGGTAGGGTCCGATCGAACAGATGAATGGAAAGGAAGCGCGATGAGTGGTCTGTTGGCCCTGTTGGACGACGTGGCGGGCATTGCAAAGGTCGCGGCGGCTTCGGTGGACGATGTGGTGGCCGCTGCCGGCAAGGCTGGGGCCAAGACTGCGGGTGTGATCATTGACGATGCGGCCGTGACGCCCAAATACGTTCAGGGTTTTGCCCCAGCGCGGGAACTGCCGATCATCTGGCGCATCGCGCGCGGATCGATTTTCAACAAGATCATTCTGTTGTTGCCAGTGGCATTGCTACTAGCCAATTTTGCGCCTTGGTTGATCACACCGCTGCTTATGCTCGGTGGTTCATATCTGTGTTTCGAGGGGGCCGAGAAGATTTTTCACGTCCTGTTTCCACATGGGAGCCATGTGATAGACGAAGATATGAAAAATCCTGATCCTGGCCATCTGGAAGAAAAAAAGGTGAAGGGTGCGATCAAGACTGACTTTATCCTGTCTGCTGAAATCATGACCATCGCTTTGGCGGCCATTGAAGCGCCGAATGTGTGGATGCAAGCCGCGACGCTGGCCGTGGTGGGCGTTGGGGTCACCGTCGCCGTTTATGGCTCGGTCGCTCTGATCGTGAAAATGGATGATGTCGGGCTGTTCCTGGCGCAAAACGCTCCGACGCCGATAGGGCGTGGAACGGGAAGGGGCCTAGTCAAAGCGATGCCCGTTGTCATGAAAGTTCTATCTATCGTTGGTACTGCTGCCATGCTGTGGGTCGGCGGGTCGATTATGATCCACGGTATGGAGGTCCTGAGCTTTGGCTGGCTGGGCCATCACATTTACGACTGGGCAAATGCTGCGAGTCATGCTGTGTCTGAACAATGGGCAGGCGCGGTAAAGTGGATCGCGAAGGCGACGATGGATGGTGTATTCGGTCTGGCCTATGGGCTGGCGCTGATACCGGTGGCAACCAAGCTGCTGTCCCCCGCGATCAGCGCGATTTCGGGATCTGCGAACAAACACTGAAATCAGGATCATGTGACGTGAGATTTCATCTGGCACAACGGTAAGAGCGGGGTAAGTTCCAATCGAAGCATATCCGGTGTGAGATCGATGACTAAACTCAGCCTTTCCCAAGTCCTTGCCAGTTCAGATCGGTTGAACGGGATGCTGCAGTTTCCGGTGCCGCCAAACTGGATGCAAGGCCGCACAACATATGGCGGCTTCTCGTCTGCCTTGCTGCTGGCTGCTGCGAGAAATGCGATCGATGTTCTGCCGCCATTACGCTCGGCCCTGATCAATTTTACCGCGCCCATCGGTTCACCTCCGCTGATCGAAACCGAGGTGCTTCGCAATGGGCGGAATGTCACAACGATCAATACACGAGCAAGGATTGAGGGGAATACAGCCGCACTTGGGACATTTACGTTTGGCAAGGCACAGGACAGCCATGTGGCGTTCGAACATCCGGCTAAGGCAGAGATACAGCCAGAGATCACAGAACACTATTTCCCGCCAGATTTGCCAAAACTTCCCATCGCATTTCTTGAGAACTTCGACGTTCGATTGATCGACGGGGCGCGGCCATTTGCTGGTGCAGAGCGTGGCTATGTGAAGGTTTGGGCGCGCCATAATGATGCCGATATGCGCGATAGGATCGAAGGGTTGATCGCGATTGCGGACCTATTGCCACCGGCCATATTCCCGACATTGAAGAAGCCGGGAAACAACTCGTCAATGAACTGGATTTTCAACGTGCTCTCCGAAGATATTCATACTCGCGATGGATGGTGGTTGATGGAACATCAATTGACAGCTGGACATGACGGCTACAGCTCTCAGGTCATGCGGATGTGGAACACCGATGGTGATCTAATTGTTGATGGTATGCAGTCAGTAATAATTTTCGTCTAACAAAAAAGGCCCCGGTTTTAACCGAGGCCTTCTGACTTATTTGGGTAGGTTCAACCCAGCAGTTCTTTGACCTTGGCGATTGTTGCCTCGGTCGTGATGCCAAAATGCTTGTAGAGCTCTCCGGCGGGTGCCGACGCACCAAAGCTGGACATGCCGATGAACCCAGCCTTGGCCTCGCGACCACGCTCGCCCAGAAGCCAACGGTCCCAGCCTCCGGCGCGAACCGCAGCCTCGATACCGACGCGGACGGCTCCCGCAGGCAATACGCGCTTGCGGTAGGCTTCGTCTTGTTCGGCAAACAGCTCCATACAGGGCATGGAAACGACCCGAGTGCCGATGCCTTCGGCCTCAAGTATTGCTTTAGCTTCCATCGCCAGCGAAACCTCGGAACCTGTGGCAATCAGAATCGCCTGACGCTTGTTTTCTGCGTCAGCCAATACATAAGCGCCTTGCGCGGTCAGGTTTTTGGCTTTGTGCTGGGTCCGAACAGTTGGCACGCCTTGACGGGTCAGCGACAAAACCGAGGGGCTGTCCTTGAAGGTCAGCGCCAATTCCCAGGCTTCGGCGGTCTCAATCGTATCCGCGGGGCGGAACACATAAGTGTTCGGCGTCGCGCGCGAGATCGCCAGATGTTCCACCGGTTGGTGCGTCGGACCGTCTTCGCCCAGACCAATCGAGTCGTGGGTCATCACGAACACCGTCGGGATCTTCATAAGTGCAGCCAAACGCATCGAGGGCCGCGCATAGTCGGTGAAGGCCATGAACGTACCGCCATATGGGCGAATGCCACCATGCAGCGCCATACCGTTCATAGCAGCGGCCATACCGTGTTCACGAATGCCGTAATGGATATACCGACCCTTGCGGTTTTCCGGAAGGAACACGCCCATATCAGCCGATTTGGTGTTGTTCGATCCAGTCAGGTCAGCCGAGCCGCCAATGGTTTCGGGCATGATCGGGTTAACGACATTCAACACCTTCTCTGAAGAGGCGCGTGTGGCCAGCTTTGGCTGGTCTTCCGACATCTGTTTCTTGAACGACCGGATGGCGCCGGCCAGCTTCTTTGGTGCCTCAAACGCATAGGCGCGGTTGAATTCGGCTTGTTTACGTTCGGAGACTTGCGCAAAACGCTCCTCCCACGCTGCGCGCTCGGCTTTGCCACGTGCACCAATGGCCTCCCAAGCGGCTTTGACCTCAGCAGGGATGACGAACGCATCATGCGGCCAGTCATATGCTTCTTTGGCGGCGTTCAACTGAACCTGATCGGTCAGAGCGCCATGGCCTTTTGAAGTGTCCTGCGCCGCGTGCCCCAGTGCAATGTGGCTTTCACAAGCAATCATCGTCGGTTTGTTCGACTTCTTCGCCTGCACGATGGCCGCATCGATGGCCTTGGGGTCGTGGCCGTCAATCTCAAGCACATGCCAGCCCGAGGCCGCAAAACGGCGCACCTGATCGGTGCGGTCGGCGATGTCGACTGTGCCGTCGATGGTGATGTTGTTGTTATCCCAGAAGACGATCAGCTTGCTCAGCTCGTGGCGACCGGCCAAAGTGATCGCCTCTTGGCTGACGCCTTCCATCAGGCAGCCGTCGCCCGCAATCACGTAGGTATAGTGATCAACGATCTTCTTGCCATAATGCGCACGCTGAATTTCTTCGGCCATCGCAAAGCCAACGGCATTCGAAATGCCCTGACCCAAAGGTCCGGTAGTGGTTTCGACACCATCGATCAGGAAGTTTTCAGGGTGCCCGGCAGTTTTGGCGCCCAATTGACGGAAGTTCTTGATCTCTTCCAGCGTAACATCGCCATGACCGGTGAGATACAGCAGCGAATAGACCAGCATCGAACCGTGACCCGCCGATAGGATGAACCGATCGCGGTCCGGCCAGTTCGGGGCAGTGGCGTCGAATTTGAGGTGCTTTCCGAACAATACGGTCGCAACATCGGCCATGCCCATCGGCATACCGGAATGGCCGGAATTGGCGGCGGCGACAGCGTCGAGGGTCAGGGTGCGGATGGCCGCAGCCTTGTCCCAGTGTTCGGGGTTGGCATTGCGCAGCGCAGTCAGGTCCACGGGCGTAGTTCCTTTGGTTTACGGGCAGATGGGCGCTGAATACCATCCGATTGTCAAAGTGCAAGCAGAACCGCGTGGCACACCGAATTGGCGCTTCAAGAGCGGTGTGCAAGTGGTTGAAACCAAACAGTGGGTATTTTCTGTCGCATTCCGTTAGACTAGGGCTGAGCGCCGCCGCTTTTGATTCGGGTAGGCGAATATCAGAACGAACCTTGATAAAGAGGTGACACAGGCATGAGTCAGATCGAAGAACTACAACGCCGCATTATCACCGCGATGGAGCGGATCGGTAATGGTGTCGAGGCCTTGCACGATGCTGGATCCGCAGCCGGTGATGACACGTCGCTGCGAACGGCGCTTGAAGAAGAGCGGGTGGCCAATGCCCAGCTTGAGGAACGGCTGAAAACGATCAAAGAGAGACACGCGCAAGAGATTGACGCGCTACGTGCGCAACCGGCACCGAGTTCGGAAGTGGATGCGCTGCGTGCGCAATTGGCCGAGGCGACCTCTCAGCTCGCCACGGTTGAGGCTGCGCGGGCCGAGTTGGCGGATGCCAAGGCTGCGCTTGAAAACACGGACGAAGTCGAGGGCTTGAAGGCTGAGATTGAGACTCTGCGATCACATCAGGGCGCCGCAGAAGAGGCCAATACGTTGCGCGCGCAGGTCGAGAAACTGACCCCAATCGCGGATCGCGCGGAAGAGATGGAGGCCGAATTGGCGCGTCTGCGGGCTGAACTGGTCGATAGCGAGCGGTTAACCGAACTCAATGCCGAGCTTGAGATGCTGCGCGCGGAACGGGCTAGCCATGGGGCCGCGATGTCCCGGTTGGATGATGATTTGCAACGGCTTCGCAATGCAAACGATCAGCTCCGGAGCGCTGTCGATGAATTACGCGCCGCCGCAGAGGACGGTGTCACGGATGCTGACATGCTGAACCGGGCCACGACAGCCGAATTAGAAGCCATACGTGCCGCGCGCGCGTCGGACGCAGCCGAAGCGCATGCGGTCCTGGCTCGACTTGAGCCATTGCTAAGTCATGCCAATCTGGCCGAGGGAGAGGTGGAATAATGCCCGAAGTAACCATTCATATCGGTGGCCGCGGCTTTGATGTCTCGTGCCAGGACGGAGAAGAACCGTTTCTGCAAGCGGCAGCCAGACTGCTGGATGATGAGGCTCAGGTTTTGTCGGACCAGATCGGACGTATGCCGGAATCGCGGATGCTGCTGATGGCGGGACTCATGTTGGCAGACAAGGCAGCCGCGCATGAAGATCGCATGAAACTGGCCGAGGCCAAGCTGGTTGAATTGGAGACCGAATTGAAGCGGCTCCGCAGCCAACCGCAGCCGGAACCTGAACGGATCGAGGTCGCGGTAGTGCCGCCATCTGTCACGGATACGCTGGCTGAAATGGCGGCGCGCGCCGAAGCCCTGGCGGCAGTCATTGAAGAAAGGACGGCCTAATGCCGATCGCCCGAATGGCCTTTTGCGCGGCCGTCGTCTCGCTGACTGGCACGATGGCAAAGGCCGATATCGACATTCTGTCCGTGACGTTTACCTGTGAAAACAACACGCAAGTGCCGGTGTCCTACTTTAACGCCTCAAATGGCGATGGGGCGGCTGCGATGATGATCGATGATCAGTTGATCCCCATGAAACAGGTTCCAAGCGGTTCGGGCATCCGGTATGAATCCGTCGGAGGGGCAGGGACATACACCCTGCGCTCCAAGGGGTGGGATGCCACGATCAGCCATCAGGCCGAAGGCGACACAGCCCCGGAACTCGTATTGTTCAAGGACTGTAGCAGCCGATAGCTTACGCGTTTGCTTCGCGGATTTTGTCCGCAGCGTCTTTGTTGTAGCCCACACTGTTTTCATCGAACAGTGTGTCTAGCTCGCCCGACAGCGTCATTTCAGTGATAATGTCGCAACCGCCGACAAACTCGCCTTTGACATAAAGCTGAGGCACGGTTGGCCAGTCGGAGTAGTCCTTGATGCCCTGGCGCACAGCTTCGTCAGCCAGAACGTTTACGTCGGTGTATTCGACGCCCATGTAATTCAGAACACCGGCCACCCGGGATGAGAACCCGCACTGCGGCATCTCTTTGGTGCCTTTCATGTAAAGCACCACATCGTTGGCTTTGACGGTTTCGTCGATCTGGGTCTTAACGTCGCTCATCTTGCTTTTCCTTTTCATCCGCTTGCGCGGCGGTCGTTCGGTTATCGGGCAGTTCAGGTGCCCATCCTTCTTCTTCAAGCCGCCGGTGTTCTGCTTGTGCAAGCGTCACCGGATCAAGCCCGTATCGTTCAATTCCCCCAACCTTGCTAAGCGTATCGGGGTCAGGGCGCATATCCGACAGTTTTCGTTTTCTGTTGCGTTTGACATAGGCTTCGATGAGGGCGGCGACAACTATCAATGCACCAAGAAGAGATATCCAGAAGGGCCAGCCACTCATCTTTTCAAAGCCACTTAGGCGCTTTTTTGAAAGTAGTTCTGTGTCATTCAGGTACCTTCGTCGTCAACGCCAGCGCGTGCAATTCCCCATCAGATCCATCCATCTTGCCTTTCAGCGCAGCGTAAACCGCACGCTGTTGCTGAACGCGGTTTTTGCCGCGAAAGCTTTCGTCCACGACCATGGCGGACATGTGCACGCCATCGCTGCCACCAACCTGAATTTCCGCATTGGGAAAGCTTTCGCGCAGCAGGGTTTCAATCTCGTGGGCGCTCATCGGCATGTAGGTTCACTCCTGTAGGTCTTTCCCAAGATGTAGAGTGATGGGAGCGGGCGTGCAAGATGTCGAGCATTTTTCAGATACGCGAATCCCGCGCCTATGGAAGACGCGAGAATTCTGGAATTCGGAAGAGACGATTTATCAGGCGACCGCGGCGGCAAAGCTCTGACGGAAGGTCTCGGTCAGTTCTGCCAAAGGAGCTTCGGAATTGCCGATCTTCACGCTGTCACCGGTAAATCGACCAACCGAGACCAGCGGGACACCGGCCTGACCGGCAGCGATCATCAGCGCCTCGGCTTGATCGAAGTTGCACGCCACAAGATAACGGGCCTGGTCTTCGCCGAATAGGAACTCGGATGATGCATCATCCAGGCAAACGCCGACGCCTGCAGCTTCAGCAAGTTCAAACGCAGCCAGTGCAAGGCCGCCATCGCTAAGATCAGTACATGCTTTGATCATCTCGCGATTGGCACGGATGAATTCCCCGTTGCGCGCCTCTGCAGCCAGATCAACATGCGGCGCGTCTCCGTCCTCGCGGTTGAATACCTCGGCCAGCAGGGCGGACTGACCCATATGGCCGTTGGTTTCGCCGATGACCAGCGCAACATGGCCATCCCGAACTTCGTTTCCGATTATCTCGTCGCTATGAGCAAGAAGACCAACCGCGCCGATGGTGGGGGTTGGCAGGATCGCCTGGCCGTCAGTCTCGTTATAAAGCGAGACGTTGCCCGACACGATGGGCATATCCAGCGCACCAACGGCGGCACCGATACCTTGGATCGCGCCGACGAACTGACCCATGATCTCGGGCTTTTCGGGGTTCCCGAAGTTCAGGTTGTCTGTGGTGGCAAGTGGTTTGGCCCCCACGGCGGTCAGGTTGCGATAGGCCTCCGCCACCGCTTGTTTGCCGCCTTCCACCGGGTTTGCACGGACATAGCGTGGGGTTACGTCGCTGGTAAAAGCTAGCACCTTGTCGGTGCCATGTACGCGGACCATGCCAGCGCCCAGACCCGGCGTGCGAGTTGAATCCGCCATGACCATGGTGTCGTATTGCTCATAGACCCATTGTTTGCCTGCGTAATTGGGTGAAGAGAGCAGGGCGCGCAGACCGTCGATCGGATCGATCTGTGGTACGTCTTCCAGTGGCGCGGACTCAGGGGTCGGTTCCCACGGGCGGTCGTATTCAGGCGCGGTCGAGGACAGTTTAGACAGGACCAGATCGGCTTTGATCTCACCATTGTGCATGATCAGGAAACGGTCTTCGGCAATGGTTTCGCCTACGATGGCAAAATCGAGGTCCCATTTTTCGAACACGGCGCGGGCCTCGGCCTCAAGCTCAGGTTTGAGGACCATCAGCATCCGTTCCTGAGATTCCGACAGCATCATTTCATAGGCTGTCATGTTCTCTTCGCGCTGCGGGACATTCTCGAGGTCCAAACGCACGCCCAGACCACCTTTGTCGCCCATCTCTACAGCCGAGCAGGTCAAGCCCGCTGCGCCCATGTCCTGGATCGAGATCACGGCACCGGTCTGCATCAGTTCCAGCGTTGCTTCCATCAGGCGCTTTTCGGTGAAGGGGTCGCCGACCTGAACGGTGGGGCGCTTTTCTTCGATGGTGTCATCGAATTCGGCCGATGCCATGGTTGCTCCGCCCACACCGTCACGACCGGTTTTTGCGCCCAGATAGACGACGGGCATCCCAACGCCCGAAGCGGCCGAGTAGAAAATCTTGTCACTGTCAGCCAAACCAGCGGCAAACGCGTTCACAAGGCAGTTGCCGTTATAGGCCGGGTGGAACCGAACTTCGCCACCCACGCAAGGCACACCGAAGCAGTTGCCGTAGCCGCCAATCCCCTCGACCACTCCGTTCACCAATTGGCGCGTCTTATGGTGGCCCGGCTCGCCAAAGGACAGTGCGTTCATCGAGGCGATGGGCCGTGCGCCCATGGTGAAAACATCCCGCAGGATGCCGCCCACGCCGGTCGCCGCGCCCTGATAAGGTTCGATATACGAAGGGTGGTTGTGGCTTTCCATCTTGAACACCACGGCCTGACCGTCGCCGATATCGACGACACCCGCGTTCTCGCCTGGGCCGCAGATAACCTGAGGGCCAGATGTCGGAAGGGTGCGCAACCATTTCTTGGATGACTTATAAGAACAATGCTCGTTCCACATCGCTGAAAAGATGCCAAGCTCGGTAAAGGTCGGCTCACGCCCGATAATCTCAAGGATCATGTCGTATTCCTCGGGCTTGAGCCCATGTGCGGCAATCAGATCGGGTGTGATGGCGGGCTCTTGCATCTTCTGTCCTGTGTCCAAGTGGGCCGAGATTGCGGGCCTTTTAGGGCAATGGGCCGCTTGAGGAAAGAGCCAAACCCGCACAGGGGTCATCGGGCAATAAAAAACGGAACCGGCCATAAGACCGGTTCCGATTTCAGAGGCGTGCTGATTTGGTTCAGCCAGCGGCTGAAACGTGTCGAAGCCTAAGTGTCAGGCGGGATTTTGCCCTTTGTTGACCGCATCTGCGGCGGCTGCGCCGGCGGCAGCTTTTTGTTCTTCAGTTATGTTCTCAGCCTCATCCAACCCCGGGATGGCGACGCGCACCTCGCGGCGGGCGAAGTCGATACCATTTGCGTTGAATTCGGCCTTCACACGGTTAAAGATTTCCTTACGCAGTGTGAATTGCTTGCCGGGCTTGGCCATGAACTTGCCTCGGATGATCATACCGACATCGTCGAAGTCGAACACACCCTGAGATTTGAAGGGCTGCAGGAAGCCATCTTTGTGAACCTCGTCCTGCATCATCTCGGCACCGATCTTCTTGAAGATCTTCTTGACCTTGTTGGGGTCGGTGTCGAACGGCACAGTAAATTTCAACTTCATGATCACCCAGTCACGGCTGAAGTTGGTGAGCTTTTGAATCTCGCCATAAGGTATAGTGTGCACCGGACCACGATGGTGGCGAAGCTGCATTGAGCGGATCGAAATTTTCTCGACCGTTCCCATGGTCCCGCCGACATCGACATATTCGCCGACGCGGAATGCGTCATCGATCAGGAAGAAGATGCCGCCTACGATATCGGCCACCAGTTTCTGCGCACCAAAGCCGATGGCCAGACCCAAAACACCAGCACCAGCCAGCAGCGGCGTGATGTTGATGCCCAAGGCGCTCAGGGCTAGTAGGCCGAAGATCACCGAGATGGTGACTTGTGCGGTAATCCGCAACAAGGGCAGGACGGTCGCCAGACGCGAACCACCTGCGCCGCCACCTTCTCCGCCGGCTTCTTCATCCAGCTCCTCGGCCGCTGTCTGTTCCTTGGCCAGACGACGGTTAATCCATAGCGAGACGATCTCGTTCAGGATGTAGCCGACAGCGATGATCAGCAGGAACTCGATGATTGCGCCGCCAACTTCGGCACCGATACCTGCGGACGCAACATGGCGCAGATCAAGCTGCCAAACACGGGAAATCATGAAGACGACGAAGAGGCCAGCAATCACCCGACCGATGCGAATATAGCTGCGCTTGGCCGATCGATAGGCGCGTTCTGCTAATGGCCCTTCGCCCGACATTGGCGGCTGCAGGTGACGCACCAAACCACGTATCAATGTATCAAGTGCAGGTGCAATCAACAGCCAGAACATGGTTGTGAAATGCGCTCCACCGGACAACACGCGGATAAGCGCCGGGTTGCGTTGTGCCACCAGGAATTCGACCAGCAGCCAAATCACGACAGAAACGCCGATTGCAAAATACGGGTAATACCGCGCGACTTCTTCGTCGAACTTGGTGTGGTCCGGGTCGGTACCCAGCATCATCTGTGACAAACCTTCGCGCGCTGTCCAGGCGATTATGCCAATATAGACGTGGATTGCTGCGTTCAGCCAGAAACCGATGCGCGTCTGATCGCCGGTTACCCCGTTGAGCGCGTTGAACCTTAGTACGAACAAGGTAAAGCCGATAAGGATCAGCAGACCGATCAGGTTGCGATGCAGGTATTTTGCCCAGTGGTCGTCAATGTTTACCAATCGGAATTGTGGCTTTTGCGGCGCAAGAACAAAGCGCGAGACTGCTGCCCCCAGACGCGGCACCCAGATTAGGTAGAATACAAATGGGGCTGCATAGATGATCTGCTCGGGGCTCAGCAAACCTCGGCCAATCGCCCGAATGACGACGTAGAATACGATAAGCCCTGCAATTTCGCGGCAAAATCGGCGGAACAGGTAGTTCACAGCGCCTCTGAGATCAGCGTCACCCGAGGGCTCGGTTGCCTCATGCCAGCGGCGGGTCAGGAAAATGAATAGCTTCTCAGCAATGAAGCCGACTATCAGGACCGAGAGCACCAGCCCCATTAGCGTCAGAACACCAGCGCCCCCCAATTTGTCAGAGAAATTGCTAAATGCAGTGATTTGCGCACTGATGATATTGGGAACTGTGGTCAGAACATGTGTCCAGGATGCGACCATTTCTGCCCAGATCTCATTGAGCTCGGTCAGCGGGTCTTCCTGACCTTCCTTTTCCGCCGCTTGCTTTTCGGCAACAGCGTCAAGGCGTTCCAGAAGGATTGCCCGTACCTGGTCGTCAGACATGCGCGCAACCAGATCATCAACCTGTTCTGGCGTCAGATCTTCGGGAATTTCAACTGTAGCGGTTGTGCTTGTGTCTTGTGCATGAAGTGGCACGGCCAGGAACAAGACTGAAATCATCGCCAACAATAGGCGGAATGAGTGGAACATGAATTAGCCCTCGAACACGAAATTTAGGTGTTTTTTCGGGATCATAGGCCTACGCGTTGGATTTTCCCAGTGCTTTCCACTGAATTGCATCAGTCTGGCGAAAAAAAAGGCCGAGCACTAAGCTCGGCCGTAGTCCAACAGGGAGGTATGAAGATGATGAGCGTTTCAGCATCACCGCCTTCATGTGCTCATTTAGGGATCAGTTTATTAACGATCAAGGTCTATTAGCAGACCCCGGCGTCATGCCCGCTATGCTCTGAGTGCATGGCTATAGCTTGCCCAATTGCCTCAGCTGTTTGCGATGGGCGATTATCTCATCCTGCACAAAATCCCGAAATGCCGCTATCCGTTTGGAATGACGCAATTCTTCGGGGTAGGCGAGGTAAACCGGTACATCAGCACTTTCGATGTCTGACATGACGGGGACCAGATCCGGGAAGTCCTCGGTCACATAATCAGGAAGTACTCCGATACCCAGATCATGCAGCACGCCCTGAAGAACGCCGAAATAGTTGTTCACGGTCAGCAATGAGCCGGGATTGTATGTCATAAGGTGACGCACCATCGACGCGCTTGCCCCAACCTGAGGGGCTGCGGGCGTTTGGCAGATCAATCGGTGCTTGGAAATATCTTCCAGCGTTTCAGGCGCCCCACCATGAGCATCCAAATAGCTGCGCGTTGCATAGAGCAGCATCTGCACAGTCATCAGACGTTTGCGCACGAGATCGGCCTGGCTGGGCTCTTTCATGCGGATGGCCACATCGGCTTCACGCATTGGCAGATCCAATACCCGTTCTTCAAGCATGAGGTCGATATTGAGGTCGGGATACTGTTCATAGAGCTTCGGTAGGCGCGGGGCGAGCCACAGCGTGCCGAACCCGAAGGTTGTGGTCACCCTCAGTACGCCAAAGACCTCATCTTCACTATCCCGGATACGCGCCGCAGCGGCATCCAGACGTTTCAGCATGGCCGTCGTGGCATCGAACAGCAATTCGCCTTGTTCTGTCAGAATCAGGCCGCGTGCATGACGGTGGAACAAGGTTGCATCGAGTGATTCTTCAAGCGCGCGGATCTGACGGCTCACCGCGGATTGAGATAAATTGAGCTTGTCTCCCGCGTGTGTGAGGCTGCCAGCGTCTGCAACCGCGTGAAATATTCTGAGCTTGTCCCAATCCATCGCCGCAACTTTCGTTATCCTCGCGCAGCCCTATATGAAACAGGTAACAAATTCCACAATGAAACCCGGAAATCGTTACGGAATAGAGTAAAATCACTATACAGGTCAGTATTTATGACCTAATATGCACGAGAATAAAGCACACTAATCCGACGAGGGGAGACGTCAGATGAGTCAGCCGAAAATTTCACTCAACGACCGGTTCGACCTGTCCAAAAGCCCGGTTCTTCTGAACGGCACGCAGGCACTGGTGCGTTTGATGCTGATGCAAAAAGTACGAGACACTGCGGCGGGATTGAACACAGCGGGTCTGGTCACAGGCTATCGGGGGTCTCCGCTTGGGGCTGTAGACCTTCAGATGTCTCGTGCAGAAAAGCAACTTGCCGAAAAGGATGTCACCTTTCAATTCGGATTGAACGAAGATCTGGCTGCAACCGCATTGTGGGGCAGCCAACAGGCGGGGCTGCGTGGCGACGGAAAATTCGATGGTGTTTTTGGGCTCTGGTATGGCAAGGGGCCGGGCGTAGATCGATCCGGTGATGTGATGCGCCATGCCAATATGGCGGGCACGGCGCAACATGGCGGTGTATTGATGGCCATGGGCGATGATCACACGGGTGAAAGCTCGACCGTTTTACATCAGTCGGAATGGTCACTGGTGGACATGTACATGCCCGTGGTCAGCCCGGCAGGTGTGCAAGAAATTCTGGACTATGGCATCTATGGATTTGCGCTCAGCCGCTTCGCCGGGGTCTGGGTCGGGTTGAAAACGATGAAAGACACGATCGAAGTGACTTCCGTCGTAGATGGCCGCCCTGACCGGATGCAGCTGGTCGCCCCTCAGTTCGATATGCCAGAGGGTGGGCTGAATATTCGGCTAGGTGATACACCGCATCTGCAGGAAGCGCGCGTAATCGACCACAAGCGCTTTGCGGCAGAGGTCTTTTCGCACGCCAACAAGTTAGACAAGAGGGTCTGGGGAAAACCGGGTGCCAAGATTGGGTTTGTGGCGGCGGGTAAGAACTGGCTTGATCTGACTCATGCCATGTCGCTGCTGAACATCAACGCGGATGAGGCCGAACGGCTAGGCATTACCACCTATAAGATCGGGCAGACTTTCCCCTTGGATATGAAGGGCTTCCACGATTGGGCTGAGGGGCTGGACCTGATCGTGATCGTCGAGGAAAAGCGCAAGCTGATCGAAGTTCAGGTCAAAGAGGCTATCTTTGACGACCGTCGTGGGCGTCGCGTTTATGGCTGGTACAAAGGCGGCGCGGGGACGCTGCACCGCGAAGAACTGTTCCCGACCCGAGGGGCGCTTGACCCGATCATGATTGCCGAGAAGCTGGGTGAGATCCTAATCGAAGAGGGGCGCGATACAGATGGCGTTCGTGCCGGACTGGAGGCGCTGTCCGAAGCGCGCCGGGCCGACAATGCGCAGGAAATCGCGGCGCGTTTACCATACTTCTGTTCAGGATGTCCGCATAACAGTTCAACCAAGCTGCCTGATGGCAGCCGAGCCTATGCCGGGATTGGCTGTCACTACATGGTGCAGTGGATGGATCGCGAAACCACCGGTTTCACACAGATGGGCGGCGAAGGGGCAAACTGGATCGGCGAGGCTCCGTTTTCGACCACACAACATGTTTTCCAAAACCTCGGCGATGGCACCTATAACCATTCCGGCGTGCAGGCGATCCGGGCGGCACTGGCCGCGGGCACAAATATCACCTTTAAGATCCTCTATAACGACGCCGTTGCGATGACCGGAGGTCAGGAGAACGAAGGTGGGCTAAGTGCCGAACGCATCGTCGCCGAGGTCCGCGCGATGGGTGTCAGCAACGTCGCTGTCGTTTACGACGAAAAAGAAGATGTGAATTTTGGTGCGTTGCCTTCGGGCGTTGAGACGTTCGAGCGTTCAAAACTGATGCAGGTTCAGGAAAAATTCCGCGAAATCGAGGGTGTATCGGTCATTGTTTATGTCCAGACCTGCGCAGCTGAAAAGCGCAGGAGACGCAAGCGCGGCACGTTCCCCGACCCCGATAAGCGAGTGTTCATAAATACTGATATCTGTGAGGGTTGCGGAGATTGCGGCGTTCAGTCGAACTGTGTTTCCATCGTACCGAAAGAGACCGAACTTGGCCGCAAGCGTGCGATTGATCAGTCAAGCTGCAACAAGGATTTTTCCTGCTTGAACGGGTTCTGCCCGTCTTTTGTAACCGTTGAAGGGGCGAAAATCCGCAAAGAGGCGACGACCGACCTCGACTTGCCCGACCTACCGGACCCCGTTTTGCCACAGATTAACGGCACCCATAATGTCGTGATCACCGGCGTTGGTGGCACAGGCGTTGTCACCATCGGGGCGGTTCTGGCGCAAGCCGCACAAATCGACGGCAAGGGTGCCGGTATGATGGAAATGGCCGGCCTCGCACAGAAGGGCGGCGCCGTACATATCCATTGCCGTCTGGCCAACCGGCCCGATGATATCAGCGCGATTCGTGTTGCCACTGGCGAGGCGCATGCGCTGATTGGCGGTGATCTGGTGGTATCGGCAGGAGCCAAGACGCTTGGCCTCACGCAAACCGGCCAGACCGGCGCCGTTGTGAACAGTCATGAGATTATCACCGGTGACTTCACGCGCGATACAGAATTCACAATCCCCAGCGATCAATTGCAGCTTGCGCTGCAGGCGCGGTTGAAAGATGGGGTGGCCCTTTTCGATGCCACCGATCTGGCGCGAGCCGTGATGGGCGACTCGATCTATTCCAATATGATGGTCTTTGGCGCAGCCTGGCAGCGTGGTCTGCTACCGATCAGTCACCAAGCGATAATGGGTGCTATTGAGTTGAATGGTGCGGCGGTCGAGCGCAACAAACGCGCCTTTGAAGTTGGTCGCTGGGCGGTGACCCACCCCGACGACGTGGCCAATATTTTGCGCCCCAACGTAGCAGAGTTACCAAAGACCCTCGATCAAGTGATCGATTTCCGCGCTGCGCACCTGATCGACTATCAGAACAAGCGGTTGGCGAAACGTTATCGCAAGCTGGTCGACAGCGTTGAAGATCAACACGTTCGTGAGGCTATTGCCAAAGGCTACCATAAGCTTTTGTCATATAAGGATGAATATGAAGTCGCCCGATTGCTGCTCGACAGTCGCCAGAAGGCGGAGGCCGAGTTTGATGGTGACTTTAAGATGACCTTCCATCTTGCGCCGCCAACCCTGGGGACGAAGGGCGACAATGGACGCCCGGCCAAGAAAGCGTTCGGAGAGTGGTTTCTTGGTCCGTTGAAGGTTCTAGCCAAGCTGAAAGGTTTGCGCGGCACTCCGCTGGATATCTTTGGCTACACGACAGAGCGCAAAATGGAGCGTGCTCTGATCCGCCAGTATGAAAAGGATATGAAAGAGGTTTTGCCCAGCCTGACACCCGAAACCAGTGATGCGATCGCGGCCCTTGCGGCTCTGCCATTGGACATTCGCGGTTTCGGTCCGGTTTTGGTCGCGAATGAAGCCAAGGCTGCGAAACGTCGCGAGGAATTGTTGGCTGTTATTCGCGATGGCGGGCCTCAGATGAAAGCTGCGGCAGAGTGAGGCTTTACAAGCTTGTCATCAAACCTATGCAAAATGGCTACCCGGCCTTATCTAAGCGGCAGCAAACCGGAGTAGCCAATGCCCTCGCGCCATCACGTCGCTCGTGACATCTCTTACGCCCATTCCGCAGAAACGCGGAGCGGGCGGATGGTGATCAAGTTGATGGAAAACACCACCGGTCGTCTGCGTCTTATCCGCCGCGCTGACGGGTATGAGCAGGAGGTCGCACAGGGGCGTGATTTTTGGTCCGTAATGGTGGATCGATATGGGCTGACATTAGACGTGGTTGGCGGTGCGTTGTCGAACATCCCAAAAGATGGGCCATTGATCCTGATTGCGAACCATCCTTATGGCATTCTAGACGGGCTAATGATGGGACACATCCTGTCTCAGACTCGGACAGACTTTCGCATTCTCGCCAATCATGTTTTTCGCAAAGCTGAAGACCTGAACAGCATCGTGCTGCCAATTTCGTTTGATGCCACAAAAGATGCGATGAAGCTGAATCTTGCGACCCGCAAAACCGCTCTGAACTACCTAAGCGATGGTGATGCAATCGGGATCTTCCCGGGTGGCACCGTCAGCACTGCGGCCAAGCCATTTTCTCATCCGATGGATCCAGGGTGGCGCGGATTTACAGCGCGGATGGTTGCCAAATCCAATGCGACCGTTGTGCCGGTTTTCTTCGATGGTCACACCTCGCGTTTGTTCCAGATTGCCAGCCATCTGCACAACACTCTGCGGATGGGGTTGCTGATCAAAGAGTTCAAGAAACGTGTCGATACCCCCGTCCGCGTGGTTGTAGGAGACCCCATTGGGCGCGACATTCTGGACCCGCTGGGCAAGGATACGCGCAAGATGATGGATTTCCTGCGCAAAGCCACGTATGAGCTGTCTCCAGAGCCATTGGAGTCTTATGACTATGGCTATGAATTCGAGGAACGGCATCGCGCCTGAAGGGGCAAATGGCAGTAGGTATCTTTGATTCCGGATTGGGTGGTTTGACCGTCCTGAACGCCGCGCAGAAACGTCTGCCCGACGTTGACTTTCTTTATTTCGCGGACAGCGCGCATGCGCCTTATGGTGTGCGCGATGCCGAGGATATCTTTAACCTGACACGAAACGCTGTGCAGGACCTTTGGGATCGCGGCTGCAATCTGGTGATTCTGGCCTGCAATACCGCAAGCGCCGCCGCCCTGCGTCGGATGCAAGAAGCGGGCGTGCCAGAAGGAAAGCGTGTACTGGGCGTATTTGTGCCTTTGATTGAGGCGCTGACTGAACGGCAATGGGGCGACAACTCTCCGCCGCGTGAGGTTCAGGTGCAGCATGTTGCGCTGTTTGCGACGCCCGCGACAGTGTCGAGCCGTGCGTTTCAGCGGGAGCTGGCGTTTCGGGCGATAGGGGTTGATGTCGAGGCGCAAGCCTGCGGCGGGGTTGTGGACGCCATCGAAGAGGGCGACATGATCTTGGCCGAGGCTTTGGTACGCAGCCATGTGGATGCTCTGAAGCGCAAGATGCCAGAACCGCAAGCAGCCATTCTGGGCTGTACGCATTACCCATTGATGGCAGAGACGTTTCAGCAGGCGCTCGGACCGGATGTGAAAGTCTATAGCCAGGGTGATCTGGTTGCGGAAAGCCTTGCAGACTACTTGCAACGGCATCCGAATATGCTGGGTGAGGGCACCGACGGCTTCCTGACAACGGGTCAGCCGGGCGTTGTGACGGATCGCGCGACTCAGTTCCTCCGACGACAAATCACCTTTGAAGCCGCCTGACCTAGGTCAAGGACGGCGCTTTTCCGATTCCGTAATTCGTTGACCGTCACAGCGGCGGTCACCCCATGTGACACATGAATGAAAGAGGTCTGACATGACCCACAAAATCGCAATTCTTGGCGCTTCTGGTTACACCGGCGCGGAACTCGTGCGGCTGATCGCCGGGCATCCGAGTATGGAAATCAAATCTCTGGCCGCCGAGCGGAAGGCTGGACAGACAATGGCGCAGGTATTTCCGCATCTGCGCCATATGGATTTGCCGGTGCTTTGCAAGATTTCCGAGATCGACTTTAGCCAAATCGACCTGTGTTTCTGCGCTTTGCCGCACAAGACCAGTCAGGAAGTCATTCGTGAACTGCCCAACACCTTGAAAATTGTTGACCTGTCGGCAGATTTCCGGCTTCGCGATGGCGACGAATACGAGAAGTGGTATGGTAATTCACATGCCGCGCTTGGGCATCAGGAAGAGGCGGTTTATGGTCTGACCGAGTTCTACCGTGACGAAATCCGCGGCGCTCGGCTGGTTGCCGGGACCGGATGCAATGCCGCGACGGGTCAGTATGTGCTGCGTCCGCTGATTTCGGCGGGTGTGATTGATCTGGATGACATCATTCTGGACCTGAAATGCGCGGTCTCGGGCGCAGGTCGGGCGCTGAAAGAGAATCTATTGCACGCAGAACTCAGTGAAGGGGCGAACGCATATGCCGTTGGCGGGACGCACCGGCATCTGGGCGAGTTTGATCAGGAATTCACGGAACTGGCTGGACGGACGGTGCATGTGCAGTTCACACCGCACCTGATCCCAGCCAACCGGGGTATTCTGGCCACAACCTATGTAAAGGGTGACCCGCAGAGCGTGTATGAGACACTTCAATCGGCCTATGAAGCCGAGCCCTTCATTGAGATGCTGCCATTTGGCGAGACGCCCTCGACCCACCATGTGCGGGGGTCGAACTTCTGCCATATCGGTGTCGTTGGAGATCGGATCGAACGCCGTGCAATCGTGGTGGCAGCATTGGATAACCTGACAAAAGGTAGCAGTGGGCAAGCCTTGCAGAACGCCAACCTGATGTTAGGTGAGGATGAAACCCTGGGTCTGATGATGGCCCCCTTGTTCCCGTGAGGACGGTATGAAAACGCTTAAGAAACGTCGTCGTGTACAAGTCATTCTAGTGGCTGTTGCGGCCCTGATACTGGCGACGGGTCTGATCGGATATGCGATGCGTGATGGCATCAACTTTTTCCGCTCACCCAGTCAGGTGATTGCAGAACCGCCGAAACCGACCGAGGTGTTCCGTATAGGTGGATTGGTCGAAGAAGGTTCGATCATTCGCGGGCAGGGTGAGACTGTGCACTTCGTCGTGACCGACGGCGGTGAAAGCGTAAAGGTCGCTTTTACCGGTGTTCTGCCTGATTTGTTCTCGGAAAATCAGGGTATGGTGGGCACCGGAAGTTATGTGAACGGAGTCTTTGAAGCCACTGAAATCCTTGCGAAACATGATGAAACCTACATGCCCAAAGAGGTTGTGGACGCATTAAAAGAGCAAGGCGTTTATCAGGAATCAGGCGATAGCTGAATGCAGCATCGCTGAATGCCATCGGCGCTAAAATTTCTAAACAGAAGAAGCGGGGCGTTGCGTGCGAGAGGTAGGCAGCGCCCTTTGTTTTGCAGTGGTGTTAACGAAATTGTCCGACCGTTTACCAAAGTTTGGCAGAGGGGGCGGCAATGCGGACAGTGCGGCAGATTGCAAAAGGGATCGTGGCGCGGGAAGGTGGTTTTGTGGATGACCCCGATGATCCCGGCGGTGCCACGAAATACGGGGTGACGATCCATACCATGCGCCGATTGGGTCTCGATCTGGACCGAGATGGTTCGGTGACGCAACAAGACGTGCGCATGCTTAGCAAAGCGCAGGCCGTCGATATTTTTCTGGAACACTATTTTGAGAAACCACGCCTTCAGGTGCTGCCGGAAGCCGTACAGGCATCCGTGTTCGACATGTACGTCAATGCAGGAGCTCAAGCGGTGAAAATCCTGCAGAACCTGCTGCGGCAGATGGAGTATGACATTACGGTTGACGGGGTCATCGGCCCTCAGACTGCGCAGGCGAGCCGGGAGGCGGCTAGTCCAAAGCCTCTGGTGTTTCGTGATGCCTATGGGGTCGCAAGACGAAACTATTACTTCCGTTTAGCAGACCGGCGGATGGCTCTTCGTAAATATGCCAGAACACGCGCGGGCGGCAAAGGCGGATGGATCAAGCGTGCGGAAGAGTTTTTATCGCCCAAGTATCATCTGAGCGAGGACGCGTTTCAGAAAAGGGTTTCGGGATGGGTTTGATCTCGGGTTTGTTGGCGCTCTTGTTTGGCGGAGGTCGCAATGTGGTTCGTGAAACTGCGGAAGTGTTTCGCGAAAATGTAGAAAGCGGTGCCGAGCGTTCTGTCGAACTGCGCAGTGCAGCCATGGCGCAATTCGGCACTGAATTCCAAGCTCCAAGCAAAACCAGGTTTGATCGATTCATGGATGGGCTGAATCGCCTTCCGCGACCGGCGCTGGCTTTGGGAACATTGGGTTTGTTTCTGGCCGCCATGATCGATCCGTTGTGGTTCGCAGCACGAATGCAGGGAATTGCGCTGGTGCCAGAGCCACTGTGGTGGCTGTTAGGGGTGATCGTGTCGTTTTACTTTGGCGCGCGGCATCAGATCAAAGCGCAGGATTTTCAAAGGGAAATCAGCGCGACAATGCTGAGGGCGCCTGAGGTGATCGCCAATCTTGAAACGATCCGCGGGTTGCGCGATGACAGTCCGGGTGCCGCCGATACTGGCTCGGACGCATCGTTGGCCGAAGCAGTCAACCAGCCGGAATCGAACCCTGCATTGGAGGACTGGAAGCGGCTTCGAAAGACCTGAGGCGCGACATTATGTGCGGTGATCCGAGGCGAATGTGAATGGCACTTGCACCGGTGCCGCAGTATAAGCAGGCCATGATTACAGAACTCGGCCATTTCGCACTTATCTTAGCCTTCCTCGTTGCCATCGTCCAAACTGTGGTGCCGTTGATCGGGGCTGCCAACCGTTGGAACGGGTGGATGGTTTTCGCTGAACCGGCCGCCATCACGCAGTTCATTTTGGCCGCCTTTTCCTTTGGTGCGCTGGTCTGGGCGTTTACCACGTCTGACTTCTCGTTACGGATCGTGGTGGAGAATAGCCATTCGGCAAAACCGATGCTCTACAAGATCACCGGGACCTGGGGAAACCATGAAGGTTCGATGCTGTTATGGGTCCTGATTGTAGCGATATTCGGCGCGATGGCCGCCATATTCGGCGCTGGCTTGCCTCCGACCTTAAAGGCGCGGGTGCTGGCCGTTCAGGCCGCGATCGGAGTAGCTTTCTATGCCTTTATCCTCTTCACATCGAACCCGTTTGACCGACTGCCTGTTCCTCCGTTCGATGGACGGGACCTGAACCCGCTGCTGCAGGACCCCGGTTTGGCCTTCCATCCGCCATTCCTGTATCTGGGCTATGTCGGCCTCAGCATGGCGTTCAGTTTTGCCGTTGCTGCATTGATCGAGGGCCGGGTGGACGCGGCTTGGGGGCGTTGGGTACGGCCTTGGACATTGGCGGCTTGGGTCTTCCTGACGATCGGTATCGCGCTTGGATCCTGGTGGGCCTACTACGAATTGGGCTGGGGCGGGTTCTGGTTCTGGGATCCTGTTGAGAACGCCAGCTTTATGCCTTGGCTACTGGCGGCCGCTCTATTGCATTCCTCCATCGTGGTGGAAAAACGCGAGGCGTTGAAAAGCTGGACGATCTTGCTTGCGATTATCGCGTTTGGGTTTTCTCTGATCGGGACCTTTATCGTGAGATCGGGGCTGCTGACTTCGGTCCATGCTTTTGCCAATGATCCTGAGCGTGGCGTGTTTATCCTGTTCATCCTGATCATCTTTACCGGCGGTGCGTTGACCCTGTTTGCTGCACGCGCGCAGGCGATGGAGGCGAAGGGTGTCTTCGGAATGGTCAGCCGCGAAAGTGCTTTGGTTCTGAACAACATCTTGTTGGCAGTTAGCTGCTTTGTCGTATTCTTTGGCACAATGTGGCCAATGGTGGCCGAGATGGCGTTCGATAGAAAACTCTCGGTGGGCGCGCCGTTCTTCAATGCTGCATTTACACCATTCATGGTCGCACTCGGAATCGTTCTTCCCGTCGGCGCAATGCTGCCGTGGAAGCGGGGCAAGCTAAGCCGGGCGGCATGGTCTTTGCGCTATGCATTTGTACTGGCGGTCACGATCGCGATACTGGTCTGGGTGATGCAGACCGGACGCAGCGCATTGGGACCCGTGGGCTTGTTCCTGGGGGCGTGGATCACCTTCGGCGCCATCGTCGATCTTTGGAGCCGCACTGGCCGCAAAGGCAGTTTTGGACGCCTGTTTCGACTGCCCGGCGCAGACTGGGGTAAGGCGGTGGCCCATAGTGGTTTGGGCGTCACCATGTTTGCCATCGCAGGCCTAACCGCTTGGGAAGTCGAGGATATTCGTGTCGCTCAACCGGGTCAGCCTTTTGAAGTGGGGCAGTTTACGTTGACGTTGCAAGATGTGCGTCAGGTACAGGGGCCGAACTATTTCTCAACCATGGCGGATGTGCTTGTTGAGAAGGACGGGCGCTATATCGCGACTCTTAACCCGGAAAAGCGCGACTACCCTGTGGCACGGATGCCGACAACTGAGGCTGCAATCGACTATCGCTTTCTGCGCGATCTATATGTTGTGATCGGGGATCAACAAGCTGATGGCGGCTGGGTGATGCGAACCTATATCAAACCTCTGGCCAACTGGATTTGGGGCGGATGTATCCTCATGGCTCTGGGCGGTGTGCTCAGCCTGTCGGATCGCCGTTTCCGTGTTGCAGCCGGTGCACGGAAAACGCCTGCAAGCGGGGTTCCTGCCGAATGAAGCGCCTGCTTGTTATCCTGCTGCTGATTGCATCCCCGATCATGGCTATTCAGCCGGATGAAGTGCTTGACGACCCGGCGCTCGAGACACGAGCGCGGGATATTAGTACCGGTCTGCGCTGCTTGGTGTGCAGGAACGAAAGCATTGACGAAAGCAATGCCGAACTTGCGCGTGATCTGCGTATCTTGGTGCGAGAACGTCTGGTTGCGGGGGATACTGATCAAGAGGTTGTGGACTTCATCGTTGATCGCTATGGCGAATATGTGCTGCTGAAACCCACCGCGACCGGTGCCAATCTGTTGTTATGGCTGTCGGCTCCTGTCATGCTGCTGATAGCGGCCGGCATGGGGTGGAACTTTTTGCGCAAGCGTGCGCAGCATCAGGAAGTAGCGCATTCCGAAGGCCTTAGTGAGGAAGAACAAGAGCGTCTGCGCCGAATTCTGGAAGACTGACGCGCGGTTCTTCTTTTCCTTTTTCCGCATTTGCGTCAGTGTTTTGCAGAACGCTGCGCAGCTGAGGTTTTGCATGGAATACGAAGCGGTCCTACTGGACATTACTGATAATTTGGCGGTTTTGACATTGAACCGGCCGGATAAGATGAATGCGTTGACGACGCAGATGCGGGCCGAGATCACCTACGCAATGAAAGATGCCGCGCAACACGCTCGCGCGATCGTCCTGACCGGTGCTGGACCTGCCTTTTGTTCAGGTCAGGATTTGGGTGACGCGTCAAGCACAGGAAAGATCGACCTCGAACGCGCGCTTCGCGATGAATATGAACCGATGCTTGAGGCTGTCTATGATTGCCCCGTGCCAACTATAGCGGCAGTTAACGGGCCTGCAGCGGGGGCGGGGGCCAACCTGGCGCTTTGTGCCGATGTGGTGATAGCAACCGAGAGTGCCTATTTTCTGCAAGCTTTCGCTCGGATCGGTCTGCTGCCTGATGCAGGCGGCACCTGGTTCATGCCGCGTCAGATGGGGTTTGCCAAAGCGATGGGTGCAGCGTTGTTTGCAGACAAGATCAGCGCGCGCCAGGCGGATGAATGGGGATTGATCTGGGAAGCGGTTGCGGATGATGAGTTCGACGCTCATTGGCGCAAGAGAGCTGCGTATTTGGCGAATGGTCCAACCTCCGGGTTTCGCGCGATCAAACAAGCGATCCGGGGAACTTACGATAGAACATTACCTCAGCAACTTGCAGCCGAAGCCCACCTGCAGGGCGAATGCGGACGTACCCGAGACTTTGCCGAAGGCGTCGTAGCCTTTCTGGAAAAGCGCCCTGCGAAATTCGAAGGGCGCTGATCATTCAATCAGGCCCGGCGGCGGCGACGAGTGCGCCGTTCGGGAACGGCCTCGTCCCCAGTGCCATCTGAGGCTGAGGTAAACGGACCAAGTGCCGATACGATCTGATCCAGGGTCGGGCGTTCGGCGCGCGGACCGTTATCTAACGCCTCGCGCATTTTGCGCAAATGCGCAGGCATAGTGCCACAGCAACCGCCAATGATCGTTGCACCTGCGTCGCGCGCCATGGCGGCGTACTGGCCCATCAGTTCAGGCGTTCCGTCATAATGGATATGACCGTCCACATATTTCGGGATCCCTGCGTTGCCCTTGGAAATCAGTGGACGTTCGTTTCCTTGGGCAGCGAACCCAAGCACCGTCCGCAGTATATCCGAGGCACCAGTGCCGCAATTCGCCCCGAACGCAACCGGAGGATTGGGCAGAGTTTCCACGATCATTGCCAGATCAGAAGATGTAACACCCATCATTGTGCGGCCAGCCGTGTCAAAACTCATGGTGCCGCACCACGGCATATCTGCCAGAGCGAACGCTTCTGCCGCAGCCCGGAATTCTTCCGGCGCGCTTATGGTCTCAAGCCACAGAACATCTGCGCCTCCAGCCTTTAGCGCTTCAGCCTGTTCATGAAACATCTCGACGGCTTCGGCGTGCGAAAGGCTGCCGACAGGTTCCATGATCTCGCCGGTCGGGCCAACAGAGCCGGCCACGATGATCGGGCGACCTGCCTTGTCAGCGACTTCGCGACCCAGTTCAGCTCCAATACGGTTCAGCTCGGCCACGCGGTTCTGGGCGTCGTGTAACTTCAAACGCGCGGCTGTTCCACCAAATGTGTTTGTCAAAAACAGATCACTGCCGGCATCGACCGAGCCCTGATACAGAGCACGAACCTTGTCAGGCGCATCGACGTTCCACAATTCCGGCGCATCGCCTGATTGCAGGCCCATGTTGAACAGGTTCGTCCCGGTTGCGCCATCCGCCAGAACGACGTCTACGGTTTCCAGAAGGTTGCTGAGCGCGTTTGTCATTGGAGTATTCCAAAATTGGGGCCACAGCCCGTCAAAATATGAGACGCCCCGTGTCTCACGACCGGGGCGTCAAATCAAATTCATAAAACTCATGAAGATCATGAGTTTTGCAGCTCAGGCATCAGGACTCGGCTTCTGCCATCACCTGCTCTTTGGCTTCGACCAGAAGTTCGACCATCTTCTCGCGGATTTTAGCCTCATCGGCGAGATCACCGAGGTATCCTTTGACCGCCTCGACAACATCGTCTTCGCTGACATTTTGCAGGTCCGTGTGGACCAGTTCCTGCCCGTATTTACGCGCCTGTTCCACAGTCTCGCCTTTCAGCGCCGAGGCCCATACAGCCATAAATCGGTTGCGGCGCATCCGAGCGATGAACTGCATCTTTTCGTCATGAGCGAATTTGTTTTCAAACGCGGCTTCACGTTCGTCGAATGTGGTCATTGGTTGGGGACCTCTTGGGTTAGATGTTCTTTTCTGATGATATGACTATACGACGCCCTGTGCGCAAGGTATTTGCGCTGCGTCAAAGCCTCTCGGGGTTGCGAACTTGCGGGAAAGCGGGGCTTGCACTATGAGGGCGCCAACGTGAAGGGACTCATTCCCTTTCCCCAGACTGGAAAGGTCGCTCATGGCGCGTCGCAAGAAGATTTACGAAGGTAAAGCCAAGATCCTGTATGAAGGTCCCGAGCCGGGCACCATCGTGCAGTACTTCAAGGATGACGCCACAGCTTTCAACGCCGAGAAGAAAGACGTGATCGATGGAAAAGGCGTTCTGAACAATCGGTTGAGCGAATTCTTCATGACCGGTCTGGCCCAGATCGGAGTTCCGACGCACTTTATTCGCCGTCTGAACATGCGGGAGCAACTTGTGCGGAATTGTGAGATCATTCCACTGGAAGTGATCGTCCGCAACTATGCCGCCGGATCGATGTCCAAACGCCTCGGTATCGCCGAGGGTACTCAACTGCCGCGCCCGATTGTTGAATACTGCTACAAGGACGATGCGCTGGGTGATCCGTTGGTGACCGAAGAGCACATTGCAGCATTCGGCTGGGCGAGCCAGCAGGATATGGACGATATCCTGAGCCTTGCACTGCGCGTTAATGATTTCATGAGCGGCGTGATGCTGGCGGTTGGTATTCGTCTGGTCGATTTCAAAATCGAGATCGGGCGCGTGTTCGAAGGCGATTTCCAACGACTGATCATTGCGGACGAAATCAGCCCCGATAGCTGCCGTCTATGGGATATCGAAACCGGTCAGAAGCTGGACAAGGATGTGTTCCGCCGTGATCTGGGTAGTCTGACTGATGCATATTCTGAGGTCGCCCGCCGTCTTGGCGTTCTGCCCAAAAGCAATGTCACAAAACCAACGCTGATCAACTGATCCTGTCTCATATCGACAGGGTTGTCCGACAAACCCAAGCGGGGTATCCCGCGCCCAACGAAACGGATCGATGCGCGGTCCATCAGTGGAGTTCTCGAAAATGAAAGCACGTGTGCATGTGATGCTCAAGAACGGGGTTCTGGACCCGCAGGGTGAGGCTGTGCGTCACGCATTGGGTGCGATGGGCTTTGATCAGGTCGAAGGTGTCCGTCAGGGCAAGGTGATCGATCTGGAACTGGCAGACGGCGCGACCGAGGCGGACGTAACCAAGATGTGCGAAAAGCTGTTGGCCAACACGGTCATCGAACGCTTCGAGATCGAACTGCTCTGAGTTTTCCGACCTAGGAGGGTCCGCCATGCGCGCAGCCGTCATTGTTTTCCCCGGTTCCAACTGCGATCGTGATCTTGCCGTTGCTTTCGAGCAGGCCGGTTTTTCCGTCGATATGGTCTGGCACAAGGATGCCGCGCTGCCCGTGGGTATAGATATCGTCGGTGTGCCGGGTGGGTTTTCTTACGGCGACTATCTGCGCTGCGGCGCGATTGCGGCGCAATCGCCCATTTGTAAAGCGCTGGCCGCGCATACCGAGCGTGGTGGCTATGCCGTCGGTATCTGCAACGGTTTTCAGGTTCTGACCGAAACCGGAATTCTGCCTGGCGCGCTGTTGCGCAATGCCGGTCTGAAATACATCTGCAAAACGATCGGACTCAAGGTCGAAACCAGCGATAGCGCCTTTACTGAAGGGTACAATGCCGGGGATGTGATCGAAATCCCGATTGCGCATCACGATGGCAATTATTTCGCAGACGATGAGACCTTGGTCGAGTTGAAGGATCAGGATCGCATTGCCTTCACATATGCCGAAAATCCCAATGGTTCGCGCGACGATATTGCAGGGATTTTATCGCACAACCGGCGCGTGTTAGGCATGATGCCCCACCCAGAACGAGCGGCGGATTCAGGCCACGGAGGCACCGACGGGACGGCGCTCTTCCGCGCATTGGCCGGGGTGCTGACGCCCGCGTGACTTGAGGTCATCAGTCGGGACGCGTAGCGTCAGTACATGAGCGCGGAAGATCAAGCAAACAGCAAAGGGTTTCTGAACCGGTTTCGCGGCGCGCCTATGGGCTGGCGGCTGCGTCTTGCCGTGTTTTTGTTGCTGCTTGCTACCGTCGCCACAGTGTGGATCACCAACAGTCTGCTAACAAGTCGCTTCACCGAATCGACCAGAAACCGGGCCGAACTGCGGTTAGCCTTGTATTCCGGCAACCTGCTGAGTGAGTTGCGACGCAACGCCATCGTGCCGCAGTTGCTTGCCCGTGACCCCACCCTGATTTCGGCCCTGCAATCCAGCGATTACACGCTGTCGAGCCAGCGCCTGATCTCTTTCGTTGAAGAAATCGGGGCGGCCTCGCTGGTTTTGCTGGATGGGGATGGCCTGACACGTGCTGCAACCGACCGGAACCGGTTGCAGGAAAGCCACCGGAACTCGCCTTACTTCATCGATGCAATTCGATCGAATGCCACTATATTCTCGGTCATTCCACGTGAGTCCGGCGGTTACAGCTTTGTGTACTCGCGGCGAATCGAGGCGAATGCAGAGATCCTTGGCGTGATCGTAGTCGAAGTTGATTTGCAGAAATTTGAACGCGCCTGGGCTGGTATTTCTGACGCGGTGATGGTCACAGACAGCACTGGAACGATCATCCTCTCGACCGAGCCTCAGTGGCGGGGTCTAGATGAAAGCGGTGCCATGTTGCGCCAACCCCCTCAGAACGCGATCCAGCGCGCGATCCGGGCCACAACCGATTGGAGCGCTTTGCCCCCCGATGCCTATCTTCAGGGCGAGGCTGTGATGCGGATGGAGACCCGTATTCCGTTCCGAGGCTGGCAAATGACCTCGTTCACCACCTATTCGTCGATCCGCGAGCGGGTGAACAGCGTTCTGGCGCTTGAGATCATGGCCTTTGCGATTCTTCTGGCACTGACCTTCTATGCGCTCAGCCGCAGAGCGACGTTGCGCATGACCTTGTTCCAGCGCGAGTCGGCGGAGCTTCGCGCATTGAACGTAAGGCTGCAGCGGGAAATCGCTGAGCGTGAACGTGTTGAAAAGACGCTGGAAGTTGCCGAACAAACCCTTGCCCAGAGCTCAAAACTGGCAGCACTTGGAGAGATGTCTGCGGCAGTCAGTCACGAGTTAAATCAACCTCTGGCTGCGATGAAAACTTATCTTGCCGGCGCGCGTCTGCTTTTGCGTCGAAACCGGCCCGAAGAAGCGTTGGCCAGCTTTGGGCGGATCGACGGATTGATCGAGCGGATGGGAGCGATCACGCGCCAGCTCAAATCCTATGCGCGCAAAGGTGCAGATGCGTTTTCGCCAGTAAATCTTGGCGAAGCGCTGGCCTCGTCCCTGTCGATGATGGAACCGCAGCTGCGTCAGCGGCATGTGAAGATAACCCAGATTTTGCCCGAAGAACCTGTTATAGTGATGGGTGATCGGATGCGGATCGAACAGGTTATGGTCAATCTCTTGCGCAATGCGCTGGATGCGACCAAGTCTGTGGATGAGCCGGATGTCGAGATCATTCTCGCTGCAGGTGAAACTGCGGTACTGACCGTGCGGGACAATGGCCACGGGATCGAGGATATCGAAAACCTGTTCGAGCCGTTTTATACAACCAAACGCCCGGGGGACGGCGTTGGTCTGGGGCTTGCCATCTCGTCCGGGATCGTGAACGACCATGGCGGACGGCTGACCGCGCGCAATGGCCAACAGGGTGGCGCGGTGTTTGAGATGCAATTGCCCATATTGGGAAGCGACGGCCTTGAGGCCGCGGAATAGAGGAAGTGACTATGGCACAGGCCATGAAAATCGCCATCGTGGATGATGAACAGGACATGCGCCAGTCGATCAGCCAGTGGCTGGCTTTGTCGGGGTACGACACCGAAACCTTTTCAAGCGCCGAGGATGCGCTCAAGGTGTTAGGGCCAGAATACCCCGGGATCGTGATTTCTGACATCAAGATGCCCGGAATGGATGGCATTCAACTGCTGAAAAAGCTGATGGGGGCCGATAGCACGCTTCCGGTGATCATGATCACGGGACATGGCGATGTGCCAATGGCCGTAGAGGCGATGCGTGTCGGGGCGTTCGATTTCCTTGAAAAGCCGTTTAACCCCGATCGCATGTCCGAACTGGCCAAACGCGCCAGCAATGCGCGTCGTCTGACGCTCGACAACCGAGCCCTGCGGCGTGAGCTGTCTGGCGGTACGCAGATCATGAACAAGCTGATCGGTGCCAGCCCCGTCATGGAGCGGTTGCGTGAAGATATTCTGGATCTGGGGCAGGCGGATGGTCATGTCCTGATCGATGGGGAAACCGGAACCGGAAAGACTTTGGTGGCGCATGCATTGCACGCGGTTGGTAGCCGGGCGGGTAAGAAATTCGTCCTGGTTTCTTGCGCAGCACTTGAGGAAGAAGCGCTGTCGAAACGCCTGTTTGGCCCGATGCTCCCCGAAGACACGCAGTTGCCCGCCATCGAAGAGGCCCGAGGCGGTACGCTGGTTCTTGAGGATGTCGAAGCCCTGAGTGATACGCTGCAGGCCCGTCTATTGAGCGTTATGAATGAGCAGGGCACCCCTGCGGAAACGCGGATCGTTGCGATTTCGAACCTGCAGGAAGCGGGCAAAACCTCAGAAGATGTATTGCGTCCCGATCTGTTCTATCGGTTGGCGGCGCTGCGCATCACCATGCCTCCGCTGCGACAGCGGGGTGAGGACATCCTGACGCTGTTCACCCGTCTGAGCGAACAGTTCGCAGAGGAATATGGCTGCGACGCGCCTCAGGTCAGTGCGCAGGAAGCGGCTCAGCTGCTTCAGGCCCCGTGGCCCGGGAATGTGAGGCAGTTGATCAACATTGCTGAGCGTGCGGTGCTGCAGTCGCGGCGCGGGTCGGGGACAATTGCTTCGCTGCTGATGTCGGATCACGAAGAGATGCAGCCAGTGATGACAACTGAAGGCAAGCCGCTGAAGGAATATGTTGAAGCCTTCGAGCGGATGCTGATCGACAATACGATGCGCCGTCACAAGGGATCGATCGCCTCGGTGATGGAAGAACTCTGCCTGCCACGCCGGACACTGAACGAAAAGATGGCGAAGTACGGGTTGCAGCGTTCGGATTACCTGTGAAAGCGGAGGAGGGGGCCAGCCCCCTCTTGAGCTTGCGGTTCAATTCAACCCCTGGATATTTCTGAACAGATGAAGGGACTCTTCGGCGCGTTCTTGGGTCGCGATGCAGTTTGCCCATTGTCTTTTCCACAGGACTGCTTTTATTGTGATCGAACGGGCCGGGTATTTTGTGCCTGCAAGCCCCGTGTTTTGAGTTTCGCTGCTGAGCTGATGGTGAGGATAGATCCCGCGCGGCGCGGCAGACCGATTATGCCCCGATGGGGCAGATGAACGCCTGAACCCGTCTGTGCGGGTGAAAGGAATAAATGGGCGGGCCGCATATAGACGCGCCTGTCGGAGAAGAACCGCGATGACGCGCGCGCAACGATTGAGTATACGGGCAGGGGGCCAAAGCGCCAGACCCTGCCGCGCGCCGTCCGATATCGCCCGTACAAGACACCTCCCCAAAAGCGCCTGTCCGCCTGGACGGGTCAGGACAACGCGTTTGGCGCGGTGCACCAAGGACACATGGCTAAGAAAATGCTTATCGATGCCACCCACGCGGAGGAAACCCGCGTTGTGGTGGTCGACGGAAACAAGGTTGAGGAATTTGACTTTGAATCCGAAAACAAACGCCAGCTTGCTGGCAACATCTATCTTGCAAAAGTAACACGGGTTGAGCCGTCGCTACAGGCGGCATTTGTGGACTACGGCGGGAACCGGCACGGGTTTCTGGCCTTCTCCGAAATCCATCCCGACTACTACCAGATCCCCGTCGCTGACCGCGAGGCGCTGATGGAGGAAGAGCGCGCCTATGCCGAGGCGATGAAGGCGCGGGATGAGGCCGAGGAAACAAAGCCCAAGAAGCGCCGGTCACGTTCGCGCTCGAAGGCCGCTGACGTCAAGACGGACGATCCGGTTGAGACGCTGGAGGTTTCCTCAGAGCCGACCGGAATGGAAACCATCGATCTGGATGACGGTGAAGAGACGGAGGTGCCCGAAGGGACGTCTCCGATGGAAATCGTTGCCGAGACGCCGGTGGAAGAGCCAGAGGATGCCGACGAGCCTGTTGCTGAAGAAGCTCCGACCGAAGAAGCCAAGTCCGAAGATGTAGATCAGCAGGCGGAAGCGCCAGAAGAGACTGCTGAGGTAGCGGAAGACGCGCCTGTCGAAGCAACTGATACCGACCAAGAAGAACCTTCGGATGAGGTCGAAGCCAAGTCTGACGAAGAAGAGGCGGAAGCTTCTGGTGATGAGCCCGAGGTGGATGGCGAGACAGAAAGCAAAAGCGCTGACGCGGCTTCGAAAGACGATACCATCGAGTCGGTGGCGGACGAAGACGATAGCGAGGATATCCGTCCTCCGCGCAAGCCACGCCCGCGCCGCTACAAGATTCAGGAAGTTATCAAGGTGCGTCAGGTCCTGCTGGTGCAGGTGGTCAAGGAAGAGCGCGGCAACAAGGGTGCGGCACTTACCACGTATCTGTCTTTGGCGGGTCGGTACTGCGTACTGATGCCCAATACCGCAAGGGGCGGCGGAATTAGCCGCAAGATCACCAATGCCGCTGACCGGAAGAAACTGAAAGACATTGCCGCTGAAATCGACGTGCCCACGGGCGCGGGTCTGATCGTTCGTACGGCGGGTGCCAAGCGGACAAAATCAGAGATCAAGCGCGACTATGAATACCTGCAACGACTGTGGGAGCAGATCCGCGAGCTGACGTTGCAATCCATTGCGCCTGCGAAAATTTATGAAGAAGGCGACCTAATCAAACGCTCGATCCGCGACTTGTATAATCGCGACATCGATGAGGTTCTGGTTGAAGGCGAGGGCGGGTATCGCATCGCCAAAGACTTCATGAAGATGATCATGCCGTCGCACGCCAAGAACGTGAAGCGATACGAAGACGCGCTGCCGCTATTCGCGCGATATCAGGTGGAAAGCTATCTGGCCGGGATGTTCAACCCGACGGTTCAGCTGAAATCCGGTGGCTATATCGTGATCGGGGTGACCGAAGCGCTGGTGGCGATCGATGTGAACTCGGGTCGGGCGACCAAAGAAGGTTCGATCGAGGAAACCGCGTTGAAGACCAATCTGGAGGCCGCCGAAGAAGTGGCGCGCCAATTGCGTCTGCGCGATCTGGCCGGTCTGATCGTGATCGATTTCATCGATATGGACGAGCGCAAAAATAACTCGGCCGTTGAGAAACGACTGAAAGACAAGCTGAAAACCGATCGTGCCCGTATTCAGGTGGGCCGGATTTCGGGCTTTGGACTGCTCGAAATGAGCCGTCAGCGCCTGCGTCCTGGAATGCTTGAGGCGACGACCCAGCCATGCCCGTCTTGCCATGGTACCGGCCTGATCCGGTCGGACGACAATATGGCACTGTCAATCCTTCGCCAGATTGAAGAGGAAGGCACTCGCCGCCGTTCGCGTGAGGTATTGGTGCGTTGCCCGGTTAGCATCGCCAACTTCCTGATGAACCAGAAACGCGAACACATCGCGCAGATCGAAGCGCGGTACGGTTTGTCGGTTCGGATCGAAGGGGACGTTCATTTGGTCAGCCCCGACTTCTCGATGGAGAAGTTCAAGACCGCTAGCCGTGTTGTTCCTGAAGCAACTGCGCCGGTGGTTTCGGTTGATGCGTCGCTGATGGATATGGTCGACGCCACGGATGAGGACGAAACCGAAGAAGAAACTGCGGTTCAGAGCGAGGAAGAGACCAAGCCCAAGCGTAAACGGCGTCGGCGCCGGCGCAAGAAGAGTTCGGGCAATGGTGACGCGCCGGATGGCAATGCGGACGAGTCTGACGCAGACAGTGTAACCGACTCGAGCAACGAAGCTGAGAGCGTCGAAGCCAAACAGACCGAGGCGGAGCCTGTTGCTGAGGAAGATGCCGAGAAAGCGACCAAACCGAAAAAGCGCCGGGCACCGCGTCGACGCAAAAAGGATACTGAGGCCACAGCCGAAGCAAGCGAGACGCAGACCGAAGCGGATAATGCGAACTCCGATCAGGAGAAAGAGCCGGTCAATGCTGAGGCCGACGAGGCTGAACAGCAAGAGCCAGCCGATGAGTCTGAAAGCATCGAACCAGCCGCTGAGCCCGATAGTGCTGATGCACCATCAGAACTTGAGATAGCCGAAGCAACGTCGGCTTCTGAAGTCGCTGAAGAAGTGCCAGAGGAACCTGCTGAAGCGCCTGAACTGGTTGCCGAAGAAGCCGAAGAATCGACCGTGGCAGCAGAACCCGAAGTCATTGAGGCTGCCACCCCAGAGCCAGTCTTGGAGGCAGTGGCAGACGAACCCGAACCCGCGCCGACCAAGCCAAAGCGCCGAGGGTGGTGGTCATTGGGACAGTAAGAAATAGGCGGGCCAACTGGCCCGCCTTTTTTCATTAGCGTGCGTTCCAAAGAAACCTCAGGCCGATTTTTGGATCACATATATCTGATGACCATCCACTGTTTCTTGCGAGACAAGTGTGTGGCCAGATTCGGTGCAGAAATGCGGTACGTCGATAATCGCGGCTGGATCATCGGCCAGCACGCGCAGCATACCCCCCGCAGGCAAGGATTTCAGGCGCTTCCGAGCCTTCAAAACAGGCAGGGGGCACAACAATCCCAACGCATCCAGTGTTTCAATCTCATTGGTCATGGGGCTGAGATATTTCTAACGAGCCATACTGTCCAGCGCGCAACCACGAGGATGTGACCGAATGGCCTCGTGACGAAACCCGCGCGATAACTTATGTGCTGAGTCATGTTCGGAATTGAGATCATAGACGCGGGCCTTCTGCCTGCCATGTTTATCGCCATGCTGGGCGGGTTGATAAGTTTTCTGTCTCCCTGCGTGCTGCCGATTGTGCCACCGTACCTCGCGTATATGAGCGGTGTAACTATCAACGAGATGCAGGATGAGGCGCGCGCGCGGCGCAAGGCGACCCTGGCGGCACTGTTTTTTGTTTTGGGTCTATCGACAGTGTTCCTGCTGCTAGGCTTCACAGCCTCGGTCTTTGGGGCGTTTGTCCTTCAGAACCAAGTGCTTTTCGCCAAACTCTCGGGTGCTGTCGTCATTGTCTTTGGCCTGCACTTTCTGAACGTGTTCCGTATTCCTTTGTTGGATCGTGAGGCACGCGTTGATACGGGTGACTCCAGCGGATCTGTGTTCGGGGCATATATTCTGGGACTGGCCTTCGCCTTCGGTTGGACGCCGTGCATCGGCCCACAATTAGGTGCAATCTTGTCGCTTGCCGCCTCCGAAGCATCAGTCACGCGTGGCACCGTATTGCTTGGCGTATATGCGGCAGGCTTGGGCATTCCATTCTTGCTGGCTGCGATGTTCCTGAACCGCTCGATGGCGGTTATGAACCGCATCAAACCGCATATGGGCACAATCGAGAAGGTGATGGGCGGGCTGCTGCTGTTTGTTGGCATCATGCTTGTCACCGGTTTGTTCACCGAATTCAGCTGGTGGCTGTTGGAAACATTCCCGGCTTTGGCAAACCTCGGTTAACCCTCTGGCTTTAAACGCGGATGGATAGACGCCAGGTCTTACCTTGGCGTCAACGCTGCGCTAATCTTTGGCGCAGAGGGCCGGGTAATGAGCAGTCAGCAATCCAAACCGCAGGTGCGCAAACGCCGGGTGTTTTACATTCCCGGCTACGACCCGATTCATCCGCGCCGATATCGAGAGCTCTACCGCAAAGAGGGGCACGCCCAGGCTGAGATATCGGGATACCAGATCGATATTAGCGCTAGGGCGGGCGAAGGTCCCTACGGCTGGCAGGTGACTTCTCAGCAGGACGGCAGTCCTGTTGATGCAGATGTTCAGGTTCTGGTCTGGTCCGATATCGTGCGTGACAGCATGGCTCAATCGATCCCGGCAACCTATCTGCAACTGGCGAGAACCGCCTGGATATATATCTCGACCGGTACGCTTTGGCGGCTGATGCAGCTGCGCAAGGGGCCCGTAATTGCGGCTCTATACCCGGTGGCAATGCTGCTGCTGCAGCTTTTGGCATCGTTGTTGATTGCTTGGGGTTTAGTCGCTGTATTGAAACCACTCGTTGGGTGGTGGTCTTTGGTACCTGCTGCCGGAGCAATCTATGCTCTGATGCAATGGTTCCGAAAGATCGATAATCGTCTGTTCGCTTATTACCTTATGCATGACTATGCCCACTCGGCGAAGCTATACGGCGCGTATTCGCAAGATCTGCAATCGAGGCTGCGGGAGTTTTCTGACCTGATCACCGAGACGCTGGACACAGACACCGATGAGGTGCTGGTCGTAGGTCACAGCTCTGGCGCCCATCTTGGTGTGTCAGTGTTGGCAGATGTTTTACGACGACGGGGCGGTGTACTGGATAAGCCAGTCGTATCCTTTCTGACCTTGGGACAGGTGGTGCCAATGGTTTCGTTTCTACCGCAGGCACACTCGCTTCGCGCTGATCTTAAATATCTATCCGAACGCGCGGATATGACTTGGATCGATGTCTCTGCACCGGGGGATGGCTGCGCGTTTGCGTTGTGCGATCCGGTCGCGGTCAGCGGCGTCGCTGGCCCCAAAAAGTGCGGGCCGCTGGTTCTTTCTGCGGCCTTCACCCAAACACTGTCCTCCGCGCGATGGCAGCAATTGCGTTGGCGCTTTTTTCGCCTGCACTTTCAATATCTTTGTGCGTTCGATCAACCTGGACTTTATGACTATTTCCGCATCACCGCAGGTCCTGAAACATTGAAGCAGCGGTTTGAAGGGCGCGCGCCATCTCGGTCGCGCATTGAACGGGCGGTTTCGAAATACATTGCGGTGGAAGCATGACGCCCCCAAAGCCCGAAGCACGACCGGATAAAGTCTCGCTGTGGCGGTATCTGCGTCTGTTTCGTCAAGACTTGCTGTCTGCTCAGCCCCAGCGTCTATATCGAGCGTGGATGGCTGAATTCCGAACGCCGTTCTTTCACTCGTATATGGTCAACCAACCCAATCTGATCCGCGCAGTTCTGAAAGAGCGCCCGGATGCGTTTCCAAAATCAAATCGCATCAGCGAAGGCTTAAGCCCCTTGTTGGGTCGGTCGGTGTTCCTGACCAATGGCGAAGTCTGGAAACGGCAGCGCAGGATCATTGATCCCGCCTTTGAAGGCGGACGTTTGAAAGATACGTTTCCCGCAATGTTAAATGCGGCGCAGGCTTGTGCGGATCGGCTTTCTGGCAGGGTTGGGCAGAAGGTGGAATGTGAAGAAATCACAAGCCATGTCGCGGCGGATGTGATTTTCCGCACCCTGTTTTCGGTTCCCATCGAAAATGAGGTTGCCGCGCAGGTCTTCGATAAATTTAGAATCTATCAGCGCGAACAGCCCTTGCTGAACCTGGCCGCATTCGTTCCGGTTCCAAGCTGGATGCCCCGATTTCATTCTCGCAAAACTCGCCAAACCGCCAGCGAGATTCGGGATCTGATCAGCCGATTGACGGATGAACGCGCTATAGCAATCGAAAACGGGTCGGCCCCCGATGATCTGGCCACCAAGATAATGACGACAACAGACCCGGAAACCGGAGACCGGTTTGATGCGCAGGAAATGGTCGATCAGGTCGCCATCTTCTTTTTGGCGGGGCATGAAACCAGCGCGTCTGCACTGGCTTGGACGCTCTACCTGATGGCGATGCATCCGGACTGGCAGGAAAAGCTGGCTGAGGAAGCGAAAGCTCTGGACATGCCCAAGTTTTCTACCATGTCCCAATTGAAACTTAGCCGCGATGTGTTTCGTGAAGCTTTGCGCCTGTATCCACCAGTTCCAATGATGGTGCGCGAGGCGACATGTCCTGAACGCTTCCGTGATCGGGATATTTCGCAGGGTTCTCAGATCGTTGTAAGCCCCTGGCACTTGCATCGGCACGAAAGGCTTTGGGACCGGCCGGACGATTTCGACCCCACGCGATGGACGACGGAAAACGGAAAGAAATGCCAGCGCGAGGCCTATATTCCCTTTTCGGCTGGCCCCCGGGTCTGCACGGGCGCAGGGTTCGCGATGGTAGAAGGTCCTTTGATCTTATCGATGCTCTTGCGTCGTTACCGATTCGAAACAATACCAGACGAAACGCCGGTACCGGTCGCGCATTTGACCGTCAGATCGAAAGACGGAATTTGGTTGCGCTTGGTTGAGCGCTAACAAACTACCATCGCTCTTCGGCATGCTGTATGCGGATTGAAAATGCGGAATCATATTGAACGGGATTGAGTTATGTCGAAAGCAGAACAGCGCGCGCAGATGTCCGAAGGCGCAGGATTTATCGCAGCACTGGACCAAAGCGGCGGTTCAACCCCCAAAGCGCTGGCTTTGTATGGTGTTGAAGCATCGGATTACGGATCAGACGAAGAGATGTTCGGCGAGATTCAGAAGATGCGCGCGCGGATCATTCTGGCTGACGATTTCACCAAGGATAAAGTGATTGGCGCGATCCTGTTCGAACGGACTTTGGGTGAAGAAATCGACGGCAAGAAGGTTGCGGATTACCTTTGGTCCGAAAAAGGCATCGTGCCGTTCCTGAAAATCGACAAAGGACTTGAGGATCAGGCCAACGGTGTTCAGATGATGAAGCCAATTCCGGGGCTGGCTGAGACGTTGGCCAAGGCGGATGGTGTTTTTGGCACCAAGGAACGCTCAGTTATCCACGAAGCAAATGCTCAGGGCATTGCCGACGTTGTCGCGCAGCAGTTCCAGGTCGCACGCGTGGTCACTGATGCGGGAATGGTCCCAATTGTCGAGCCTGAGGTAAACATCCACTCGGAAACCAAGGCCGAAGCTGAGGATATTCTGAATTCAGAAATCCTGAAGAACCTGGATCAATTGGCCGAGGGTCAGGAAGTGATGCTGAAGCTGACCATACCCAGCCAGGCCAACCTTTATGATGAGGTAGCGGATCACCCGCGCGTCCTGCGTGTTGTGGCGCTGTCCGGCGGATACTCGACCGAGCAGGCCTGCGACCTGCTTGGCCAAAACAGCAAGATGATCGCGTCGTTTTCGCGCGCACTGACCGAAGGGCTGTCCAAACAGCAATCTGACGCAGAATTTAACGCAGCGCTCGGCGGGAATATCGACAATATCTTCCGCGCCTCGGTCTGATAGTGGGGTAATCTATTCGGGCTTGATGAAATCGCGGCGCAATTGCGCCGCTTTTTCGCGCAAGACACATCCGTTGGCGTGATCATTGATCAACCCCATGGCCTGCATAAAGGCAAAGATCGTGGTGGGGCCTACGAATTTCCAACCGCGTTCCTTCAGATCTTTCGACATCGCAATGGATTCTGTCGATGTGGAAGCGCTTTGCGGGGCGGGTGGCGCCGTAGGCTCGTACCTCCAGACATAAGCGGCCAATGATCCCTCGTCAGCGATTAGGTCCTGCACGCGGCGGGCGTTGTTGATCACGGCTTCAATCTTGCCGCGGTGTCGCACGATGCCTTTATCGTCCAGAAGTCGATTGATATCTGCATCAGAAAATTCTGCTATCTTGTTGAAATCAAAATTTCTAAACGCTGCCCTGAAGTTCTCGCGTTTTGACAGAATGGTGCGCCAACTCAAGCCTGACTGAAAGCTCTCGAGGCAGAGTTTCTCAAACAGTCGTCTGTCATCGGAAACCGGATATCCCCATTCGTTATCATGATAGTCAAAGAATTCGGGGGCGGCGTTGCACCACGAACACCGAGGTTTTCCATCTGGGCCCGTTGCCAAATCATTCATGAATGTACCCTTTTTGTTCTCCGCGAGGATAAGCGACGCGATTGTTTGAAATCAAGCACTCAATCGGTTTGACGATACCAATTCAGAATGAAGACACGAATGGCCGAAGCCAGTCCGGTTTCCGGGTCTCGCTCTGCATCAATATTTGCCGCCAGGACATTGATTGGGATATCTTTTTTCCGCGCGATGTCACGAAAGGCTTGCCAGAACTCATCCTCAAGCGAAACGGATGTTCGATGACCTTGCAAGGTCAGGGAGCGTTTGACAGGACGTCCACTCATTCGTCGACCTTGTGACCGTCAAGGTCCCGGCGCTGCCGGTCTTGCTGCAGCTTTACAACGGTCCTGTCGGCTTTGGATTGCCCGTGTTTCGCAGCGTTTGCATCCGCGCGGGCCTTTTTTTCAGCCCGCGCTTTTTCTTTTCGAAACCGGTTCAGGTTAACCGGTTTACCCATCAGCCCTTGGGTCCAATCATATGCTCGGGCCGCACAACCGCATCAAACGTCGCCTCATCCACAAAGCCCAACGCAATCGCTTCTTCCTTAAGTGTTGTGCCGTTCTTGTGCGCTGTTTTGGCGACGGTCGTGGCGTTGTCATACCCGATTGTCGGTGCCAGAGCAGTCACCAGCATCAGGGATTCCTTCATCAGCTTGTCGATGCGTGGCTCGTTGGCTTTGATGCCCAACAGCATCCGCTCGGTAAAGCTGTCGGCTGCATCGCCGAGCAGCTGGATCGACTGCAGCAGATTATAGGACATCATCGGGTTGTAGACGTTCAACTGGAAATGGCCCTGCGAGCCTGCAAACTTCATTGCTGCGTCGTTGCCCATCACATGTGCGGCCACCTGAGTCAGCGCCTCGGCCTGTGTCGGGTTCACCTTGCCTGGCATGATGGACGAACCGGGCTCGTTTTCGGGCAGAATAAGCTCACCCAATCCTGAGCGGGGCCCCGAACCCAACAGACGGATATCGTTGGCAATTTTGTAGCAGGAACCGGCGATCGTGGCCAACGCGCCCGACAGGAAGACCATGGCATCATGTGCGGCCAGCGCTTCGAATTTGTTCGGCGCGGTCACAAAGGGCAGGCCGGTGATATCGGCCATATTCTTGGCGACAGCCTCATCCCAGCCGCCATGCGTGTTCAAACCGGTACCCACAGCAGTACCGCCTTGAGCCAGTTCATAGATACCGGGCATTGCAGCTTCTACGCGCGCAATACCCTGACGGATTTGGTGCGCATACCCGCCGAATTCCTGTTCCAACGTCAACGGCGTGGCATCCTGCGTATGGGTGCGGCCGATCTTGATGATACCGGCAAACTCTTTTGCCTTGGCTTCCAGCGCCGAGGCGAACTTCTCAAGCCCGGGCATCAACACATCTCGCACACTCATCGCTGTGGCGATGTGCATCGCGGTGGGGAAAGTATCGTTCGAGGATTGACCCATATTGCAGTGATCATTCGGGTGAACGGGATCTTTCGAGCCAATCTCGCCACCCATAATCTCAATCGCGCGGTTCGCAATGACCTCGTTCGAGTTCATATTGGATTGCGTGCCCGAGCCGGTTTGCCATACGACCAGAGGAAAGTTGTCGTCAAACTTGCCTTCGAACACTTCACCGGCCGCTTGTATGATCGCGTCGGCGATCTTGGCGTCCAGCTTGCCGATGGCTTTGTTTTCAATTGCACAGGCCTTTTTGATCACACCCAACGCGCGCACGATGGCGACGGGCTGCTTTTCCCAGCCGATGGGGAAGTTCATGATCGAACGCTGCGTTTGCGCCCCCCAGTACTTATCGGCAGGCACCTCAAGCGGGCCAAAGCTGTCGGATTCAGTGCGGGTTTGAGACATCGGTCGCTCCGGTCTGGTATGCAGTCGTATGCCGTTTACCCGCAGCAAGGCTGTGGCGCAATCGGCCAGTTGAGCGCACCTTAAACTTGGGCCGCGCAAAGGTATAGACGCGGCACAGCTACAAATAATTTCTGTTAGCGAAAACAGTGCCATTGTACGTCGGCGGGCTAAAGTTAAGATGGGACAATAACCCTGACGGAGGCAACCATGCGCGTGTCACTTCTCAAAAGCCCTTTGTATACGCTTGCGTTATTGTTTGCCGCGAGTTTTTGGCTGGCAGTATTTGTGCAACACGCTCAGGCGACGGGAATCGAGCCGTTCGTGGGCGACTATACCGGTTCGGCCGACGTTGTTGATGCGGATGGTACGGCGACCCCTCGGGATATGAGCGTTTCGATTCAGGAAATTAAAGGGGGCTTCAACGTGAGTTGGACCACCACGACTTACAAAGCCGACGGTCGCATCAAGGATGAGAAATACTCGGTTGATTTTCAAAGCTCGGATCGGCCCGATGTTTATTCTGCGGCCATGAAGCGTAATGTGTTTGGCCACGAGGTGCCGCTTGACCCGATGAAAGGGGAACCCTTTGTTTGGGGGCGGATCGAAGGAGATACTCTGACGGTGTTTTCGTTGTTCATAGCCGAAAACGGTGGCTATGAGCTTCAGCAATTTGACCGGACACTAGCTGATGGTGGGCTCGACCTGTCATTTTCCCGGTTTCGCGATGGGGTTAAGTCGCGCTCGGTCGAGACATTCCTTCAAAAAGAATAAACCCCGCATCAAGCGGGGTTTTCTGGTCATTTCCGGAAGCTGTCCAGCGAGACCACGTCCGCATCATGCTGCGGTTCAGCCTCTTCGGCCTCAAGCTCAATCGGGGCCTCTTCCGTCACATGGATCTCTTCGTCCTCGTCTTCCGGGCTTTCAAAGCGCAAGCCAAACTCAACCGAAGGATCCACGAAGGTCTTGATCGCCAGATAGGGGATGTAAAGCGGTTCCGGCGCATCCCCGAAATTCAGCGTAATCGAAAAGCCATCGTCACCGACTTCGAGGTTTTCGAACCAGTGCTGCATGACAATCGTCATCTCGCCTGGATAGCGCTCACGCAGCCAATCAGCCAACTCAACGCCCTCATGCCGTGTATCAAAAGTGATAAAGAAATGATGCGAACCGGGCAGGCCGGTTTCGGACACGTCGGTCAGGACGGTCTTGATCAGGCCTCGCATGGCCGTGTGCATCAGATTCCCGTAGTCGATGTCTTGCGACATGGTTGATCCTCGAAAGTGGTTAATCCCAGCATAGTTCATTCGGACGGAAACGAAAGGCTGTGCTGGGCTGTATTGATTACAAAATCTGCATGCCTAGTCCGGCCAGAACCATGATACCAAGTGTGGTTGCTAAACCGGATTTCATACGGAAAATCAACAGGCCAGCCAGAACGGTCAGCACAAGTGCGCTGAATTCAAGCGACGAAAGGTCGGGTAGGGGGAGAGAAACTGGTCCCCAATGCCACCCCGGAATTGAGGTGAACAAGACGTTTAGCCCGAACCACACGGAGAGGTTGAGAATCACTCCGACGACCGCAGCTGTGATTCCGTGCATCGCGGCCCCAAGACGCGGACGCTCGGCGATTCTGTCTAGATGCGGGGCTGCAAGAAAAATCCACAGAAAACACGGTACAAACGTCGCCCATAAAGCGACAATGCCCGCCGCAAACGCTAGCGAGGCGCCTCCGGCAATCTGACCGCTAAGCATGGCCACAAATTGAGTCACCAGAATCAGCGGCCCAGGCGTGGTTTCGGCCAGACCTAGCGCGTCGATCATCTGGTCCGTGCTGATCCATTGGTAGGTTTCGACCACGGTCTGGGTCATATAGGCCAGCACCGCATAGGCACCGCCAAAAGTTACAACCGCAAGGCGGGCAAAGAACCAACCCAGATCGCTGAGCAATTCCTGACCCGTCAGAGACAGCACGAACAACGGCCCCAGCCAAAGAACAAGCCAGAAAACCGCAGTGCGAACGGGATTGGCAAGCGTTGGGCTGGTTTGAACGGCGGCTGGTGCATGATCCTTCGAAGTGGCGAACCCCCAAACGGCGGCGCACAGGATGATCAGCGGGAAGGGCAGGTTGAAGACAAAAATCCCTAAAAAGGCGAGGCCCGCGATCATCCGATGCTCAACATCTGTCAGCGCTTTTTTCGATAGGTTCCGTAGCGCCTGAAGGACGATGATGATCACGGTGGCCTTGATGCCCAGAAACCCGGCCTGAACCAAAGGCAATGTGCCATAGGCCGCATAGAGCAAAACCAACAGCGCGATCACCAGAGCCCCCGGCAGCACAAACAAGCTGCCCGCGATCAACCCTCCGGCTACGCCGCGCAGCCGCCAGCCAGCATAAGTGGCAAGCTGCATGGCTTCGGGACCCGGCAACAGCATGCACAGCGAAAGCGCGCGTAGATAGGTCTGTTCGTCCAACCAGGGGCGCTTTTCGACCAGTTCCTGATGCATGAGTGAGATTTGGGCGGCGGGGCCGCCAAATGACAAAAGCCCGATGCGCCCAAACACCCTGATCAACTCTTGATATGAAGGGGTCATCTGCCGTGACCCGCGGGCCAATCATGCGTCTCGCTAGAGCCATCGCGCGCCCAGCGATAGAGTGCATCATAGATGTGCATTCCAGCCTGCAATTGTTGTTGGTCATCCCGATACTGGCGCGACAAGCCGACCGAAAGGGCCAGTAACCCGGCGGCCTCAGGCGCCAGATCGTGCTTGTTTGTATCGGCTGCACGTATGATCGTGGCCATGCGGTCCAAGGGCTCTGATCGCAAATTGAATGCATCCAGCATCGTATCGAAAGTACAATTGTCGCCGCGATGGCTCCAATCAGTTCCTTCAACATCAAAGGGTGTGGCGCCGAAGTGCTCGGCAATCCCCTGAATTTCATCCGGTGCTACAAACAGGAACCGAGCGCGCCTGTCGACAAACCTGCGGATCAGCCAGGGGCACGCGATGCGATCAATCTTGGGGCGATGCCGCGTCACCCAGACCGTGTTGCCTTTTGCAACTGCAGGAAGGGGAGGCACAGGCACGACCATTGCGCCCGGCATAGCGCGCCAGGCGAACATTCCACCTTCCAGAAATTCTGCCACCACCCCTTCAGCCTGCAGCCATGAAACAACGCCCTGACTCAGCTTTTTGCCTTTCTGGCAAATTACTATGCAAGAATGATCGCCGGTATGATTTCTTATGCCATCAACATTTTGATATGGCATTCGGAATGCGCCGGGTATGAGGGAGGGATCATCGTCGAAATCCCCATCTGTGCGCACATCAAACAGGATAGGAGCCTGAGGCGTACCGATCAGGCGCAAGAGTTGTCGGGGTGTAATTGCATTGGGGGCAGCCATTGCATGTTTCCTTATTGCTTTGGATACATGCGAACTTGGGCTGCCGCCTCACGGGGTGTTCGCAAGCTTACCCCTTGATCCTCTGCTAGCGCGCAAATGCGTGATGGGTCAAGCTTGCGGTCAAGTTTATCAGGCCCAGTCCAACCTTTGCCCGGTCATGCAAACCGGAAGAGTATCCTGTGGGAACTGCCCCAGCTGTTCAAAAAGTGTAATGAAATCAAACTGATTATAGGCCTCGACCATCTTGTCCCCTTTGAAGCGCGCCATGACTTGTCCGGTAACTTCAAGCGGGGCACCGTTATCGGCCCGGAAAGTGCGGACATGCAGAATACCCGAGACCCAATCACCATTTTCGATGATCTTCGGCAGTTCGACTGTGATCTCGCCCAGAACATGACGAAACGCCATGACCAGATCGCGAAAGTCGTCCGCGCCAACCTGCATTTCGGGTATCAACCCTTCGGCCATCGTATCCGGGGCAAAAAACTGATCGATTGCATCGGTATTGCCTTGTTCCCAGACCTCTGAATACCACGCCCTAAGCCTGTCAGAATTCGTCATCTCAGCCCTCCTGTCGCTTGTTCAGGAAGATGAAGCAGAGAAGTGAATAAACCCTGAATCCCAGGTGAGTTATGGGCATGGAGCAGACATAATCGGTAAAATGCAGGTTTCTGTTGCCAGGTACCTGCGAACCCCGCCTTACGCGGCTAGGCGCAAGGGCTTAAGTTTCGGTCTTGCTACTGCTTACGCAGCAACTGCAACCGGAGCACGATTGTCGTTTGCAATTGTACTAGTTTCGCCGGTAACGGTGGCAGACAGCCGAGACAAAGCTAACCCCTTTAGACGTTCGTCGATCCTATTTCGGCCCCATGATCCTCAAACGAAGGATGTTGGTGGAGCCGCCGGGTACCGCCCCCGGGTCCGATCCGCTTATTACGAGCGCGTTTATGTCCATAGTCCCGAAGGACCCCTCATATATAGGTTAGGACGTGGTCGGATGCAAACCCGGAATGCTAAGGTTGACTTATATCAAATTCAATAAGTTAAGCAGCTCTGTTCATGTTGGCGAGAATAAGCCAAAGGGCCAGAACAAGCTCGATTCCACCAAAAGTCAGCGCCTTGACGAACGGGGGATTATCCAGCGCCAAAGACACAAACCGACCCAACGCCGCCCCTGCATAAACAACGCCCAGCATGACATATGCCATCGGTGTGTTGAGCCAGAGAACCACGGCACCTGTCACCACGAACAACCCGCCAACCGAGGCTCGCATCTCACTAAGTCCCATGGTGCTTTTGGTGGGGGCTAGGTCCAGCGCGTTGGCTGTGTAGGCCGGGGCCAGAAATCCGAACAAACCAAAGCCGACGGTCAGCAAGGCGGCAATCACGTTAAGGGTTGTGATCATGGACTTTTTCCCTTTCTGCTCTGCCCGCAGAGTCTAGCGCAGCACTATGTAAAGAAAAGCATCTAAATCGCTGACCACAAGCCTATAACTCCGACCGCGATCAGGCTGAGAGCCCAGACAAGTTCCAGATTGAACCAACTGCGTGACAGAAATTGAAGGCCCAGCCAGCGATAGACGGCGAAGGCCAGAATGCCCCCGCCAAGGATCATGGCGGCTGTGTGAAGTGCAGCGACCGTCAGTACGAGCAGGCCATTGCTCGCCATGATCTGAGAGACTGCGATCTGGCCCGTTTCCAACTCGTCTGATCCACACAATCCAAGATAAATCGGAACCAACATCAACGCCGCGCCGTGTGCCAGCGCAACGAGGAACGACCAAAGTGCCAATTTGCTTGGCGGTACGCGCGACAACATCCGGGGATGCCGGCGTGTTATGGCGATGTAAACACCCATTGTGATCACAATCAGCGCAGCACCGATACGAATTTCGCGTTGATATTCAACCAGAACTGCCATCATAGCAAATGGCAGTAGGACCCCCAGCATGGCGACGAAATGACCACCAGCCAGGGCGGTCAATGCGCGCCACAAAGCTGATGGCCGTTGTTCCATCAGCGCCGAAGATACCGCAAGCGGCCAGCCCATTCCGGGATTCAGGCCATGATAAGCGCCGCTAAGCACAACGGCCAGCCAGAGACCAGCCGTTGATGTCATCAGAGTCTCCAACTCAGACCGATGGGTAGCAGAAACTATCGGTTGAACAGTCTCCACCCTCAAGCCGGATTTGGTGGGCCCGATATCCGTCGGGGAAGTCGACCCAGAACTTCGGATCCAATGTCAGGCCCCCGTTCTCGCCAACATCCGCCTTGACCATCGCAGCCCCGCGTTCACCGGGATAGAACTGATCATCCCATGTGGAATACAGCGAATTGGTCCAATATACCCGCTTTCCGTCGCGGCTGATTTCAACCATCTGCGGCCCGTAACCAAAGTCTTGCCCGTTGGGATGTTTGGTTTTCTTGACGATCCCCCCGATCTCGACTTTGCCCGCAAGGGTCGGGTTCATCGGATCAGAGACATCGTATTGATGCATCTCACCCGTGCCCCAACAGGCCACATAAAGGTATTTATCGTCTAAGCTGAGATCGATATCCGTGACCAGTGGCGGAACGGCAGAGAAGCCTTTCAGCAATTCAGGCAAGTCATCTGGATCAGCGGGCTGCGGATCGATCGTGATGGTCTTCTTGGCCTCGAAGGTGCCATCATCATTACGCCACCAAGTAAAGATCGCGCCCTGCAGGTTGGTCGTGTCAACCACCACACCACAGAACCCATATTGTTTGACCGGATCGTGAGCGGGCCGGATTTCCAGGGCCATCTGGTGATTTTCACCCAGATCGATGGTCTGAATATTGGTCCGGCTGCGCAGGTTCCAGAAATGGATGCTGTGCCCGTATTTGTTCGAAAGCAGATCCTCGGCCACGATGCCGTTTTCGAATTGCGGAGGCAGCCCCCATTCCGAACTGACCATATAGTCGCGTGGCAGGTTCCACCAGAAATCGTAGTGTTTGTCTTGGATACCTCGCTCGATCTCGTAGCGCCCGATGATCTCGAAGCTCTCGCAATCCATGATGAAAATGCCCGGAGGACCGTCCGTGCCGTCTTCGCCACCGCCTCCAAGCGTGCTCACGTAGATCCCCTCCGGTCCGCAATGGATCGTGTGCGGGCGGGAATATCCAGTTTTTGCAAAAACTTCTTCGGGTTCGATGATCTTGTGTATCTTGGCCTCAAGCGGGTTCTTGACGTCGATAATGTAGATCCGGCTTGATCGTATGCCAGGAACAATGAGGTAGCGGCGTTCCAGAAACGCATGGCCACTAAGCGGTGACAGCGCAGAGGAACAAGCGTTCCACCCGAAATGGTGAAACTCATCGCCTTTTTCTGGCATGATCACCTGATGAACAATTTTTCCGTAATCATCCGAAGTCGGATCCACGTTCACGACGGCCAAACCGTCTGGTTGGGAAAAATCAGGGCTTAGCATCAACGTGAATGCAAGCGTTTCAGTGGGGCCCTCCATCGCCAGTTTGGCTGATGGGTAAAAGGTTGGGTCCGGTCTTTGGTTCATAACGTCCTCCCGTAAGTCATTGATCTTCAATTCATGTTGGAAGTTCCGGTCTTAACGCCGGATGTCATGCTGCCTGCTCGGGCACCTCGCCGTCCTTCGTTCCTTTTTGCCTGTGGTCAGGCGGGTTTGCGTCGTCTTTCGGCCACGTCCTGCGCCAGTTGCCGTGTGTAGGCCTCAAGTTTGATCAATGCTGCATCGACCGAGCCGGCATCACGCGCTTCTAGTGCGTCTGTGATGTCACTGTGGAGGGCGATGATCTCTTCGCGGGATCGAGCCGTGAACGTAATCATGTTCATCAGAGGTTGCATAGCCTCGACCGCACCGGCCAATTGGTAGGACAGAACGGGGTTGCCCGCGCCATCCACAAGCGCGCGATGAAAGGCGACGTCGGACGCGCAGAAAGCCTCATCTGTGAGACCTGGTTGCGCCTGACGAAATATCTCGGCCCGCATGGTGGCGAGTTGATCTGCGGTGCGGCGTTGTGACGACAAAGCAGCGCATGCACGTTCGAGCGCATAACGCGCTTCGCATGCGGTGTCGAAACTGACAGCGTTCATCGACAGCAGCAGTGTCGAGGTTGTGACTTGTTGGGAATAGGCATCCTCAAAACTCAGTCGGTTCACAAACGCACCACCCGATGCCCCGCGTTGCGTGCGGATAAGGGACTGCGCTGCCAGGCGTTTCAGTGCTTCGCGAACCGTAGGCCGTGATACTTTGAACTGATCGGCCAACTCAGATTCTGAGGGCAGACGCTCATCTACGATCAGCCGACCCGAGATAATTGCGTCCCGGATCGCCTGAGCAATTTGAGCGGATAGATCTGCAGTACTCTGAGGGTCGATTTTCATGGTTGTTTTCGGCGATGCGTAATTTTTATTTGTCTGACATTTAAAAGTCTGACATTTGAAAAGCAAGAGAGTTGAGTCGGGAGGAGCAAGTGAGTCGCTCAATTTTCCGCAGCGCGCTTTGGTTGGGCTTCTACATCACGATCCTTTGGTCGTGGTGGATGATGGTCTCGATGAGCCGCGATATGGACGTGGACTGGATCGGTCGACCTGGACCGATGGGTCAGACGATGGCGGCCATGGATCCGCGTATGGACATGTATATGCCCATGGCCGAGTTCGGCCCACTTTTCTGGATGTGGGCGATCATGATGGCGGCCATGATGCTGCCGACTTTGGTGCCCACGTTGCGCAGTTATGATGATCTGATCCGCAGCGCGAACGGTACGCGGGCAGGGTGGCTGGGCGTTCTATCCGGATACTTCATAGTTTGGGTGGGCTTCGCTGCGCTGATCACTGGCCTGCAATTGGCGCTGCTGTTTGGCGGCGCGGTTGATATGTTGGGAATCGCTAAATCGCCATATCTGGCCGCCGGCCTGTTGATCGCCGTGGGTGCCTTTCAGTTTTCTCGGGCGAAAGAAGTCTGCCACGGTGTTTGCCATGCACCGATGACGTATTTTCTGGGCCACTGGAAAACCGGATTCGGCGGCGGTGTACGCATGGGCGTTGGACTGGGTGCGTTCTGTGTCGGTTGCTGCTGGGGCTTCATGGCGTTGGGCTTTGTCGGCGGCGTCATGAGCCTGCTCTGGATGGGGCTGGCGACCCTGTTCATGGTATTGGAAAAACTTCCCCAGATCGGGCACGCCGTGACCCGTCCTATGGGATTCGTCTTGATTGCGGGTGGTTTTGCACTGCTCGCTCATCACATTGTTTACGGAGGATAAGTCGATGGCTAAAAATAGAAAACCGGATGCAGACAAGCTGCCGGTCAGTCAAAGAATTGACAGCCGGATGCCAAATCCCAAGCGGCGTGAGATGAGCCCGACCGATTGGGCGGTTAAGGGTGAACTGATCCTGAATTGTTCGTGCGACGTATTCTGCCCATGCGTGGTTTCGCTGGGTGCACACCCTCCGACCGAAGGGCATTGCCACGCGTGGATGGGTATCGCGATCGACGAAGGCCATTACGAAGGCGAAGATTTGTCCGGTCTGAATGTAGGTCTGCTGGTTGATATCCCCGGACGCATGGGCGAAGGCCAGTGGAAAGTCGCGGCTTATGTGGATGAACGTGCCAGCGGCAAGGCTTATAATGGACTGTTGCAGATATTCAGCGGTCAGGCAGGTGGCACAACCGGGCTGTTCACTATGTTGGTCAGCGAGATCATAGGGGCTGAACGTGCACCGGTTCAGATCGAAAGGGACGGCACCAAACGCCGGATCATGATAGGGCGCAAGATTCAGGGTGAGATCGAAATGCTGGCGGGCAAAGACCCAGAGCACCCGGTGATGGTTTCAAATTCGAAATACTGGATGGGGCCGGACATCATTGTAGCAAAAGGCACGAAATCCAAGGTGCGCGACTATGGTCGCGTATGGGACTTCGGCGGCAAGTCAGCCGAGATCTGCCCGATTGACTGGCACGGGCCTAAGTAATGATAACCGGTGCCTATGCCCGTGAAATGGCGCGATATAACCACTGGCAAAACAACCAGTTAAAGAGCTTTCTCAAAGCTCTTTCAGACGAAGAATTGGCACGGGATCGCGGCGCTTTTTTCGGGTCGATCATGGGAACTGCCAATCATCTGCTTTGGGGGGATTGGATCTGGATTTCCCGGTTTGACAAGGGACCGGGGCCAGGTGGTGGCATTCCTAAGAGTGTCTCGATCTGCACTGGCATGGCCGACTGGCTGCCGCTGCGCGATACGATTGACGCCCGTATTGCGAGATGGGCCAATACGTTGGGGGATGATGTCCTGAGCGGTTCGTTCACGTGGTACTCGGCTGCAAAAGAGAACGACGTAACAAAGCCTTACGGGCAATGCGTCATTCATATGTTCAATCATCAGACGCATCATCGCGGACAATTGCACCAAATGCTGACCGAGGCTGGTTCGCAGGCACCTGTCAGCGATCTTGTCTTTCTGCCAGAGGATTTCTGACATGGCAGTCATCTCACCGAACCGGCGCGTGCGCAAAACCCCATTCACTCCGGGCGTCGAGGCCGAAGGCGTCACAGGGTATACCGTTTATAATCACATGCTGCTTGCGACGGTTTTTGAAAGCATCGAGGCTGATGCGGCGCATCTGAAACAGCATGTACAGGTCTGGGATGTCTCGTGTGAGCGGCAGGTACAGATCAAAGGCCCGGATGCGTTGCGGCTGATGAAGATGCTCAGCCCGCGCGATATGGACAAAATGCAGGCGAACCAGTGCTATTATGTGCCGATAGTAGATCACAATGGCGGCATGCTGAATGATCCTGTTGCGATCAAACTGGCGGATGATCACTATTGGTTGTCGGTTGCCGATGGTGACCTTTGGCAATTTGCTCTGGGAATCGTGATTGCGCTGGGGCTGGATGTCGATATTTCTGAGCCGGATGTGTCGCCCTTGGCGGTACAAGGCCCCAAGGCGGACGAGCTGATGACGCGCGTCTTTGGTGATGAAGTCAGGGATATAAAGTTCTTTCGATATAAACGGTTAGCGTTTGAAGATACATCTTTCGTCGTCGCCCGGTCAGGCTGGTCGAAACAAGGCGGGTTTGAGATATACGTCGAAGGGACGGATTATGGCATGCCACTATGGGACACGCTGTTTTCTAATGGCCGAGACCTGAACGTGCGGGCAGGTTGCCCAAACGGGATTGAGCGTGTTGAAAGCGGTCTGTTGAGTTTCGGGTCGGACATGCGGCGGGAGAATACGCCCTATGAATGCGGGCTAGCACGGTTCTGCAATTCTCCGCTGGATTATATCGGCAAAGCCGATTTGGCGGATCAGGCGAAAAACGGTCCGCCCCGGCAGATCCGTCCGCTTGTCATTGAAGGTGAGATCGGACCGTGCACCGAATCTTGGCCGCTGATGGCCGGGGGCCGGCAGGTCGGGCAGGTGGCTTCGGCTGCGTATTCACCCGAGTTTGGAGTGAATGTAGCCATTGGAATGGTCGACCGGTCCCATTGGGCGCCAGGTACGCGGATCGAATTGATGACCGAACATGGAATGCGATGGGCCGAAGTGCAGGAAAAATTCTGGCGCTAAGCCCTTGTTTCAGGAACACAGCCGATTGAGGCAATAGAAGGAGTAAGTTCATGTTTAATGCACTTGTCGTTGAAAAAGATGAAGAAAGTGGCCTCGCAAGCGCTTCGGTGAAGCAGATTTCTCTGGATGCGCTGCCGGATGGAGAAGTGACGATCGCCGTTGAATATTCAACGGTGAACTACAAGGACGGTCTGTGCATGTCGCCCAAAGGCGGTGGTCTGGTGCGTAGCTATCCTCATATTCCGGGCATCGATTATGCGGGCACGGTCGAGCAGTCCTCGGATGCACGCTACAAACCTGGCGACAAGGTCGTGCTGACGGGTTGGCGCGTAGGTGAAGCGCATTGGGGCGGCTATTCACAAAAAGCAAACGCGCGGGCAGATTGGCTGGTGCCGTTGCCGGATGGGTTGGATACACGGCAGGCGATGGCAGTTGGCACTGCCGGGTTCACCGCTATGCTGGCCGTCATGGCGCTGGAGGATCAAGGTTTGCAGCCGGGTCATGGCCCGGTGTTGGTCACAGGTGCCGCAGGAGGTGTCGGCTCGGTCGCGACGGCCATTTTGGCCCATCTGGGCTATGAGGTTGCAGCTGTGACCGGGCGTCCTGAAACCGAAGAATACCTGAAATCACTGGGTGCAACCACAATTGTCCCGCGTGACGAGTTGAACGAGACCACCAAGCGTCCGCTGGAAAGTGAAACTTGGTCCGGATGTGTCGATGCGGTGGGCGGAGCGATGCTTGCCCGCGTGCTGGGGCAGATGAAGTATGGGGCCTCGGTAGCTGCGGTTGGCCTTGCCGGAGGTGCGGCGCTGCCCGCGACCGTGATCCCATTCCTGCTGCGCGGTGTAAATTTGTTGGGCATCGACAGCGTGATGCAGCCATATGACAACCGGGTCCGTGCCTGGAAGCGTATCGCGACCGATTTGCCTATGGATAAACTTGAGGCGATGGTCCATGCAGCAACCCTTTCTGATCTGCCCCAGTTGGGAGCGGACATCCTGCAAGGTCAGGTAAAAGGGCGCGTCGTGGTAAACGTGAACGCTTGATAGACAAAACAGACAACGGATCGGCCGGAGCATGCATCCGGCCGACCCAATTGTCGGGAATGAGGCCGAAATGCCGGAAACAGTTCTGGCCATTGCCACATTTCGTGACCATGATTGCTATACATCCCATTTGTGATGGCTTAAGACCCATCCGAACATCACCTGAAGACGGGGAGTGAGCAGCATGTCTGATGATTTCGAACTCGATACCGATGATCTGAAACGCCGCATGGACGGTGCCATGGCCAACCTCAGAACCGAATTCGCTTCGCTGCGGACCGGTCGTGCATCGGCTTCAATGCTTGAGCCCGTCATGGTCGATGCTTACGGCGCGATGACTCCGATCAATCAGGTTGGTACCGTGAACGTCCCTGAACCGCGCATGGTAACCGTGAATGTTTGGGACAAGGGCCTCGTCGGCAAAGTTGAAAAGGCCATTCGGGAAAGCGGTTTGGGTATTAACCCGCAACTGAATGGTACCATCATCATGCTGCCGATTCCCGAACTGAACGAAGAACGCCGTCGCGAGCTCGGCAAGGTCGCGGGTCAATATGCAGAAAGCGCACGGGTTTCGATCAGGAATGTGCGCCGTGATGGCATGGACCAGATCAAAAAGGCCAAGGCAGACGGCATGTCCGAGGACGATCAGAAATTCTGGGAAACCGAGGTTCAGGAGCTGACGGATACCATGATCAAATCCGTCGATGATGCGCTCGAGACCAAACAAGCCGAGATCATGCAGGTCTGAGCATCGGATATGCCAAAGGATCCCGATACCTCTCCGATTGCAGGGCCGCGCCACGTTGCTATCATCATGGACGGCAACGGTCGCTGGGCACAGTCGCGCGGGCGGCCTCGATTGTTTGGCCATCATGCAGGTGCGCGCCGCGTCCGTGAGGTGGTCGAGGCCTGCCCGGGTTTAGGGATCAAGTATCTGACAGTATTTGCGTTTTCGACTGAAAACTGGAAACGCACTCAGGTCGAAGTTGCAGGCCTGATGAGCTTGTTTCGCCGTTACATCGTCAAAGAGACCAAGACCTTGAAAGATAACGGCATTCGGGTCCGTTTCATTGGGGATAGAGTTCGGCTGGATGCCAAGCTGACCGAGCTGATGGATACGCTTGAACGCGAAACACAGAACAACGACCTGGTTCATCTAACCGTTGCCTTGAACTATGGCGGTCGTGACGAGGTGGCGCGCGCGACCAGACGTTTGGCACGTGACGTGGCCGATGGCATTCTGCGCCCCGAGGACGTGGACGAGGAAACTCTGCCCAAATATCTGGACACGCGCGTTCTGCCTGACCCCGATTTGGTGATCCGTACCAGTGGTGAAGCGCGGATTTCGAATTTCCTGCTGTGGCAGTCTGCCTATTCCGAATACGAATTCATCGATACTCTGTGGCCTGATTTCACCGCTGCAGAACTAGAACGGCTGTGCCGCAACTATGGATCGCGTGAACGGCGGTTTGGAGCGGTCCCGGCATGAGTGATGGCCGATGGTCTGATCTGACTGCCCGGGTTTTGTCGGCTTCGGTTCTTGTGACTATTGCGGCAGTCGAAGTTTGGCTAGGCGGCCTGTGGTTTGAGATATTTATCGGCACCGTCTGCGGTCTGATGATATGGGAACTGATCCGGATGATCGACCCAGAACGTCAGGGTGTCGCGATTCAGCTGGCGATACTGACCGGGTTCGCCGTGGTCCTAAGCTATCATCTACCACCGCTATACAAGCTTCCATGTTTGGTGGCCCCGGCATTGGTAGGAGCAGGACAGATCAACCGTGCGCGCGGGATATACGTCCTGTTTGCCCTTTGGATCGCGATGTCGGGGCTGGGATTCATATCGATCCGAGAAAACCTGGGATTTGGATGGATGGTTTGGCTGATCCTTGTGGTCGTGGCCACGGATGTCGCCGGGTATTTTGTGGGCAAAACGCTTGGCGGACCTAAGTTTTGGCCCAGAGTTAGCCCCAAGAAGACATGGTCCGGTACGGTTGGAGGCTGGGTTGCCGCCGCGCTGGTCGGAACAGTTTTTGCGCACTATGCCGGTTTCGGCATTGCTTTTATCGTTGTCTCGGTTCTTGCCTCTATGGCCAGCCAGATCGGTGATATTGTTGAAAGCGCGACAAAACGTGGCTTTGGCGTTAAGGACAGCTCAAACCTTATACCCGGCCATGGCGGGTTTCTGGATCGGTTTGATGGGATGATGGGCGCGTCAGTCTTTGTGTTGCTCGCAGGGCTGTTTTACGCGCCCGGAGGTATGTGATGCGAAGGGTATCCATATTTGGCGCGACTGGTTCCATTGGCCAGAATACGATTGATCTGATCGCAAGAAATCCGAATGCCTATGACGTGGTCGTGTTGACCGGTGGACGCAACGTCGCGCAGCTTGCACGCGATGCGGTGCGCCTGGATGCAGACGTGGCGGTGACTGCGTTTGATGACAAACTCGATGATCTGCGTGACGCATTGGCCGGCAGCAGAGTGCGAGCGGCTGCGGGGCAGGCCGCTCTGATCGAGGCCGGGGCGCGACCGGCGGATTGGGTGATGTCTGCAATTGTCGGTTCCGCAGGACTGGCTCCGGGGATCGAAGCGTTGAAACAAGGGGCGACACTCGCGCTTGCCAACAAGGAAACGCTGGTTTGTGCCGGGCCGCTGGTTCTGGAAACGGCTCGGGCGCATGGCGCCACGCTATTGCCCGTGGATAGCGAACATTCGGCAGTTTTTCAGGCGCTTGTGGGCGAGGATATGACTAGCGTCGAACGGATCATTATCACCGCAAGCGGTGGAGCGTTCCGGGATTGGCCGCTTGGCGATCTGGCCAAAGCAACTGTTGAACAGGCATCGAGTCATCCGAACTGGAACATGGGACAGCGGATTACGATCGACAGCGCATCTATGTTCAACAAGGCATTGGAAGTTATAGAAACCAAAGAATATTTTGGCGTTAACCCATCGAATATCGAAGTCCTCGTGCACCCCGAATCCATCGTTCACGCACTGGTCGGATTTCAGGACGGCGCCTTGATGGCACATCTGGGGGCTCCGGATATGCGCCATGCCATCGGGTACGCGCTGCATTGGCCCGAACGACGCGATTTACCAGTTGCGCGTCTGGATCTCGCGCAACTGGGTCAGTTGCGATTTCATGCACCGGATGAAGCGCGTTACCCGGCTTTGCGTCTTGCCCGCGAAGTGATGCAGCGCGGCGGCTTGTCCGGTGCGATCTTCAACGCCGCCAAAGAGCGCGCATTGGACCACTTTATAGAAAACCGGATACGTTTTTTGGATATGGCAGACACGGTGTCGGCCGTGTTGGAGCGCTTTGAGGCCTCAGACAGCCTGATTGATGCACCATTGACCCTTGATAATGTACAGCAAACGGACCATCTCGCACGTCAGTGGGTCGATGAAACCGTATTGGAACGAGCAGGATAGAACTTTTGGACATACTCTCTTTGATCCCGCAATTTGGCAATCTGCTCTACACGATAATAGCCTTCGTTATTGCGCTTTCAGTGATTGTCGCGGTGCACGAATACGGCCACTACATCGTTGGTCGGTGGTCTGGCATTCATGCCGAAGTGTTCTCGATCGGTTTCGGCCCGGTTCTATGGAGCCGCGTAGACAAGCGCGGCACTCGCTGGCAGGTCGCGCTGCTGCCATTTGGCGGTTATGTCAAATTCCTGGGGGATGCCAATGCCGCGTCCGGCAAAGACGTAGACGCGATGAGTGAGATCTCTGCACAAAGCCCGGAAGAGCTGCGCCGCACCATGCACGGCGCCCCGCTTTGGGCGCGTGCGGCTACTGTTGCGGCAGGGCCGGTCTTTAATTTCGTGATGTCGATATTGGTGTTTGGCCTGATTTTCTGGTCGCAGGGTGTTTCCCGTGAACCTTTGACTGTTGGCGCACTGCAGCCGTTGCCTGGTACAATTCAGGGTCTGCAGGAGGGCGATGAGATTATCGCCATCGCAGGCATTCCAACACCGGATTTCGATGACGCAAGCAACTGGTCCGATTTCATCAATTCGCTGCCTGTAGAACCAGAGCTGGACTATACGGTTATCCGAGATGGAGAGACCACTGATGTCGTGGCACCTTGGCTCTTTCCACCGCTAATCCAACAGGTTACGCCGCGCAGTGCAGCGATGGACATACAGTTGCAGCAGGGCGACGTAATCACGGCGGTAGACGGTGATCCGATCTTTGCGTTCGAGCAACTTAAGGAACATGTCGAAGGATCGAACGGGCGCGTATTGCTGTTGGATGTATGGCGCGACGGGGCGGATTTAGAATTTGCACTTGCGCCCCGACGCACCGACGAGCCGACGTCGGATGGTGGTTTCATCACCCATTGGCGCATCGGTATCGTCGGCGGCATGATGATCGATCCCGAAACCGTTCCAGCGGGCATTTGGGATTCGATCGAAGGTGGCGTGGTCCAAACCGGGCGCATCATCGAAGGCTCACTGTCGGGAATGTGGCACATGATCACCGGAGCGATCAGCACCTGCAACATTTCCGGGCCGATCGGTATTGCCGAAACCTCGGGTGCTATGGCCAGCCAGGGAGCTCAGAACTTCATCTTCTTTATCGCCGTATTGTCAACGGCGGTCGGGTTGCTGAACCTGTTCCCGATCCCAGCCTTGGATGGGGGGCATTTGCTATTCTACGCTTATGAAGCTGTGTCTGGTAGACCACCCAGTGATAAAGCGCTGAGGGTACTGATGGGGGTCGGTGTCACACTGATCCTGTCATTGATGCTTTTCTCGGTCAGTAATGATCTGTTCTGCTGATTAAGGCGATCTTGGCACCGTTCCGACGCAAAATTGCCGCAATTCAAGCCTATCTTATTGGGGTGCATCGATAAGTGTAGGCTTGAGTTCAATGACCAAGGCGTTTCAAAAATCCTATCAGAGTGTCAGCGTCCTGTTCCAGTTGAACTGGGATATGCTGCTCAGCTTTGCCGTGACCGCACTGGCCCTAGCTGTTGGTGGTTATCTGCTCGGTTTGTGATTCTCCTGAACATGTCTGACTTACGTAAAACGGCCTTATGGGCCGTTTTTGCTTTTTCGTCTTTTGACATGGCCCCACAATCGGGCTACTCAGCAGCTAAAGGCTGAAAATTCTGGGTAGTGATAAAAATGACTGACAGCAGGCGCACGGGCACATACTGCGGCTCGCGGGGGCGGAAAAGCAACATTTTGTGGCAGGCACTAACGTTCTTTTTCCTTTTTGCTACACCGGGTTTACTGGTTCTGACGCAGCCCGCACAGGCGCAATCTTACACCATCAACAGCTTCGAAGTTGAGGGCAATCGACGGATCGAGACTTCGACGATTATCGCCCGCACCGGAATCGAACCGGGGCAGACTGTTACGGCAGGACAATTGAATGATGCCTTCCAGCGTTTGCTTGACAGTGGTGTTTTTGAAACAGTCGAACTTACACCACGTGGCAGTACGTTGGTCATCGCGGTCGAGGAATACCCGACCATCAACCAGATTAGCATCGAGGGCAATCGCCGCGTAAAAGATGATCTCCTGCTCGAAGCGATATCGTCCCAAACCCGCCGCGTATTCACGCCTCAACAGGCCGAAGCGGACGCTGACCTGATTGCCGAAGTATATTCGGCGCAGGGCCGCGTATCCGCGACGGTTATCCCGCGCATCATTCGTCGCAGCGATAACCGTGTCGATCTGGTGTTCGAAGTCGCCGAGGGAACGACAATCGAGGTCGAGCGAGTCAGTTTTGTAGGAAACCGCGCGTTTTCGGACCGTCGACTGCGCCGCGTGCTTGAAACAAAGCAGGCGAACATTCTGCGGACCTTCCTTCGCGGCGACACCTTCATTGCCGACAGAATCGAATTCGACAAACAGGTGATCCGTGATTTCTACCTGTCACGCGGTTATATCGATTTTCGCGTCAATAGTGCCAATGTCGAATTCACCCGCGAACGGGATGCATTCTTTCTGGTTATGAACGTCACAGAAGGACAGCGGTTCTCGTTCGGTCAGATTACGACCGTCAGTGAGATCCCGGGTGTGGACCCGGCGCCTTATCAGGCGGCTCTGAAAGTCAAACCAGGTGTAATTTATTCTCCGACGGTGCTTGAGAACTCGATCGCGCGGATGGAGCGTCTGGGGCTGAAAAACGGCGTTGATTTTCTGCGGGTCGAGCCCCGGGTAACGCGTAATCCCCGCGATCTGACATTGGATGTCCAGTTCGTGCTAACCCGTGGCCCGCGTATCTTTGTGGAACGCATCGATATCGAGGGGAACACAACCACGCTAGACCGTGTGATCCGCCGTCAATTCGATACCGTTGAAGGCGACCCCTTCAATCCCCGTGAAATCCGCCAGAGCGCCGAACGTATTCGCGCCTTGGGTTTCTTCTCGGTCGCTGATGTGGAAACCCGCGAGGGATCGTCGCCAAGCCAGGTCATCGTGGACGTGGATGTCGAAGAACAACCCACCGGTTCGTTGAGCCTGGGTGGTAGCTACTCGGTCTCGGACGGTTTCGGGATCGCAATCGGATTGAATGAATCGAACTTCCTCGGCCGCGGGCAAAACCTGGGTATCACGTTGTCGACAGCTCAGGATTCTGAACAGTACGTTATCAACTTTACCGAGCCTTATCTGCTGGGCCGTAAGCTGCGCTTTGATCTTGGGCTTGGTCTGGCCAGCACCAATTCGAGCTTTGCCAGCTACGACACAAAAACAGTGTTCTTCCGCCCACAGCTGAGCTACGCGATTGGTGAATTGTCGGCGTTGCGTCTTCGCTATGGTTGGGATCGCAGCGAAATGACCCAGCAGAGCAATGAGCGGAACGGCGCTGTCATCTCATCAGAGATCGATCAGGGGAAACGAACCAGCAGTTCTCTGGGTGTATCCTACGTATACGATAGCCGTATTGGTGGCCTGAACCCCACAGCGGGCGTCCTGTTCGAAGTCGGCGTGGATGCTGCTGGTCTTGGCGGGGACAACGAGTTCTTCAAAACCACGGCACGGGCGATAGCCCAGAAACGCGTCCTCAACGAAGAAGTCGTATTGCGCGCGACGCTTGAATTGGGTGCACTGAACTGGACCGGGGACGATTTCAGCCGCACGCTCGACCGGTTTGTTCTAGGTCCTAGCACATTCCGCGGGTTTGAGCCTGCTGGTATCGGGCCGCGTGACCTTTCGAACGGGCAGGACGATGCCATCGGCGGCAACTACTACTGGGTTGCTCGTTTCGAATCGGACTTCCCGCTGGGGCTGCCCGAAGAACTGGGGCTGCGTGGCGGCGTCTTCTACGATGTTGGCAACCTCTACAATCTCAACAACGTCAACACCGCTGGCGCTGATATTGTTGGTGAAAGCGGTTCGATCCGGCATGTTGTAGGGGTATCCGTACTGTGGGAAACACCGTTTGGTCCGCTTCGCTTCAACTTCTCGCAGGCCCTCAAGAAAGAGGACTTCGATAAAGAGCAAAGCTTTGACCTGACCGTTCAAGCCAGGTTCTGATCGCGAATGATCACCGAAGTTAAGAACATCCTGCAGGGCCCGCTAAGGGCCCTGTGCGTTTTGGTACTTGTAGCTGTAGCAATGCCGCTGGGTGCGCAGCAATTGGGCGTGCCACAAACAGACGTTCTGACAATCTCCAGTGAGCGTTTGTTTGCAGATTCCGCCTTTGGGCAGCGCGTCTTTCGCGAGATTGAAGCCGAAAGCACCCTTTTGGCTGAAGAAAACGAACGGATTGTGGCGCAGTTGAGCAAGGAAGAAAAAGATCTGACCGAAAAGAGGTCAGATCTTTCAGCGGACGAGTTTCGCCCGCTTGCCGAAGCTTTTGACGAGAAAGTTCAATCACACCGTGACGGCCAGCGCGCCAAACTGGACGCATTAGCGCGGCGCGGCGAAGAGGCGCGTGGTCAGTTTTTTGAAATGGCGCAACCGGTGCTGATCGAATTGCTGCGCGAATTTGGCGCCTCGATTGTGATCGAGCGGTCCAATGTGGTTCTAAGCACGGACGCCTCAGATATTACCAACGCTGCGATCGCCAGGATCGATGCCGCAATCGGCGACGGCGCTACACTTGAAAACAATAACAACGAATAGGCTGGCTTGCCCTTGGGTACGGGTATTGCTAACCACGCTTGAAAGAGACATCCAGAACAGGACATCCGCACCATGACCACGGAAACCAAGAGCGCCGACATTCAGCTGATTCAGCGTATATTGCCGCATCGCTATCCGTTTTTGTTGGTCGACAAGGTTGTGGATATCGATGGCTATCAATCAGCGGTGGGCATCAAGAATGTCACCATGAACGAGCCGCACTTTCAGGGCCATTTCCCCGGAACTCCGATCATGCCTGGCGTGACCATTGTCGAGGCGATGGCGCAGACTGCAGGGGTTATGCTGGGTGTCGGCATGGATGTAATCGACAGCGAGTTGCTGATCTATTTCATGAATATCGACAAATGCAAATTCCGCCGCAAGGTCGTACCTGGCGATGTTCTCGAAATGCATGTCGAAACTGTACGCGGTAAGAAAGGTGGCAAGATCTTCAAGTTCAGCGGCCGCGCGACAGTCGAGGGCGAGGTTGCTGCCGAAGCTGAATTTTCGGCCTATGTCGACTGGGACATGGAAAAAACAACATGAGCGGTATTCATCCCAGCGCCATTATCGAAGACGGTGCGCAGATCGGGCAGGGTTGTACGATTGGTCCATTCTGCCATATCGGTCCGCAGGTCCGTCTGGGCGATCGGGTCGAATTGAAATCCCATGTCGTAGTCACCGGCGATACGTCAATTGGTGATGACACAGTGATTTTTAGCTTCGCAGTAGTCGGTGAAATCCCACAAGATAAGAAATTCGGTGGTGAGAACACACGCCTTGAAATCGGTGAACGCAATCGCATTCGCGAGCATGTGACCATCAACACCGGCACGGATGGCGGCGGTGGTATCACCCGGATTGGCGATGACTGCTTACTGATGGCCGGTGTCCACGTGGCGCATGATGTACAAATCGGCAACCGGGTCATTCTGGTGAATCACGCTGGCGCGGCTGGTCACTGTATTATCGAGGATGACGTCATCGTTGGTGGAATTTCGGGCTTGCATCAGTTCGTGCGCGTAGGTCGCGGTGCCATCATTGGCGCGCTTACGATGGTCCCGAATGATGTGATCCCATATGGGCTTGTTCAGGCGCCTCGGGGCGAGCTGGATGGCTTGAACCTGGTCGGTTTGAAACGGCGTGGTGTAACGCGTGAGGATATCTCGGCATTGCGCGCGGCCTTCAAGGAACTGTCAGAAGGAGACGGCACCTTCATGGATCGCGCCACCCGGCTGGGCGAGGATGCAGACAACGAATATGTGCGCCAGATCGTCGAATTTGTGACGGGGCAAACAGACCGTTCGTTCCTGACCCCGAGGAAGTAGGCCAATGCTGGCATTGATCGCAGGAACTGGCGCTTTACCAGACGAGGTGGTCAATTGTCTGCCAAACCGCCCGCTAATCTGCGCTCTGGAAGGGTTTGAGCCCGATACACTGACCACCGACTTGGTTTTTCCATTGGAGCAACTGGGTAGCTTCATCGCCGATCTCAAAGCCCGCGGCGTGACCGAGATTTGCATGGCAGGGGCAGTGCGTCGTCCGACTGTCAATCCAGCTCGCATTGATGCAGCGACGATGCCGCTGGTTCCGATCCTGCAAAAGGCCATCATGGCCGGTGACGATGGCGCATTGCGCGCGGTCATTGGTATATTTGAGGATGCCGGTTTGACGGTCCGTGCGGCGCATGAGATCGCGCCGGATTTGCTGCCGCCGCTTGGCTCATTGACCGAAGCCCAGCCTTCTGAAGCGGATCACGCCGACGCAGATCGAGCGGCAGGAATCCTGCGCAACATGGGGGCGGCGGATATCGGTCAGGCTTGCGTAGTACTGAAATCCCAAGCGTTGGCGATCGAGGGCATCTATGGCACCGCATGGATGCTGCAATCCTTGACACAGCGCCCCGACGCGGGCGGTGGCATTCTGTACAAAGGTCCAAAGCCGGATCAGGACCGGCGCGCAGATATGCCTGCCATCGGACCCGACACCGTGTCAGCAGCCGTCGCTGCGGGCTTGTCTGGCATTGTCATTGAAAAGGGCGGCGTCATCGTTTTGCAACGCGATCGCGTGATTGAAGAATGCAATCGCCTTGGTCTGTTTCTTTATGTCCGCGAGCGCACGGTCTGATGCGCGTTTTTCTGGTCGCCGGTGAACCTTCGGGCGACCGTTTAGGAGCCGCGTTGATGGAAGGTCTGCGTACCCTTTTGCCAGAGGTGCAGTTTGATGGGGTTGGCGGGCCGCTAATGCAGGCGCAGGGGCTGACCAGCCGATTTCCCATGTCCGAACTCAGCATTATGGGGTTGGTCGAGGTTCTGCCCAAGTTCTTTCACCTGAAACGCCGTATCGCTGAGACTGCTCAGGCAGTTCTAGACACGAAGCCTGATGTACTGATCACTGTCGACAGCCCGGATTTCTCGTTGCGTGTGGCTAAGCTGGTAAAGGCCTCCAGCGAGATTCGCACTGTCCACTACGTTGCCCCCAGCGTCTGGGCCTGGAGACCGGGGCGCGCAGACAAGATGGCGAAAGTAATCGATCACGTCCTTGCGCTGTTACCCTTTGAACCGCCTTATATGGAGCGGGCAGGGATGGAGTGTGACTTTGTCGGCCATCCGGTTGTGAACGAACCCATTGCGTCCGATCAGGATATCCAGCGATTCCGCGCGGCTCACGATCTGGGCGACGCGCCCATCGTGCTGGCTTTGCCCGGCTCTCGACGGGGTGAGGTCGAGCGGCTGGCTCCGATCTTTGGCGCTGCTTTGCAGGAATTTCTGAAAGACCGCCCCGGTATGCGCGTGGTCGTGCCCGCAGTTGCACATATGGTTGATGCGGTCGTCGAACAGGTTCGGAACTGGCCGGGGAATCCGATAGTTGTCGATCCGCGGGAATTGCCCTCGGACGACGCGCAAGCGCAGAAACGGGCAGCGTTTGCCGCAGCTGATCTTGCATTGGCTGCATCCGGCACGGTCTCATTGGAACTGGCCGCGCAGGCAACACCGATGGTGATCGCCTATAACCTCAACTGGCTGACCACGCTGATCGCAAAACGAATGGTTAAGCTGGACACCGTCACACTGGTCAATCTGGTCTCGGAGACACACGCAGTACCCGAATGTCTGCTGGATGAATGCCAACCGGACAAGATCGCTTCGGCGTTGGAACAGGTGGCCGCCACCCCCGACGCCCAACATCAAGCCATGGCGACGACGATGGAGCGTCTTGGTCGCGGTGGCGAAGCACCGGGTTTGCGTGCGGCAAGGTCCGTTTTGGACAGAATGAAATCGTGATGCTGGATCATGTGATCTTTGCTGCTTCTGCCTTCATGGCGCAGGTTTTGACCAATCTCGACAACCTTGCAGCTCTTGTAGCGTTGATGATGGTGTCTGGTCCGCGCCGGACCGTTGCGGGGTTCCTGCTGGCGCAGATGTTAATCATCGCTGCCGCCTTATTGTTGGCCTTGGGTGTCGATGATGTGGTGCCACATTGGGCTGGATATCTGGGCGTGATACCACTTGGCCTCGGGCTGATCGGAGTTATCCGTCAGTTCCGCGGATCGGAGACCGAGGAGGCCCCTCAAATATCCACGGGTGCTTCGACATTCGTCACCATGCTGCTGTTCATAAGTCTGTCGATGGACACGTTCGCTGTGCTTGCGCCGCTATTGGCCGACTCAGCCCCCAGCTATCGGATTGCGGGTGTCACCGGCGCGGTGGCCGCAGCGCTGACGCTGACCATGCTGGGGCTTTGGGGTGCACAATCCCCAATCATGACCGGCGGTTTCGCACGTCGGCTTGAGAAACTGGTGCCTTACGTGATGATTTGTGCCGGGATCTATATCCTCAGCAACTCGTGGACTGACGCGATTTAGTAACCGCGCCAGATCCAGCCGCCGCCAAAGATACGGCTGCTATCGGTTTCGTAGAACACACAAGCCTGACCCGGAGAGATACCTTCCTCGGGCGTCAGCAATTCAACCTCGGCTGTTGTGTCCGAAAGGGGGCGAATAATCGCCTCACGCGGGGGGCGGGTCGAGCGGACTTTGACCGAAACATGCCATTCGTTCTTTGACGTGAACGGTTCGTCTCCCAGCCAATTGATCTCGCGCACGGGAACGGTTCTTGTGGCCAACATCTCTTTGGGGCCGACAACAACCTGTTTCTTGTCCACATCCAGCTTGACCACATACAAAGGTTCGCTGAGACCACCGATACCGAGCCCACGACGCTGACCGATCGTATAGTGAATCACCCCGTTATGCTGCGCCAGAACGCGGCCATCGGCGTGTACGATCTCACCGGGTTCTGCGGCTCCGGGGCGCAGTTTTTCGATCACGCTGGCATAGTTTCCGTTGGGCACAAAACAGATGTCCTGACTATCCGGCTTGTCCGCAACGGCGAGCCCATATTGTGCCGCCATCTCGCGCGTGGCGTCTTTGGAGGGCAGGTGGCCAAGCGGGAAACGCAGGAAATCCAACTGTTCCGGTGTGGTCGAAAATAGGAAATAGGACTGATCGCGATTTGCATCCTCAGCGCTATGAAGCTCGGCGCCATTGGGGCCCATCTTTCGCTGGATGTAATGGCCTGTGGCCATGCAGTCGGCCTCAAGGTCCTTGGCGGTCTCAAGCAAGTCCTTGAACTTCACCCGTTCATTGCAACGGATGCAGGGCACCGGAGTCGCGCCGGCAAGATAGCTGTCGGCGAATTCGTCGATTACAGCGTCCTTGAAGATATTTTCATAGTCCAAGACGTAGTGAGGGAACCCGCGTTCTTCCGCCACGCGACGCGCATCGTGGATGTCGATTCCCGCACAGCACGCGCCTTTCTTGGCCAACGCCGCACCGTGATCGTAAAGCTGCAGAGTAACACCTACGACATCATAGCCTTGATCAGCGAGATGGGCCGCCACAACAGAGCTGTCCACACCGCCGGACATGGCCACGACAACCCGCGTTTCCGAGGGTGGTTTGGCAAAGCCAAGCGAGTTCAGCGGGGTCTCGGTATCGAGGGCCATAGGCGGTTCCTGTCCGGGTTAAGAAAGACCGGCAGAATATAAGAAAATTCTACACACTCTCAAGGGGCGGTTTCACGCCCTTTTAAGTAGGCTGGGTGCAGCTTTGTCGCAGCAGCAGAAGGTATGAGAGATGTATTTGCACAAAGTGGAAGGTCCAAGGTCGGTCACCCTGCCGGACGGGAGCGTGCTGACACGCGCCGATTTGCCTCCTGCGGATACGCGGCGCTGGGTGGCGTCGCGCAAGGTGATCGTCGTGCGTGGTGTACTTTATGGGTTGATTTCGTTGTCCGAAGCCAAAAAGCGCTATGGCATCAGCGATGAAGAGTTCAACTCGTGGGTCTCAGCAGTTGCTGAGCACGGGATCGATGCGTTGAAGGTGACGGCCTTAAAAAAATATCGACAACTTAAAGGTGAAAGTGAATAAATGATTCAACGGTAACGTCAGATTAACCATTTTTATTCAGGCTCAAATCAGTTGAAGAATTTGACCTAAATTGGAGCAGTGAACATGCGCATACTTCTTGTCGAGGATGATCCAACCACGTCCAAAAGCATCGAACTGATGCTGACACACGCCAATCTCAACGTGTATGCGACGGACCTTGGCGAAGAAGGCATCGATCTGGCCAAGCTATATGATTACGACCTCATCCTGTTGGACTTGAACCTGCCGGATATGAACGGCCATGAAGTATTGCGCCAACTGCGCATAGCACGGGTAGAGACACCGATCCTGATCCTGTCGGGCGCTGATGACACCGAAAGCAAGATCAAGGGATTTGGATTTGGAGCAGACGATTATCTGACCAAACCTTTCCATCGCGAAGAGCTGGTGGCGCGCATTCATGCGATTATCCGCCGCTCTAAGGGGCATTCTCAATCCGTGATACACACCGGGCAGGTCGCCGTAAATCTGGATGCCAAAACCGTAGAGGTGAACGGAAAAACCGTACACCTGACAGGCAAGGAATATCAGATGCTGGAACTTCTGAGCCTGCGGAAAGGAACAACACTGACCAAAGAAATGTTCCTGAACCATCTCTACGGCGGCATGGATGAGCCCGAGCTCAAGATTATCGATGTCTTCATCTGCAAGTTACGCAAGAAACTCAGCAATGCGACCGGCGGTGAGAATTATATCGAGACGGTCTGGGGCCGTGGATATGTCCTGCGGGATCCACAAGCCAACAACATGGGTGAAACCCGCATGGCTGTGGGCGCTTGACCTGATCTGATAGCTGCCGTCGTTGGTCTGGGGCGGTAATTCCACTCGCGTTTCAGCACAACACTGGACCTGACCATGGCCTCGTCCTATCACTGGTTTTCAAGACGATGTGACAGGGCGGGGCCATGAGCGATACCACAGCAATCGCAGATCTGACAGAAGATGAAGCACGGGAAGAATTGGCCCGGCTCGCCAACGAACTGCTGCGGGCAAACCAGCTTTATCACACTGAAGATGCTCCAGAAATTTCGGATGCCGACTATGATGCTCTCAAGCGTCGCAATGCCGAGATCGAGGCGCGATTCCCCGAACTGAAACGCTCCGACAGCCCTACTGAACAAGTGGGCGCACGCGTTTCAGATGGATTTGCAAAAGTGACCCACGCCGTGCGTATGATGTCACTGGGCAATGCGTTTGATGACACGGATGTTGCCGATTTTGACCGCTCGATCCGCAAATATCTGGGACTGGGAGATGAGGCACCGCTCGCCTATACAGCTGAGCCCAAAATCGACGGCCTGTCATTATCCCTGCGGTATGAGCAGGGTGAACTGATGCAGGCTGCAACACGTGGTGATGGTGAGACCGGTGAAAACGTTACCGCAAATGCGCGTACGCTTTCCGATATTCCACACCGAATTGAGGGTGCACCAGACGTTCTCGAGGTCCGCGGCGAGGTATACATGTCTCACCATGATTTCGAGGCTTTGAACGCACGTCAGGTCGAAACAGGTGGAAAGACCTTTGCAAATCCGCGCAACGCTGCGGCTGGTTCGCTCCGTCAACTGGATTCCGAAATAACACGATCTCGCCCGCTGAAATTCTTTGCCTACGCCTGGGGTGAACTGTCTGCACCGCTAGCTGAGACTCAGATGGGCGCAATTGATCGCCTCAAAACCTTGGGGTTCCAGGTAAATGCGCTGACAAGGCGTTGCTCAACGACTAATGAGATGTTGGAACATTACCGTCAGATTGAAGCTCAGCGCGCGACCTTGGGCTATGACATTGATGGGGTCGTATACAAGGTCGATGATCTGAGTCTGCAGGCCCGGCTGGGTTTCCGATCTACCACGCCCCGCTGGGCGATTGCGCACAAGTTTCCTGCCGAACTGGCTTGGACGCAGCTTGAGGCCATCGACATTCAGGTGGGTCGTACGGGCGCGCTTAGCCCGGTAGCGCGGCTGCATCCGGTAACCGTTGGCGGGGTAGTTGTTTCGAACGCGACCCTACACAATGAAGATTATATTGCAGGGCGGGACGCCAAAGGCGGAGTCATTCGTGAGGGCAAGGATATTCGCGTTGGAGATTGGGTTCAGGTCTATCGGGCCGGGGATGTGATCCCGAAAATCTCGGATGTTGATCTGTCGAAACGACCCGATGATGCGCGGCCCTTCGCTTTCCCGACGAAATGCCCGGAATGTGGCAGCGATGCGATCCGGGAAGAGGGGGATGCGGTCCGCCGCTGCACAGGGGGGCTGATATGTCCAGCGCAGGCGGTTGAAAAACTCAAACATTTCGTATCGCGCAAGGCGTTCGATATCGAAGGGCTTGGCGCAAAACAAATCGAGATGTTTTATGGCGATCCTCTTCTGCCAATAAATACACCCGCTGATATATTTACATTGAAAGATCGCGACACCGAAAACCTGGCTCGGTTGAAAAACCGCGACGGCTGGGGCGAGACATCGGCCAGCAACCTGTTCGCAGCGATCGATGATAAGCGGACCATACCGTTCGCCCGTCTGTTGTTCGCTCTGGGGATTCGTCATGTGGGCGAAGTTGGTGCGCGTGATTTGGCGTTGTTTTATCGGGAATGGGATGTAATGGCGGCCTCCATTGATACGGCCCGGCCTGCCGCGCTTGCGCAGCGTGCAGCCGATGAAGCGGAAGACGCCGAGAGAATCGCGGCTACTGCAGAAGCGAGACGCGCGAAAGTTAAAGAAGTTCGGGATGCGGCTTTCGCGCGAATGGATGTTTCGACAGATGCCGCCAGCGCCTGGGCTGATCTGATTGGTATCGACGGAATCGGCGCCACGCTCGGGTTGTCACTATCTGATGCGTTTGCCAATTCGGAGGAACGCCAAGCATTTGATGATCTGCGTAAACATCTGACGGTTGTTCCACCAGAGGCTCCTGCGTCGGACAGTCCGGTCGCAGGAAAAACCGTCGTGTTTACGGGAACGCTTGAAAAGATGACACGCGCCGAGGCCAAGGCCCGCGCCGAAGCGCTGGGGGCCAAGGTATCCGGCTCAGTCAGCCAGAAAACTGATTTGCTCGTGGCGGGCCCGGGCGCAGGGTCCAAGGCGAAAAAAGCGGCTGATCTGGGCATCGAAACCTTGGATGAAGATAGCTGGCTTCAACTGATTGGCGATCTATGAGCGGTAGGCCTGAACAGCTCTTTCCGCTGTTTGCGGGTCTTGAAACACTAGATGGTGTGGGGCCGAAGACCGCGCAGCTTTTGGGCCAATTGGGGATCGATTCACCGCGCGATGTATTGTTTTCGCTACCCTATGCGGTGATTGACCGGCGGCGACGCGATACGATTCAGGGCGCCGACCTTCCAACGACTCTGACTGTTGAGGTGACGATCGGCACGCATCGACCACCGCGGAACAAAGGGGGCGCATATCGCATTCATGTTGAAGACAGTCAGGCGGATTTCCAACTGGTGTTTTTTCATGCCCGAGGGGACTATCTGAAGAAGCTGTTGCCGGAGGGCGCACGCCGGGTGGTATCGGGAAAGCTTGAGCTGTTCGATGGCATGGCTCAGATGGTACACCCCGATCATATGGTCGCGCCTGAAAACGCAGGCGAATTGCCCGAGTTTGAGCCGGTTTATCATCTGACGCAGGGTGTGACGCAAAAAACTGCCTATAAAGCTGCTCAAAGTGCGTTGGCGCGAGTACCTGCACTGGCCGAATGGGCCGACCCTGCTCAGGTGGCACAACAGAATTGGCCAGATTGGACAACTGCTATTCACGCGGCGCATCACCCACAAGGGGCGGACGACGTAGCACCTTTTGCGCCTGCGCGGGAACGTCTGGCTTACGATGAACTGCTCGCACATCAACTGACGCTGGCCCTGGCACGACAGCGTGAGCGTAAAGCGCGGGGGATCGTCAGTCTCGGCACCGGTGCTTTGCAATCCAAGGTGCTGGCAAGCCTTCCATATCGACCAACCGGAGCGCAGACACGCGCGATCGAGGAAATCTCGGCAGATATGACCGCTGAGACGCGGATGAACCGGTTGCTTCAGGGCGATGTGGGGGCAGGAAAGACTCTGGTAGCATTTGTTTCGCTGCTTATAGCCGTCGAAGCTGGCGGGCAGGGGGTGATGATGGCCCCTACCGAAATCCTTGCCCGGCAGCATCTTGAAGGGCTGCGACCATTGGCAGAAGAAGCCGGAGTTGTGCTGGAAATCCTGACCGGGCGCGACAAGGGGGCTGAGCGTCGAGCGAAGCTGGCTGCGCTGAAGCAGGGAGATATTCAGATATTGGTCGGTACCCACGCGGTGTTTCAGGACGATGTTGAATTCAAAGCCCTAAGGCTGGCCATCGTTGATGAGCAGCACCGTTTTGGCGTCCGCCAACGCATGGAGCTGTCCGAAAAGGGCCAACGCGCTGATGTGCTGGTGATGACCGCTACGCCCATCCCGCGCAGTTTGGCGCTTGCGCAGTACGGCGATATGGACGTTTCGGTGCTGGATGAAAAGCCGCCGGGTCGTAAACCGATCAAGACCGCAGTCGTCAGCACGCAACGCATGGATGAAGTTGTGGCCCATCTGCGCGGTGCGATTGATGCAGGCAAACAATGCTATTGGGTGTGCCCATTAGTCGATGAATCCGAGGTCTCGGACCTGACTGCGGCTGAGGAGCGTTTCAAACGGTTGCGCGCGATCTTGGGGGACGATGTGGTGGGTCTGGTACACGGCCAAATGCCGCCCGCCGATAAAGACGCGGCAATGGCGGCGTTTCAGAGTGGTAAGACCAAAGTCCTTGTCGCTACTACGGTGATCGAGGTTGGGGTGAACGTGCCGAACGCCACGATCATGGTGATTGAGCGGGCAGAGATTTTTGGTCTGGCGCAGTTGCATCAGCTTAGGGGCCGAGTTGGACGTGGTGAAGATGCCTCAACCTGTTTGTTGATTTATCAGCCACCGCTTAGCGAGGGTGGTCGCAAACGGCTGGAGGTACTCCGAGAAACTGAAGACGGCTTCCGCATTGCCGAGACCGATCTGCAGATGCGCGGTGCGGGTGACTTGATCGGAACCGCACAATCTGGCCTGCCAAAGTTCCGGATAGCTGATCTTGAAAGGCAAGCTGGGCTGATGGCGGTGGCGCAATCAGATGCGCGCGCTTTGCTGTCCGCAGACCCCAAATTGACCTCGGATCGGGGGCAGGCTGCGCGTGTTCTTCTGTGGCTTATGAAGCAGGATCAGGCGATCCGTTTGATATCAGTGGGTTAGACCGAAAATCCCACTAAGTTCACAAATGTTCTCAAAAAGTTCTTTACCGACTCGTTAAAATATGAGAACAAAAGGTCAACAAAGGATTAAACCTGACCGGAGGTGAGACCATGCTGAGCCAGATCAAAACTGCCTTTACCCGTTCACAATCCACGATTTTGCAGGATGCAGCGGGCGCGGTTTCACTGGTTGTGATGCTGGTGGTTGCCCTTCACCTGCCAACCGGGTTCTGAGCCTTTCTGCCTGCGATCTCGTGCCGATCACACCGCGCTTGTCTCCCCGTCATAGTCAAGGGTGACCTGCCTGTCCCATTTCCCTTGAAGGGGCCTGCCTCGGCCCCGTGCGGTGATCCGGACCCTACATGAGAAACGCATGACTTGCCGCCGCCCTTTCCGCCCGGAAGGTGCGGCGGTTCTTTTTACAGCTGTCCGGTTTTGATGATTTCGATCGTGGCGGATAGAACTGAATTTACGGCGACGGATGCAAGGATCATCCCCATCACGCGGCTGATGATCGCCGCGCCGGAATGCCCGATCAACCGGATGATCGGCTCGGCCAGCAGCATCAGCACAAACGCTATGGCAATAACGACCAACATAACCAGTGCAGTGATGCTCTGATCGGCGACGCTGTATCGGTTGTTGTCCGTTAGAACCACTATCGCCAGCATCGCGCCTGGTGACGCAAGCGAAGGGACGGCCAAAGGGAAAATGGCCGGATTGGTCTTGTGCATTTTGTCGTCCAGGTCTTCTTCGGCCTGGCGCTGCTCGATCACCTGTTTGCTTTCGCCAAAGATCATGGTCAGAGCGAAGAGAAACAGAATAATTCCGCCTGCAACCTGAAACGAGTTAAGGCCGATATCCAAAGCCTCGATCACAAGTTGCCCAAAGATCAGAAAGAACAGCAGAATGCCTGCGCTGACCAACGCGGCCAGTAAAGCAGTTTTACGACGCGCACCCGTCGCGATCCCAGCAGTGACAGCGATAAAGACGGGGATGGTGCCGATCGGGTCGATCACGACCCAGAGCGTCACAAAATGTTCCAGCAAATTGTTCACGTTAGCCCCCCCAATCATTGGGGGCACCCTATACGGCTTTGTATGGAAAAGCCAATCAGGCGCAGTTGGCTTGTTCGGCCTGCTCCATCGCCTCGGCGGTCGCGTCAAGCGCCAGCAGGATTGACGCGTGGCGGTTCTTGTAGTCCCGCGCGGGTATCAGAACTTCGAGCCCGTCAAAGGGCGCCTCGGGGGCAGGGCCGTCTTTCTTCAGCATTGCGGAAAGCTGATCACGTGCGGTTTCGACCTGCGACCGCGTCGCCCCGATCACGGCGCTGCCTACGACCGAAGCCGAGGCCTGACCCAACGCACAGGCCTTGACGTCTTGCCCAAAGTCCACGATCCGCCCATCTTCGAGCTTGACGTCTACAGTCACGGTCGATCCACACAAAGGGGCTCGTTTTTTTACCGTCGCATCGGGATTATCCAAGCGATCCAGATGGGGAATATCCGCAGCTAGCGCCAAGATGCGTCCGGAATAGAGCTTGATCAGATCGGTTTCGCCGCTCATGGCTTTCCCTCGTTGTCCATTCCCCATACATAATGGCGGGATTCTGGGATGCAAAAGGTTTTTGCGATGGCTGACGCAGTCTTGTTCGATCCGTCGACACTAAAATTCAACGAGGCGGGTTTGATCCCCGCGATCGCACAGGACGAAGCGACGGGTGAGGTTCTGATGATGGCCTGGATGAATGCCCAATCCATCGAGCACACGTTGGAAACCGGACGGGTTACGTATTGGTCGCGGTCACGACAGGCGTTCTGGATCAAGGGCGAAAGCTCAGGCCACTTGCAGGCCCTGGTGGATTTTCGCGTCGATTGCGACAGGGATTGCCTGCTGGTTGTGGTGAACCAAACGGGGCCAGCCTGTCACACCAACCGGCGAAGTTGTTTCTACACGGCCGTCCGCGATGGGACCGAAGTCGAACTCATGAAGCCAATGGAATAGAGGGGCCTCTGATGGTGGTCAGGTCAAATGCCCACCATCTCTCTGATTTCAGCGGGAGATGCTCCTTGTTCGCGATAAAGCGAGATGGCGCGTGCGTCGTCACGTTTTGCGAGGCGTTTGCCGTTGTTGTCCCGGATCAGACGGTGATGATGATAAACAGGTGTCGGCAACCCAAGCAGCCCTTGTAAAAGGACATGTATCTGCGTGGCATCGAACAAATCCTCGCCCCGGACCACATGGGAGATGTTCTGGTCCGCGTCATCAACCACAACGGACAGGTGATACGAACTGCCCATATTGCGCCGAACGAGAATGATATCGCCAACCGCGTTCATGAGGTTGTGCGCATCAAGCTCATGCGTTCCCAAATACTTCGCACCAGTTTCACAAAATCCACGAAGTTCGGATGCCTTGATTGCCTTGTGCATGTTCAGGCGCAGAACATCACCAGCTGAAGCATTCGACAAAGGGCGGTCGCGGCACGTGCCTGGATAGATGCGCCCGTCAGGTCCGAACTGGGGTACACCTTCCTGCGGAGCACCGGCCGCAGATTCGATATCGGCACGATTGCAGCTGCAAGGGTAGACCAGGCCCGTGTTTTTGAGAATCTCCAATGCCTCTCTGTATCGCGGCAGCCTGTCCGACTGGCGCATCACCGGGTGCGGCCAGTGCAGTCCAAGCCAGTGCAGGTCGTCGTAGATCTGGGTTTCCCAACGAGACCTGGATCGCGATTGATCAATATCTTCGATCCGCAAAAGAAATGATCCACCCGCAGCCCGTGCCTGATCAAACGCAAGAAGCGCGGAATAGGCATGCCCTAGATGCAGCGGACCTGTTGGAGATGGTGCGAAACGCGTTGTGAATGTCACGTTTTTTCAACAACATAAACGTCAGATTTCATGTCCATACCCGGTAGGTGCGGACCGTATTCGCGGAATAACAGCCTTGCGTGACCCATGTCCAGCCAGTCGTTCAGCCGCCCGGTGTAAGTGCGGTCAGCCAAAGTGTGATCGTTGAAGGAAAACGCCAGATATCCGCCACGTGGCAGCGCGTTCATAAGTAGATCAAAGGTTTCAGGCGGCGCGGCACCAACACCGATGACGCCAATGCATGTTATGGCTGAGTAAGCCTCGGCCTCAATGGGGTTGGGATCAGTAACTTCGAAGTTTATCAAGTTGCGATAAACCCCCTTGGCAGCGGCACCTTCCAGCATCTTTGGTGTTGGATCCATCCCATCGATGACACGAAAACCCGCCTTGCGAAGTGCTAAACCCGACAACCCGGTACCGCATCCGTAGTCCAGCACCGGCACATCAGCATCTGAGACAAAGGATTTCAATGCTGCCGCAACACGGTCCGGGGTGACATATCCGTGCTCACCGACTTCATCATCGTATGAGGCCGCCCATTTTTGGTAGTGATCGTGCGTTTCCTGGGCAGAATTCAGATTGTATGTGTCTTTCAGAAACTTATCGCTCATACCTTACATGTTAGGCGCAGGCTGGGGGCGACGTCCAGTCAACACTGCTTTACCCAATCGCTCCAGACTTCTTTTGCGCGATCGGTATAGGCCTTGTAGCGGTCCTTACGGCCTCGGCGCCCCCCCTTCAGGCCGTCGACCGGGCGAAACAGACCGAAATTCACGTTCATCGGCTGGAAGGTCTTGGCTTCGGCGCCGCCCGTGATGTGGTGGATCAATGCGCCCATCGCACTGTCTTGCGGTACGTCGGGAAGGGATCGGCCTAGTATTTCGGCAGCGGCCAAACGGCCTGCCAAAAGGCCCATCGCTGCGCTTTCCACATACCCTTCCACCCCCGTAATTTGCCCCGCAAAACGAATATTTGGCCTAGACTTGAGCCGCATCTGCGCGTCCAGCAAAGTCGGAGAGTTGATGAAAGTGTTGCGGTGAATGCCACCCAATCGCGCAAAGCTGGCATTTTCCAAACCCGGTATCATACGAAATACCTCGGTCTGCGCTCCGTATTTCATCTTGGTTTGAAAGCCGACGATATTGAACAACGTGCCCAAGGCATTGTCGCGCCGCAATTGGACGACGGCATAAGGTTTTACGTCCGGTTGATGCGGATTTGTCAGGCCAACAGGTTTCATCGGGCCATGGCGTAAAGTTTCACGACCGCGCTCGGCCATAACCTCGATCGGCAGACAGCCGTCGAAATAACCAGCGGTCTCTCCCTCGTGGAATTCGGTCTTATCTGCAGCCAGCAGCGCATCAATGAAGGCTTCGTGCTGGTCACGATCCATCGGACAGTTGAGGTAGGCGGTGCGCTCTTCCTCAGTCTCGCCCTTATCGTAGCGTGACTGCATCCAGGCTTTGCTCATATCAATGCTGTCTGCATAGACGATGGGGGCGATCGCGTCGAAAAAGGCCAGCGCCTCGGCACCAGTCTCTGCGCGAATGGCTTCCCCCAATGCGGGCGAGGTCAACGGCCCGGTTGCAAAGATCCACTTTCCGTCTTGGGGTAGACTGGTTACTTCTTCCGCAGAGACCGAGACCCGTGGATGGGCCTTCAGCTTGGCAGTTACGGCTTCGGCAAAAGGATCACGGTCAACCGCAAGCGCGCCACCCGCAGGCAGGCGATGGCTATCTGCGGTCGTCATGATCAACCCGTTTGCCGCGCGCATTTCCCAATGCAGCAAGCCGACTGCATTCTGTTCATCATCATCCGATCGGAATGAGTTCGAACACACCATCTCGGCCAGATTGCCGGTCTGGTGTGCAAACGTGCCCACATTAGGACGCATTTCGTGGATCACAACATCCACGCCCATTTCCGCTGCCTGCCAGGCGGCCTCGGACCCGGCCATGCCGCCGCCCACGATATGCAATGTCTCTGTCATGGGCTGCCAAATAGGGCAGAGCAGCGCCATGCGCAATGCGCAGTAATCGCTTTAGTTCTGAGGGGGATTCTTGGGGTCGCCGCTGCGGGAATGTCAACGCCGGTGAGAGAAACCAGCTTGGAGGGACCTTCCGCCCACGGCGACCCAAAAGTATGGTCAGGCCTTGGCCTTGACCCAGCTTTGCCACAGTGTCGCCCTTTTGAAAAGTGAAAAAATGCGAACAGTCGGCAAAAATGTATTAAATAATTGCGTTACTGGTGCCAATCAGGCGGGCGCTTTTCGATAAAGGCACTAATTCCTTCCTCAGTATTCCGGTCCATCATATTCTGTGCCATTACCTCGGCGGTATAATCGTATGCCTGATCAGTCCGCATTGTAATCTGTTGATAAAAAGCGGTTTTACCGATTTTCACCGCACTGCTGAGCTTGCCTGCCAACTTCTCGGCCAACGCATTGGTTTCATCTTCCAACAAGTTCTCGGGAACCGCTCGATTGATCAGACCCAGCTCAGCCGCGCGTTCGGCGGTGATAAAATCACCGGTCGTGAGCATTTCAAACGCCTGTTTCCGCGGTATATTCCGGCTGAGAGCCACCATCGGAGTGGAGCAGAACAAGCCGATATTGACACCATTTACGCCGAACCGTGTACCCTCGGCCGCGATTGCCAGGTCACAGGTTGCTACAAGCTGACACCCTGCGGCAGTGGCGATCCCGTGCGCTTGGGCGATCACGGGTTGGGGCAGGGACTGAATGGACATCATCATCTTGGCACATCGGTCGAACAGATCCTGAAAATAGGAAAGCCCACCATCGGGTGCCTGCCGCCCCTGGGTCATCTGTTTCAGATCGTGCCCCGCGCAAAAGGCTTTCCCCGCACCGGAAAGAACAACAACACGAATCGACTTGTCTTCGCGCAGCGCATTGAACTCTGCCTGCAGGGCCGCCAGCATTTCATCGCTGAGGGCGTTCAACCGCTCAGGCGCGTTCATTCGAAGCCGTGCAATTGCACCTGTGTCGTGACGTTCCAGAATTGCCATCTTGCCCTCCCGCTGGCGTTCAGGCCAACTCTAGGCGGGCAGAGCGACGAGGGGAAGCATGTCATTAGCACTGAACAAGCAAGAATTGACGGAATACCTGGCGCAGGTGTTTCCACAGGTTCATAGCGACTTTGTGGTCGAGGATCTGACAGAAGCCAACATCACCATGCGCCTGAGGGTCGAAGACCGTCACCTGCGCCCCGGAGGCACAGTATCTGGTCCGTCCATGTTCGGGCTGGCCGATGTCAGTGTATATGCAATGGTTTTGGCACGGAAAGGTCGGCAATCTCTGGCTGTCACCACCAACAGTTCTCTGGATTTCTTGCGCAAGCCCGAAGGCGGGGCGGACCTGATTGCTGAGTGTAGGTTGTTGAAATTAGGTCGAACACTGGCTGTCGGGGATGTGCTGATTTACTCGGAAGGCTCTGACAAACCCGTCGCGCGGGCCAGCATGACCTATTCGCTTCCTCCAGAAGGCTCAGCCGCTGCTGCCTTTGGGTAAAAAAGGCCGGGGATAAACCCCGGCCAGGAAGAGGTCCCTTAGATGGGACTGGGGATAGTCTATTTCATCCAGAAATAGCGGCTGACTTCTGCATCTGCCCGATGGCGGGTCAGCCCGACATCGCGGAGCAGCCTGTCATCCAGCTTACCTAAGTTTACCCGGCTGCGGCGGCGTTGTTCCCATTGTGTGACCGACGCCGCAAACCGCACGGCCAGCGCGGCGATCAGCGGCAGCCGGGGGCTGTCGTTCAGCAGCAAGAGGGCGGGGTTGTGCATTGCGCGTGTCATCTTGGGTATCCTTTCAAATTGTATTGACACAAAGTAAAAATGTTCGGTACACTACTTTGATACATTCAGCATTGTGTCGAAATCAAAGGAAGAATTGTAATGGATACAATTTGGCCAGAGGCGCTACCGAAATCCAAAGGTCCAAAATATACTCTGGTCGCTGACACGATCCGAAAAGCGATAGAAAACAAAACGCTGGAGGTTGGAAAGAAACTGCCTCCGGTGCGTGAGTTAGCGTATCGATTAAAGATTACACCAGGCACTGTCGCGCGCGCCTATACGATCCTGACCGATGAAGGTTTGCTACAAGCCGAGGTCGGGCGTGGTACATTTGTAGCCCCGCCGAGATCGCCCATTCTGGATGATGTCTGGTCGCGGCAGCTACATCTGAGGGACGACAAATATGAATCCAATGTCAGCCTGTTCAGCCCACGCTTGCCGGATGTGGGGCAGGTGACATTAATCCGCGAATGCCTTGAAAAGGTTGCAAAAGGCGATCCGCGGATGTTTATGAACTATCCGACCCGAGATGCCTACCTACCCGTGCGCCAGGTTGTGGCCGACTGGTTGTCAGATCTTCCTCTGGGCTCAATTAATGCAGATGACATTGTACTGACACATGGTGGGCAAAGTGGCATTTGCGTTGTGTTCCAGACCGTTCTGAAAGATCCAAAACCCATCGTGTTGGTTGAGGACTTGTCTTATGCCGGGTTCAGACGGGCAGGTGAGTTGATGCGCGCCGAGGTTGTCGGGGTAAAAATGGACAAATGGGGCATAAGCCCCGATGCGCTGGACCACATCCTCAGGCAAACGAAGGCGCAGGCGATCTGCGTCTCACCCGAAGTGCAGAACCCAACGGGCGGGCATTCACCTTTGGAGCGGCGCAAAGAAGTTGTCGAGATTGCGCGAAAGCATGAATTACAGATCATCGAAGACGATTGCTATCGCATGGGCGAGGCCCGCGCGCCCAGCTATCGTGCTTTGGCACCCGAACGGGGCTGGCATGTTTCGTCAATTTCGAAAACTCTAACACCAGCATTACGGGTAGGTTTCGCCATCGCACCGAAAGAGCAGAGCGTCGATCTGCGGCGTTCTGCAGAATACGGGTATTTCGGGCTCGCCCAGCCTTTGGCTGAGTTGACGCGGTTGCTGTTGGGACATCCAGAGGCGAGGCAACTTGCAAAAAACGTCCGTACCAAGATGGGCGAATATGTACGTGTGGCGGTAAACGCCCTGGGTGGCTTCGATCTAAACTGGGATTCGGAGATTCCCTTCGTCTGGCTTCATTTGCCTTCCGGTTGGCGGTCTGCTGCGTTCAGCCGGGCGGCCGAGCGGGAAGGTATTCAGCTGCGATCGGCCGATGAATTCGCGCTGCGGGATGGTCGCGCGCCAAATGCCGTTCGTATAGCGGTGAATGGGCATGTCTCGCTCGAGAAGTTCGAAGATGCCATGCTGCGTCTGCGCGCGCTGCTCGATAACCCACCCGAACAAATAAGCGTTTAGCCGCTATTGCACTGGGGCAGGGTCGCCAAAAAAGCCCGCCAAATGTGCAATCTTGCCATCGGCATCGAGACGAATGAAATCATGCCCGGTAACCATAATGGACCCATCGGAAGCAATCATATGCCAGGTGAAGTGGACCACATCATGGTGTGAATTCGGCTCACTGGTCAGCTCAACTCGGCCCTTTGTATCACTCAGAACCGCTCCGATATGGGCATTGAGTTGATCTCTGCCGGAAACTTCTGCAGTTGGATCGACGTAACGACCAGTTTGTGCAAAACACTGCTCAAGAAGGCTCAGTCGCCTTTCGGGATCGGTCGACTGCCATGCCGCACCATAGGCAGCGATAACCTGTTCCAATTCTTGCATAGCCACCTCCGACATTGGATGATCTTGGTTGAGTCTAGCTTAACTAAGCTACGCAAAATTGGATATGCCGAAGAAATTTTGGGGTAAAATAATACCTATTTTATAAGTTATTGTTATTGATAGATATATTATACTTTGCCTGTATTGACCTGCATAACTAGTAGGTCTAAACCCCCTCCATCGAATTCGGGCCGCTCCGCCAAGGGGCGGTCTTTCACATCAAACAGGACTATCCTGCCATGAAAACCTTTTCTGCAACACCTGCAGACATCGACAAGAAATGGATCCTGATCGACGCCGAGGGCGTTGTTCTGGGCCGTCTTGCCTCGATCGTCGCCATGCGCCTGCGTGGCAAGCACAAAGCGTCGTTCACACCCAACATGGACATGGGCGACAATGTCATCGTGATCAACGCTGACAAAATCCAGATGACCGGCAAGAAGCGCGAAGAGAACTTCTACTGGCACACTGGCCACCCGGGCGGCATCAAGTCGCGCACCAAGCAGCAGATCCTTGAGGGTGCACACCCCGAGCGCGTCGTGACCCAAGCGGTCAAGCGCATGCTGCCGGGCAACCGTCTGGCGCGTCAGCAGATGACCAACCTGCGCGTTTATGCTGGTGCCGAGCATCCTCATGAGGCGCAAGCGCCCGAAGTTCTGGACGTTAAGTCCATGAACAAGAAAAACACCCGGAGCTAATGACCGATGGCTGATCAGATCAATACTCTCGAAGAGCTGAGCGCCGTCGCAGGCGTTGAAACCGTGGCCGAAGAAGTCATCGTACGTGAACCCGTACGTGACGAGCTGGGTCGTTCCTACGCCACCGGCAAGCGTAAAGACGCTGTTGCCCGCGTTTGGATCAAGCCGGGTTCCGGCAAGGTCACCGTGAACGGCAAGGATCAGGACAAGTATTTTGCGCGTCCCGTTCTGCAGCTGATCCTGCGCCAGCCGTTCCAGGTTGCTGGTGTGGAAGGTGAGTTCGACGTTGTTGCAACCGTCAAAGGTGGTGGCCTGACCGGTCAGGCCGGTGCGGTCAAGCACGGCATCTCGAAAGCGCTGCAACTGTACGATCCCAACCTGCGTGGCGCTCTGAAAGCCGCAGGCTTCCTGACCCGCGACAGCCGCGTTGTGGAACGTAAGAAATACGGTAAGCGCAAAGCGCGTCGTTCGTTCCAGTTCTCCAAGCGTTAATCGCTACGGATACCGAATTGGAAAGGGCTCGCAACTGCGAGCCCTTTTTCCTTGGTCGGTTTATTCTTCGTAAACCAGTTTCCACGCACCATTTTCGACGACGCTGACAAATACAGTGTCAGCACCCTGATGGTCATCGGGCCCATATGTGATCTGGTTGCCGACCAATTCATCCATGTAATCCAGAGATTCCATCGCGGCAATGAAGCTATCATGCGTCAGATCAGGACCTGCAGCTTCAAGCGCTTTGACCATCATCTCGGCCGCTGAATAGCCCAGCATTGAAAATCCGACCGGGTCTTCGCCCGTAGCCTCTTTGTATTCAGAAATAAATGCTGCCGGGGCGGGCTCTTCGGCGCGCGCCCAGAGATCCAGCCACGAGGCCGCCGCATAGAAACCGTCGGTCACACCACCGGGCACCTGCGCCACCACGGTTAGGAAGCTGGCAGAGGTGCCGAGGAACTTCATGTCGGTCAGGCCCATTTTCTTGGCCGTTCCAACAACAGTGATTGCCTGACGCACGCCGAGCGCCATCGTGACGATGTCACAACCTTCTTCTTTAAGCTTGCTCAAGGACCCCACGAAATCCGTCTCGTCCGGTTTATGGGTGGTCTCAGCGCCGAAAGTGATGCCAGCCTCTTCGGCTCCCGCTTTGCTGCCTTCCAGAATTTCCTCACCGAAATCAGTAGGCAGGTACATGGTGCAAACGGTTTGCGATCCAAATTCACCGTTCAGATACTTCACCCCAATCCGAGCTTGATCGTAATAGGTCGAGAATGAGGTGAACTTGTTCTTCATCGGCTCTTGCAGCATTTGCCGCGCGGCGGTCAGAGGGGCGACGTTGGGAATACCTTTCGGATCCAGCAGCTTGAACCCAGCAACATTCATCGGCGTACCCAGCGACTGCAACATCGCGAAAACCTTGTCACGGTTCAGCAGCTTGTTATAGCCCTGCATCGCGCGTGGCATCTGGTAGCCGTTATCCTCGACGACAAAGCGGATCTTGCGGCCATGCACGCCACCCTCGGCGTTGACGCGATCAAAGACCACATTTGCGCCTTTGGTGGCCGGAACGCCCACAGCAGCGAAGATGCCGCTGAGGTCGTTGACTGAGCCAATGACGATCTCGTCATCTGTCACGCCTTGTGTTTGCGCCCAGCTGATCGTGGCAGATGCAGTCAATGCCGTCGCTGCGGCAAGGCCCTTATACAAGTGTTTCATACTTCTCCTCCCTGTTGGGTCGCCCCTTAACTAATTGTACATATCTTCAATGAGATGTGCGTGTTTCTTTTCCACCAGACCACGTTTGAGTTTCATCGTCGCCGTCAGCTCCTCATCTTCGGCAGTGAGCAACACGTCGATCAGCCGGAAATCCTTGATCTGTTCGACCCGCGCAAAGTCCTTATTGACCGCTGCGATTTCCTCGCCGATCAGCTCCGTCACTTCGGACGCAGCACAAAGGGAAGAAAAGTTCGAGAAGGGGATCTTGCGCTCTTGTGCGAATTTCTCAACGTTTTCCTGATCGATCATGATTAGCGCCGTCAGGTACTTGCGCCGATCCCCGATGATCACCGCGTCCGAGATATACTGGCTGAACTTCAACCCGCTCTCGATCTCTGCGGGCGTGACGTTCTTACCGCCCGCAGTGATGATGATGTCCTTGAGGCGCCCTGTGATGGTGACAAAACCTTCCTCGTCGATATGCCCCATATCCCCGGTGCGCAGCCAGCCGTCGCAGGTGAAGCTTTCGGCTGTTTTGGCATTGTTGCGCCAGTAGCCCTGAAAGACGTTGAGGCCTTTGACCTGAATTTCTCCGTCTTCCGCGATGCGCAGGTCGTTGCCAGGAACAGGTTTTCCAATGGTGCCGATCTTGTTGGCCTCAAGCGTGTTCAGCGCTGCTATGCCGGCGGTTTCAGTCATACCGAAGCCCTCGACAATGGGCACACCAATTGCCCAATACCACCTGAGCAAATCGGGAGAGATCGGCGCTGCACCAGAGCCGCCTCGGCGGAGACGATCTAAGCCCAGCATCCGGCGCAGGTTACGCAGAACAAGCCGATCCCAAAGCCAGAACTGCATAGCGATCGGTGCTGGAACAGGTTTGCCCGCAAGGATAAATTCAGCGCGCGCCATTCCAGACTTAAGCGCCTGTGCAAAGGCGAAGCGTCCTGTGGGCGTTGCTTCCTTCGCCATGAACATGACCTGCGAGTAGATCTTCTCCCACACGCGCGGGACGGCAGTGAAGGTGGCGGGAGAGACCTCTTGCAGGTTGGAGAACACTGTCTCGGGGCTTTCAGCGAAATTCACAGTAGTCTTCATCGCAAGCGGGTAGTAGATCGACACGTCGCGTTCGAGGATATGACAGAGCGGCAGAAAGCATAGCTGTTCGTCGGTTGATTGGGAGGGCAGGGAATGCGCCCCTGCCTCTATCGCGGCCATGATGTTCTCATGGCTTAGCATGGCGCCTTTGGGATTACCGGTGGTACCTGACGTATATATGAGCAGGGCGGTGTCTTGTGACGTGGTTTCAGCGATTTCTGCTTCGAATGCGCCGGGTTCATCGACCTCAGCCTGTTGCCCCAGAGCATACAAGTCCTCGATCATCATGCAACACGGATGATCCAGGTCGTGCAGGCCTTCATCCTCAAGGATAATGACCTTGAGCAGATCGGACAGATCCGCCTCGACTTCGAGGAACTTGTCCAACTGCTCTTCATCTTCAACGATCAGAAACCGGCTGCCACTGTCATTGATCAGGTATTTTAACTGGCTGGCCGAATCTGTGGTGTAGACGCCCGAAGCAATCCCTCCGACACACTGGATGCCCATGTCGAACCACGCCCATTCCTTGCGGTCTTCGGACAGGATCGAGACAACCTCGCCACGTTGCAGACCCAGCTTGCGCAGGGCCAGCCCGATCCATTTGGCGTGTTGCCAGTAGTCGGCCCATGAGTAGGATTTCCAGATGCCGAAGTCCTTCTCGCGATGCGCCGTACGCTGTCCCAGTTCGGCACAGCGTTTCTGGAATAGCTCGCATATCGTGACACAGCCATCGACTCGCAGGGGTCTCTGACCGGGCGTAGCGTTGAACTGCACACCGTTGATACTGGTCTGAGGGGGCAGGGGGCTTGCGTCCATCCAGCTCACCTCCACGTCTTTTTGCGTTTCCAGCGACGGTTTTCTCGCGCGCCTTCTTCCTGAACGCCCAGATAGAAGTTCTGAATGTCCTCGGATTGCAGCAAGGTTTCAGCCGCACCATCCATAACGATCCGTCCGATCTCCATTACATAGCCATGATGGGCGAGTTCCAGTGCTGCATTAGCGTTCTGCTCGACCAGCATCATTGTCATGCTCTGTTCGTCATTCAGGCGTTTGAGAATGCCAAAAATCTCTTGCACCAGCAGCGGCGATAGGCCCAGCGAAGGCTCATCCAACAGCATGATACGCGGGTTAGCCATCAGGCCGCGCCCAATCGCCAGCATCTGCTGTTGCCCGCCGGACAGAGTGCCAGCCTCTTGATTGCGGCGGTCTTTCAACACAGGAAAGTAGGAAAACACCAGATCGCGGTCATGATCGATCTGTCCTTTATCCGAAAGGGTATAAGCCCCAAGGTTCAGGTTCTCGTCGACGGTCAAAAGTGGAAAGACCTCGCGTCCCTCGGGCACATGGACGATGCCTTTTTGCACGACCTTGTGAGGTTCCGATCCCTGTATTTGCTGACCGTCAAATGTGATTGAACCTTTTTCGGGATCCATCACGCCTGAGATTGTTTTCATCAGCGTTGTCTTGCCCGCGCCATTTGCGCCCAGGATTGAAACGACCTGCCCTCGATGCACGTCCAATGACACGCCACGAATGGCCATGATCGGGCCATAAAAACTTTCAACATTGCGAATGCTAAGGATCGGTTGGTTCATGAAGCTTTGCCCAAATAGGCCTCTACCACAGCAGGATGAGATTGAACTTCGGTTGGGGTTCCAAGGGCAAGCTTCGCTCCGTCGGCCATGGCAAGAACCCGGTCGGACACGCCCGAGACCAGACCCATATCGTGCTCTACCATAAGCACGGTAATGCCCATCTGACGCCGGATGTCATCGATCCACCAACGCATATCTGTGGTCTCTTCCACCGATAGGCCCGAGGCGGGTTCATCCAACAGCAGGAGTTTTGGATCGGTGGCCAACGCTCGGGCGACTTCGACCACCTTACGCACGCCATAGGGGAGGCCCGAGATCATCTTGTCACGAAAGGCCTGGAGGTCGAGGAAGTCGATGATCTCTTCAACCTTTTCTCGGTTCTCGATCTCCTGACTGCGAGCTGAGGGCGAGAACAGAATTTCCGAGATCAGATTGGTTTTGCGGTGCCGGTGGCGCCCGACCAGAAGGTTCTGCAAAACGGTCGCATGTTCGAACAGTTCAATGTTCTGGAATGTCCGCGCGACGCCATAGGCCGCGACACCCGAGGGCTTGATACGCAGCAGATCATGCCCGTCAAAGTGGATCGCCCCTGCATAAGGATCATAGAAGCGCGAAATCAGGTTGAAGACCGTTGATTTGCCGGCGCCGTTGGGACCGACGATGGCGAACACCTCACCTTCTTGCACGTTGAAGGACAGATCATCCACAGCAGTCAGACCGCCGAATTTCAGGGTAACGTTTTCAAACTCCAGCAAGCTCATCTCAGACGCTCCGTCTTGAGATAGGACTTTTGTCGTTTGAACATGTCCTTGCGGTAGAAGGGGAACAGTTCGAACCACGTCCGGATTTTTAGCCATCGACCATACAGACCCATCGGTTCGAACAGGATGAAGGCGATCAGGATCATGCCGAAGATGCCGAATTCGAGCCCCGGAATGGCGACCGTATTGCCGCCAAACAGGGCTGCCGCGTATTCCTTTGAAATCGACAGAAACTGCGGCAGGAAACCGATCACAACTGCGCCCAAAAACGCGCCATGGATCGAACCCAGACCTCCGATAACGATCATCATCAGCAATTGGATGGAAATTACGACGCTGAATGTCTCGTTATTGAACGCCCCAGAGAACATACCCATCAATGCGCCTGCTAGTCCGGTGACGGCGCAGGAGAGGGCGAAAGAGATTGTCTTGGTGCGCGCGATATCCACACCCATCGCCTGCGCTGAGATCTCAGAGTCTCGTACGGCGATGAAGCTGCGGCCCAAGGGCGCGCGCAATAGGTTGATATAGCCCAGTGTCACGATAACGGCGACGGCCAGCACCAGCCAGAAAAACGGGGCCGGGGTGGCCCAACGATCGACCAGATATCCGAAGATTTCGACACCACCCAGATATTTACCCGCGACACCTCCGGTGACGGGTTCGGCCAGAACGATGATGTCGTCCATGAGCACAGACAGAGCCAGGGTGAAGATCGCAAGATAGATGCCATGCAGGCGTAGCGCAGGGATGGCGACGGTTGCTCCGACGATGCCGGTCAACAGACCCGCCAGCGGGAAAGCGATGAGGAATGGTACTCCAGCCTCGATCAGGATAACATTGGCATAGCACCCAACGGCCAGAAAGGCGGCATGGCCAAGGCTGGCCTGCCCGGTATGGCCGGTTAGGATCATCAAGCCCAAACCCGCGATGGCCCAGATCAGGACATTAGTCAGTTCCCCAAGATAGAAATCATCCAGCCACCACGGCGCAGCGGCTACGACCGCCAACAGGATCAGATAGAGGCTAAGCTGATAGCCATCCTTCCACGGGCGAATGTCCTGCATATAGTTTGTTTTGAAAACAATCCGCATGCGATCAGACCTTCTTGACCCGTACCTGGCTGAACAGCCCATGCGGTCGAAAGATCAGAACTGCCAGCAACAGCGCATAAGGCGCGATCTGACTGTACCCGGCTGCAATATAGCGGCTGGCAAAGGGCTCGATTACGCCGACGATTAGCCCGCCGGCCAATGCGCCGGGCAGGCTGCCAAACCCGCCGATCACAGCTGCTGCAAATGCCTTGATCCCCAGAAGCCCAGTTGTGGGATCGACCGAGCCTTTGGCCGCGAACAAAATTCCGGCAATCCCGGCGACAACTCCGGCCAATGCCCAGATTAAGCCCTGAACCCGCTTGACCGGTATCCCCATGTAATATGCCGCCAACTGGTTTTGAGACGCACCTTGCATGGCAAGCCCCAGCTTGGTCTTGCTGAAGAACACATAAAGACCCCAGGTCAGTAGGACGGTGACAACAATCACGGCCACGTCCTCCATCCCCAGCACAAGACCACCGAACCGGATCTCCTTACCAGCCAATGGGTTCTGCAGCGTTTGCGGCTCGTGCCCCCAGATCAGACCAGCTGCAAACCTGATCACAAAGCCCAAGGCGATGGTTAGGATCACCACGGCAGTTTGACTTTCGCCAAAGACGCGGCGGATGATCAGCCGATCGATCAGATACCCAAGTGCGCCCATAATCCCCAGTGAAATCGGTAGCGCCAGCCAGAAGGGCAGCCCCATATATTCCGTATTCGTAAGGCCAATGGTGACAAACGCACCCAGCATCATGAAATCGCCCTGCGCAAAATTCACTGCCTCGGTGGCTTTGTAAATCAGTACAAAGCCAAGGGCGATCAGGCCGTAGACACAACCATTCGCCAGCCCGCTAATCAGCAGCTGTGCGTTATCCAATCTCACCCTCCCTAAGCCGGTTAAGTCCGGCGCTTTGTTCTACTATGGAGTGATTATCACCTTCCCGTCACTCTTTTTCAGAGCATCCGCCAGATTTGGCAGCACTTCTCGTAGCGAAAGCCGTGCGGAAACATCTGTACGCCAGCGCCCATCTGCAAATCGCGCCTGCACTTCGCTGACAACTCGCATTTGATCAGCCGGGGGGGTGTCCATCATCCAGCGGGTCAGCCAGAAGCCCTCGATCCGTTTGCTCATGAAGATCAACTGGCCCATCTGAGTCAACTTCGGCATTTCCGTGGTGAGTTTCCCATAGCAAACCCACCGCGCGCCATTGGGCATCGCGCAGAACACCTGCTCTGACAGTTGGTCGGCAACCGCGTCGAGAAAAACACGAGGTTTCAGATCTGCACTGATCGTGGCAAACCGCGTCGGCGCATCCGTATCGCTGGTCACGACCACCTCTGCCGCACCCAGGCCTTTTAACATCTCGACCGTTTCGGCGCGCCGCACCAGAGCGATCGGTTTCAACCCAAGATCCCGTCCAAGGCTGCACATCAACTTACCAAGCTGGCTGGTGGCGGCAGAGACCACAAAAGCCTCGCCCTCAGCCCGTGCGATATCCACCATCGCCATTGCGGTTAGCGGGTTTACGATCTGCGCCGCCCCGTCCTCATCCGAGATTTCGGGGCGCAAGGGGATACACATCTGGGCCTGCGTCACAACATACTCGGCCCAGGCACCAGAGCCTGCTGCCACAAAGGCCACGCGCTGATCCAGCAGGGCGTCAGCCCCGGTACCGGTGGCAACAACATCTCCGCACCCCTCGAACCCTGCTGCGGCGCCTTTGACCCGCGGCTGACCATATTCTCCTTTGATAAAATGGATATCTGAAGGATTCACCGAGGCAGTGCGCACTTTGATCAACACTTGTCCCGCCTTTGGGACAGGTACAGGCAGTTCAGCCTCCGCTAACCAGTCCGAGGCATTCTCCAGCGTCGGTCCCGTGGCTGTGCCGGAATATCCGTCCTGCGTCTGAACAACGGCAAACATGGTGTCGGGCAGGGTGGTCATCGTTCGATCCTTCTTTGATGCGAGTTCAGCACGAGGCCTTCATCGTCACAATGTAACACACTGACAAAAGGTTTTATTTTTTCAAAACAATCTCAAGAAAGCAATCAAACACGGTGAGCTATGTCAATTGGGTAATGCCGTAATGTGACGCAAATTAAGTCGCATCCCGACCGGGTGAACCAGCCCTCTTAGGGCTGGTTCTGGAATTGATCACTGCTGCGTCATCAGATTGCGCAGATCCTGTATCTTCGCGACAACCAGCTCAGGCGACGCTTTGATCTCGTCGAGGATCTTCATAACCTGTGTTTTGATGTCCTGAGACAAGGCGCTTTCCTGAACCGACGTGACGATTGCGTCATAGTCGAAATTCTGCGCGGTCAGCATGCCGTCCTGAACCCACGAGTTGAACAGTTCCTGCCCCTGACCGGCAAGCGCTGCGACCTGATCGCCAGCTGCTGAGGCTGCATCATTGGCCTGCTCGGTCAAAGATGTAGCAGCGTCGCTGGCCTGTTCCGATACCGAAGATGCAGCTTCCGAGGCCTGATCCGCAATCGAGGACGCAGCCTCGGATGCTTGTTCAGTCGCCGCCTCAACGGCATCAGCAGCGCCCTCTTGTATTGCCGAGGCTGCTTCACCAACCGCCTCTGAGGCATCTTCAGCCGCCGATTGCAACTGCTCGGCAGGGGTTGGTTCAGGTTTTGTGGCGAAATAGTAAGCGCCTCCGCCGATAACGGCGATGGCTACGATAAGTAAAAGACGCGACATTGGATGTCTCCTTCAAATGATGTGTCGCTCAGATGGGGTTAAGGTACGTTAAAGCAAAGGGGAAAACACGTGATTTTGCAGCATATTGCGGGTTTGAGCCACACTGCGCTGATTGACACCGCAGGCAGTGGCAACATCATGCCATCCGTTGCAGGAATCGCAACACAAGCAAAGAAACAGCCTTGAAGGATGAATTGATTTATGGCGGAGAGACAGGGATTCGAACCCTGGGTGGGCTTGCACTCACAACGTTTTCCGAGACCGTGTACTACATCAAAACAGAAGTCCTTGCATTAAGAGACAAGAGCTTTGTGGCGGCAAGATGGGCGGGTTCGGCACAGAAAGCGGGCAGGGGTGTCACAAGAAAGCATTAAAGTGATTTATGGTGAGTGACCTATGTCAGCGGTTGCCGAACGCGCATTGAAGATCCTTAGGGCGGAACCGGAATTTTTTGGAACCACTCCGCGTGACTTTCTAACACCAAATCTTTTTCGCCCGAAACAGTAGGCTAGGAAAGTAGAGCATTCCAGGCGGCACACGTTTTTTGTGTCATTTCAATCAAATGTTCCGCGAAGAACCTCGCGATCAACTTAATGGTGTGTACGGTAACAGTATTCCGCTCCGAGGCTAATCCAGTCAACGAGGTGGTGCCTGCCCGTGAATTCAGACAAAGCTATTATGGCGACCGTTACGCGAGAGTATAGTGTCCAGTGAATCTGGGCCGCGTGCCAACGACCATACAGGTTATTGGGAAATCGATGCCATGACACAGGTCAAAGCTCTCTTAGGTGTTGCGCCCTTTGCTGTTAATGGACCGACAACGGGCAGCAATCTGAACAAAGGCGATAGGAGCTCGGGAAAACGCTCCATGCTTGTTATCTACCTGTATTGACGTTGTTTCGGTGTGAGTACCCAAGAATAGTTTTTTCTTCACAATGGCTTGACGATCTGAAGCCACCTTTGAAACCGCCCCATGTGCCTACGGCGGCGGCATTCCAGATGAAATATCCCTTACGCAAAACCTGTTGTTTGTTGACCTTCCAGCGCGGGAACCGGGCATACAGCCCAAATGAGTCGTAAAGCAAGAATACACGCTTGGGATGGCAGGCATGAAACCGAACAGGGATAGAAAGGCTGTTACGCGACGCGGAGTGATTGCCGCGTTTGCTGCGACAACTCTTTTTCCAGCACCGGCCGTTTGGGCCCAATCGATGACAACCGAGGGGACGCGCCGGAATGTTTCCTCATTCCGCGTTGCTAAATGGCAGGATCACTTTGATACGCTTAAGAATGGTGTGATCCTGTCCGATACACAGTCCAAGGTCCTGCAATATTGGTCAGAAGACGAGCGCGTCTATCGGATGTATCCAACCAGCGTGCCGCTGACGGAAGACCTTACAAGGCTGGGCTACACCACAGTAACTCGCAAGGTTGAGGGGCCATCTTGGCGACCGACACCAGCAATGAATAAGCGCAACCCCGCTTGGCCCGACTATGTGGGCCCGGGTCCGGAGAATCCTCTGGGGACACATGCACTTTATTTGAGCTGGCAATACTACCGGATCCACGGCACCAACGACACACGCAAGATCGGAAGAAGATCCTCCAATGGCTGCATCGGCTTATATAACGATCAGATTGCGGAATTGTTCGAGCTGGCGGCTGTAGGCACGCAGGTAAAACTGATCTGACCATGGTCAAGTCGGCTTTTCTGGACAGGTGCTTAAGCTCGGTAACTTACAACGACGTGAAATAGTAAAATGGATAAACTTACACTCATGATAGGCGGTGTGGCGATCGCAGGTGCCGTCGCAATCGTCTACAATCTAAATCAGCAACCAGCTGGCCATTCGATGACGACACCTGATACGTCGACGCTGGCGTCGGGAGATCCAATCCAAAACGTCAATCTACCGGACCAGCTAAGCGAATTTGCGGCCGTCGGCAAAGTGGCATTCGACGCAAAATGCTCGGCGTGCCATGGCGGGAATGCAACTGGTCTGGAAGGCCTTGCACCACCATTGGTGCATAAAATCTATGAACCAAGCCACCATTCGGACGAGGCATTTTACGTGGCCGTCCAGAATGGTGTTCGGGCACACCATTGGAAGTTCGGTAACATGCCGCCGGTCGATGGTTTGACCCGCGCGGATGTGAAGGGCATCGTGGCGTACATAAGAGAGTTGCAGCAAGAAAACGGGATTTTCTGAAGGTGACGAGTCGAGTGGGCACAGCAATTCGTTACTCCATCCTGTCAATTGCGCTGGCTATTGGCGGGCTACTTGTGACGGCCGATTCTGCTCATGCACATGGCGGTGATTCACAGCATGTGATTGACCAAACCGACTCTGCGGACGTCGAACATGTCAAGCAGGGTCATCCCGGGCATTGTCATGGCGGAGCGATCTGCAACGCTGTTGGACTATTTTTGATGGGTCCAACACTGCCTGGTCCCCAAGGCACGGAACGAAGATACTCGATCCCTCGGGCTCAATACCGGGTTCTTAGTATTATCGCGTTTGACCCACCACCGCCGCGTGTCCTGATCTGACGAGTCGAATTGCGCTCAAGATGGGCGCGTCGAAGCAGACGAAAAGGACAAATAAATGAACTTTCTAAAAATGACTACAGGCGTGGCCCTGGTTTCTCTATTTGCGGCGGCCGCCTTGGCGCATGGTGGCGCAACCGGCGTCGTCAAAGAACGCATGGACGGTATGTCCGCGATGAAGGACAGCATGAAGGCCCTTACACCGATGATGCAGGGGAAAACGCCCTACAATGCGCAAACGGTACGAAGCGAAGCCAAGAAAATCGGAAGCCACGCCGGTGAGAGCATGACTAAGCTGTTTCCAGAGGGATCTGATGGCAAACCCTCGGAGGCCAAATCGCAAATCTGGCAGGATTGGGGTTCCTTTACAGAAATAGCCAGACAGTTGGAAATCTACTCAGAAGGCCTTGCGCTTTCGGCAGACAACGGGCTGATGGCGTCCGGATCGGGTCATGGTTCCGGCATGATGGGCGGCAAATCCATGATGGGAGGTCGTTCCATGAGGGGAGGTGGTTCCATGATGGGAGGTGGTTCCATGATGGGCAGCGGGATGATGGCTGGCAGTCCAAACTTAGCACAGCTGTCTGAAATGCCGGCAGATGGTGTGTTCATGATGCTGAGCCAGACATGCTCGGCGTGTCACACGCGATTTCGGTCGGAATAGGAATGCATCATGAAGCCGATAATACGGTTGGGTCTTGCTGCCGCCGTTACGGCGTCAGCAGGGTTTGTTGCTGTGATGGCTTGGCCGATTGGCCAGCCCTTACAAGCTCTCGACATTCAAGGTGACGTTAACCGCGGGGCGTATCTGGCAAGGGCAAGCGGCTGTATCGCCTGCCACACAGACTTTGCCAAAGGAGGTGCGCCCTTGGCCGGTCGGGTGGAGTTGGATACCCCGTTCGGCACGCTCTTTTCGCCGAACTTGACCACAGATCCCGATCACGGGATCGGTGATTGGACCATCGAGGAATTTGCCCGCGCTGTGCGTCAGGGTGTATCGCCAGACGGGCAGCCCTACTACCCGGCCTTTCCTTATCCGTTTTATGCGAATTTCACGGATCAGGACATCGCCGATCTCTGGGCCGCCTGGAAAACGGTTGCACCGGTAGCGGAACCGTCAAAAGAGCAGGAAATGGTGTTCCCCTTCAATCAGAGATGGGGCCTGAAGCTGTGGCGGGCGGCATTTTTGGAACCGCCGCGGACCGATCCCGTACCGGGCAATGATGATGTATGGAACCGGGGCCGGTTACTCGTTGAAGGTGCCACGCATTGTGCCGCCTGTCACACCGGGAGAAACCTGGCTGGCGCAAGAAATTCGGACACGGAACACTTCAAGGGAAGTGACTATCTGCCGGGCGGTGACAAGGCACCGGCCATCGACTTTGAGACCCTGCAAATGCGTGGGTGGACAGTTGTTGATCTGGCCTACGCGTTGCGCACCGGCGTCATGCCTGATGGCGATGTCTTCGGCGGCGCCATGGGAGAGGTCGTAAACTATGGCACCAGCTTTCTGACAGACGAAGACCTGAAGGCAATGGCGACCTATCTGCTGGATGTGCACGACGGGGGATAATCCAGTGCGAGATCAAGTATTCTTTGGAAGGAAGTCCTAATGAAGCTCAATCGCAGGCAATTCGTTGCAGGCACGTCGGCACTAATCGCAGTGCCGACTATTGGGAGGTCGGCTACCGCCGCCCGAATAATCGAGGCGCGTTCAGGATTGGCGCGTGTTGCACCCAACAACTATCCGGAGACCGAGATATGGGGATATGATGGCGGTGTTCCGGGCCCTGAAATTCGAGCCCGGCAAGGCGAAACGGTTCGCCGGACACTCCTGAACTCGCTACCTCAGCCTACAGCAATCCATTGGCACGGATTGCGGGTTCCGAACAATATGGACGGGGTACCGGGCCTTACGCAGGAGGCTGTACCAACCGGCGGCAAATTTCAGTATGACTTGCCTCTGAAGGACGCGGGGACCTTCTGGTATCACTCTCACAACCAGTCAACGGAACAAGTGGCCAGGGGCCTTTACGGCGCGTTCATTGTCGACGAAACGGACCCGCCGGACACGGACCATGACATCACGATCCTTCTGGATGATTGGCGGTTGGGTAAGGACGCTCAAATAGTAGATGATTTTGGTGCAATGCATGATTGGACCCATGCAGGTCGGATGGGAAACTACGTTCACGCGCGCATATCGCCAATGACCGAAGTTTTGACGAACCAGCGATTGCGAATTCGAATGGTCAACGTGGCAACTGATCGGATCATGTATGTGTCAGTAGGTGGCGCAAACGGGAAACTGGTCGCTTATGATGGCATGCCTGTAAGGCAGCCAGAAGATTTCGAAACACTTGTTTTCGGACCTGCGCAGCGAGCAGATTTGATCGTCGACGTCACAGCGGAATCGAACGAAGCCGTTCAAATAACTCTTCACGAACGCGATGAATCATTTGTTATCGCTGAGATCCCGGTTTCGGGAAGCGGTACATCTGCCAGTCGCGGTGAGATTGAAGCTCTGCCACCCAACCCTGTTTCTTTTCTTGAAGATGTTTCTGACGCCTTAAAGGTTCCATTGGTGATGGAAGGCGGGGCGATGGGCGGACTGCGTCAAGGTACTTACAACGGCCAAGTCATGAGCGCTAATGAGTTGGTTCAGGAAGGACAGATCTGGACATTCAACGGAGTCGCAGGGTTACCCGAAGACCCGCTCGCTTCTGTTTCGCGTGGCGACATAGTCCTTATTCAGATGCAGAACGACACTGTCTTTGCGCACGCCATGCACTTGCACGGGACGCACTTTCAGGAAGTTCTGTCGAACGGGAGCCTGGGACCGTTGCGAGACACGATACTGGTTGACCGGATGGAAACGCGGGAGATTGCGTTCGTTGCGGATAACCCGGGGGACTGGCTGTTTCATTGCCATATGCTGTCGCATCAGGCCGCTGGAATGAAGACCTGGCTGAGCGTGGCGTGATGAACAAGAGCGCGGCGAAATGGGTGTCACTAGCTGCTGTGGTGATCATTGTCGCGGTCGCTGGCTGGGGCCTGAGCGGGCGTGCACAAAACAGTGCATCAGCGGATTCGGCACGTGGTGCAGTTTTGTATGCCGAAAACTGCGCGTCATGCCACGGGGCAGATTTGGAGGGTCAACCAGATTGGCAGACACCTGATCCAGTTGGCGTCTTGCGAGCTCCCCCGCATGACCGAACAGGGCACACCTGGCATCACGGCGACAAGCTGTTGTTCGATTATACAAAACTTGGCGGGTACCAAACTTTGAAGCAGATGGGTGTCACTGACGTCAAAAGCGGTATGCCAGGTTTCGAGTACACTCTGTCGGATCAGGAAATCTGGGACATCCTCGCCTTCATCAAGGAGAGTTGGCCGGATCGGGAACGCAAGCTGCAAGAGCAGCGCACCGAGGCAGAACAAACGGAAGGAAACTGACGTGAAACGATTTTTTGCAGGCTTAATTGCCATCACTATGTCGATTGGTGCTGCTATGGCGAGTGCTGACGAATTGTCTGACTCCGATGTAAAACGGCTGGCTCTGGAAGCCATAATGGAAAACCCCGAAATCATCATGCAGGCGATTCAATTGCTTCAACAGCGCGAAGATCAGGCAAAAGCCGAAGCCATTGGAAACGTCTTGGAAAATCAGCGTGAATTGCTGGAACAGAATCCGAATGCGCCTGTCATCGGAAACCCGGAAGGTGATGTAACCGTAGTCGAGTTTTTTGACTATAACTGCCCATATTGCAAACGCGCGGCCCCGGTCGTGAAAAACGTAATCGCAGGCGATTCCGATGTCCGAGTTGTTTACCGAGAATGGCCCATACTCGGAGAAGGTTCCGACTTCGCGGCACGCGCCGCGCTTGCCTCACGTAATCAGGGAAAATATGAAGAATTTCATTGGGCGCTTATGGCTCTGAACGGTCGTGCCACTGAGGCCAGTGTCCTGAAAGTTGTTCGGGAACTTGGCCTGGACGAGGATCAATTGCGCGCAGACATGGAGGCGCCGGAAGTCGACGCGCATATTCAGGTGTCCATGGAATTGGCCCGGCAGCTTGGCTTCAGTGGCACCCCTTCGTTTGTGATTGGAGATGCGCTTGCCCCGGGTCTGATCGCCGAAGATGAAATGACCCGGCTAATCGAGGCAGTCAGAGACGCAAGATAGAACTAAGGGACGACAGCATTTGCGCTCCTAAACTTCTGTTGCGAAAGTGGCTTCGTATCCCTCGGACTCTGAGCTGCAAGGATATGATCAAGTTGATTGGTGCTTAAGACACGTACCCTGCGGTTTTTCATGTCAAAGTCCAACTGTGCGGAGGAACTTACTGTGTCAATGGCTTTGTCTATAGCTGACTTGCGGTGCCCGCAGCTCATATCCGGGATACTTAGCGTCGTCATGAATGATGAGAAAGAAAGTCAGCCTCATCCCTTGACCTTCCACTTGCTGGAACCCTTATGTTGCCCGTCAGCAGAACATACGTGGTGGCAATATGACTGAAAATTCACATGCGCGGTTCCAGGTTCAGGGTATGAGCTGTGCTTCCTGCATTGGGCGCGTCGAGCGCGCATTGAAAGATGTGCCAGGGGTAGATGCCGCTTCGGTTAATCTCGCCAGTGAAAGCGTTCAGGTCGATTTCCGCGATCCAGCCGATAAAGCGGCCATTGCTGATGCGTTAAACCGCGCCGGATATCCGGCGCGGACCGCAGAGGTCACGCTGGATATTCAGAACATGTCCTGCGCATCCTGTGTAGGGCGCGTTGAACGAGCCCTGGAAGCCGATGGCGGCGTCTTGTCCTCGTCGGTCAATCTGGCCACTGAAAGTGCAACTGTGCGTTTTGCTGAGGGAGTCACAACACCCGAAGCAATCGCGGCGCTTGCGGCATCTGCCGGCTATCCGGCGAGCCTGCGATCCGCAACGCAGACCGAACCACAAGACCGCAAAGCGGCAGAGATCAGCCATCTGGCGCGGCGAACAAGCTTCGCCGCTTTGCTCGCTTTGCCGGTATTCATTCTCGAAATGGGCTCGCATGTTATTCCGGGCATGCACCACCTGATAGCGAGCACCATCGGCATCCAGAACAGCTATTACCTGCAATTCCTTCTGACCACGATCGTTCTTTTTGGGCCAGGCTTGCAGTTCTACACCAAGGGATTCCCTTCCTTGGTCAGAGGCGCGCCGGACATGAATTCTCTGGTGGCTCTGGGCACTTCGGCGGCCTATGGGTTCTCGCTTATCTCGACCTTTGCGCCGGGTGTTCTTCCGGTCGGAACCGCAAATGTCTACTACGAGGCCGCAGCGGTGATCGTGGTTCTTATATTGCTTGGGCGATTCCTCGAGGCGCGCGCCAAGGGTCGAACTGGTGAAGCGATCCGAAAACTGGTCGGTCTGCAGGCAAAAACAGCGCGAATTGAGCGCGACGGATCGGTTGTCGAGCTACCGATTGAGCAGATTGTTGTAGGTGATATTGTGCACGTTCGACCGGGCGAGAAAATCGCGGTGGATGGTGCCGTAATGACCGGCACGTCATATGTCGATGAAAGCATGATCACCGGAGAGCCGGTTCCCGTCGAAAAAACCGAGGGCGCAACTGTGGTCGGGGGGACCGTAAATGGCGCGGGTGCATTGACGTACCGTGCTGAAAAGATCGGCGCAGACACTATGTTGGCCCAGATCATTCAGATGGTCGAACAAGCACAGGGTGCCAAGCTTCCGATTCAAGGCCTGGTCGACCGCATCACGCTGTGGTTTGTGCCGGTAGTGATCGCAGTGGCCGTTGTGACAGTGCTGGTATGGATGTTGTTCGGACCCGATCCCGCGCTTAGCCTGGCGTTGGTGGCCGGGGTTGCGGTACTGATCATTGCTTGCCCCTGCGCCATGGGGTTGGCCACACCTACTTCCATCATGGTCGGCACTGGCCGCGCTGCCGAGATGGGCGTCCTGTTCCGAAAGGGCGATGCCTTGCAAATGCTGCAGGAAACCACCGTTGTTGCGGTGGACAAGACGGGCACCCTGACCGAAGGGCGTCCGGAGCTGACCGACCTGATTGTGGCCGAAGGAATGACCGAAGACGAGGTTCTGCACCTTGTTGCTGCCGTTGAGGTCACATCCGAACATCCAATCGCCACAGCCATCGTGCGCGCGGCAGAAACCCGTGGTCTGGAGCTTTCCAAGCCAGAAGACTTCACGTCGATCACCGGTTACGGGGTAAGCGCCTCAGTCGAAGGCCATAATATCCTGATCGGGGCCGACCGCCTGATGAGTCGCGAAGGGGTTGAAATGGGCGCGTTGTCTGATCGGGGCGCTGAACTCGCAATCAACGGAAAGACTCCACTTTATGCTGCCGTAGACGGGGCTATCGCGGCCGTAATCGCTGTGGCGGACCCAATCAAAACCACCACGCCGGACGCAATCGAAGCTCTGCACGGGCTGGGCCTGAAAGTAGCGATGATCACCGGTGACAATGCCGCTGCTGCCAAATCCATTGCAGCGCAGCTTGGCATCGATCATGTCGTGGCTGAAGTTCTGCCCGAGGGTAAAGTATCCGCGTTACAGGATTTGCGTTCAAATGGCGGAAAACTGGCCTTTGTGGGTGATGGCATCAATGATGCGCCTGCTTTGGCGGCAGCTGACGTAGGAATTGCGATCGGGACAGGCACTGACATTGCCATCGAAGCGGCTGACGTCGTTCTGATGTCAGGCGACCTGACGGGCGTGGTCAATGCCTTCGATATTAGTCAGCGCACCATGCGTAACATCCGCCAAAACCTGTTCTGGGCGTTCGGCTACAACACACTGCTCATACCGGTTGCGGCAGGGGTGCTTTATCCGTTTGGCGGCCCGCTGCTGTCGCCGGTTTTGGCCGCAGGTGCCATGGCTCTCTCCAGTGTATTTGTCCTGACCAATGCGCTGCGGTTGCGCTGGGTTATGCCGATCAAAGTTGGGCGAGAACAGATCTCGCAAAACACCGAGCAAACGCTGCGTTCAGTGCATGCTGGATAGTATAGGAGAACCGCTGTGAATATCGGAGATGTAGCAGAACGTTCGGGTCTGCCTGCCAAAACCATCCGCTATTACGAGGATATCGGGTTCATCAAACCCAAGCGGAGCCTCAATGGGTATCGCCATTTCGACGAAAAGGAACTGCACAAGCTGGCCTTCATCGGGCGGGCCCGCTCATTGGGCTTTACCATTGAGGATTGTCGTTCGCTACTGGCGCTTTACGAGGACAAAGAACGCGCAAGCGCGGACGTGAAAGAAATTGCAAAACAGAATCTGAAAGAGATCGACGATAAGATTTCCGATCTGAAGGCGATGCATGAAACACTGTCTCATCTGATCGAAGAATGCGCTGGCGATCACCGCCCAGACTGTCCAATTCTAAAAAACTTGGGCCAAGCGTAGTTGACCTTGTTGTTTGATCTGCCTCCAAGTTTGGCAATCTTTTTCTTCAGACGTGGCAATCCGCTCTTCTCTAGTGCGTGCCGCACTATCAAATGTAGTTTTGTTGGCTTCGGGTCAGCACTAGGGACGGCTTCGGCACAAAAAGCGGGTGGGGGGGGTGTCATAGGAAAGCGTCATAGTGATTAAAGTCGAGTAACCTTTGCCGGCAGTTATCGAAGGCGCATTTAGGTCCCTTAGGGCGGAAAGCACTCCTTACCTCAAGTCCGCACAGCGCAAACTAGACGATAGCAAATTCGGTTATCGTAGTGACCGGCAAACTGCATCAAGAGGTCATTGTCCTAACAGCTTGTTAGTAAGACTTTGGTTTGAAATGTCTGCGTCGTGTATCGGCTTGAAGCTCCATCCTAATGCTCGCATTTGATTTAAAAAAAATCAGCGTCATCCAGTAAGAACAGTGGCTAAGCGTTCAACCAACACTCGTTGAACGATTGCAAATCTTGGTGTGTTCGCAATTTCGTCCAGCGCCGCAACCCAGAGCGGAACCTGAATTTCTGGAGTGATGTCGTGAGACTTTCGAAGTCTGGAATCCGCGTCGCCAAAAAAAGTAGGCAAAAACGTTTTGCCGACTCCTGCGGCTGCCATCTGCTGAAGCACCAAAAAACTGTCTGCCCCGCTGATCATTTGGTCAGCACTGACATTCGCTTTTAACCATTTGGCAGGAAGTGAACGGCTTAACGCGCCATCTAGCCTCAACCATTTGCGATTGGGGGAGCCGTCGTCAAAGACTCCGAAAGACAGTGTTCCGGCACGCTGTCCGATCAGACCCTCCCCGAGCTTTATCGATGGGCGCACGGCGATGTCTGCGCTTAACCGGGACAAATCATGGTGACTATTCCCGCTTAGCAAAGTCAGCTTCAGGCCGGGGTAAAGCCGTGCGATCTCATTTAGTATTGAAGGTAGAACAATCTGGCAAAGACTGTCTGTAGATGTAATTCGCACATGGCCCGTAGGGGACTGATTTGCACCGACAATCGCGCGTTCGACCGATAGCACCGCATCTTCGACGCTTTCCATAGCCGACAGAACTGCTCTGGCCTCGGGCAGGGCAGAGTATCCCGAAGGGCTTTTCTGGAAAATCACACAGCTATTGCGCTCTTCGAATGCGGCTACCCTTCGCAACACGGTCGCATGCGTGACGCCCAGTGCCGCTGCCGCTGCATTGAGTGAGCCGTATTTGCTTACGGCGAGCGCGTACCGAATATCATCCCAGTTTGCATTGTTCATAAATTAACAAGTGTCGACCAATAACAAACAATTACAAGAAAAATCGTTCAAGCTAACATTCGGAGCATTAAACAGGGAGACACATCATGAAGAAGAAGTTCTCAGTATTCGCGGCAGGTCTTTTATCATTGGCCGCCATTGGCACAGCCATCGCCCATGAAAGTGAAAATCCGGCTGTGAAAGCTCGTACCTCAATCATGCAACTCTATGCCTTCAATCTTGGTACACTTGGCGGAATGGCTAAGGGAGAGGTCGATTATGATGCCGAGGCCGCAACTCGGGCCGCGAATAATCTTGTTGTACTGACACAAATCGATCAATCCGCGATGTGGCCCCAGGGATCTGACAATGTGTCCGATCCGACCACCCGTGCACTGCCTGCGATCTGGGAGAACTTCCCTGACGTGGGTGCAAAAGGGCAGGCCATGGCAGACGCCGCTGTTGCGATGCAGGCTGCGGCAGGTCAAGATGTTGATGCCCTAAAAGCAGCCATGGGCGATCTGGGCGGAAGCTGTTCGGCATGTCACAAAGCATACAGAGCTCCAAAGAACTGATTGGGCACTGACGGTGCGGCGCTTTCTTTTCTTTGTCGCAATCGTCATTGTGTTGGTCGGGTTGGCCGGTTTGGTGCTGACCCGACCTCAACGAATGGAGCAATCACGACTCGACGGTTTGAACCCAGATCTTGCCAGAGGTGAAATCGTGTTCCACGCGGGGGGATGCGCATCCTGTCATTCAGCGCCGGATGCGGTCGGTGAAGACAAGCTCGTGCTCGCTGGTGGTCGCCGGTTTGAGACGGAATTCGGTACGTTCATTGCCCCCAACATTTCCAGTGACCCGGAAACTGGTATCGGATCCTGGTCTGCCCTGGATCTGGCCAGTGCCTTGATCCATGGAACCGGACCCGAAGGGCAGCACTATTTCCCAGCGTTTCCCTATACCTCTTACGCCAACATGTCGGCCGAAGACGTGGTTTCGCTACACGCATTCCTCGGCACGCTGCCAGCGGCCGCAACGGAAAGTGTTGCGCATGACGTAGGTTTTCCTTTCAGCGTTCGGCGCGGATTGGGGGGATGGAAGCTCTTGTTCATGTCATCAGGCTGGGTGGTTGAAGGTGATCTGACCGACCAACAAAAACATGGCAGGTATTTGGTCGAGGCGCTGGGTCATTGCGCTGAATGCCATACCCCGCGAAATGGTTTAGGGGGCCTGAAACGAGACCTTTGGCTGACGGGTGCACCAAATCCAAATGGGAAAGGTCGTATCCCCGGCTTAACCTCAGACCAGCTTGATTGGTCAGAGGCAGACATTGCCGAATACCTAAAATCTGGCTTTACACCAGACTATGACAGTGCGGGTGGTGAGATGGTGGAAGTCATCGAGAACACCTCACGGCTGACGGATGAGGACCGTTTGGCGATTGCCGCCTATCTCAAGGCTGTTCCTGTTTCGTCGACCGGGCTTTCATCCGAATAACAGTCGTTTGGCGCCACGCAGCGGCGACCAGATGATGTCGCCGATAGGATGCCGTAAGACCTATTCCCTTTTCGCCAAACACCTGTTTTACGTTTTGAACACCGGAGCTCACCAATCACCCGAGTTTCTGTTCATAATTGACTGAGGGTCGCGGCCAAATGACACAAAAAATCGCTCTTTGGTCTATCCCGATATCCATTGCGGTACTGGCCCTGAAACTGTTGGCTTGGTGGCTGACAGGTTCGGTGGCTTTGTTGTCAGACGCAATGGAATCAACCGTGAATGTTGTCGCGGCTTTGTTGGCGTATTTCGCAGTTCGGGTTGCCAATAAGCCCCCTGACCAAAACCACCCCTTTGGTCATAAAAAAGCGGAGTATCTTTCAGCCGTGGTTGAGGGCGCGCTGATTGTGTTGGCGGCGTTCTTGATCATCAGAGAAGCTGTACTGGTGCTCCCGAACCCGCATCTTGAGGATGCGCCGCTGCTTGGAATTGCCGTCAATATCGTTGCAACGGGTGTGAACGGTGCATGGGCCTACCTCTTGCTTAGGACAGGTAGGCGCGAGGGATCGCCCGCCTTGGAAGCGAGCTCCCGCCACATTTTTACGGATGTTATGACTTCTGTTGGTGTCGTCGTAGGACTGATACTAGCGCTTGTCACCGGCTGGTTGATCCTTGACCCGATCCTGGCAATTCTTGTTGCGCTGAACATCTTGTGGGAGGGTTGGAAAGTTATTCGGGCATCCGTCGATGGCCTGATGGATGTGAGCCTGTCGGAACATGACTTGCAGACTGTTTCTAATGCAATCGAAGCAAACCTCGGCGCAGCCTTAGAGTATCATGACCTCAAAGGGCGCAGATCCGCGAATGTTATCTTTGTAGAGTTTCACCTTGTTGTGGACGGCACAATGCCAGTCAGCGCAGCGCACGATATATGTAACGACATAGAGGAAGAACTAGAGTGTCTGTACCCGGGTTCCGTCTTTGTCATTCACCTCGAACCTGATGACGAGTTGAAAGGCGACGGGGTTAATCCCCACTGAACTGCTCATTTGGTTCTGCAAAAAATCTATTGGTTTGACTGATCTGATTAAGACGTTCGGCTTGAAATTCGTCAGACCTAAGCCCGATGTGGGAAAGTCGGACCGGTAGTAGCCTGTCTCCAATGTCACGAAGCGTGTCGATCAAAATTGGAGGCGAAAATGAAAATTCAAAGAAAGCTGGGTCAACTTCTAAGTACCGCGGCGTTGGCTTCGTCGATTGCCGCGACGCCTTATGTGCCAACCTTTGATAAGGATGGTCGCCTACTTTTTGAACCGTCATATGCCTTTGCCAAAAGCGGCAAAGGGAAAGACGGGGATGATCGTGACGATGACAGGGATGATGATCGTGACGATGACAGGGATGATGATCGCGACGACGATCGGGATGATAATTCGGGGTCGGGTAATAGCGGCCGTGGTGGCGACCGAGATGATGATCGTGATGACGATAGAGACGATGATCGAGACGACGACAGAGATGATGACCGGGACGACAATTCGGGATCAGGAAAAAGTGCTCGCGACGACGATGATGATGACGATAATGACGATGATGACTCCAAACGCTCCAATAAGGGCAGCGGAAAGAAGGATAAGTCTAATTCAGGGGGTAAATCGTCGGGTTCGGCTGGGATAACAAAGGTCGAAACGAACGCCAAGGGCATTGAGGTGCGTTACGCCGACGGAACCAAGGAAGAGATCGAAAACGGGCGGTATGAGAGAAAGAATGCTCAGAACCGGACTGTTGAGGAACGCCCCGCGACAGGCGCTGACGTTTCAAGGCTTCGGTCCTTGGCGAATGGTATCTCAATCGACAATGTACGCTCATCTGGGCAAGGCGGCACTGCTGGAAGTCGACCCACGAAAATCGAACGCCAAGGCAACAATATCGAAGTAAATTATGCCAATGGTTGGAAAGAGGAGATCGAGTTTGGGCGTTACGAGTTGAAAGACCCTTACAACCGGACTGTTGTTGAAAGAAACGCAACGGCCTCTGATCGCCGGAGGTTACAGTCGGTTGCTAACTGAGCTGCAATTCCAGTCGATAATCCGTTGGCGGCTTCTTTTTGGTGAGGGGCCGCCACCGTCGTCAAAGAGACCGCAGCTATTCTCCCTTGTTCCAAACATCATGTGCAATGAGCGCGGCCTCTACCCGATTTCGCGCATGAAGCTTGGACAGAACTGCGGTCATGTAGTGCTTCACGGTCTTTTCCTGGAGGTCTAACTCGTCAGCGATTTCACGATTACTCAGTCCTTTGGCCACACGTCTCAGTATTTCTTCCTCACGATGTGTAAGGTCATCTAGAATGCTGCTGTTAACAGACATGCCGGTGTCAGCGTTGATTTGAAGAAGTACCCGCGAGGCCAAGCCAGGAGAAACGAACCCTTCACCTGCGGCGATGCTGCGTAAAGAAGCGGTTAGTTCGCTCGCGGTTACTCCCTTCACAATGTACCCAATCGCACCCGCCTCCAAGGCGTCCGCGACATCGCCGCTGTTCTCTGAGACCGTCAAGATTGCAATGACGGGTGGATTTGCCATTGCCGCGATTTTACGTGTCGCGCTTATCCCGCCACCGGGCATCGAGAGGTCAAGAATAGCTATGTCCGGCTGATGCGCGCCGACCAGCGATACTGCCTCTTCAGCACTGGACCCAGCGGCTAAAACTTCGAAGCCATCAGCTTCATCCAACGTGCGTTGCAAACCATCCCTGAATATCGGGTGATCATCGGCTATTACGACAGATGTGGTCATGATGTGCCTAACTTTCTGGGAAATAGTGTCATAGCTATGGTGGTGCCTTCGCCCGGCCTCGATGCGACGTCGAACCTGCCACCAATACTCTCGACCCGATCTCGCAAGCCCATAAGCCCCTGGCCACCATCGTCTCGCAACGCGGTTTCTTCTGACCTGTCAAATCCTGGTCCGTCGTCTGTGATCTTTACAACTATGCGGTCGTTCTGCGCCTCAGCGATAACAGTGCACTTGGAAGCTGGAGCATATCTCGCCGCATTGGAAAGCGTTTCCTGGAGGAACCGAAAAACGCACAGTTTGTCGGACAATGACAACTCCGGAGCCTGGCTACCCAGGAATGAAATATCCGGTCGCAACGGGCTGTGTTCGGCGTGATCCTCTACGGCTCTCTTGACAACATCGACGAGTGACAGGCTATCGATATCTGGCGCGGACAGCCCTCGCGAAATTGCACGAATTTCAGCCAGCGATTTTTGCAAAGACTGCTGAATTTCCACTGCCTCTTTAGGCCTTTCCGACTCTTTGGAAAACGCCGCCTCCAGTCTAAGGGCGGCGAGCGACAGGTATTGCGCAGGGCCATCATGTAGCTCAGCTCCAAGATTCTTGAGGAACCGATCTGTTTGCGTGGTATATCTTTCTGACGCCTCGACCACACGCGACCGCAGCAGCGCATTCTGCTCAGCCATCTTCTCACTTTCTTTCAACCGCTGTTTAAGAAGAGACCCCTGTCGTCGAATTGTTTTGTCGCCAATTGCGACGATGGAATACAGAACAATAGTACTTGCCAGAAATGCGGAGCCGACGACCAACCAACTTGTTCGCCTGGCCTTGGCTAAGTCTAACTCAAGCTGGTCAGCTCTTTCGTAGAACTCCGCAACTGCGATGATTTCGCCGGACCAGAGTTCGCGAATTGGGCTGTAAACTTCCAGCAGTGGTATCCCCAATGCCGCCTCGGCGGCGCTCTCGGCATGATCAAGTTCTTCGAAGGAGCCGGAGATATCACCGTTCCACGCTCGCCTTAAATCATCCGTTGGATTGAAACGGTTTCCTATGATGTCTGTATCCGAGGCATGCGCAATCACACCGCCTTGCTTCCAGAATTTGTAGGAAACGATACGGTCACGCATTGGCTGGGTCATGAAAATCTCATCCAGCGCCAGGCTCGCCTGCTCAGAAAGGCGGTCGCCATGTGCCAATTCCTGGCTGAGCGGGGAAACTACGCTTTCCATATACAGCGCTGCGGAGTTGGCGGAGTTTTGCACGACTGCGTTCTGAATTCGATTAGACACCCAGACCCCAACGATTGCGGTAGCAGTACCCATCACGAAGATACTTGCCGCAAGAAAGACTCGCGACAACGACCAATTGCCAATCGTCAGGTCAGTTACTTTCGCTCTCATCGTGAAATCGACTATGAACTACAATCTATTACCGCACCACAGACCTTGGTCTGAGGTGATCTGGCTAAATCTCAGACCCTGAGTTTCCGCCCTGTGTCCAGAGTCAGATATCATCCATCGTTCGCAGACTTTGCAGCATCGGGCAGTGAACGTTACCACTATCACAATTGGCGGTAAGCTCACTCAAGGCACGCTCCAGACGTCTGAGCTCATCAATCTTGCTTCGAACGCTGGCAATATGCGCCTCGGCCAATTCTTTCACTGACCAGCAGTCTTCGGCACTTCCTTCTGACAGCTCTAAAAGCGCCTTTGCGTCTGGGAGAGGAAATCCCAGGTCGCGGCACCTCTTCAAAAATCGAAGTCTTCCCACATCGCTTGCTGAAAAGAGGCGACGATTGTTCAGAGCTCGCACAGGTCTTGGTACGATACCTTCGCGTTCGTAGTAGCGGATGGTTTCTATGCCAACCCCGGATTGCCGGGAAGCCTCACCTATCGCAATCATGTGAAGTGCCTCCACTTGATCCTGTAGTTACTACAGGAGTTATACGCTCTGAATACCGGTGCTTCAACACAATCAAATCGAGCATCTCGGGAGCAAAAGATGAAGAAATACGTGAACCTCAGCTACTTGGGATCGGTTTCAGCTCTGGGCGTCGCAACATGCTGTGTTCTTCCAATGGCCATGATGTTGTTAGGCTTGGGCGGCAGTTGGTTGGCAGTATTCGGAAAAATAGCGGCGGCAAGCTACTGTGTTCTCGCCGTCTCAACAGCGCTGGCCGCGGTTTCGTGGTTCTTAGCGCATCTAAACGGGGCGTTGGCAAATCTGAAATGGTGGCTTGTCGGAAGCACGGCGACTACCGCGTTGGCATGGGTCATCGTGTTCAATGAGGCTCAAATCAACGACTATCTAATCATGCAGATGTGAGACAATGACAAATCAAACTGTGGTGCTCAATAGCACTTTGACCTGCCCAAAGTGTGGGCACATTGAAACCGAAAGAATGCCAACTGACTCGTGCCAGTGGTTTTATGAATGCAAATCATGCAAGGCAGTCTTGAAACCGTTAGAAGGCGATTGCTGTGTCTTTTGTTCCTACGCAACTGTACCGTGTCCGCCAATTCAGTTGGGGGATAGCTGTTGTGGATAGGTCTTACTACGGGTCGGATTGATTGACTGCGGACAATACCGAAGGAGTAAAAGATCTAATACTTTTGGCCCGATCCAGCCGTTGGGCAATGGTTCTTGAACGACTGCTCGGCCGAAAATAACAAATTGGAAAGAGGGCGCCGGGCACAGTAGCTTTTTTGGGGCAAGGCAAATGAAAAACTACTTCAATCTATTTGAAAACGGACCCATCCGATGCTCAACGACAAGTGCACTCGGTCGTGAGTAGGGCATCGAGACTGTATTCAGGAATGTTGCTGGTAGCAAAATAGTGGCGGAGAGACAGGGATTCGAACCCTGGGTGGGCTTGCACCCACAACGGTTTTCGAGACCGCCCCGTTCGACCACTCCGGCACCTCTCCGCGGGGGTCTGTGAGGGGGGGATTTAGTGGTGAACGGGCAGGGGTGCAAGCAGAAAGTTCCGGATTTTGACGATAGTGGGATTTTCCATTGCCAGAGGTAAGAAAACACCTAGGCTGATATGTATGACTTACTTTATACGCCAGTTCGCAATCAGCCTCATCCTTCCAATTTTCTCACTTGGTGTCATGGCCTCGCCATCTCAGGCCGCCAGTCAGGATCAGATTGAGGCGTTTCTGACCACGACAGGGTTTGATGTTGCCTTGGAAAGCATAGCGCAGGCCTCTGCTTCGGCCCCGCAGATGCTGGGTATCGACCCTGACGGCTTCGGATCGGATTGGGCGCGTCTGACCGAAGAGGTGTTTGATACCGCTTTGATGCACGAAACGGCCGTCTCGATCCTTGAACAGACGCTTAGCGAAGAGGCGCTGGTCCACGCGGTCTCGTTTTACGCCTCGGAGTTGGGGCAAAGACTGGTCGTTGCTGAAAACGCCGCTCATATGGATGACGATGATGATGCCAAACAACTGGCCGGGCAAGAAATCGTCTCGAAGTTGATAAAAGAAGGCTCATCTCGTGTTGAAAGCCTGAAACGCATGAACCGTGCGGTGGACGCCAGCGGAACCTCGCTGCGCGCGCTGCAAGAGATCCAGGTGCGGTTTTTGCTGGCGGCAAGTGCGTCTGGCATTATCGACATGCAACTGAGCGGAGATGAACTGCGCGCGATGATCCAACGCAATGAAGGTGAGTTGCGTCGATCTCTGCAACTATCAGCTTTGGCAGGGGCGGCTTACACCTACCAGGATTTCTCGGATGAGGATGTCGACGCCTATGTTGACGCTCTGGAACAGCCTCTGATGCAGGAGGTCTATGAGCTGTTGAATGCGATCCAATATGAAATCATGGCGATGCGGTTTGAAGTATTGGCCGCCCGCATGGCCGAATTGCGCCCGGCGCAGGATATCTGATGCGAGTTTTAGCTACGGCACTCTGTTTGACGATCTGGGCACTGCCTCTGGCCGCAAGCGAGCGTGCTGAAAGACTGATGCAGGCGATGCATATTTTGGATTTTATGAAAATTCTTAGTGAAGAAGGCGTGGCGCAAGGGCATGCAATCAACGAGTCGATGCTGAGCAGCTCAGGAGGAGCCTATTTTTTGGCGCAAGTTGAGGATCTGTACGATCCGACTACGATGCACCAGCAACTTTCGCTGTCTGTTGGCGAGATGATGTCCGATGCGCAGCTAGAACAAGCTTCGATCTTTTTTGAAAGCGAACTGGGGCAAAGCATCGTTTCTCTGGAAAATTCGGCGCGCCGGGCCATTGCAGATGACGCGATCGAAGAGATGGCACGCAGCGCTTACGAACAGGCTGATCGCGAGGGCATGTTTTTTCGTCTTGTAGATGAATATGTGCAGGTCAACGACCTGATCGAGAAAAATGTGCAAGGCACCATCAGCGCTGATTATAGTTTTTACCAAGGACTTGCCTCTGGGCAAAGTGCCCTGTTCGACGATGCATCCGTGTTGCAGGAACTGCTATCTCAGCATGAGAACACCAGGGCAGAGACAACTGAATGGATGTACTCGTTCCTTTTATTGGCCTATCAGCCGTTGAACGAGTCTCAGATGCGAGAGAACATCGCCTTTTCCCGCACCGATGCGGGTCGGGCCTTGAATTCCGCTTTGTTCATGGGTTTTGATGAAATGCTAAACGGCATCTCTTACCAGCTTGGTCAAACCGTCGCGCAAGCCATGAAAGCGTCGGATCTCTGAGCCGCAGATTTTTGGTTGACTTTCTTCATGAATGCTTCGATAAGCGCGCATCCCGGCCGGCTTTCCGCGCCGGGTATCGTTATTCTTTGACCTGATGGCATGTGCCAAAGGTCATTCACACAGCCCGAAAAGGGCGCGCTGTTCGAGGTGGCGAAAGCCGGAAACACCCAATCGGGGACCACAGAACGCGGTCAGACAAAGGAAAGACGCATGTTTGCGGTCCTCAAGACTGGCGGCAAGCAGTACAAGGTTCAGGCGGGCGATGTGCTCCGTGTTGAAAAGCTGGCTGCCGACGCAGGTGAAAAAGTTCAATTCAACGATGTTCTGATGCTGGGCGGCGACGCACCGGTTGTTGGTGCACCTTTCGTTGAAGGCGCAGGCGTACAGGCCGAAGTGATCGAACAGATCAAAGGTGACAAGGTCATCAAGTTCGTCAAGCGCCGTCGTAAGCACAGCTCGAAGCGTACCGTTGGTCACCGTCAGAAACTGACTCTGGTCAAAATCACCGACATCCTGTCGTCGGGCGCTGACAAGTCGGGCATCAAAGCTGCAACCGGTTCGGCACCGGCTGGCGAAGCTGCTCCGGTGGCAAAAAAGCCTGCCAAGAAAGCTGAAGCCAAAGCAGAGGCACCCGCCGCAGCTGCTGCCGCTGACGATCTGACTGCTCTTAATGGTGTCGGCCCTGCCGCTGCCAAAAAGCTGGTTGAAGCCGGTATCGAAAGCTTTGCCGCTCTGGCCGCCTTGTCGGACGAGCAGATTGCTGCTATCGACACCATCAAAGTGAAACCCGAATGGGTTGAGCAAGCCAAAGAGCTGGCTCAGGGCTAAGGAGAGAGAGAATGGCACATAAGAAAGCTGGCGGTTCCTCCCGTAACGGTCGCGACTCAGCGGGTCGCCGCCTTGGCGTGAAACTGTATGGTGGCCAGGCCGCCATCGCAGGCAACATCATCGTGCGTCAGCGCGGCACCAAGTTCTGGCCGGGCGAAGGCGTAGGCATGGGCAAAGACCATACCATCTTTGCAACTGTCGATGGCGCCGTGAAGTTCCATAAGGGACTTAAAAACCGCACCTTTATTTCGGTCCTGCCAGTGGCGGAGGCCGCAGAGTAAGCCGAAACCCAGAAGGTTTAAGAAAAATTCATGGGGGACCGGCACAAAGTGCCGGTCCCTTTTTCGTTTTAACGCAGTCGTGATCACCAGAACCGATGACAGTCGCAACCACCAGTTTCCTGATTTTTGCCGCTTCGCAGGTTGGCACGCCGGGACCGGCCAATATGGTCCTGCTGGGAACAGGTGCGCGTTTTGGCTTTCGGTCGGCACTGCCCTTTGTGGGCGGGGTCATTCTGGGTAAACAGCTGATCATCTGGCCGGTTGGTTTTGGCCTGATGCAAGTGGCCGATCAGGCGCCGTTGGTGTTCGAGACACTCAAATATGCTTCTGCTGCATATATTTGCTGGCTCGCGTGGAAAATTGCCAATCTGCGGCTTTCCCGAGGTCAATCGGATAAGCAAGTGCCCGGTTTTCTGGCGGGGTTAATAGTGCATCCTCTTAACCCTAAGGCTTGGGCAATGATTATCGCAGGCTTCACCGGGTTTGTGGCAACAGGAACACCCAGTTTTGAGGCAACCCTTACGATCGCTCTCTGTTTGTTAATCTGCCAGATCGTATTGCACCCGATCTGGACATTTGCAGGAGATCGGATCGCCCATGCGGTTGAAGGTCGGCCTGCGGAAAAATATCTGATGTGGACGTTAGCCAGTTTGACAGTTGCGTCCGTACTTTTTGTGTTGTTCGGAGGAGGAACGCACTCATGAAAATTGAGGCAATAATAAATCAGCCGGTCATTGAAACCGAGCGGTTCGACCTTCGCCCTCTGCGTCGGTCGGATTTGGGTCTCATTGAGCACTATGCAGGCGATGAGCGTGTGGCGCGCATGACGACATCGATCCCGCATCCATTGCCGCCCGGCTCGATTGAGGCGTTTGTGATGCGCGCGATGGCCGAAGACCGGGACGAGGATGTCTGGGCAATGGATGCCACAAAGGATGGTGGCCCGGAGCTGATCGGACTGATTTCATTGACCCGGCTGGATCGCAACCAGTCCGAGGTCGGCTATTGGGTCGCCCCGGTGTATTGGAACACCGGCATTGCATCGCTGGCCGTTGAAACGCTGGTCAACGCCAATCCGCTGGAAAACGCGACCATGTTCGCCAGCGTGTTCCAGGACAACCCGGCCTCGGCCCGGGTTCTGACCCATTGCGGGTTCCAGTATCTTGGCGATGCGGAAACCTATTCGGTGGCGCGCGATGCGAATGTGCCCACCTGGACCTATACAAAGAAACTCTGACTTGTGGCCGATGGGGCCTTTGCAGTAGGGGACAGCTATGAAATTTCTCGATCTTGCAAAGGTCTACATCCGGTCCGGGGCCGGAGGTGGCGGCTGCGTCAGCTTTAGACGTGAAAAGTACATCGAATACGGCGGACCCGATGGTGGGGACGGCGGTAAGGGTGGGTCTGTTTGGGCCGAGGTTGTGGACGGGCTGAACACCCTGATCGACTTTCGCTATCAACAGCATTTTTTCGCCAAGAACGGCCAACCCGGTCGCGGTCAGCAGCGTACGGGTAAGGATGGTGACGACATCATCCTGCGCGTTCCCGTCGGAACCGAGATTCTGGACGAAGACGAAGAGACCGTGATTTGTGACCTGACCGAGGTTGGTCAGAGGTTTTTGCTGGCAAAAGGCGGCAACGGCGGCTTTGGCAACCTGCATTTCAAATCCGCGACCAATCAGGCCCCGCGCCGCGCCAATCCGGGGCAGGCGGGGATCGACCGCACCATCTGGCTGCGGCTGAAGCTAATTGCGGATGTGGGTCTTTTGGGCATGCCCAACGCCGGGAAATCAACTTTCTTGGCTGCCACATCCAATGCACGGCCCAAAATCGCCGACTATCCCTTTACTACGCTGCACCCCAATCTGGGCGTTGTCGGTGTCGATAATGTAGAGTTCGTCGTTGCCGACATCCCCGGACTGATCGAAGGCGCGCATGAAGGGCGTGGAATCGGTGACCGGTTTCTGGGCCACGTGGAACGCTGCGCTGTGCTTTTGCATCTGATCGACGGCACCTCGGAAACTGTGGTCGAAGACTATCGCACAATCATCACCGAGCTTGAGGCTTATGGCGGAGAGCTGGCGGATAAGCCACGTATCACCGTTTTGAACAAGATCGACGCTCTGGACGATGAGGAACGCGAACTGATCAAGGCCGAACTGGAAGAAGCCGTTCGCGGCCCGGTCATGACCATGTCAGGCGTTGCGCATTTGGGCGTGACCGAGGTGCTGCGGTCCTTGCGGGCTCAGATCGATGAAAACCGCCTGCGCCAGAAACCCGCCGAGGAGGCCACGCCTTGGCAACCCTGACCCATGCCCGCCGCCTGGTGGTCAAGATCGGATCGGCCTTGTTGGTCGACCGGGATACGGGATTGCTCAGGTCGGATTGGCTGAAATCGCTGGCGCAGGACGTGGCTTGGCTGAAAGGGCAGGGGACAGATGTTGTTCTGGTCTCGTCCGGGTCAATCGCGTTGGGTCGAGGTGTACTTGGCCTGCCGATGCAGAATCTGCCGCTGGAACAGTCACAGGCCGCTGCGGCGGTTGGACAAATCCGGCTTGCCCGTGCGTATGAAGAAGCGTTGACGCCGCATGAGATCAAAACCGCTCAGGTGCTGGTCACGTTGGAAGACAGCGCGGATCGGCGGCGTTATCTGAATTCCCGTGCAACGCTGGAAACGCTGCTGAGCCTGGGTGTTGTTCCGATTGTCAACGAAAACGATACAGTCGCCACGGATGAGATCCGGTATGGCGACAATGACCGGCTGGCAGCGCAAATCGCCGTGACCATCGGCGCGGATCAGTTGATCCTGCTTTCAGATGTCGACGGGTTCTATTCGGGCAATCCCAACGAGGACACGACAGCCACCCGATATGACGTGATCAAACAGATCACGCCCGAGATCGAGGCCATGGCAGGTGACGCGGGATCGGGGCTGTCAAAGGGCGGCATGAAGACCAAGCTGTTGGCTGCCAAGATGGCAACCGCAGCTGGCTGCGATATGGCGATAACTGAAGGATCACCCCTGAACCCGCTGAAAACGCTTGAAAATGGAGCGAGCTGCACTTGGTTCACGGCCACGCTCGATCCGCATGCAGCCCGGAAACGCTGGATTTCGGCGATGAAACCGCGCGGAGAGATCGTGATCGATGACGGCGCGGCAAGGGCGCTTTCCAATGGCAAAAGCCTGTTGCCCGCTGGCATTGTCGAGGTCACGGGTGATTTTGGTCGCGGCGATCCCGTCGCTGTTCTGGATGCGCAGGCGCGGAGGCTGGCACAGGGGCTAAGTCGCTATACCGCGCAAGAGGCGGATGCGATCAAAGGACGTAAATCGTCTGAAATCGAGGCGACGCTAGGCTATCCAGGCCGCGCGGCCCTGATCCACCGGGACGATCTGGCGCTGTAAGGGCGTGATTTGATAAACTGAGACCGAAAGGCGCTTGAGATGAAGGATTTCGACAACATTCCCGCAATGATGGCCGACCTTGGTGCGCGCGCCAAAGCAGCCTCGCAAGAGCTTGCTTTTGCCACCGCAGAACGCAAGCACGCTGCGCTGATCACAGCCGCAGACGCCGTTTGGCACAAACGTGCCGACATTATCGAAGCGAACAAGAAGGATTTGGAGTTCGGGCGAGAAAAGGGTTTGAGCCCCGCGATGATGGACCGCCTGATGCTGGATGAAGCACGCGTTCAGGGCATGGTTGACGGACTGCGCACCGTCGCCGATCAGACCGATCCTGTGGGTGAGGTGTTGGCCGAATGGGACATGGCCTCGGGCCTCAACATTCAGCGTGTGCGCACGCCATTGGGTGTGATCGGCGTGATCTACGAAAGCCGTCCCAACGTGACGGCGGATGCGGGTGCATTGTGCCTGAAATCCGGGAACGCCGTGATCTTGCGAGGCGGGTCTGAGAGCTTTCATTCGTCAACCGCGATCCACGCCTGTCTGGTTGAGGGGCTAGCAGCTGCTAGCTTGCCCGAAGACGCCATTCAACTGGTGCCGACTCGCGACCGGGCTGCGGTGCAAGAGCTTTTGACCATGACTGATTATGTCGACGTCATCGTTCCTCGAGGTGGCAAAGGATTGGTGGGTCTTGTGCAACGCGAGGCGCGCGTGCCCGTCTTTGCGCATCTCGAAGGCATCGTTCATATTTATGTTGATAAAGCCGCCGATCCCCAGAAGACGCTGGATGTTGTGTTGAATGCCAAAACTCGGCGCACCGGTATCTGTGGCGCGGCAGAATGCTTGCTGATCCATCAAGACGTTGCAGAAACACTGGGCCGTGATCTAATCGCTGCTCTTCAAGCTGCGGGTGTTGAAGTGCATGCCGAAGGCGTTTTGGCCAATGAGAACACCATTCCTGCGTCGGATGATGACTGGGGCAAAGAGTACCTAGATAGTATCATCGCTGCACGGCCCGTCGCAGATATCGACGCCGCGATTGCGCATATCCGGCAGTTTGGCTCAAGCCACACCGATTGTATCATTACCGAGGATTCCGTGGCCGCCGAGCACTTTTTCGAACGGCTTGACAGCGCAATCCTGATGCATAACGCCTCGACCCAATTCGCGGATGGCGGTGAGTTTGGCATGGGTGCTGAGATTGGTATCGCCACCGGCAAGATGCACGCGCGCGGTCCTGTCGGTGCCGCTCAGTTGACCAGTTTTAAGTATCTGGTGCGCGGAAACGGGACCACTCGGCACTAAAACCGCAGTGTCACCCGGGTTGCGGTCGTTTCTGCCGTGATCCTGCGCCCCATCGTCGAGGCCGTGTCCGGCAGCAGGGCAAATTGAACGTGCGCCGGGCTTAGTTTTTCGGTAAATCGCCCCGAGCCAATCCCTTTCCACAGTCCCGTATTGAGGTTCAGCTTGTCAGCAACGCCAGTCACCGTCCATGCGTCGCCCTGAGTTTCGATTTCCACTTCGCCGCCGAAGGGCATCGCATTTTCACAGCACATCACAGCCAGAAACGCGAGTTTAACCTGATTGCGCGGGACAGGTTCGGTCAGGTTCCAACTGATCTGCAGGCGCCCGGCCTTTTCCACATCTTTAAGAAGCTCGACCACTTCGGTGCGACCCAACGGCTGATCGCTTGCTGATCCAAAGGCAACGCGGAAAAACCGGATGCGGGCGCCTGCACTGCCAACGCTGCCTGAAATCAGCTCCATTTCAGGGCCTTGGACTGCGCCAACCATCTCCAACAGCTCAAGCCCGTTGGTAATTGCCCCAATGGGGCTGATCAGATCATGACAGATCCGAGAGCCGATCAATTCGGCCAGGTTGACGTCTGACGCGCCCATGCGTACCTCCTGCTGCATCTGCCTTGGACCCGGAGGCCCGATATGACAGATCTGAATGCCATTCTCGCACCGGGCATGTTTGTCCGCCACCCCGATTTCCCCGATTGGGGCGTTGGACAGGTGCAGTCCAACATCGGAGGCAAGATCACCGTTAACTTTCGCGAGCAGGGGAAAGTGGTGATCGACGGGACACGCATAGCCCTGATGCCGGTCTTTGATCCGTGAAACTGGTTTAGGAAAGGTTAACAACTCGGGCAAAACGCGGGCGAGTTGCCTTTGGCCGAGCAATCGCGTTATCAGCGCGCAACCGCGATCGATGGAATTTTCTTGATGCCAGACGAAGGCCCCTCATTCACTGTCAAATTGGCCAATACCGAGGTTGAACTGCGGGCGGCCCAACGTCTGCGCTATGACGTGTTTGTTCAGGAATTGGGCGGTGGCGGCGAGATGGTGGATCATGAGGCGGGGCTCGAGAAGGATCGGTTCGATCCATACTTCGATCATATGCTCGCCATCGACGATTCATCTGGAGAGGTGATCGGCGTCTATCGACTGCTTCCTGGTGAGCGAGCTGCCGAACTGGGGCAATTCTACTCCGAGGATGAATACGATCTCACCGTTCTGAAACAAAGCGGGCGCAAGCTGTTGGAGCTTGGACGCTCGTGCGTGCATCCGGATTATCGTGGTGGCACGGCGATGTATCATCTGTGGAATGGTCTGGCTGCATACGTCACTGAGCGTGGTATTGAGATCTTGTTCGGGGTCGCGAGTTTCCACGGAACCGACGTGAGCAAATTGGCGCAGCCGCTGTCGATGCTGCATCACAACCATCTTGCCCCGCTGGATTTGCGGGTTCGGGCCCAGCCAGAGGTATTTCAATCAATGGACCTTTTGGCACCCAACGCGCTGGATCGGCGCGCGGCGATGGTTCAAGTGCCGTCTCTCATCAAGGCCTACCTTCGCCTCGGTGGATTCGTGGGCGAGGGGGCATTTATCGATCATGCCTTCAACACAACCGATGTGTGTCTGATCCTTGACACAGCCCGCATGAATGAGCGTCAGCGGCGTATTTATGGTGGAGCATAACCCTGTGAGCGACCCATCGTGGCAGAGTGAAGACGCGCCTGATCCAATTGAGCTTGGTTTCATAGGTTGGGTCCTGGTGATACTTCGCGGTTTGCCGCTGGCCCTTTTGGTTTTTGGGGGGCTGTTCGTCTTATTGGCCATACGTCTCATCGAACGACCGCTTTATGGCGTTCAACGGCCGGTGACACCGTTCATTTCTCAGTTCGTTTGTCGCAATGCATTTCGAATTCTCGGGATCAGATTTCGCACCTCTGGCGCGCTCATGCAGGAACGCGGCGCTGTGGTTGCAAACCATACGTCGTGGCTGGATATCTTTGCGCTGAATGCCCGTAAGCGCGTGTATTTCGTATCGAAAGCCGAAGTTGCAAAATGGCCCGGCATCGGCTGGCTGGCACGCGCGACGGGTACGGTCTTTATCGAACGTGATCGCAAGAAAGCCCGCGAGCAGACCCGGATTTTCGAGGAACGTCTGAAAGCCGGGCACAAGCTGTTGTTCTTTCCAGAAGGCACTTCGACCGACGGACAGCGAATTTTACCCTTTAAAACAACACTCTTTGCCGCGTTCTTCACTGAAGAGCTGCGGGAATTCATGTATGTTCAACCGGTTTCGGTCATCTTTCACGCTCCCCAAGGTCAGCCCGATAGGTTTTATGGCTGGTGGGGCGACATGGATTTCGGTCCGCATTTGCTTAAGACTTTGGGGGCACGTCGACAAGGCACCGTGGAATTGATCTACCACGCGCCAGCTAAGGTTAGCGACTTTGAAAACCGCAAAGCTCTGGCAGCCCATTGCGAAGACGCGGTACGTGATGCGCATTCACTGGCGCGGCTTGAAAAATAGGGGCATTTGGCCCTTGCACTGATGCTAAACCTGCCGTATACGCGCGCCATTCAAACCCGCAGGCGGGGTTTGGGCTTTTTGAGGGAGACATCCTCATCTGGCCCGCCGGTTGGAGCATCCGCTTCTTTCACCCCCGCCGAGGCGTAAACCGGAAAAGGAAAGTAAAGCATGGCTCTTCCCGAGTTCACCATGCGTCAGCTGCTGGAAGCTGGCGTTCACTTTGGTCACCAGACACAGCGTTGGAATCCCCGCATGGGCCCGTTCATCTACGGCTCGCGCAATGGCATCCACATCATGGACCTGACTCAGACCGTTCCGATGCTGGATCAGGCTCTGCAGGCTGTCCGTGACACCGTCGCAAAAGGTGGCCGCGTTCTGTTCGTAGGCACCAAGCGTCAGGCAGCTCAGCCGATCGCAGATGCCGCTGAAAAATCGGCTCAGTACTACATGAACCACCGCTGGCTGGGCGGCACGCTGACCAACTGGAAAACCGTTTCCCAGTCGATCAACCGTCTGAACCAGATCGACGAAGCCATGGAGTCGGGTGCCGAAGGCCTGACCAAGAAAGAGCGTCTGGGCATGGAACGTGACCAGGCCAAGCTGCAGGCTTCACTGGGCGGTATCCGCGAGATGGGTGGCGTTCCGGATCTACTGTTCGTCATCGACGTCAAGAAAGAAGCACTGGCTATCGCCGAAGCCAACAAGCTGGGTATCCCGGTTGTGGCTGTTGTCGACACCAACTGCTCGCCCGATGGCGTTGACTACATCATCCCCGGCAACGACGACGCAGCGCGCGCAATCGCTCTGTATTGCGATCTGGCCGCACGTGCCGCTCTGGACGGCATGACCGCTCAGATGGGTGCTGCTGGCGTTGACCTGGGTGCGTTCGAAGAGGCGCCGGTTGAAGAAGTGGTTGCCGAAGAAGCACCCGCTGAAGAAGCCGCACCGGAAGCCAAAGCCGAAGCGTAAGCTGCCCGTCACGTAAATGACATATGGGGCAGGGTAGACCTGCCCCAATTCCGTTTGAATTGAGGAGAGCCAAAAGATGGCAATCACAGCAGCAATGGTAAAAGAACTGCGCGACTCGACCGGCGCAGGCATGATGGACGCAAAAAAAGCGCTGACCGAAACCGACGGCAACATGGACGAAGCCGTTGACTGGCTGCGCACCAAAGGCCTGGCCAAGGCGGCCAAGAAATCGGGCCGTACTGCAGCTGAAGGTCTGGTTGCTGTTCACGTCAACGGCGGCAACGGTGTTGCAGTCGAAGTGAACTCGGAAACCGACTTCGTTGCGAAAAACAGCGAATTCCAAGAGATGGTCGGCAAGATCACCTACGCAGCCGAAGGTGTTGATGACGTCGACGCGCTGCTGGCTGCCGATCTGGGCGGCAAGTCTGTTGCAGATACTCTGACCGACAAGATCGCCACCATTGGTGAAAACATGTCGGTCCGCCGCATGTCGAAACTGTCGGGCGATACTGTCGTTTCCTACGTTCACAACGCGGCGACAACCGGCATGGGCAAAATCGGCGTTCTGGTCGCTCTGTCCGGCGGTGATGAAGGCTTCGGCAAGCAGGTTGCAATGCACATTGCAGCTGTGAACCCAGCGGCCCTGTCCGAGGCGGACATGGACCCGGAAGTTGTCGAGAAAGAGAAGCAGGTCCAGATGGACATCGCCCGCGAATCCGGCAAGCCCGAGCAGGTGATCGAAAAGATGATCGTCGGTCGCATGAAGAAATTCGTCGCCGAAGCGACCCTGCTGAACCAGGACTTCGTTGTGAATCCTGATCTGACCGTCGAAGCGGCTGCCAAAGAAGCAGGTGCTACCATCACCGGTTTTGTCCGCATGGAAGTAGGCGAGGGCATCGTGGTCGAAAAAGAAGACTTCGCTGCCGAAGTTGCAAAGGCAGCCCAAGGCTAAAATCTTTTGCAGCTTCGGTTAGAGGCTGCAACAAATACCGAGCCCGGTTGCATAGCGCAGCCGGGTTCTTTTCATGTCAAAAGCCTGTGAACCGATGCTTGCGAAGATTGGTGAATTGAGGGGCCCTGCATGATGGGGATGGAAGGGCCCCTCAATAATCCCGACAAAGAGACGTGGACGAATAGACGCCTCGGTGTCAGAGCGATCAGAGAGCTTTGGTATTACAAAGATCCGATCAAAACGTTCCCTGGCTAAAGCCACCACTCACGGAACAATATCAATTTGCAATTTTATCGGGAGATTCGGAAAGTCATGTATTCCTTACCCTAGGTCAATTTGATGCTAATTAGCATCAAAATAGGGTCATGCTTCCATCACAAACATCTGATTCTGCAACGCGGCCTTCAATACGGCCTGAGCAGTTGTTTCAACCGAAAGCGCCTCACGCGCGAGTCTCAGGTGTTTTTCCACCGTTGCCGAAGTCAAACCCATCAATAGCGCGATGTCCTGCGTGGTCTTTCCGTCGCCGACCCATTGCAAAGCTTCGCGCTGGCGTTTGGTCAGCGCGCGGTTCGGGGCATGATATGGCAAGGTCAGGATTTTGAGATGGGCAACATTATTCATCAGAAGGATGTCGTCGCCGTGCTCGTTCCAAACCTCGTCCATCTCCTCCTGGCTGTGATTACGTGCCGCAAGCGAAATCGCCCCTTTGGAACGCATCGATACCGAGTTGAAGCTGACCGTATAACCTACTGTAATATCACGCGACTTATTGAACTCAAAAACCCGAAGCTCTTCGTTCGACATGACCCCGCTGGACATCATGTCCTGTATCATGCTCCAACTTGCAGCGCCTTCGTTGTTCAGGGCCCATTTCAGCATCGGGGCATGAAAATACAGACCGGATTGAAGGAACCCTTCCAAGTAATCCGAGCAGTGATTGGTCAGGATTACAAAATCTTCTGGATCGCCGAGCGAAGTCGCCGTTCGGTATTGCGTATACCCATACAACAACCGGTCGAAGCCATACTTTTCCATCTGGCGGCAATGTGCATCCCAAAGCTCTTCCAGAGTTTTCGTGTAGCTCAGAAAATTCAGATACTCTTTGAGGGTCATCCTGTGTCCCTCTCAGCCAGATGCGCGGCAATCGCGTTCAGTGCAAGAACATAGCTTTGCGCGCCAAAACCACAGATCTGTCCAATCGCGACTGGTGCGATATGCGATTTGTGACGAAACGCCTCGCGCGCGTGGATGTTAGATAAATGAACTTCAACCACGGGTACTTCGGCCGAAGATATCGCATCCATCAGCGCAATCGATGTATGCGTGAATGCGCCTGCATTCAGTACTATGCCATCCTGAACGCCGCGTGCCGCGTGGATCGCATCAATCAGCGCGCCTTCGTGATTGGATTGGAGATGGGTTATGTTTTGACCCAGCGTTTTACCATGCGCAACGCACAGGTCCTCGATCATCTGCAACGTCGTTGCGCCGTAGACCTCGGGTTGCCGTGTACCAAGCAAATTCAGGTTCGGACCATTCAGAACCAGGATATTGTGCATATTCAAACTGTCCCCATCTTCCTTTTTTCATAAACATGAATTTAAAGGTCGTCCAGCGACCTTCGCTCTTATGGGTAGAGCTTCATTGACGCATGCAGGTTGCTGGATCGGCTCAATCCCATCCTCTATTCAATTATCTTCCATCGTGACCACAACTTTACCGAGAGCCTCGCGCCTTTCGAGCATGCCAATTGCCTCTGCCACCTGGGTTAGCGGAAATCGTGCACTGATACGGGGTGAAATCTTTCCCGAACCATATAGGCGGAACAACTCGGCCAGGTTTTGTGCATGCCCCTTCGGGTCGCGAAATACGGACGCGCCCCAGAACACCCCGACGATCTGACAGCCCTTGAGCAAAGTCAGGTTCAGCGGAATGCTGGGGATGCCGGCAGGAAAGCCAACAACCAGATAACGCCCACCCCATGCCATACTTCGCAAGGCGGGCTCAGCGTAGTCTCCGCCGACCGCGTCGTAGACCACATCCACACCTTCGCCCCGGGCCAGTGCCTTTATCTCGGCGGACAGGGCCTTTTGCGCTTCGCGGTCCAAATCGCGAGGATAGATCAGCGTCTGGTCTGCGCCAACATCTCTGCAAAACAATGCTTTGTCTTCAGACGAGACCGCCGCGATCACATGTGCCCCCATCGCTTTGGCTAGCTCGATCGCCGCAGACCCAACGCCACCGGCGGCCCCCAGAACAAGTACTTTTTCGCCGGGCTTAAGTAGCGCACGGTCCTTGAGGGCGTGGTATGAAGTGCCGTAGGTGAAGACAAAGCTAGCCGCATCTTCAAACGGCATCACGTCGGGTATCTTGACGGCAGTCGCTGGTTTAAGCTTCAGATGCGTGGCGAACCCTCCGTGCCCTGTCAGCGCCAGAACCCGATCACCAGGCGCGAAGTCTGTGACGCCTTCTCCAACCGAGACAACTTCTCCGGCGATTTCACCACCTGGCGCAAAGGGGCGGGGTGGTTTTATCTGATAGAGGTCCCGGATCATCAGCGTATCAGGGAAGTTCACCCCGGCGGCGCGGATACGCAATACAATTTCATCTGACTCAGGGGTTGGATCGGGCAGGGTGGTCAGTTCCAAACTCTCGGGGCCGCCTGGTGTGACGCTGAGTAATGCCTGCATGTTTTTCAATTGCCTCTTGCTTCACCTGTTTTGAAATCGTTGGATTGTCAGGACGTATTGTCAAGAAGACCTCACGACAGAATCCCAGATCGCCTGAATGGAGTACACATGACGCCCGAGACTTTGTTTTCGCTCAGTGGAAAGACGGCACTGGTAACGGGGGGTGCCACCGGTATCGGTCGAATGGCGGCCGAGGCGTTGGTACGTGCCGGGGCGCATGTGCTGATCGCTTCTCGCAAAGGCGAGGCATGCGAGGAGGTTGCAACAGAGTTGAACGCTCTGGACGCGCCAGGTTCGGCAGAAGGGTTTGCTGGCGACATCAGCAGTGAGGCGGGTGTAGATGCGTTGGTGGATGAAATCAAAAATCGCACTCAAGCGATTGATATATTAATGAATAATGCAGGTGTGTCTTGGGGCGCGCCGATGGGGCAGTTCCCTCATTTCGCTTGGGACAAAGTCATGTCGGTTAATGTCGCAGGCGTATTTGATCTGACCCAAAAATTGCTGCCACTTCTGATGAAATCCGCAACCGACGAGGATCCTGCGCGGGTCGTCAATGTAGGTTCGGTTATGGGTGAGGTCCCGATGGGTGACGGGGCCTACAGCTATTCCGCGTCCAAAGCGGCGGTTATTCACCTGTCCAAAATCATGGCTAAAGAATTGGCACCCTACAGAGTAACGGTGAATGCGCTGGCCCCGGGACCATTCGTATCGCGCATGACGGCCTTTGCCACCGAAGACGAAACCAAGCGCGCGCGCGTCGGCAAAGGTGTTCCACTGGGCCGGGTTGGCCAGGCCGAGGATATCGCTGGTTGCATGTTGTTTCTATGCGGTCGCGGAGGCAGCTATGTCACTGGCGCGGTCATCCCTGTCTCCGGCGGGATAAATGTGCAGACCGGTGGCAATATCTTTGCCGATGCCCTTTAGCCGTGGGTTCATACGCAGGCTGAATATATGACACACACTGAAAACACTTTGGATATCAAGTCCGTCGACGCTTATCTAAACACGCATCTTGTTGGGTATCATGGCCCTCTTGAGGCTACAAAATTCACCGTGGGTCAATCGAACCCAACCTATCTGCTGCGTACGCCGGCCAAATCCTATGTTCTGAGACGCAAGCCGCCGGGCATATTGCTGAAATCCGCACATGCAGTGGATCGGGAATTTCGCGTACAAGCGGCGCTGGCTGGAAGCAAAGTGCCCGTCCCGCAAGTACATCTGCTTTGTGAAGATGACAGCGTCATAGGCTCGGCCTTTTACGTGATGGGGCATCTGAAAGGACGCACATTTGTCGACCCTGTCATGAAAGGCGAAAACAATGCGACGCGCACGGGTGTGCTGAAAGAGATTAACCGCGTACTGGCCGAACTGCACATGGTCGATATCGATGCGGTGGGTCTTTCGGATTTCGGACCTCCAGGCAACTATTTCGAGCGGCAAATTGCTCGCTGGACCAAACAATATCGCGCCTCTGAGACCGAAAAAATCGCAGAGATGGATCAGCTGATCGCCGATCTTGAGCGCCAGATCCCCGAGGATGACAATCAAAGAACACTGGTTCATGGGGACTACCGAATCGACAATCTGATGTTCGAGGCGCATGGCACCGCCTGCATCGGAGTGCTGGATTGGGAGCTATCGACCATCGGTCACCCATATGCGGACCTGGCAGCCGTCATCATGCAATGGCAGCTGCCCCCGGGCAAGGAGGGTCGGGGGTTGGCTGGCGTAGATCGGTTAAGCCTTGGGCTACCGTCAGATCAGGACTTCATCGCCGAGTATTGCGCGCGCCGCGGCCTAACGGGGATTGAGAATTTTGGCTTCTACCTTGCTTTCAACTTCTTTCGGATGGCCGGCATTCTGCAAGGTGTCTACAAGCGGGCCTTGGATGGAAACGCGTCAGACCCGGCACGCGCTAAGGCTTTCGGTGCCTATGTGCCGGTCTTCGCCCAACACGGATTATCTGCGCTGCAAAAAACGTAGGCAGTATTCTCGGCGCCCTTCAACAAATCCAGCAAAAATCAGCAGAATTCGCTGTTGCCTCGGATCTCACGAAGGCAAGATCGGCCTGATTAAGATGGAGTTGCCTCATGGGATTTGATCCGACCGCGCAGACCGACATCCACAATTGGATGCACCGATATGTGGAGCAGAGGAAATACGCAGGCAGCGCCCTTCTGATCCACCAGAACGGGCAAGAGGCATTCTTTCACGCATGTGGCCGCCGCTGCATTGAAACCGACCTCGCGTTCCAGCGCGACAGCCTGGTTCGGATCTATTCGATGACTAAGCCTGTGACGTCCGTTGCTTTGATGATGTTGGTGGAACAAGGGTTGTTTCATCTAGATGCCCCAGTTTCCGATTTCCTGCCAGAGTTTGCAACGATGCAAGCTTTGGTCCCGGGTGCAACGCAGTTGAACCAGACCGAGGACGCGCCGACGCCCAGCTTGCATCAATTGCTGACGCACACCAGCGGGCTGAGCTACCCGTTCAATCCCGGCCTTTTGCCAATGGCCATGGATGAGCTCGATCTGATCTTTTCCCCGAAACAAGGCCCGCTGGCGGATCGGGTTAAAGTGCTGGCAGGGTTGCCGCTGGCTTTTCAGCCAGGCAGTCGCTGGGAGTACTCGGTCGGTATCGACGTGATTGGCCGCGTGATAGAAGTTGTATCAGGCAAACCGCTGGACGTGTTTCTGACAGAACACATCTTTCGACCACTTGGGATGAGTGAAACCGCGTTTTCAGTGCCTGAAGGGGCAGGGGACCGATTTGCCTCGCTCTACACCCCGCTCGAAGGCGATGCCATGGCGCTGAATGCCGCAAAATCGGGTGGCGAAACATTGCGGTTGGTGGATCGGGCCGGAGAGTCCCCGTTTGAGGCGGCAACGACCTTTTCTGGCGGTGGCGGATTGATCAGTACCATCGACGATTACAGCAAGTTCGCCGAGATGTTGCGAAACAAAGGAACCGCAAATGGCGCGCGATTGCTCGGGCCGAAGACTGTAGAATTCATGTTTCGCAACCATTTACCGGACGATATTGCATCCATGGGTCCACAAAGCTTTGCAGAGCAACCCATGGAAGGCACAGGCTTTGGCATCGGAGGCGCGGTGGTACTGAACCCGGCGAGCACCCGAGCCCCAAGCTCGGTTGGCGACTATGGCTGGGGCGGGATGGCCTCCACCTATTTCTGGATCGATCCGGTCAACGCGCTTTCAACAGTGTTTTTTACACAGCTCTCGCCATCCAGCTCTTATCCATCCCGAGCGGAACTGAAGGCGCTTGTTCACGCGGCGCTCGTTGAATGATCGGTGTTTGAGTGATACCGGAAAAGGCCAAGACGCCGGAGAGCCCTGAATGACCGAAGCCGAACGCATATTGCTTGATCTGCTGAATATCGAACCGCTTGAGGTCGATTTGTTTCGCGGGACCGGTTCTGGTGGCGAGACACCAACGCGTATCTTTGGCGGGCAGGTGATCGCGCAAGCGCTTGCGGCAGCGTACAGGACGGTCGAGGATCGTTTATGCCATTCCTTGCACGCCTATTTCATAAGGCCCGGAGATCCGTCAATTCCGGTTATATATCAAGTGGATCGCGCGCGCGATGGAGGTTCTTTTACAACCCGCCGCGTGGTTGCGATCCAGCATGGCAAGCAAATTTTGAACATGTCAGCTTCGTTCCACAAGCAGGATGACGGATGGGAACATCAGCATCCGATTCCGGACGTTCAAGCGCCCGAGCACCATCCATCGCGTGACGAATTGCGCGAAAAATACCTGGATCGTGTTCCCGAAAAGCTGAAAGCTGAATTGCTGCGCGAGCGCCCGATCGAAGTGCGCGAAATTGATCCGCTGGACCTGTTTGCACCCGCCAAGGCAGATGACAAGAACCACGTCTGGTTTCGCATGGGCGCAGCGAACCACGCGGACACCGTCACACAACATCTTCTATTGGCCTATGCCTCGGATATGAGCTTGCTCAGTTCCGGAATGCGGCCCCATGGGCTGAGCTGGTTCACTGGTGAAATTGATGGGGCCAGTCTGGACCATGCCATCTGGTTTCATGCACCCGTGCAGTTTCAAAACTGGCATCTGTATTCGATGGAATCGCCGTGGACAGGGCAGGGGCGCAGCTTCAATCGGGGTTCGATCTTTTCGCAGAATGGCGAATTAGTTGCATCCGTCGCGCAAGAAGGCCTGCTCAGAAGACGGAAACTGCGCTAAGAACTGCCAGCAAACCTTTGATTAAGCTTCATCATTCCACCTAACCATCGGTCGTAGTCTTCTGTTTTTAAACGCATATAGTCAAGCACTTGTGGATGCGGAAGAATCAAGAAACGTTCATCCGCCAGCGCCTCGACACAGGCTTGGGCGACCTCATCAGGTTCAATTATTCCGTCAATCGCGGCGACCGAATCCTCATGTCCACGTATCATCTCGGACCGAACGGCCTGTGGACACAGAACCGAAACCCTGAGACTTTTATCGCCATAGGTCATCGCGATCCATTCAGCAAAACCCACAGCCGCATGTTTGGTTACGCCATAAGGGGCTGCGCCGGGTTGATTGAGCAATCCAGCCGCTGAAGCTGTGATCATCAAATAACCACCACCACGCGCAACCATCCTTGGGATCAGGTGCCGCGCGGTCCAGACATGGGACATAACGTTGATCTGCCAGATGCGGTCCCATTCAGCATCCGGCACTTCAAATCCACCTAGGGTGAGTATTCCCGCATTGGCACAGAATAAATCAATCGGAGCGATCGTATCCTCGACAGTCTCAATCAGATTTCGTATATCACTTTCCTTGGACACATCACAGCTGAGTGCATCACCGCCAATTTCCGCCGCCACGGCCTGTGCGCCGGCAAGGTCGATATCGGCGCAGACTACATGCGCACCTTCTTCTGAGAACCGCTTGGCAAGACCTTTACCTATGCCATTTGCAGCGCCAGTGATGACGACGGTCTTCCCAATCAGAACCATTGCATAGCTCGTGTCTTACTTCTCAAACACAGCGTAACATATTGGCAAGCCACGACCAATGTGTGTTCTATAGTCGTGGCTCGCTTGCTAAGTATTTTACATAATACCGATTATGCGAATAACAGATGCAGCCTCAGTAAAATGCCTGTAGTCCGGTTTGCGCCCGCCCCAGGATCAATGCATGAACGTCGTGCGTGCCCTCGTAGGTGTTGACTGTCTCAAGATTGATCATGTGACGCACCACCTGGAACTCAAGTGAGATACCGTTGCCGCCGTGCATGTCACGCGACATCCGCGCAATGTCCAATGCCTTGCCGCAATTGTTACGTTTGATGATCGAGATCATCTCGGGCGCAGCTTCAGCCTGATCCATCAGACGGCCGACGCGCAAGCTTGCTTGCAGTCCCAAAGAGATTTCGGTCTGCATCTCTGCCAGTTTGCGTTGAAACAACTGGGTCTGCGCAAGTGGTCGATTGAACTGTTTACGATCCAAGCCGTATTGACGCGCTGCGTGCCAGCAGCATTCCGCGGCCCCCATCGCACCCCAGCTGATACCATAGCGTGCGCGGTTCAGGCAGCCGAACGGTCCCCTGAGACCCTGAACATGTGGAAGCAAAGCGCCCTCGTCCACCTCAACGCCATCCATGACAATTTCACCTGTGATCGAAGTACGCAGGCTCAGCTTGTTCTCGATCTTCGGTGCGCTCAGGCCCTTGGTGCCTTTATCCAGCACGAACCCACGAATCTTGCCGTCATGCGCGTCTGACTTGGCCCAGACCACATAGACATCTGCGATCGGTGCGTTTGAAATCCACATCTTGCTGCCGGTCAGACGATACCCGCCATCAATCTTCTCGGCGCGGGTCTTCATCGCCGCCGGGTCCGAACCCGCATCCGGCTCTGTCAGGCCAAAACACCCAATCCATTCGCCGCTTGCCAGTTTCGGCAGATATTTGCGACGCTGTTCTTCGCTGCCATAGGCGAAAATCGGGTACATCACCAACGAGCTTTGCACCGACATCATCGAGCGATAGCCGGAATCCACCCGTTCAACTTCCCGCGCCACAAGTCCATAAGATACGTAGCTTGCACCGATCCCACCATATTCTTCGGGGACTGTCGTGCCCAACAGGCCCATTTCACCCATTTCACGAAAGATCTCCGGATCGGTTTCTTCGTTTGCAAAAGCCTTGGTGACACGCGGCTGCAATTTCTCCTGGGCGTAAGCGCGCGCGCTGTCGGCAATCAGGCGTTCATCCTCTTCCAACTGGTCCGACAAGCGAAATGGGTCGTCCCAGTTGAAACGACCAAGGTCAGGCGCATCTTTTGCGCGCAGGACAGGCTTTGTATCTGGAGCGTTCATTTTGCTTCTCCGACTTGAATAGGTTTGCGCAACTATAATCTGAGTAATATTCGAAAAACAGCGAGACATTTGCATTGTTTCATGATCAAAACGCATAGATGGACACCAAGCGCCCTATCCTGCCGCCTATATCCGCGCTGCGCGCGCTTGAGGCTTTGGATCGCCTTGGGTCAGCCTCGGCAGTTGCGGATGAAATGGCACTGACGCAGAGCGCGGTCAGTCGGCAACTGCAGACGCTTGAAGCGCATTTGGACGCAGAATTGGTCAGCCGTGATCGCAAGCGATTGTCACTGACAAAGGCTGGACAAGACTATGTACAAGAAATTCGGCCAGCCTTGTCTCAGATCGCGCAGGCGGCGCTGAAACTGCACATTTCCCCTGTCGGTGGGACATTGAATCTGGCGATTCTGCCGACATTTGGAATGCGCTGGCTGGTACCGCGTCTGCCAGATTTCGCCCGCCGCCATCCGGATATCACAATCAACATGACCACGCGGTTGCGACCGTTTAGTTTTGCTTCGGAACCCTTTGATGCGGCTTTACATTTTGGGGAACCTGATTGGCCCGGAACTGATCGCTTGCTATTAAGTGTCGAGCGGGTTTTGCCCGTCTGCGCGCCCGAGCTTTTACCCAAAGGCACTCCGACCTCACCCCGCGATCTGCTAAAACTGCCGCTGCTGCATATCCAGACACGACCGCGCGCCTGGCAGGACTGGTTTCAACAGATGGGTGTCACGCACCCGCATCCCCTGCCCGGCACCGTCCACGACCAGTTCAACACCATCAACCAAGCCGCGCTGCACGGCCTGGGTGTTGCCCTGTTGCCAAACTATCTGGTGGAACAAGACCTTGCGACAGGTAGGCTGGTTGCAGCCTTCCCTGACGCGATAGAGACGATGGGGGCATATTATCTGGTTTGGCCGCGCGAAAAATCGGATGACGGATCATTGCGAGAGTTTCGACACTGGCTTGCTTCTCAGGCCCAGACCGAAGAAGCACTGCCACGTTAGCCGAGCGCGTACCCTGCCCCGCGCACCGTTCGCACCGGATCTTCGCCGCCATGTTGAGTCAACGCTTTGCGCAGACGACCGATATGAACATCAACAGTACGCGTGTCGACGTAGATATCGCGGCCCCATACGCGGTCAAGCAACTGCTCTCGGCTCCAGACCCGGCCGGGCTTTTCCATGAATGTGCTCAGCAACCGGAACTCGGTCGGGCCCAGTTTTAACAGCTTGTTGTCGCGGCTTACCTTGTGGGTCTCAGAGTCCAATATGATATCGTCAAACTCCAACCGGATGCCCACGGTCGCTGGACGCACTCTGCGCAATTGTGTCCGTACACGCGCCATCAATTCGACAACCGAGTAAGGCTTAACCACATAATCATCGGCACCGGTTTCAAGGCCGCGCACTTTATCAACCTCTTCCGAGCGCGCCGACAGCATGATGATCGGAATTGATCGGGTGTCGGGCCGCGTTTTCAGGCGGCGGCAAACCTCGATACCGCTCAGATTGGGCATCATCCAATCCAAAACGATGATATCCGGGCGGTCTTCTTCGACCAGCAGCAAAGCTTCGTCGCCATTAGCGGCACGGATTACCCGGAACCCTTCGGCGTCCAGATTATAGGCCAGTACCTCTCTTTGGGCCAACTCATCCTCAACAACCAGTACCGTCGGTTGATCAGCGGACATGACTGAGATCTCCTAGATCGTTTGCGACGTGTTGTCGGCTTTGGGGCGCGCTTCGCTGGGTCTCTCGCCGGTGACGAGATAGACGACCTGCTCGGCAATGGCGGTGACGTGATCGCCCATGCGTTCGATATTTTTTGCGATGAAATGCAGGTGCATGCACGATGAGATATTGCGCGGATCCTCCGCCATGAAGGTCAGGAACTCGCGAAACAGGCCGTTATACATCTGGTCCACTTCCAGATCCCGTTCGATCACGTCCTGCGCCAGCTCAGCATCACGCTGGATATAGGCATCTAGCGCGTCGCGCAGCATCCGCTCGACCTCGCGCGCCATTCGGCGCAGAGCGGCGGCACTGCCGTTGATTTCGCCGGCATTCACCAGAACGGTCGTTCGCTTGGCGATGTTCTTGGAGTAATCTCCAATCCGTTCAAGGTTGGTCGCAACCTTCAGAACGGACAGAACCAGCCGCAAATCGCTGGCCGTCGGTGCACGCAAGGCAATCAGGCGCGCGGTCTCTTCGTCAATCAGTTCTTCCAGTGCGTCGATGGCCTTGTCGCCTTGACGCACTTCATTTGCCAGTTCTTCGTCGCGGGTCTCCAGCGACCGGGCCGCGCCCATAATGGCGGCTTCGACCAGTCCACCCATCTTCATGATGTGTGCTTGGATGGCCTCAAGGTCGCGGTCGAACGCGGATGCAATATGTTGTTCGCTCATTGCAGTTATCCTGTGCTCAGCCAATCCGGCCGGTGATGTAACTTTCGGTTCGGGGATCTTCGGGGTTGGTGAAGATCTGCCCGGTTTCGCCGAACTCAACCAAGTTCCCCAGATGGAAAAACGCTGTCTTCTGACTGACCCGCGCGGCCTGTTGCATCGAATGGGTTACGATCACCACTGAATAGCGTGAACGCAGTTCGTCAATCAGTTCCTCGACCTGCGCGGTTGCGATTGGGTCGAGCGCCGAACAGGGTTCGTCCATCAATAGCACCTCAGGCTCGGTGGCTACGGCGCGCGCGATGCAAAGACGCTGTTGCTGACCACCAGAAAGGCCGGTACCGGGGGCATCCAGACGGTCCTTGACCTCATCCCAGATCGCACCACGACGCAGAGATTTCTCTACGATTTCATCCAGTTCTGCCTTATTCTTGGCAAGGCCGTGGATACGCGGACCGTAAGCCACGTTGTCATAGATCGATTTGGGGAACGGGTTCGGTTTTTGAAAAACCATGCCGACCTTGGCACGCAACTGTACCGGATCGACGCGCTTGTCGTAAATGTCTTCACCGTCCAGCAGGATATCACCCTGCACCCGGCAAATGTCGATTGTGTCGTTCATCCGGTTCAGACAGCGTAGGAAGGTGGATTTACCGCAGCCAGAGGGACCGATGAAAGCCGTCACAGTCTTGTCTTCGATATCGACGCTCACGTCCTTAATGGCGTGGGTCTCACCGTAGTAGACCTGAACCTGCTTGGCGTTGATCTTGATGTCTTTGGAGTCCACGGTTCTCTCCACTCGTGTCATATCGTTCATTTTAAACCCCTCCTACCAGCGGCGTTCAAAGCGGCGGCGCAGGATGATAGCGATGATATTCATGGTCAGCAGGAACATCAAAAGGATGATGATGCCGCCCCAGGCTTTCTCGTAAAAACCCACATCGGCACGCGCGGCCCAGGTGTAGATCTGTGCCGGCATGGCCGAGTTCGGCTCGGTGAAGCCCGCCAAAAAGCCATCGGGATAGCCTCGGGCGACAAAGCCCACCATGCCGATCAACAGCAACGGAGCAGTTTCACCCAGCGCCTGCGCCAAACCAATGATGGTACCAGTCAGGATACCGGGCGCGGCCAACGGCAGCACGTGGTGGAAGACGGCCTGCATCTTCGAGGCCCCTACCCCCAACGCCGCGTCGCGGATAGACGGGGGAACCGCCTTTAGCGAGGCTCGGGTCGAGATGATGATCGTTGGCAGGGTCATCAGCGTCAGCACCAGACCACCCACCAGCGGTGCCGACTGCGGCAGGTGCATGAATTGAATGAACACTGCCAGCCCCAGGATACCGAAGACGATGGACGGAACGGCGGCCAGGTTCGAGATATTCACCTCGATCAGGTCGGTAAATTTGTTCTGCGGCGCAAACTCTTCCAGATAGATCGAGGCGGCGACCCCAATGGGCAGCGACAGGCACAGCACCACCAACATCATGAAGAACGAACCGACGACCGAGGCACCAATACCCGCGCCACCGGGGTTATCCACGCCCGAGTCCGCACCAGTGATGAACGGCCAGTTGAAAGCCTGTTTAATGATCCCCGCTTCTTTCAGCGCGTCCACCAGATCAAGATCGCTGAGTTGCAGGAAGCGGCTGTCCTGCAGTGTGTCACGAGACACCCGACCCTTGAAGTAGCCATCCACACGGCTTGAAGCCGCCAGATCGAACATGATCGGCTCACCCAGCTTGCTAGGATTATCGGCATAGAAGGTCCGGATCGTACCGCCGATTTTGCCCAACAGACGCTCGATGGCATCCTGATCGAAATCCACGGTGATGCCACTTTCGGCCAGTTGTTCATTCAGTTCCGCAATGAACAGATTGGAGTAGGCCTTTGTCTTGAACATCGTGCCTTCGGCTTCATCGCGCTGCGCTTCGCTCAGCGTGAATTCTAAACTGATAACTGTGCGCTGGAAGGCCGGGATGCCTTGCGACAGGATTGAGGCAAACAGCACAATCAGAAAGAACAGTCCGGTCGCGATAGCGACGATCCCGTAGGCGCGAAAACGCTTTTCGGCAGCCGCGCGTTTTTTGGTCCGGGCATCGGATGCAGTCAGCGAGGTCGAGGTGTTTTGCATGCTGGCGTCGGTCATTCGTACTGCTCCCGATACTTGCGCACGATATACAGGGCGAAAACGTTCAGCCCCAGCGTGAGAATGAACAGTGTCATGCCAAGCGCGAAGGCGACGAGGGCCTCGGGCGAGGCGAAATCGGCGTCGCCTGTCAGCTGGCTGACGATCTTGGCGGTTACGGTGGTCATGGCCTCGAACGGGTTCAGGTCCAGACGCGCAGCGGCCCCTGCCCCCAGAACCACGATCATGGTCTCACCAATTGCACGCGAAGCTGCCAGCAAGATCGCACCGACGATCCCGGGCAAGGCTGCGGGCAAAACGACCTGCCGGATGGTCTCGGATTGTGTGGCCCCCAGCCCGTAAGAGCCATCACGCATGGCCTGAGGCACCGCGTTGATGATGTCGTCGGAAAGCGACGAAACGAACGGGATCAGCATGATGCCCATGACAAGACCGGCGGTCATCACCGCCGTACCGGCTTTCATCCAGCCCAAACCATCATCCCCGAACACGCTCAGCAACAGCGGGCCAACCGTCAGCAGAGCGAAAAGGCCGTAAACGATGGTCGGGATACCGGCCAGCACTTCTAGCATTGGTTTGGCGATCGAGCGCACGCGTGAAGAAGCGTACTCACTGAGATAAATCGCAGCGAAAAGACCGATTGGCACGGCCACCAACAACGCCACCAACGAGATATAGAACGTGCCCCACAGCAAAGGGATGATACCCAGATCTGATGCCCCACCACGGCCCGAGAAACTGGGCGCCCAGGTAGTACCGAAAAAGAATTCTGATGCCGGGTAAAGCTTGAAGAACTCCCACGTATTGAAAACCAGCGAAAGGACGATGCCGACCGTTGTCAGGATCGCAATCGACGCAGCCGCCAGCAGCATCACACGAATTCCCTGCTCAACCACATTGCGGGCACGATATTCAGAATGCGTCTGTAACCAACTGAACGCAGCACCGGCCAAGGCGACGAGTATCACAGCGACGGACATGATCGCGTAACCGGTTGAATTTATCGCCCGATAGGCTTGAGCTGCATGCAAAACCGTCTGCGTGATGTCCGAGGTTACGACTTGACCCGCGTCCTTCAACTCTTGGGTCATCTCGGAAATATCTGCCCGCGCATCCTGTGCGAGCGTTTCGGTGAGATGTCCCTGCGCAACGGCACTGTCCAGACCATTTGCGGTCCGACGCACCTCGGCCATAACAAGACTGCGCGACGATCCTTCCTTGATCGCCGTTTCGGGAACCATCTCCGAGATCTGAGAGTTAACGTAGAGCGGCTGAACCAGCAGCCAGACGATCAACAAACCCAAGGCGGGAACTATGACTTTCAGTGCGACGTTCGCGCCATAAAACGAGGGCAGAGAATGCAGATTGCGGCTGTCCCCTCCGGCACTTTGCAAGGCGCGCATTCGCCCCAAAACATATCCGACTGCCGCGATCGCAAGCACGATCAGAATGAGCCAAAGAATTGGCATGGCGCCCCCATAGGTCTTGATCGGGATTAGGGAAAAATTGGGGGCGACAGAAAACGCCGCCCCCAGTCAATTCAATCGGGGTGAGGGATTAGCTGCCCGAACCCAAGGTTACTTCGTTGGCAATCGCGTCCTGCGTTTTTGCCAGTTCAGGATCGGCAACCAGACCGTAGTTGGCCAGCGGGCCCGAGGGACCAGCAATTTCTTCATGAGTGAAGAACTGGGCGTATTCTTTCAGACCGGGGATCACGCCGATATGCGCTTTCTTGACGTAGAAAAACAGCGGGCGTGAGACGGGGTATTCACCCGACGCGATGCTCTCGGTCGACGGTGCGATACCACCCATCGTAGCCACTTTCAGCTTGTCGGTGTTGTTCTCGTAGAACGCCAGACCAAACACGCCGATACCATTGGTGTTGGTATCGATGCGGGCCAGAGTTTCGGTGTAGTCACCGTCGATATCGACCGATTTGCCGTCGGTGCGCACGTCCAGGCATGCATCTTCGGCGTCATCTTCGCTTAGGCCGCCCGCGACCATGGCTTCCATCGCGCCCGTCGCTTCACAACCTGCCAGCAGAACTTTGTCTTCGAACACTTCGCGGGTGCCGTGCTTGGTGCCCGGGATGAACATTGCGATTTCCACATCCGGCAGGTCAGCGTTGAACTCGGCCCAGCTGTTGAAGCTGTTGTCGACCAGCGCGCCATCTTTCATCACTTTCGATCCGATGGCATTGTAAATATCCGCAGGCTCAAACGCCGTGAAGGCAGGACCCGACTGCTGGCTTGCAAATACGATGCCGTCATAACCGATGCGGACTTCCATGATGTCGGTCACACCGTTTTCGGCGCATGCTTTAATCTCTTTTTCACGGATGGCACGCGATGCGTTTGCAACGTCGATCGTGTTTTCACCGACGCCTTCGCAGAAGCGTTTCAGACCGGCGGACGAGCCGCCTGATTCAACAACCGGTGTGGGGAAGTCGGTATTTTCACCGAACAGTTCTGCAACGATTGACGCATAAGGCAGAACGGTGGAAGAGCCAGCAACTTGAACGTTGTCACGCGCAGCAGCAGTGGTTGCCGAGACGGCAGCGATAGCCAGCGCAGAAGCCGACAGTTTTACAAAGGACATTTCAGTCTCCTTGAAAAGGATGGGTACTGATCATCCCCATGATGATCTGAGCGCAGCACTATGACGCCTGCGTAAGCCTTTTGTGACAGGTATGTAACGGTTTCATGACAACTCATGAATTTCTCAGAAATTCTTAACTTGACGATGCGTCACCCCAGTAAAGCCTGCGTTTGGCACGACCTTAGCGTGGTAGAATGACCGTAAACGTCGCTCCCTGCCCCGGTTCACTTTCCACACGCAACCTGCCCCGATGGCGATTGACGATATGCTTCACGATCGCAAGCCCCAGTCCGGTTCCGCCCAACTCGCGCGAGCGGTGACTGTCTGCGCGATAGAACCGTTCGGTCAACCTGGGCAGGTGTTTGGCATCAATACCGGGCCCTTGATCAATGATCTTGATCCGTACCGCAGGACCGCGCATCGCCGTATCCCGCTCAGACAGGGTTACGACCACACCGACCTTGCCACCGCTGCCCCCGTATTTGATCGCGTTTTCAACGAGATTGGTTATCACCTGGCGAAGCTGATCGCTGTCTCCGACCATCTCGATCGACTCGTTTGGGGCATCCAACGAAACAACAACACTGGCATCATCCGTCAGCGGTCGCAGAGTGTTTAAGGTCGATTGAATCAAGCCTGTCAGTTCCAATGGCTCTTTGGGTCTGACCCGCTCTTCACTTTCCACCCGATTGAGCGACAGCAAATCCCCCACAAGCCGGTTCATCCGATTGGCCTCATCCGCCATGATCTGAAGAAAGCGGTCGCGGGCGGCCGTGTCGTCGCGAGCGGGGCCTTGCAATGTTTCGATAAACCCCATCAAGGCCGTTAGCGGCGTGCGCAATTCATGGCTGACATTGGCCACGAAATCGCGCCGCATCTGACCGGCCTGTTCCAGATGCGTGATATCCTGAAATACCGCCAATACCGCTTCGGTCCCGCCGACGAATCTGCACTGCACCTCAAACGTCGTATCCTGAGCACCATCATTGGACAGATGCCGCGCTTTGCCGGGCTGCTTCGAGCGCAGGCATTGTTCGACGGCATCGATGACCTGAGGCTGGCGCAGGATTGTGGCAAAATGCCTGCCTTCGATTGCGTGTCCCAAAAGCGTCCGCGCCTCGCTATTTGCGGCGACAATACGCTCGGTCTGACCAACCAGCACGGCGGGCATCGGAATGGCTGAAACCAATTCGGCAAGCAGGGTATCCGTCATGCGCGTTTAGACCGGACGCAATGTTTGGCGAAACTTGCGCATGTTGTCCTGATAGTGCAGCGCACTCAGCGTTAGTTTCTGGGCCGCCGCCTCATCAAGCTGCCGCACAACTTTGCCCGGCGAGCCCATGACCAACGAATTATCGGGAACCTCTTTGCCTTCGGTGATCAGCGCCCCCGCCCCGATCAGACAGTTCTTTCCGATATTCGCCCCGTTTAGAACGATAGCCCCCATACCGATCAGCGTATTGTCTCCGATCGTGCAACCATGCAGCATGACCTTGTGACCAATTGTGCAGTTCTTCCCAATGGTCAGCGGATAGCCCGCATCGATGTGCATCACGCAGTCTTCCTGCACATTGCTGCCTGCGCCCACACGGACTTCTTCGTGATCGGCCCGGATGGTGCACCCGAACCAGACCGAAGCGCCTTGTTCCAGGACTACTTTGCCGATCAGGTTGGCGTCGGGGGCTACCCAGGTGTCTTCGTGAATTTGCGGCGAGTGATCACCCAAAGCATAGATGGTCATGACAAGCCCTCGAACTCGGTCTGCAACGAGCGGATGTGGTTCTGCAGGCTGGGCTGTTGGATGCGACGCATGCGTTCTGCGCTGACGATGGTCTTCAGCTTTTCCTCGGTGGTATCCAAATCATCGTTGATCAGAACATAGTCGTAGTAGCCCCAATGGCTGATCTCATCCCAGCTTTTCAACATGCGCTTGGCGATCACATCCTCACTGTCCTGCCCACGCCCTTCCAGCCTGCGGCGTAGTTCACGGATCGAGGGCGGGAGGATGAAAATCGACAACGCATGCTTGCCCAGATCCGAATTGCGGATCTGCACTTCTCCCTGCCAATCGACATCAAAAAGCACATCACGCCCCTGTGTGATGGACTCGCGGACCGGTCCAGCAGGAGAGCCGTAGAAGTTGCCGAACACATGCGCGTGTTCCAGCATCTGCCCATCCGCCACCTGCTGTTTGAACTCGTCCTCGGATAGGAAGTAGTACTCCCGGCCATGCTCCTCACCCGGGCGCGGAGCGCGGGTGGTGGCCGAGATCGAGAATTCCAAACCGACATCCCACCGCATCAAACGGCGGGCCAGAGTGGATTTACCTGCACCCGAAGGCGAGGACAGTATGATTAATAGACCGCGGCGATCCGCCATGTGATGTTCCCGTCCTTATTCCACGTTCTGCACTTGCTCGCGCATCTGATCGATGACCGCCTTTAGCTCCAAACCAACCGCCGTCAGTTCAGCATTCTGCGATTTCGAGCAGAGCGTGTTGGCCTCACGGTTGAACTCCTGCATCAGGAAATCCAGCTTACGCCCGACCGGGCCGTCTTGCGTCAATAGGGCACGCGCAGCAGTGACATGGGCCTTCAAACGATCGATTTCTTCGGTGATATCGGCCTTGACCGCGATCAGGGCCAGTTCTTGTGCAACGCGATCAGGGTCCGCACCTTGCGTATTGTCGAGAACGCGTGTCAGATTTTCGCGCATGTTTTGCGCCATTTCCTCGCGGCGACGCTCGGCCAGATCAGCGGCCTGATCCGTCAGCTTTGCGACTTGGTCGAGTTGTCCCGTAAGAATGCCTGACAGTGCTTCACCTTCGGAACCGCGCATCTCAATGAATGAAGCAAGCAAGCCACCGAACTCAGATTTCAGGTGCTCGACAAGTTGGGCTGGATCATCCGCGTCAGCTCCGGCTTCCAACATCCCTTTCAACGCAAGAAGATCACTGGCTTTGGAGGGAGCCAACAATACGCCCCGCGCGCCTGCAAGCGCTTCGGTCTGGGCCAGTGCATCCAGCGCAGCTTCCATCGCTGGGGTATTCAACCGGACATCCGCGGCGGTTTCTTCCCGTCCCATCCGAAGGGACAGCGTGATGTTCCCTCGGTTGACCTGCTTCGACAGATCGCCTCTCAGCGCGGCCTCTAACCCTGTCAACCAATCGGGAAGCCGCAGACGTAAATCCAGCCCCTTGCCATTGACGCTGCGCAATTCCCAAGTCCAGCTATGGGGACCAAACGCCCCCTTGCCCGAGGCGAAACCGGTCATGGATTTGATCATGCCTGCCCTTTCCGTCAAATTCACTGGTCGCACCTAATGCCATTGACCAGCAAGGGGCAAGACCTTGCTCATTCCCCAATCAATGCCAAGAGGTTAACCATTCGTTAAAGAATTGCTCCAAAATTGTATTAACCCGTGTCAATCTGACAGTCAGAAAAGCTGGCGGATCGCAGCTTTGCCCATTAGATGGCATTTTAGGAAAATCGCGAGTGATTGACGGTAGGGTGATGAAATGAAAACCTTTTTCGGGACTGGTTCCGGCTCAGAACTTGGAAAGATCATCGCAATGGACCGATTTGACAGCGGGCGAAGCCTTTCTCCCATCCGTCAGGCCGAAGCCTATTGGACCGCCTTGCTGACAGGTGAAGGCGTTCCGATGCGCTCGCAGATCGATCCGCGCGGCCTGGAGAATATTCTCGAATACACATTCATACTGGAACGCATCGCGCCGGGTTTGGCCCGGTTTCGGCTGGCGGGAAGTCACCTGAACAATCTGGCGGGCATGGAAGTTCGCGGTATGCCTCTAACGGCTTTTTTCGAACCGAGCGCCCGCGATGATGTCAAATCCATTCTGGACCAAGTCCTCACCGGCCCCGCGGTTGCCGAACTGGGCTTGCTTTCGAAAGGCAAGCTCGGACGAACCAGCCTTCAGGCCCGCATGATCCTGCTGCCGCTTAAAAGCGATCTGGGCGACGTCAGCCGCATTCTTGGGGTCATGGTCAGCGATGGAACCATCGGGGCAACACCGCGTCGCTTCATTGTCTCGGATCGCCGCGTCAACCCGATCTCTGAACTGCAACAGCCTCCGAGGCCTGTCCAACAGCAAACAGAGGGGTTCGCTGAAGACCAGACCACGTTCAAAGGGGCACCGCACCTAAGGTTGGTATCATCACGTGACGACTAAATGAAAACGGCGGGCATGAGGCCCGCCGTCTTACTAATTCAGGATGTATTCGAAGTCAGCTTGCAGCGCGCTTGCTGCGGTCACGACGTAGGTTGGTCAGTTCTTCCGCGACAAGGAATGCAAGTTCCAGCGACTGCGAGGCGTTCAGGCGCGGGTCGCAAGCTGTGTGATAGCGATCCGAAAGATCCTCTTCTGTCACCGCGCGCACACCTCCGGTGCATTCGGTGACATCCAGCCCTGTCATCTCGAAATGAACACCACCGGGGATCGTGCCTTCAGCCTGATGTACGCCAAAGAAATCGCGTACTTCGCGCAGCACGGAATCAAACGGCCGGGTCTTGTAGCCGGTCGCGGATTTGATCGTGTTGCCATGCATCGGATCGCAGACCCAAGTAACCTGTGCGCCCTCTTCCTTCACGGCTTTGACCAGACGCGGCAGATGCTCACCCGCTTTACCTGCACCAAAGCGCGCGATCAGAGTCAGACGCCCCTCTTCGTTTTCTGGATTCAACTTGGACATCAGAACCTTGAGGTCTTCGGCACTGGTTGTCGGGCCACATTTCAGACCAATCGGGTTCAGAACACCCCGGCAGAACTCGACATGCGCACCGTCGGGCTGACGGGTCCGATCGCCGATCCAGATCATGTGACCCGAGCCAGCCAACCAATTGCCAGATGTCGAATCCAGACGCGTCAGCGCCTCTTCGTACTCAAGCAGCAGGCCTTCGTGGCTGGTGTAGAATTCCACCGACGAGAATTCGTGTGTGGTATCTGCGGTGATGCCCGCAGCCCCCATGAAGTCAATCGAATCCTGAATGCGGTCGGCGATCTCAGAGTATTTCTGAACGTCTTGCCCGTCGGCAAAACCCAGCGTCCACGAATGCACGTGGCTCATATCCGCAAAACCACCGGTCGAGAACGCCCGCAGCAGATTCAGTGTTGCCGCCGCCTGTGTATAGGCCTGAAGCATCTTGTCGGGATTCGGAATACGTGCCTCGGGTGTAAAGGCCAGCTCATTGATGATGTCACCGCGGTAGCTGGGCAGTTCCACACCGTCCACAACCTCTGTCGGTGCACTGCGCGGTTTTGCAAACTGGCCCGCCATGCGGCCAACTTTAACCACGGGAACCTTGGCGCCGTAGGTTAGCACCATTGCCATCTGCAGCATCACCTTGAACGTGTCACGGATCGCATCCGCGCTGAACTGCTCAAAGCTTTCAGCGCAATCCCCGCCTTGCAACAGGAACGCTTCGCCACGACCCGCGGCTCCCAGATGCTGCTTCAGCCGTCGCGCTTCACCCGCAAAAACCAGCGGGGGATACTGCGAAAGCTGCGCCTCGACTTTGGCCAGCGCGGCCGCGTCGGTATAGTCTGGCATCTGAACCCGGGGCTTGTTGCGCCAGTTCGTTTTTTGCCATTCAGTCATAGCTTTTATCTCCGCTGAAGTATTTCAGGTGGCCTCTATACAAAATGCATGAATGAGAGGCCATATCCCTTTTGCGCCTCTTGACGCCATAATCAAGCTTTGAGCATGGTGACTGGCATATCCGCCACCGTGGAAATCCCGGTGCGCGCCGAATCAAGGACAGTTCGCCATGCAAGAGCAACGCCAAGTTGTCACTGTGGATCATAGCACAGGCAAGCCGCATAACTTTGTATTTGTGCTTTTGGACAAGTTTTCCCTTTTGTCATTCGCTTCGGCTTTGGACAGTCTGCGGATCGCCAATCGAATGGCCAACCGAGAGCTTTATACCTGGACCTTGACGGGCGAAGGCGGTGAGACAGTGACTTGTTCAGCCGGTACTTCTTTCAATCTTGATTCTGATCTGACCGAATTGCAGCGTGACGACGTCGTCCTGATCTGCGGGGGGGTCGATGTACAAGCGGCAACCACCAAACGCATCCTGAACTGGGTACGCCGCGAAGCGCGTAAAGGGTTGAAAATCGGCGGTCTTTGCACCGCGGCCTATACGCTGGCCAAAGCCGGTTTGCTGGAAGGCAAGCGCGCAACGATCCATTGGGAAAACTCAGACAGTTTTGCCGAAGAATTCGACACAGTAGAACTGACCAAGTCGGTGTTTTTGGTTGATGGCAACCGAATGACAACTGCTGGCGGCACATCCTCGATTGACCTGATGCTCAAGCTGATTGCCGAAGATTACGGAGAAGATCTGGCCAACGCGGTCGCTGATCAGATGATCTATTCTTCGATACGTACGGATCAGGACACGCAACGTTTGTCGACACCTACACGGATCGGCGTACGCCACCCCAAGCTCAGTCAGGTTATCCTGATGATGGAAAAGAACATAGAAGAGCCAATCTCGCCCTCTATTCTAGCCAAGGACGTAGGCATGTCGACGCGCCAGCTAGAACGTCTGTTCCGCCGCTATCTTAGCCGCTCGCCCAAGCGCTACTACATGGAACTGCGCCTGCATAAAGCGCGGAACTTGCTGATGCAGACCGATATGAGCGTCATCAATGTGGCGCTGGCTTGCGGCTTTGCCAGCCCGTCGCATTTCTCCAAATGCTACCGGGCGCATTACAACACCACGCCTTATCGCGAACGCGGTGCACAGAGCGGTCGGTTGTCTGTTTAATCCAAAGCCGCAGGGAAACCTTACAAATCTTTCGCAAAGTAGTGCAGGTGCGGCCGTAACATCGGTTGATCCAGATAGGTCGTGGTTTCGATTGGTGAGTCCAGTTCAACAAAACCAAGTTTGGGGTACAGGTCGCGCATTTCGACATTCGGTGTAAGCGTATCGGCGATGAGGCGTTTCAAACCCATATCACGCGCGGCCTGTTCCCGGGCTTCGATCAAGGCACGCCCGGCACCGGTCCCTCGTGCCTCCTCGGTCACAAAAACCCGTTTAAGTTCACCGGTTTGGTGATCAAATCGTTTCAGCATCCCACATCCAATGATGTTTCCGGCATCGTTTCGCGCCACCACAAGACATCCATTCGGGGGTAGGTAATCCTCTGTATGCGCCCAAAACTCCGCCAATGCGCTTTCGGGGGCCGCTAGATCAATCTCAAAGCCCATATCCTGCATTCGTTGCACGATAAGCGCGTAATATTGTGCCAGGATCGTATTCAGTTCGCGCTTTGGCGGCATTGTTTCACAAAGCTCGATTACAAAATCACTCATTCAAATCTCCTGATCACCCTGAAGCCCGGAACAGATACACCGTGACCGAATGGCATAGAAGCAAACGCCCTAACCCCGTTTAATACCGTCAAAGGGGCGTCATTCGGTAAACCGCGCCTTGCCCGACGGAAATGAACCAGATCGACCCATCTGGTGCTTCGGCGATGTCGCGAACACGTTCGGTCTCGGGGCCTTCGATCTGCTCAACCTCACGCAGTGGATCGCCCGCCAAACGTGCAATGTAGTCGAATTTCAAAGAGCCAACGAATAGATTCCCCTTCCATTCCGGCCAAAGTTTCCCGGAATAGACCATCAAGCCAGAGGGTGCGATGGAAGGATCCCAATAAAGCTCGGGCTGTTCCATTCCTTGCTTCGACGTGCCTTCACCGATCTTCTGACCCGAATAATGAACGCCATACGAAATCACTGGCCAGCCATAATTGGCACCGGGTCTGATCAGATTAACCTCATCCCCGCCTTTTGCCCCGTGTTCCGAAATCCAAAGCCGACCCTGCAGATCCAAATTGGCACCCTGAGGGTTTCTGTGACCAAACGACCAGATCTCGGGGCGGACACCGGGATTGCCCACAAACGGGTTATCACTGGGAACTGAACCATCACGGTTGATCCGAATGACCGTACCCATGTGGTTCGTTCGATCCTGCGCAGCCGGGCGATCACCTCGGTCACCGATAGTGACGAACAACGTGCCATCATTCGCTTCAACGACGCGAGAACCAAAGTGGCGCCCGCCTGAGCCACCGGGAGAGGCCTCGAATATCACGCGCAGATTGGTTAGACGTTCTCCGTTTTCCGATAAACGAGCGACAGCGACAGCGGTGCCTGCACCGCCTCGTTGCGATTTGGAGAAAGTCAGAAAAAGCTCGCGGGTCTGATTAAAGTCACGCGCGATGGTGACATCTAGCAAACCGCCCTGCCCGTTCGCGACCACTTTTGGCAGACCCTTGATGCGCTTCGCCTCACCTCCGGCAACGTACAAAAGCTCGCCATCTCGCTCAGTGACAACAAAGCTGCCATCCGGAAGAATGCCAATCGCCCAAGGTGTATCAAGGCCTCTGACCACCTGAGTAACCTGAACCGGCCCGCCGGTTGTGTTGATGACATCGGACCAGCCTGCAATCGACCAGCACGACAGAATGAGAATCGCAAAAGTCCTGATCATATCGACCCAATCCCTAGTGGTGCACCGCAACAAACTGACCTAGCCTAACAAAACAGATAGGATTGCTGCTTTCAAAAGCACTTTTTTGTTAGGACTTTTCTTTTTCGGACAGCTTGCCTAGGGTCATGCCCAGAACGACGACGTTCAAACGATAAATAGGGAGTAACCTAATGAAAAAGCTGCTTACCGCTACTGCAGCAACCGCTCTGCTGGCGGGTACCGCTATGGCCGAGGACGTGAAGCTGGGCGTGCTGTTCGGCTTTACAGGCCCGATTGAATCGCTGGCCCCGGCCATGGGTTCGGGCGCAGAAATGGCGATGGCCGAGGTCACCGAATCCGGCAAACTGCTGGACGGCGCAAGCGTGACCGGAACCCGCGCCGATACCGGCTGTATCGACAATGGTCTGGCCACATCGAACGGCGAACGTATGATCGCCGATGGCGTCGCCGGTATCATCGGCGGCGACTGCTCGGGCGTCACTGGCGCGATCCTGCAGAACGTCGCGATCCCGAACGGCATGGTCATGATCTCGCCGTCGGCCACGTCTCCGGGTCTGTCGACCATGGAAGACAACGGCCTGTTCTTCCGCACCGCGCCGTCGGATGCGCGTGAAGGTCAAGTAATGGCAGACATCCTGAATGACCGTGGCATCAGCTCGATTGCTCTGACATACACCAACAACGACTACGGCAAGGGTCTGGCGGACGCGATCCAGTCCTCGTTCGAGGCTTCGGGTGGCGAAGTCACCATCGTTGCCGCGCACGAAGACGGCAAGGCCGACTATTCGGCCGAAGTTGGCGCGCTGGCCTCGGCCGGTGGCGATATTCTGGTCGTTGCCGGCTATCTGGATCAGGGTGGTCTGGGCATCATCCAGTCGGCGCTGGACAGCGGCGCGTTTGATACATTCGGTCTGCCCGGCGGCATGATCGGTGACTCGCTGCCGGCAAACGTTGGTCCCGACCTGAACGGCTCGTTCGGTCAGATCGCTGGCTCGGGCGGTGAAGGTGCCGAGAAGTACTTTGCCATGGCTGAAGCTGCGGGCTTTGACGGTTCGTCGCCCTACTCGCCGGAAAGCTATGACGCCGCCGCGCTATTCATGCTGGCGATGCAGGCCGCAGGTTCGACCAACCCCGCTGAATACGGCGCGAAAATCATGGATGTCGCCAACGCTCCGGGTGAGCAAATCTTCCCCGGAGAACTGGCTAAAGGTCTGGAGCTGTTGGCTGCCGGTCAGGACATCGATTATGTCGGCGCATCGGGCGTTGAGCTGATCGGCCCTGGTGAAAGCGCAGGTTCCTATCGCGAGATCGAGGTGACCGACGGCGAAAACAAGACCGTCAACTTCCGTTGATCCAAGGTTAAAAGTCATAAAAACAAGCAGCCCGGCCCTTGTGTCCGGGCTGTTTCAATGAAAAAAGGCCGCACTCCGGTTAACGGGGATGGTAAAAACGCCGAAAACGGCGGCTAGGGGAAAAGATGATCGTCGTCGATGACGTGCACAAGCATTTCGGCGGGTTTCATGCGGTGGACGGGGCATCGCTGGAAATCCAAAAGGGCTCGATCACCGGTCTGATCGGACCGAACGGGGCCGGAAAAACCACGCTATTCAACGTGATCGCGGGCGTACTTCCACCGACCAGCGGTAAGGTACACATGGACGGTGAGGATATCACTGGCCTGCCCCCGCATGAGCTGTTTCATAAGGGCCTGCTGCGCACCTTCCAGATCGCGCATGAGTTTTCGTCGATGAGCTGCCGTGAAAACCTGATGATGGTGCCCGGCGCACAATCCGGGGAATCGCTGTGGAACACGTGGTTCGGGCGTAAGCGTATCGCGGATGAGGAACGCGCACTTAGGGCGAAAGCCGATGAGGTGCTGGAGTTCCTGACAATCGAACATCTCGCCGATCACAAGGCCGGTCAGGTCTCGGGCGGTCAGAAGAAGCTGCTGGAACTTGGCCGTACCATGATGGTCGACGCCAAGATCGTGTTTTTGGACGAGGTCGGCGCTGGTGTGAACCGCACCCTTCTGATGACCATCGCCGACACGATCCTGCGCCTGAACAAGGAACGCGGCTATACCTTCGTCGTTATCGAGCACGACATGGATTTCATCGGCAAGATTTGCGACCCGGTCATCTGTATGGCCGAGGGAAAGGTGCTGGCCGAAGGCACTCTGGACGAGATCAAGGCCAATGAACACGTGATCGAAGCTTACCTAGGCACCGGCCTGAAGAACAAAGACAAGCTGGAGGCGGGCGTATGAGCGACAACCCCTACCAGGACGACAAGGGCAACAAGGACGCTTCGATCACCAATACGCATGGTGTCGGCACCATGACTCCAGCACATCGCAAAAGCGGTGAAACGCATCGGGTCGAGGGCGGTCCTTTCCTGATTGGCGACACTATGACTGGTGGCTATGGCAAAGGGCCAGACATCCTGCATGACTGCACCATCGCCGTTGATAAGGGCGAGATCGCGGTGATCGTCGGCCCCAACGGCGCGGGCAAATCCACCGCAATGAAAGCTGTGTTTGGCATGCTGGACGTACGCCAAGGGTCTGTGCGGCTGGATGGCGAAGATATCACCAATCTCAACCCGCAAGACCGCGTGGTACGCGGCATGGGCTTTGTCCCGCAGACCTCGAACATTTTTACGTCGATGACAGTGGAAGAGAACCTTGAGATGGGTGCCTTCATCCGGCGCGACGACATCAGCCAGACGATGGAACAGGTCTATGACCTCTTCCCCATCCTGCGCGACAAGCGCAACCAGGCCGCCGGAGAGCTGTCAGGTGGTCAACGTCAACAGGTCGCTGTGGGCCGTGCGCTGATGACTCAGCCCAAGGTGTTGATGCTGGACGAACCCACCGCCGGTGTCTCACCAATCGTGATGGATGAGCTGTTCGACCGGATCATCGAAGTTTCGCGCACCGGCCTGCCGATCCTTATGGTCGAACAGAATGCCCGTCAGGCGCTGGAGATTGCGGACAAGGGATATGTACTGGTCCAGGGTCGCAATGCCTATACCGGGACAGGCAAGGAGCTGTTGGCCGATCCAGAAGTTCGCAAGAGTTTCTTGGGGGGATGACGCCAGTGACAGCTACTCTCGTGTTTGATCACTCTGAAATCAGGTCGAAAAGACGTACGAACTTGGAAAATGAGGTAACGAACTAATGGACTTCCTCAACGCCCTTGTGGCGCTCTCCAACTTCGTTCTTGTTCCCGCAATCGCCTATGGCAGCCAGTTGGCGCTGGGCGCTTTGGGGGTGACGCTGATCTACGGCATCCTGCGGTTTTCGAACTTTGCCCATGGCGATACGATGGCCTTTGGCGCGATGATCGCCGTGCTGGTCACATGGGGTCTGCAGGCCGCTGGGGTCAGCTTCGGGCCGTTACCGACCGCTCTGCTGGCCCTGCCCTTTGCCATTCTGGGCTGTATCGTTCTGGTGCTGATCACCGACCGGTTGGTCTATCGGTTCTATCGGGAACAGAAGGCCAAACCGGTCATTCTGGTGATCGTCTCGATGGGCGTGATGTTCATCATGAACGGGCTGGTTCGTTTCATCATCGGTCCGGATGACCAAAGGTTCTCGGACGGAGCGCGTTTCATCGTCTCGGCGCGAGATTTCAAGGCGATGACTGGGCTGCGTGAAGGGCTGGCTATCAAGACCTCCCAGGGCATCACGGTGATCGTGGCGGTTGTCGCCGTGGCGCTGTTGTTCTGGTTCCTGAACAAAACGCGCACCGGCAAATCAATGCGGGCCTATTCTGACAATGAGGATCTTGCGTTGCTGTCCGGTATCAACCCCGAGCGCGTGGTGATGATCACATGGATCATCGTTGCCGCGCTGGCGACCACTGCGGGCGTGCTTTACGGCCTCGACAAAAGCTTCAAGCCATTTGTCTATTTCCAGCTTTTGCTGCCGATTTTCGCCGCGGCTATCGTGGGTGGCCTCGGAAACCCTCTGGGAGCTATCGCGGGCGGTTTCATCATCGCGTTTTCTGAGGTGACGATCACCTACGCGTGGAAGAAAGTGCTGACTTATCTGGCACCTGAAAATCTGGAGCCGTCAGGTTTGGTGCAGTTCCTGTCCACCGATTACAAATTCGCTGTCAGCTTTGCCATTTTGCTGATCGTACTTCTGTTTAAGCCAACCGGCTTGTTCAAAGGAAAAGTGATATGAGCGAGCCCGTCAAAAACACGCTGCTTTTTGTGGTCGTCGGCGCACTCATCCTGTTGACCGGATTCACCCAAAGCTGGAACGCCGCAATCCTGATCCTGAACATGGGCTTGATCTCGGCCATCATGTCGATTGGCGTGAATCTGCAATGGGGCTTTGCTGGCCTCTTCAACGTTGGTGTCATGGGCTTTGTCGCGCTGGGCGGGCTGGCGGTTGTGCTGGTCTCGACACCCCCAACCCCCGGCGCCTGGTCTGGTGGCGGGTATGGCGTCATCCTGTCGCTTTTGATGGGTGCGGCAACCGTGGTTGCAGCTGTGATGGTGGCCCAAAAAATGCCCAAGGGACGCACACAAACCTTTGCAATCATCGGTATTCTGGTCGTAGGTTTTTTTGTTTACCGCGCAATTTTTGATCCCAACGTAGCTGCGATCGAAGCGATTGATCCTGCTGTCGCTGGTAATATCGGCGGTTTGAACCTTCCTGTCCTATTCGCTTGGCCTGCCGGGGGACTTTTGGCGGCGGGCGCAGCATGGCTGATCGGAAAAACAGCGCTGGGCCTGCGCTCGGACTATTTGGCAATCGCCACACTTGGTATCGCCGAGATCATCATCGCCGTCATGAAAAACGAGGACTGGCTGGCACGTGGGGTCAAGAACGTCTACGGCATTCCACGCCCCTCACCGGTGGTTGGCTACGAAGTTGAATTGCAGCAAGACCCAACTTTCCTTGCAAGGGCCGAGTGGTTCGGGCTGGATCCGGTTACTGCCTCGACGCTTTCCGTCAAGCTAGGCTACTCTTTGCTGTTCCTGATCGTGCTCCTGGTGCTGCTGTGGATGGCTCAGATGGCGTTGAAAAGCCCTTGGGGCCGCATGATGCGCGCCATCCGCGACAACGAGGTTGCCGCCGAGGCGATGGGCAAGGATGTCACCCGCCGCCATCTACAGATCTTCGTGCTGGGCTCGGCCATCTGCGGCATCGCCGGTGCGATGATGACCACTTTGGACGGGCAGCTGACGCCGGGCACTTACAACCCGCTCCGCTTTACCTTCCTTGTCTGGGTCATGGTGATCGTCGGCGGGTCGGGCAACAATTTCGGAGCCGTACTGGGAGCGTTCCTGATCTGGTTCCTGTGGGTTCAGGTTGAACCCATGGGCCTGTGGCTGATGAACCTGATAACCTCAGGCATGCCTGACGGCAGCGCACTTAAGACGCATCTGATCGATAGCGCCGCACATATGCGCCTGTTCACCATGGGACTGATTCTTTTGATTGTTCTCAGATTCAGTCCAAGAGGGTTGATCCCCGAGAAATAAGCAAAATTTCTTGCGAAATTCCCCTAACGCACCGTTAATCGGTGCGTTTTATTGTGCGGCGAGTCAGAACGCTCTAAATCGGTGTATCGTGATCCACCACATCGCGCTGTGCCCCATACCATGTTTGTTTGGTGCGGAGTTGTAACGATCTGACAGTTAACCAAGATGAGAGCACCGTAGTCGCAATGATTAAACCACTCAGAGTTTTCGCAATCGGGATCCCGCTGATGGCAACGCTATCAGCGTGTATTCCCTCACCCGAACAATTGGAGACCACCCCGGTCAAGGTCCAGACGCCCAAAGGTGTTGTGACCTGTCAGCTTTACCGCCAGGACCGCGTCACCTGGGACCGCGCAATCGATTTTCCGGCCACCAAAATGTCGGTGCCCGAGGCGGATAATTATTGCAGACAGGAAGGCCTGCGCCGGCTTAATCGATAACAATATGGGCGCGCGACTGGTTCGGCGCGCGCCGCACTCCGGATTCTAGCGATTGCGGAACAAGCCGCCCAGTATGCCCCTGACGATGCGGCGGCCAGTTGTTCCTTTCAGCTCTTTGATCACGGCCTCGCTCATGGCTGTGGCGAAGGTATCCTTTTTGCGCGAAAGACGAGAAGACGATCGCCCAACGCGATTGCCCGAATACCTTCGGGCCGAGGCGTATTCGCGTTCTGCCGGGCTCTGCTGTTCCAGAACTTCGTCGGATTCCGCCTGTTCCGCCGCATTCGCAGCGGCATCCGCGCGCGCCTGCAGAATCTCAAACGCCGATTTGCGGTCGATACGCTTGCCGTATTTTGCATCCATCGGCGAAGCTTTGATCACCGACTGACGCTCAGCTTTGGTAATCGGACCAAGTTGAGAGCCCGGTGGCCGGATCAAAGTGCGCTCGACCACGCCCGGAACACCTTTCTTTTGCAACATCGAGGTCACGGCCTCGCCCACGCCCACCTCTCGGATTGCGGTCTCAGTATCGAAAGCTGGGTTTTCACGATAGGTCTCAGCAGCAAGTCGCAGATTCTTGCGGTCGCGCGCTGTGAAGGCCCGCAGCGCATGTTGGACCCGGTTGCCCAGCTGACCCAAAATATCTTCCGGGATGTCTGCCGGATTCTGCGAGATGAAATAAACGCCAACGCCCTTTGATCGGATCAGGCGCGCCACCTGCTCGACCTTGTCCACCAGCACCTTGGGGGCGTCCTCGAACAGCAAGTGCGCTTCGTCAAAGAAGAACACCAGCTTCGGTTTTTCAGGGTCCCCCACTTCGGGCAGTTCTTCAAACAATTCACTAAGCAGCCACAACAGGAAAGTCGCGTATAGGCGCGGAGAGCCCATCAGCTTGTCAGAGGCCAGAATGTTCACCATCCCCTGCCCGTTCGCATCTGTCCGCATCAGGTCGGCCAGGTCCAACGCAGGCTCGCCAAACAGATTGGTACCGCCCTGGTTTTCCAGAACCAGCAAGCGGCGTTGAATAGCACCGATCGAAGATGTCGAGACATTGCCATAGCGCAGCGATAGTTGGGCGCGATTCTCGCCTATCCAGACCAGCAATGCCTGCAGGTCTTTCAAGTCGAGCAGCGGCATGCCTTCTTCGTCTGCGACCCGAAAGGCGATGTTCAGAATGCCTTCCTGCGCCTCGCTCAGCTCCATCAGTCGCGATAGTAGCAGTGGGCCCATCTCGGTCACTGTGGTCCGGACCGGATGCCCCTGCTCGCCAAACAGATCCCAGAACGTGACTGGACACGCGGCGTAAGAGAATGTGCCGAACCCGATCTTCGCGGCCCGATCCAAAAAAGCCTGGTGTAATTTGTGGGTTTCGCTTCCAGGCAGCGCCAGCCCCGACAAGTCCCCTTTCACATCGGCCAGAAACACTGGAACCCCTGCCTGTGAGAAGCCTTCAGCCAGAATTTGCAGCGTAACCGTTTTGCCCGTACCGGTCGCACCAGCAATCAGGCCATGGCGGTTCGCATATTTCAGCGACAGCCCCTGTGCCACTGAATAGCTGTCGCCACCACCGCCTACGAAGATCTTGTTGTCCATTGAAAATCTGTCCCGAATTCTACCGATCTGCTGCAAGCATACAAAGTTAACCTTTCGCTGCGAGAGTAAATGTTGCTTCTCGTGGCCTGGCTGCGGTGGCAAACTTCCTCCCTGTCGACTGGCCGTGCCTTTGGGCACGGCTTTTTTTTAAATTCTACGAAAACCGAAAGACGCAAGAATAGTTTTTTAGGGTTAGGAGTTGACCAACGGGTTCCCCTTTCGTAACGTCTGCGCATAACTAAGTCGGCCAGTCCGACGGGGAGAAAATATTCAGGAAGGGAGCCGCTCCACCGGCTCCCTTTTTCGTTGCAGATCGCGGTGTTTCCCACGCATTTCGGCAAAAAACGATCAATTCACGGTCTGGAATTCGGATTTACCCTGACACCACTGAATTGCGGTGATAGAGGAAACAAAAAACTGGATCAGTTAGATGAGGCATTCATGATCAGGAAACTTGTCCCTTTTAATGTGGCGGCCGCAGCACTGTTGTGCGGAACAGTATTTGCGCAGGAAACCACACAGCAACCTGAAGCCGGTGCTGAAGCCGAAGTTGGCAGCGATCTGGATCTGGGTGAATCCGGTCCCCGTGTTGGCGAGCAATACGTCAAAGAACAAACGGGTGAATGGAATATTTCCTGCATCAAAACCGAAGGCGAAGACGATCCCTGCGCGATGGTTCAGATCCTCAATAACCAACAGGGTGATCCGATTGCCGAAGTTTCGATCGGAAAACTGCCCGAAGGCGGTGCCGCTGTTGCTTGGGCGAATGTTGTTGTACCGCTCGAAACCCTGCTGCAGGCGCAATTGGCTATGTCGATCGATGGGGCACCGCGCAAGCTTTACAATTATCACCACTGCATTCCGGTTGGCTGCGTGGCGCAACTGGGTTTGACTCAGGGTGATATCGACGCGATGAAATCAGGCCAAAAGGCGGTGCTGTCGCTGGTTCCTGCGCGCCTGCCAGATCAGGTTCTGAATATGGACATGTCTTTGTCTGGCTTCACAGCAGGCTTTGACGGGCTGAATGTTTCCATAAACTAAGCCCCGCAAAAACATCGAATAAGAAAGCCGCCGTGATAACACGGCGGTTTCTTCATATACGCTTCAACGCGAGAACGGCATTCAGCCCACCAAAGGCGAAAGCATTGCTAAGGGCGACATTAACTTTCGCCTCACGCGACTCGTTTGGCACCACATCCAGCGCGCATTCGGGGTCGGGCTCTTCATAGCCAATGGTCGGGGCGATCACCCCGTCGCGCAGGGCCATGATACAGGCTAATAGCTCAACTGCGCCGGTACCGCCGATCAGGTGTCCGTGCATGGACTTTGTTGACGAAATCATCAGATCGTCGGCGTGCGGACCAAACACACCAGCAACGGCTGCACATTCGGTTTTGTCATTTGCAGCCGTGCCGGTCCCATGGGCATTTATGTAACCCACATCGCTTGCATTCAGCCGTGCATCCGATAACGCCCCGGCCATGGCCCGTGCTGCCCCTTGTTTGCTGGGCATAACTATGTCGGCCGCGTCCGAGGACATGGCAAAGCCCACGACCTCGCACAGGATATCTGCTCCGCGCGCGCGCGCGTGATCGTATTCTTCGAACACAAAAACACCCGCACCTTCGCCTTGCACCATCCCGTTTCGGTTTGCGCTAAAGGGCCGACAGGCATCTTTTGACATGACGCGAAGCCCTTCCCATGCCTTGACGCCCCCAAAGCACAGCATCGACTCCGAGCCACCGGTCACCATTGCGGGCGCTGCCCCGCTGCGCACCATCTGAAATGCCTGCGCCATCGCATGGTTCGAAGACGCACACGCTGTTGATACTGTAAAGCTAGGGCCTTTGAGGTTGTGCTCCATCGAAACGTGGCTGGCCGCCGCATTGTTCATCAGCTTGGGCACGACAAAAGGATGCACGCGATTTTTACCATCCTCGTAAACCGAGCGGTAGTTGTCATCCCAGGTGGAGACGCCACCACCGGCCGTTCCCAGCACCACCCCCGACCGCGCGGCTGTGTCACCCGAGAATACGATACCGGATTGATCGATCGCTTCTTTAGCGGCGGTTAACGTGAACTGCGTGAACCGATCATACAGCGTCATCTGTTGGCGGTTGAAACGGCCCTCGGCCTCAAAACCCCGGACTTGACCGCCGATCTTGATCGACAGGCGATCCACATCACGAAACTCAAGCTCGGAGATACCACAACGACCCTCGCGCATGGCTTCCAGAGTGTCGGGGACGGAATGGCCCAACGCGTTAATGGTGCCAGCACCCGTAATGACGACGCGTTTCATACCGGCGGTCAGACCTTTTCAGACACGAGTTTTTCGATACCCGCAATGATCGCTGTCACATTCGAAATGTCGAAATCGCCGGATGTGGGCTCGTTTGCGTTGAAGGGCACGGTGATATCGAACTCTTCCTCGATGGCAAAGATACTCTCAACAAGACCCAGGCTATCGATGCCCAATTCTTCGAGCGTACTGTCGGGCGTCACATCCGAAGGCTCAAGCACGGCCTGTTCGGCAATGATTGCTATGACGCGGTCGCTGATGCTCATCTCGATCCCCTGATTTTCGCCTTGGGGATGATTTAATCACTTGAAGGCTGTTTGAAAACAGCCTTTTTCAACGCCTCGACGTCGCGCGACAATCGGGGCAGACGACGTTGGGCTTTATATATCTCGGTATGGCTTTCCATTTTAATGCCCGGGTAGCCCATGATCACGCGCCCAGCAGGAACATTTGACAGAATCTTGGTGCCGCCACCGGCAATCACGCCATCACCGATGAAAATATTATCGACAACACCAGTCTGACCACCCAGTACTACGTTATTACCAATCTCGACCGAACCAGAAACGCCGGTTTGCCCACATAACAAACAATCCTGCCCGACTCGGGTGTTGTGTCCCACGTGGACAAGATTATCCAGTTTCGATCCACTTCCGATTACAGTATTGCGTATGGTCCCGTTGTCGACAGTGCAGTTCGAGCCGACCTCGACGTCATCGCCAATCTCGACCGCACCCAGCGAATGGATGCGCAACCAGCTTTGCGCCTTTGCACCCCCCTGATCACCCAGAGTTTTCCTCGCATTTTCGGCACCCGAGACTTCTGGTGTGACATAGCTGAAACCGTCCCCGCCGATACGGGCACCCGGCTGCGCGATAAAGCGATCACCGATTTGAGCCCGCGCACCGATGCTGACCATTTCGCGCAGCAGAGCGTTTTCACCAAGCGACGCATCCATACCGATCACGCAATGCGCGCCGATAACCGAACCCGCGCCGACGCGCGCGCGCGCACCGATAACAGCAAGCGGGCCGACCGATACGTCGCCCCCGATCTCGGCGGTTTCATCAATGACAGCCGATGGATGAATTCCCGGCGCAATCCCCTGCCCGCGATCCAGCATCGCGGTGATCCCTGCCATCGCCATGCGGGGGCGTTGCACAAAAATGGCGGCCTCAAGCCCCAGTGCTTTCCAGTCCGCGCCATCCCACAAAACCGCGGCCCGTGCTGAACCGGTCCCCAAAGCTTCAGCATATTTTGGCGACATCGCCATGGCCAGATCGGTTGGCCCGGCATCTCCCGGCTCGGCTGCCCGCAAGATGGTCAGGCCAGTCTGGCCTTCTGCGACGACCCCCAGGGAATCGGCGATTTGTTGAACGGTAAACTGCATGTCGGGCGTCCTCGTGGCGGGATTTGCCTCGTGATTACCCTTGAACGTCCGGCAGGACCACCCCTGCCTTTTGCAGCGCTTCCCAGATCTTGCGATCCCGGTCATACACGTCGCGGCGATACTGCACCTCGCCTTTGGGGCCAATATAGGCCGTGCGATAAATCAGATGCACCGGAATTTTTTTATCCAGTTCAACCTTCGTTTCTTTGCCCGTGTTCAGCACGCGGTGGAAAAACGCCTTTGGATCCTCTTCCTGCTTGGCCAGCAGCTTATAGGCAAACTCGAACGGTTGCGCCAAACGGATGCATCCATGAGAGAATGCCCGAACCTCGCGTGCGAACAGAGATTTCTGAGGCGTATCATGCAGATAGATGTTGTACTTATTAGGGAACATGAACTTCACCAGCCCAAGTGCGTTGCTTTTGCTCGGGGGCTGACGCATGGAAAACGGGAAATTACGCGCAGTGAACTGGGTAAAGTCAACCGCTCCACGATTTACCTGACGGCCACGGCGGTCGGTGATCTGGATATGGCCGACAGCATTTGGATTGGCCCGTAATTGCGGCAGATATTCCTTCGTGATGATCGAGCGTGGCACATACCAACTTGGGTTGATCACCATATGCTCCATCTCATCCGAGAACTCTGGGCTACGGCGATCATGTGTGTTTTTGCCGATCACGGCACGAGTCTCAAACGTGACCTGCCCGTCATCGACGATCTTGGCAGAAAAATCGGCCAGATTCACCAGAATATGCCGCTCACCACGGTCTTTGGGTAACCAGCGCTCCCGTTCAAGCGCAACGTAAACAGCTTTCAAGCGGTCTGAAACTGGGCGATTGATCTCGGAAATAGTGCCTTTGCCAGCTACGCCATCCGCCTCAAGACCATGAGCAGCCTGAAAGGATTGCACCGCCGCAAACAGCGCATCATCATAGTTTGGGCTGGCAGTAGGCTTCAGATAACCCATCGCGACAAGTCGATTGCGCAGCCTGATGACACTGTTCCCTGTGTCCCCAAGCTCAAGCTTGGAGACAGGAACGGTCTCGCCCCAGCCACCTTGTGTCATCAACGCTTCCAGCGCCTTCTTCTGTTTCAACAGCGCAAGATACTGGCGCGATTGAGGCATCATATCCCTGAAATAGGTATCACCCTGGCTGGAAACGAGCAGTTCAAGATGCTCTGCGGCGCTGTGTCGTTCCACCGCCCGCACTAGGCCGGGATCAATCTGCGAAGGCGTTACAGAACCGGAATGCAAGTCTCTGGCATATTTGACAAAAACCCGAGTCAGCTCGGCCTCGAGCACGCCCAGATCACGGGTGTTGCGCGCGTCCTGCATCTTTGTCTTCAAAGTCTGGACGTCGTAACGTGCCCCAGGCAATCCATGCAGATCGGTCGTCGAAAGCGCTTCGATCAGGGCTTTGCGTCGTGCAGAATGTTCGGGCGTATCGCCAACCCAAACCGGATCAAACCCGTTTGTGCGATAAAACTCAGCAATAGCCGGGCTGTTGGACACACTTTCCGCAACGGCCAATTGAAACGCTGTGCCATCCGTCCCCGCCTGCGCGACTGAGGCCGAAGCCACAAGGAAAGCGGCGATAAAAACACTTGAACGAGCACGGGTAACAAATGACATAGGATGGCCCTGTTTCTTCAATGACTTGTCACGCCCTATAAGCGGCGTCTGAAAATAATGTTTTGCTGAGCGCCTGATGTCTATTCACAAATTCATCACCAGACCGCTTCTTTGACCCCTGGTGCGCGTTTGCATCGCCGACGCGCGAACTGCGCCAAAAGCAAGCATACTTGCATCAGTTGCGCAAAAAACTGCCGAAATTTCCCCCTTGATTTGACTGCGACCAAAGATTTCTTGGCTGTTGAATCCTACTGTGCCATAAATCCCGCATCTGGGATGGGAAAAAATTAATACGGCGCGCGTAACATCGTGTGCAGGCAGGAACAGTACGGGACGAAACAAAAAATGACCAAGAGCAGTACCTCGGGCCTGACCCGGCGTGCCCTATTGGGCGCATTCGCCGCAACAGCAGTTGTTGCAGCCCCCACATATTCCAACGCAGCAGGTTTCCTTCGCGGCGGAGGTGATATTCGCCGTATCCGCATGTATTCCGGCCGTACCGGTGAACGTATCGATATGGTCTATTGGGTTGATGGCAAATACATCAAAGACGCGGTGAAAGAGGTCAATCACTTCATGCGCGACTGGCGCAGCGATCAAGTCAAGTCAGTGGACCTGAGGACCATCGACATCATGGCGGCCACCCACAATCTTCTGGATGTCAGCGAACCCTACATGCTGTTGTCCGGTTACCGCTCGCCGCAAACCAACGCAATGCTGCGCCGCCGCTCGCGGGGTGTTGCCAAGAATTCGCTTCATATGAAGGGTCAGGCTGCTGATCTGCGACTGTCATCACGCTCTGTCTCGCAAATGGGCAAAGCAGCGATGGCCTGCCGTGCCGGTGGCGTTGGACAGTATTATCGTTCGAATTTCGTTCACATGGATTGCGGTGTCATCCGCTCGTGGCGCGGCTAATCGAGCATTTCATCTTTCGCTTTTGCACAACCCCCATCAGATAGTTCTGGCGGGGGTTTTGTTTTGCCTGGAAAGAACAGGTTCGTGCACCGTCAGTTCTGCGTAATATGACGACTAGCAAGGGTGAAATGGCGCACCTGAGAGGATTCGAACCTCTGGCCTCTGCCTTCGGAGGGCAGCGCTCTATCCAGCTGAGCTACAGGTGCCTTGGCCGTTAGCTACCCTCGTTCCAATCCGGGTGCAACTGCAAATCCGCAGTACGTCAGGCAAACAGATCGTGGGCAAGCTCCAACGCATCGATCAGGGTGTCGACCTCATCCGTCGTGTTATAAAGCCCAAAGCTGGCACGACAGGTAGCAGTGACCCCCAAATGGTCCATCAGCGGCCCGGCGCAATGGTGCCCTGCGCGCACTGCGACACCCTTTTTGTCCAGAATGGTAGAAACATCATGGGCATGCCCTGCCCCATCCAGAGTAAAGCTGAATATCGCGGCTTTGTTCGCTGTGGTGCCTTGAACCTGCAGCCAGTTCAATCCATTCAACCGTTGCATCGCATAGTCGCGCAAGCCGGCCTCATGCGATGCAATGCTCTCCATGCCAAGGTCCATCATATAGTCAAGCGCCACACCCAACCCGATGGTCTGCACGATGCCGGGGGTTCCGGCCTCGAACTTCATTGGTGGATCGTTGTAGATCACCTGATCCTTTGAAACCTCTTTGATCATGTCACCGCCACCTATAAAGGGGCGCATTTCAGCCATGCGGTCCGATTTGATAAAAATTGCGCCAGAACCGGATGGGCCGTACAGTTTATGACCCGTGATGGCATAGAAGTCACATCCGATGTCATCGACATTGACGGGCATATGAACCGCGCCCTGGCTGCCATCCACCAGAACCGGAACGCCTTTGACGTGGGCGGCTTGCGTGATTGCTTTGACATCAACCACAGAGCCCAGCACGTTCGAGCACTGGGTCACCGCAACCAGCTTTGTCTTGGGGCCAATGGCGTCGATTACCGCCTGAGGGTCAAGATGGCCGGTCGCATCGATGTCGATCCATTTCAGCACCACGCCCTGCCGTTCGCGCAGGAAGTGCCACGGCACGATGTTGGCGTGATGTTCCATCACGCTGAGGACAATCTCGTCCCCCGCCTGCAGGCGTGGCATTGCCCAACCGTAGGCGACCAAATTGATTCCCTCGGTCGTACCCGAATTCAGGACAATCTCATTCTCGTTTGATACGCCCAGAAACCGCGCAACCGTGCCACGGACGGCCTCATATTTCTCGGTCGCGAGATTTGACAGATAGTGAAGCCCTCGATGCACGTTCGAATATTCGTGCGCATAGGCCTGCGTGATCGCGTCGATCACTACCTGGGGTTTCTGCGCGGAGGCCCCGTTGTCTAGATAAGTCAGCGGCTTTCCGTTGACCTGACGTGACAGGATCGGAAAATCTGCGCGGATTTTTTGTACGTCATACATAGACAGGACTTCCCTATACAGACCCGGCGGGGATCAGCCAAAGAACAAACGGGACGGCCACAAGACCAGAGATCAGGATCACCACAAACGATTTTCCCAACGACTGAAATCGATGCGCCTCGTTGAGAAAATGCAAGGTGATGTAAAGGCTAAGACCCAGCATCGCCAGACTGGCCGGTAAGAATAGAAACGGCAGCGCTGCAACCAGCGCTAGAATGATTGCTTGCCCCGCAATTTGCAGGATTTGCAACCAGACAATCAGCGTCATGAAGTCATTGAACGTTCCCGTTCCACCCAAGACGCGGCCCACTAATAGGAACGTCACGACGCTGATCATGATTGCCGCGACGGAAACAAAAAGCGTCCTCGATAGTGGCTCAGCCAGTTGCTGAACATCCGGACTGATAAGCGGCAGGACGAAGCTGGACGCAGACTGGACCAGAGCGTTCAGGATCACCGCGAGAGAGAAGGCGAGCCACAGTACATCCGTACCCAGCCGCAACGCGAGCAATCGTCTTGCGGCTTCGGCTGGATTGGACAGGGTCAGAACGACCAGGTTGAGCAGTGCGGTGGAATTCATTTAGCAGCCTTTTGCGATTGCTTGAGGCCCGACAACCAGAACCAGAGAAAAACCGCAACCCATAACAGCCCCACAAGTGTTTGCGCTGACCCGGGGCCGATGAAACCGGACACCAGCCCATTCAGCAACACCAAAGGCGCTGACGCGAGAAGCGCCCAGAACAAGGCTAGCCGCGCACCATAGCTGGTGCCAACGCCCCCCATCATTCGCGCGATGAAATGGGTGAGCCAAGCAAGAAGATAAAAGCACAATGGCAGAATAAAGACCGAGCCCAACAGGGCCCCGCCCATCAGCATGTTCAGCTCTATTCCTTCCAGATGAGCTCTCCGTGCAAGGCCGGGCAATTGTGCGATAAAGCCTATTACACAGAACGCCATCACAAACGCCAATGCGCGATCTTCGCGCGGCCCCATATCAAGCAGCCGACGCACCACACGCCCCGGTCCGCGATACGTGGCCACGATATCGGTTGTGACAGGCATCAGCGTCGGCGTGCCAGCCAATCTTGCAATCGGGACACGATATCAGCTGCCAGATCCTCGTCCTCGATTTCATCGACGGCTTCAGCCAGGAAGGCCAGTGTCAACATGTCGGTTGCTTCCGCAGTTGGTACTCCACGCGAGCGCAGGTAGAACAAAGCCGTTTCATCAATGGCGCCCGAGGTCGAACCATGCGAACACGCAACGTCATCGGCGTAAATCTCGAGCTCGGGCTTTGCGAGGAACTGACTGTCATCGTCCAGAAGCAGCGACTGGCTGATCTGGTAACCGTCGGTTTTCTGAGCACCTTCCTTCACCAAGATCTTGCCCTGAAAAACACCCGTCGCACCGTTGCGAAGCACCTTCTTGAACACTTGGCGGCTCTCGCAATTCACCGCATCATGGGTGACAAAGACCGTGTCATCATGGAGAAAATCACCGTCTCCAACACACGCACCCGCCACGTGCGCGACCGCATCATCACCCGTCAGTTCGACGACTTGCTCGTTTCGCGTTAAAACTCCGTTCACGGTCAGCGTGAAGGATTTATAGACGGATTCTTTGCCAAGCCGCGAGAACATATGAGTCGCCGCACGGCGTTGATGATCCCTGCCCTGCGCACGGATATGATGCAATGTGCCATTGTCGGCGATATCGATCTCCATACATTTGTTGAAGCGCGAAGCTGCGGGTCCGTTTTCAAGGATCGTGACTTCGGCACCGCTTTCAACCCGAACGACGTGATGCAGGATCGCATCCGACGTTTCAGATTCATGGCGATAAATCAGGTTAATCGGTTTGCTCGGCTTGCCGGATACATGAATGGCAACTCCATCTGACGCATAGGCCGTGTTCAGCGCCGCCAAGGGACGCGCCACTGGATCTTGGCCTTTTGCTTCAAGAACGCCGTATAACTCTTTGGCCCAATGGATATCTTTGCAACAGATATCTTCCAGCCGATCGATCGTTACACCCTCCAGAGACAGATCATCAGACTCTTCCGGGCTGAATACGCCATCAATGAAAACGATCTTCAGTCGGTCGAGCGCGTGGAACAGAGCCGGTTCATCCGTTTTGAACAAAGCAGCACTGGGAGCTTCCGCAGAGACCAGAGTGTCTGGACGGGTATATTTCCAGTATTCATCTCGACGACTGGGCAAACCCATCGCGCGTACACGTGCAATTGCGGCTTCGCGCGCTTTGCGTGTGCATCCCGCATCCGGCATGGTCAGCGCTGCCAGCCGTTCCTCGGTCGCCGTTTGTTTCGCTTGGGGTAATGCCATCAGTTCACCTCGGCCAGGATGTCGGCATAGCCGTTGTTTTCCACTTCCAGCGCGAGTTCGGGGCCACCGGATTTCACGATACGACCATCCGCCATGATGTGAACCACGTCAGGTTTGATGTGATCGAGAAGCCGCTGATAGTGCGTGATAACAAGGAAACCCCGCCCTTCATCGCGCAGGGCGTTCACTCCCTCGGCCACCAGCTTCATCGCGTCCACGTCAAGGCCCGAGTCTGTCTCATCCAGGATGCACATCTTCGGCTCAAGCATCGCCATTTGCAGGATTTCGTTGCGCTTTTTCTCACCACCCGAAAAGCCAACATTGACCGGACGTTTCAACATTTCAGCGTCGATTTTCAGCGCCTTGGCCTTGGCACGAACCTCTTTCAAAAAATCCGTCGCCGATAGCTCTTCCTCGCCACGTGCTTTGCGCTGCGCATTCACGGCGGTGCGCAGGAAGGTCATGTTGCCCACACCGGGAATCTCGACCGGGTACTGGAACGCCAGAAACACACCTGCGGCTGCACGTTCTTCCGGTTCCATTTCAAGCAGATCCTCGCCATCAAGCGTCGCGCCGCCCTCGGTCACCTCATAGCCATCACGACCAGACAACACGTAGCTGAGCGTTGATTTGCCCGAGCCATTGGGCCCCATGATCGCATGCACCTTGCCAGGCTCGACCGTCAGGTCGACCCCTTTCAGAATTTGCTTGTCTTCTTCCTCAAGTTTGACGTGCAGGTTATTGATTTCCAGCATTTTCTGTCCTTTAGCATCTCGCAAGGGGCGCATTGCGACCCCGATAAGTTCTTATCCCAGCACCTTGCGGATCACGCGGGCGATGATCCATCCAAGCAACGCGCCTGCGCCCACTGCCCAAACCGGGTTTATGAAGTCCATGTACTTGGTATTGACGTAAGCAACCCCCAACAGGCCGCCGAGCACCGGCAACGCATAGCCAAGCACGGTCAGGACATCGTCCTTTCGGATTCGCTGTTGGGGTTTTGGTGTCATCAGCCGACTGATCCCTCAAGGCTGATTGCCACAAGCTGTTGCGCTTCCATCGCAAATTCCATCGGCAGCGCCTGCAGAACGTCCTTGCAGAACCCGTTGACGACCAAGGCCACGGCTTCTTCCTCGTCCATGCCACGCTGACGGCAATAGAACAGCTGATCGTCATCCACTTTTGATGTCGTCGCCTCGTGCTCGACCCGAGATGAGTTGTTCTTCACCTCGATATACGGAACCGTATGCGCCCCGCATTTGTCGCCAATAAGCAAGCTGTCGCACTGCGTATAGTTGCGGCTATCCTTGGCCTTTGGATGCATCGACACCAGACCACGATAGGTGTTCTGCGCCTTACCGGCACTGATCCCTTTCGATACGATCCGCGACTTGGTGTTCTTGCCCAGATGAACCATCTTGGTGCCGGTGTCGGCCTGCTGCATGTTGTTCGTGATCGCGATCGAGTAGAACTCACCCTGGCTATCGTCGCCACGCAGGATGCAGGACGGGTATTTCCAGGTTACGGCTGAGCCGGTTTCGACCTGCGTCCACATCACCTTGGAGCGATCACCCCGACAATCGGCGCGCTTGGTCACGAAATTGTAGATCCCGCCTTTGCCATTCTCATCCCCGGGGAACCAGTTCTGAACGGTCGAGTATTTCACCTCGGCATCTTCTTCGACGATGATCTCGACAACCGCCGCGTGCAACTGAGCGGTGTCGCGCTGGGGCGCCGTGCAGCCTTCCAGATACGAGACGTAAGAGCCCTTGTCGGCGATGATCAGCGTGCGCTCAAACTGGCCGGTATTTTCTGCATTGATGCGGAAATATGTGCTCAGTTCCATCGGGCAGCGCACGCCAGGCGGGACGTAGACGAATGAACCATCCGAGAATACAGCTGAGTTCAGCGTGGCATAGAAATTGTCCGAGACCGGTACGACCGTCCCTAGGTATTTCTTGACCAGTTCCGGATACTCTTTGATCGCCTCGGAAATCGAGCAGAAGATAACGCCGGCTTTCTTCAACTCTTCCTGAAAAGTCGTCCCGACCGAAACCGAGTCAAATACTGCATCAACAGCAACCTTACGGCCTTCTGCCGGTGCATTCTCAGCGCCCTCGACACCTGCCAGGATCATCTGTTCTTTCAAAGGGATACCCAGCTTTTCGTAAGTCGCCAGAAGTTTGGGATCGACCTCATCAAGAGATTTGGGTTTATCTTCCATCGATTTCGGACGGGCATAATAATACTGGTCCTGAAAGTCGATCGGCGGGTAGTGCACCATCGCCCATTTAGGCTCTTCCATCTGGGTCCAGCGCTCGAACGCGGCCAGACGCCATTCGGTCATCCACTCAGGTTCATCATTTTTGTCCGAGATCAGACGAACGATATCGGGATTCACGCCTTTTGGCGCATACTCCATCTCGATATCAGTTTCCCAGCCGTATTTATAAGTGCTGACCTCGCGAACCGCGTCTACGGTTTCCTGATCGACACCCTCTTTCACCTGGGTCTGGTCCAAAGCGGCCATAATTCACCCTCCGTCAGATCACGCGGCCCGCGCGCGATGCTTTTTCTCTTTTTCAAGCCACGTTTCCGCGAAACGCAGCACATCTTCTTCTGCCGTCTCTGGCCCCAGCGATACGCGGATTGCGCTGGAGGCGGTCATCTCATCAAATCCCATGGCCGTCAGTACGGCGCTTGCACGAACCTTGCCGCTGGAACAGGCCGAGCCTGCGCTGACCGCAAATCCCGACAAATCCATCTGCATGACCTGGGTCTCACCCTTCCAGCCTGGTGTGGCGAAGCACAGAGTGTTGGGGAGTCGCCCTTGGTCTTTCCCGACAAAAATAGTAGCTTTCGTACCAGCCTCAAGAGCGTTTTCTAGAATATTTCTAAGTTCTGCAACGTTTTCCCAAACGCCATTTGCTAAATCACGGGACGCGGCTTCAGTTGCTGCTCCGAACCCCGCAATTCCGGTGACATTTTCTGTACCCGAGCGACGCCCCATCTCCTGCCCGCCGCCCTTGATTTGCGCAGCAAGATCGGTGCCGCGCTTCATCACCAACGCCCCGATCCCTTTTGGCCCGCCAAGTTTGTGGGCTGAAATCAGCGCCATCTCAGCCCCCAGCCAGTTGAAGGCTATCGGCAACTTACCAAAAGCCTGAGTCGCGTCAGTGACCGCAAGACCGGCAGGCAAAGACTGAACAATCCCGGTTTCCGAATTGGCCAGTTGCAGCGTGGATCGGGACGCCTCCAGAACGTCAACGTGCCCACTCTGGGCCACAGGCAAAACCTCATCAATCCAGGCCCTTACCGCGTCATGTTCAATCGTTGCGCCTTGAAGATCGCGCCCCGCCATGGCCAAAGCCGCTGCCTCCGTCGCGCCGGATGTAAACACGATGTCGGCACCATCGGCCCCAAACGCTGTTGCGATTTGAGCCCGCGCTTTCTCGACCACCGCTTTTGCGGCGCGCCCTTCGGCATGGACCGAGGACGGATTGCCCACCAAATCCATCGCCGCGATCATTGCATCGCGGGCCTCGGGCCTCAGAGCGGCGGTTGCGTTATGGTCGAGATAAACCCGTTTCATAGATGTATCTTTTCCAAGATGGGTTTTGACGGAACACAGAAACACGTCATCAGATCAATCGTCCACGACTGCGAACAAGCTGGGAACAGCAGGACACGGTGCAAGATCATTCCGGATTACATCCGACAGCCGCGTTTGATGCAGGAATACGTAAACATTCGCGCTCAGGCTTTCCCACAACCGATTGGTCAGTGACTGCGCCCGGCTGCCCGAAGACGCGCCCGAGGCACCTGCCCCCTTGTGCATCGCATCCACCGTCTCATCAACCGCGGCCAGTATCTCGACCACACGGATTTCCGAGGCAGGTCGCGCCAGGCGATAGCCCCCACCCGGTCCGCGTACTGAACTGACCAGATCAGCTCGGCGCAGTTTCACGAAAAGCTGCTCCAAATACGGCAGTGAAATATCCTGACGTTCGGAAATCTCGCCCAACGTGACGAGTTTGTCCGAGGACTGAAGGGCGATATCCGCCAGCGCAACCATCGCATAGCGGCCTTTGGTCGACAGCTTCATTTTGTTTCCTTCAGGCAAGAACTGCGCGAAAACATTGACGTCGCCCGAGCCAGTGCGTATCTCCCACTGACAGCGTTTTCACGCGACACAATGTAATTAGAACCGTTCTAAGGTACCTGAGGATTACCGTCAAGATAATCTCGGGGCCGACGCGTCAAAAAACAGGACCAAAGCACACATGCCCGAGGTGATTTTTCCCGGACCCGAAGGCCGCCTGGAAGGCCGCTACCACCCGCAAAAGGAAAAAGACGCACCGATCGCTATCGTGCTTCACCCGCATCCACAATTTGGCGGGACCATGAACAACAAGGTGGTCTATAACCTGCATTACGCCTTTTACAACATGGGCTTCACGGTTCTGCGTTTTAACTTTCGCGGCGTTGGTCGCAGCCAGGGCGAGTATGACCAGGGTGTAGGTGAGCTGAGCGATGCAGCATCAGCGCTGGATTACCTTCAGTCGATGAACAACAACTCCAAGCATTGCTGGGTCGCTGGGTTCTCGTTCGGTGCATGGATCGGAATGCAGCTTCTGATGCGCCGCCCCGAGATCACTGGCTTCATCAGTGTATCGCCGCCCGCAAACATGTACGACTTTTCGTTCCTGGCACCCTGCCCGTCTTCTGGCTTGATCATCAACGGATTGGCGGACCGTGTCGCGCCACCTGCAGACACTGCGTCTCTGGTCGGAAAGCTGCATGAACAAAAGGGTATCACCATCACCCATAATGAGGTGGAAGGTGCCGATCACTTCTTCCAAGACCGCCACATGGACACGCTGATGACAGATGTGACGGATTACGTGAAACGCCGCCTGACAGAGAATACGCGCTGATGTCCGATACCATCACTACCCTCGCCGCCAGATTGGCCGAGGACACGATGAAGGTTATGGACGAGACGGGCGAGGATCGATTCTTTGTGGAGGTTGGAGACGTTCTCGGTGCAGCCTCGCAATCTCTGGAAGAAGCGTTCTTGACCGAAATCCGGGTTAGGCTGGCGGAACGTAAGGCACGGCAATTCGTGGTGAAAAGACTGTCTGAACATCGATCCAAGCTGAAAGCGATCGAAAAGCAGTAAAGATTGCTTAGCGTCTGAAGAAAAGAAAAGGAGCCCGAAAGCTCCTTTTCGAGGATATCGCTCGGTGGGCGCCTAAACCGGAAAACCTGTGAACCGCTCAACACTCTGGGCTGCATCAATGTCGACGGACCCCCCGTCTGCAAGCCACCCCAACGCCACAATCAAAACCGAAGCGATAATGACCGATTTTGCAAAAGTCGTCATCTTATCAAACTCATTAAAAACACACTAAAAACAATCGAGTGTTTAGCACGAATGCAAAAGCCCGAATAGTCGGGTTTACCTGACCTTTGGTAAAGTTAGGGTTTTGATCATCTGCAACTGAATCCCCTTGCCCAAATGATCGCAAGTATGCTCAACCTTTCGCGATAATTCAGAGAGGCATCGCTCGTGCCAAAGACCTACCTAATCCTAATGTTGGCTGTTATCGCGGAAACCATCGGCACGACTGCGTTGCAGGCTAGCCATCAGTTTACGCGATTTTGGCCGTCGGCTCTTGTCGTGGTTGGCTATGGGTCGGCCTTTTATCTTATGGCCCTCACGTTAAAGGTCATGCCTGTGGGCATTGTCTATGCAATCTGGTCGGGCCTTGGTATTGCCCTGATCGCACTGATTGGATTTCTGGTTTTTGGCCAAAAACTCGATTGGCCCGCAGTCTTGGGTTTGGGCATGATTTTGAGCGGCATTCTGATCATCCACCTGTTTTCAGCTACAGCGGGCCACTGACCGCCGGTTAGGGCTGGTATATTTTGTCGCGCCGCGTTATGCGCGCGGCAACTTCCCGTTCAAAGGCTGACCTCTCATGGACCTGCGCAACATCGCAATCATCGCTCACGTGGACCACGGCAAGACGACCCTGGTGGATGAGCTGCTTAAACAATCCGGCGCGTTCCGGGAAAACCAGGCCGTGGCAGAACGCGCCATGGACAGCAACGACCTGGAACGCGAACGCGGCATTACCATCCTGGCCAAAGCCACCAGCGTTGAGTGGAAGGATACCCGCATTAACATCGTCGACACCCCCGGCCACGCTGATTTCGGTGGGGAAGTCGAACGTATTCTCAGCATGGTCGACGGCGTTGTACTGCTGGTCGACGCCGCCGAAGGCCCGATGCCGCAAACCAAATTCGTGACCTCAAAGGCGCTGGCTTTGGGCCTGCGCCCGATTGTCGTGCTGAACAAGGTCGACAAACCCGATGCCGAGCCTGATCGCGCGCTGGACGAATGTTTCGACCTTTTCGCCAACTTGGGCGCCGATGACGATCAGCTGGACTTCCCGGCCATGTATGCTTCGGGCCGGTCCGGCTGGGCCGATATGGAGCTTGACGGTCCGCGCAAGGACTTGACCGCCCTGTTCGATCTGATCGTTGATCACGTCCCCGCACCCAAGCAGATCGAGAAAAAGGACGAACCGTTCAGGATGCTCGCCACCACTTTGGGCAGCGATCCATTCATCGGTCGCATTCTGACCGGTCGTGTGGAAAGTGGAACTCTGAAAGCGGGTGACAGCCTCAAAGCACTCAGCCGAGACGGCACCCAGATTGAAAGCTTCCGCGCGTCGAAAATCCTTGCATTCCGTGGATTAGCTCAACAACCCATCGACGTCGCTGAAGCAGGCGACATTGTCACGATTGCGGGTATGAGCAAAGCCACCGTGGCAGATTCCCTTGTAGCCCCGCAAGTCGACGAGGCCCTGCCTGCCCAGCCTATCGATCCGCCAACCATCACAGTGACCTTCGGCATAAACGATTCCCCGCTGGCCGGTCGTGACGGCAAAAAGGTTCAGTCTCGGGTCATTCGTGATCGCCTGATGAAAGAAGCCGAATCGAACGTAGCCATCCGCATCAGCGACACGCCCGGCGGCGAGGCCTTCGAGGTTGCTGGTCGCGGCGAATTGCAGATGGGTGTTCTGATCGAAAACATGCGCCGCGAAGGATTCGAGCTCAGCATCTCGCGCCCACAGGTTTTGTTCCGCGAGGAGGACGGCCAGCGCCTTGAACCTATCGAAGAAGTCACGATCGATGTGGATGATGAATATTCTGGCGCGGTGATCGAGAAAATCACGGGTGCGCGCAAAGGTGAACTGGCTGAAATGCGCCCTGCAGGGGCAGGCAAAACCCGGATCATCGCCCACGTGCCGTCTCGTGGCCTGATCGGCTATCACGGAGAGTTCCTGACCGATACGCGCGGAACTGGTGTCTTGAACCGTGTCTTCCACGGCTGGGCGGCCCATAAAGGACAGATCCCCGGCCGACGCGCAGGTGTTCTGATCTCGATGGAAAACGGCCAGGCGGTTGCCTATGCGCTTTGGAATTTGGAAGAGCGTGGCCGCATGTTCGTTGGCCCGCAAACTGATGTCTATCAGGGCATGGTGATCGGAGAGCATTCGCGAGACAACGATCTAGAAGTGAATCCGCTGAAAGGGAAGAAGCTGACAAACGTGCGTGCCAGCGGCTCGGACGACGCAGTAAGGCTGACCCCTCATATTCAGTTCTCGCTTGAAGAGGCAATCGCTTATATCGACGACGATGAACTGGTCGAGGTTACGCCCAATGCGATCCGGCTTCGCAAACGTTATCTGGATCCGCATGAGCGTAAACGGATGTCAAAATCAGCCTGATCAATGCTGTGAACTTGTTCACGTTTTGGAAACATTGCCACATTCGTGACATTTTTGCGTCAGACTAGAAACAACACAGAAAAAGAAGACCTGGTGCAACAGCAGGTCTTCTTTTTGTTTTTTATGGGTTAATCGCGTTTGAGTGAGCTGGATCACAGAAATCCAACAGAAAGTTTGCTTGAAAATAGGCGATAGAAAGAGGACTTTGTGTTCAAAGTGTGACGCCGTTTGTTTATACGGCGGTGTAGTTAACGAGTGCTTAAGGAGCGTGCGATGCGCATTAGATCCAAACTGTTATCGATTGCTTTTGCTTCCGCAATCTTACCCTTCATCTTCGTGAATTCCGCTCAGGCAGCTGGCACATGTACCGTGAGAACGGCAAAACAATCTGTATCTTCGAATACGCTATGTGCGTGTGACGTGGTTACTTCGGGCATGCTCCGGTATATCCAACGGCGCGCCGATTTCGAGTCGATCTTGGAACGTACCATTCTTGATTGCCCGCGATTTGCAGCTGTTTTGACTGACCTGCCAACTGCAAGCATTGGCTTCGCCGACCAAAGATCAGGCGACGGTCCATCAGATGAATCTGAGCGGGAAAGTTCAAGTTCCGGCCCCAGCGGTAATTCTTCTCCAGACAACGACCCCGGATCTCCGACGCCGGGAGGTGAGAACGACGGAAATGACAACGATCCTGATGACAAGCAGGATAAAGATAAAAAGTCGAAAGATAAAAAGTCGAAGGACAAGAAATCCAAGGACAAAAAGTCGAAGGACAAAAAGTCCAAGGACAAAAAGTCGAAGGACAAAAAGTCCAAAGACAAAAAGTCCAAAGACAAAAAGTCGAAGGACAAAAAGTCGAAGGACAAAAAGTCGAAGGACAAAAAATCCAAGGACAAAAAGTCGAAGGACAAAAAATCCAAGGGCAAAAAGTCGAAAAACAAAACTAATACTAGTATGTTTGATAACTAATACTGAAAAAGGGCGCTGCTCATTGCACGCGCCCTTTTTTGTTTCTCTGATTTCTAGCTCTTTCCGTAAACTCCGACCCAGTTTCGCGGTTGTTTAGGATCTTGCATCCTCAGGAACAAATAGCGCGTCGCCTTCCATGGCTTGATCTGATTGGTCAAATTATCCAGAACCAGATCGCCGTCGCTTGACCGATAAACCAAAACAGCATGAGAGTTTCTGCGCGTATCCAACACTGTCGCGAGCAGTAGTTTACGAGGGTCGAAACCAGCCTGGATCAAATCTCTTTTCTTTAGAAGCGCAAAATCTTCGCAGTCACCACCGCGCGACGTTGGAAGCGCCCAAAGTTCACTGGTTTTGTATTGCGACTGATCCGTGACCTCTCTCGTGGATCGATTAACGCGGCGGTTGATTTCTTTGACAAGCTTCAATTCTTGGCTGGTGGATAAGGAACCGATACCTTTTTGCGCACATGCCCAGGAATACTTACCACAAAGCTGACGCGCACCGGAGGGTGGTGGCGAGGCAGCGATACTCGGGATAAACGCGGCATCTTTCGCCGATGCTTCAGTCCCAAACAACAGCGAACCGTTAATCAGGATAGCCAAACCAAACAGCCCGCCAAGCTTGGCAGCGCTCTTTAAGTGGGCGTCTAAGGTCGTACCAAAGAATTTCATGCCTGTCCCTCGAGTCCTATTAGTCCCTGCAAACTGCGTGGATCAGAACCCATCTGTACACCGGACCATATCCGCAAACCGTGGTTGTCACGCAATCAAATCCGAGATTGAGCGGAAAAAACGGCGGAAATTCGTCACTTTTCGTGACCATTTCCGCGCAAGAAAGTGGCGCGAAGTGCCACAATCGGACAGAGAAATATGTTCAAAACCAACCGGAAGCATGCACAACCCATTGTAATAATGTGTATAAATTCAGAGCGATCGTGAAGAGCCGCCCACGCTAAAATGCATGGCAGATCGCACGGCTCTGGGCCGGGCAGAATTTGCAAATTTCATGCGAAGGTAGATTGAGCCTGATTCTCAGTCGGTAACTTCAACGACCACCAGCTCTCGCTCGCTGGCGCCACGGGCATGATCCAATGCCTGCTGATATGCAGGAGAATTGTAGCACTCTACCGCAGCCTCGACGGTTGGGAAGCGGGCGACCACATTGCGTGGTCGCTCTTTGCCCTCTAACTGCACGTAACGTGCCGCGCGGGCGATGAATTCACCCCCATGCGCCGCAATTGCCGGCCCTGCAAGCTCGGCGTATTTTCCATAAGCATCGGCATCTGTCACAGTGACGTGTGCGATCCAAAGTGCTGGCATCTTATCCTCCCAAAACCTGTTCAGCGGCCTTGATTGCAGCCTCTGCATTCGAGGCATCCTTGCCCCCCCCCTGTGCCATGTCAGGCCGTCCGCCACCGCCTTTGCCGCCCAGTTCAGCGACCGCCGCCCGGACCAGATCCACCGCGGATACCGTGTCTGTCAGGTCAGACGTGACGCCCGCAGCAACAGCCGCTTTGCCGCCGGTATCAGCAATCAACAATACTGCACCGGTGCCCAAACGGCTTTTGTGCTCATCAATCAATGCAGGCAGGTCCTTTCCGGACACACCCGAGAGCGACTGCGCAAAGAACGCAACGCCGTTCACATCGCGCGCTTCCGCTCCACCGCCCTGCCCCGCGCCTCCGGCCATGGCCAGATCACGGCGCAACTGCGCAACTTCGTTTTGCAGCGACTTACGCTCATCCAGCAGAGTCTTAACACGCGCCACAACGTCATCAGGCTGCGCTTTCAACTCAAGCGCAATTGAGGAAAGGCGATGATCCTGTTTCGACAGATACTTAAATGCGTCATCACCCGTCAAAGCCTCGATCCGCCGCACGCCCGCGCTGCTGGCACTGTCGCCCAGCACGACGAAGGTTCCGATATCACCGGTCTGGCGCACATGGGTACCGCCACACAGTTCAATCGACCATGTTTCGCCATCCTGGCCTTTGCCGGTGGGTGCTTTGCCCATCGAAACCACGCGCACCTCATCCCCGTATTTCTCACCGAACAGAGCTTGAGCACCCAGTTCACGGGCGTCATCAGGTGTCATAATCCTGGTTTCCACGGTTGAGTTTTGGCGGATGAATGCGTTCACCTCTCGCTCAACTTTCTGCACTTCTTCCAGTGTCAGAGCCTTGGAATGGCTGAAATCGAACCGCAAACGATCTGATGCGTTGAGCGACCCGCGCTGCGCCACGTGATCACCCAATGTCTCACGCAGGGCTTCATGCAGAAGGTGCGTCGCGGAGTGGTTGGCACGAATGGCCGTGCGGCGCGCGTGATCGACTTCCAGCTCAACTGCGTCACCTTTTGAGATCGCCCCATGATCAATCGTGACCTTGTGAGCATAGACTTTGCCATCAGCAAACTTTCTGGTGTCTTCAACACGGGCGATATCGTCGCGCTCATCCAGCCTGCGAATTTCACCGGTGTCGCCGACCTGGCCGCCGGCCTCGCCATAGAACGGTGTCTGGTTGACTACGACCCAGCCGGTACCACCCTTCTCGATCTTGTCGACCAATACACCATCGACCACCAACGCAGCGACCTGCCCTTCGGCCTTTTCAGTATCGTAGCCAAGGAAATCGGTCGCACCGGCCGCATCCAGCACATCGAACCAAACCACCTGATCGGCAGATTCGCCAGACCCGGCCCACGCCGCGCGAGCCTTGGCTTTTTGTTCGGCCATGGCCACGTCAAATCCATCGGTGTCGACGGTTCGACCTTTCTCGCGCAGCGCATCCTGCGTCAGATCAAGCGGGAAACCATAGGTATCATACAGTTTGAACGCCGCGTCTCCGGGTAGTGGATCGCCTTCAGGTAGGCCCGAGACTTCCTCATCCAACAGCTTCAAACCGCGATCCAAAGTTTGCTTGAACCGAGTTTCCTCAAGCAGCAGTGTCTCTTCGATCAGTGGCTGCGCCTGACCAAGCTCTGAATATTGCGCACCCATCAATTGCACCAGCGTGGGTACCAGGCGGTGCATCACCGGATCTTTGGCCCCCAACAGATGCGCATGGCGCATCGCGCGGCGCATGATACGGCGCAGAACATACCCTCGCCCATCATTTGACGGCATCACACCATCCGCGATCAGGAACGAAGTTGAACGCAAGTGGTCCGCAATCACGCGATGATGCACGTTTTGATCCCCATAAGGATCAACACCGGTCGCATCCGCGGAGGCTTCGATCAGCGTTTTGAACAGATCGGTGTCATAATTGTCGTGGCTGCCTTGCAGCAACGCTCCAATGCGTTCCAATCCCATGCCGGTGTCGATCGACTGCATGTCTAGTTCGACCATCGAGCCGTCTTCGAACTGTTCGTTCTGCATGAAAACGATGTTCCAGATTTCGATGAACCGATCACCATCTTCCTCAGCCGAACCCGGAGGCCCACCCCAGATGTGATCACCGTGGTCATAGAAAATCTCGGTGCACGGGCCGCAGGGGCCGGTAGGGCCCATTTGCCAGAAATTGTCATTGGTAGCGATGCGGATGATCCGGTCTTCAGGGACACCAACCTTTTTCCAGATTTCAAATGCCTCATCATCGGTGTGATAGACAGTGGCCAACAGACGGTTCTTATCGATACCAAACTCTTTGGTGATCAGTTCCCAAGCGAACGGTATCGCCTCATGCTTAAAGTAATCCCCGAATGAGAAATTCCCCAGCATTTCAAAGAACGTATGGTGGCGAGCGGTATAGCCCACATTGTCCAGATCGTTGTGTTTGCCGCCTGCACGCACGCATTTCTGTGCAGTGGTAGCACGGCTGTAGTCGCGGGTTTCGACGCCAGTAAACAGATTCTTGAACTGAACCATACCCGAGTTGACGAACATCAGTGTCGGATCATTGCGCGGAACCAGCGGGCTGGACGCAACCACTTCGTGCCCCTGCTTGGCAAAGTAGTTCAGGAAGGTAGATCGAATGTCGTTCAGCGTTGGCATAAGGCTCTCTCGGCGCGCAGTCGTTATGGTCAGCAAAGGTTTAGCCCCACCCCCCGAGAGTGTCCACAGCATTGGCCCATCCGAAACGAAACAAGGCGGCCCCGAGGAGCCACCCTGTTCCAGATATTTTAGCACTGCCGGGGTGCCGGGGGATTTCTTCGGTTCCCCCTCAGGCACGCTTTAAGCTTCGAGGATGTCATCCTCTTCCGCCTCGGGTGGCATTTCAAAGTCTAACCCATGCGCGGCACGTATTTTGTCTTCGATCTCGAGCGCCGCACGGGAATTGTCACGCAGATATTGCTTGGCATTCTCACGGCCCTGCCCGATCCGCTCATCACCGTAGCTGAACCACGAACCCGACTTTTCGACCACACCGGCCTTGACGCCCAGATCCAGAAGCTCACCCATTTTGCTGATGCCTTCGCCATACATGATGTCGAATTCCACCTGCTTGAACGGCGGTGCCACCTTGTTCTTGACGACCTTGACGCGGGTCTGGTTGCCCACAACTTCGTCCCGATCCTTGATCGCACCGATACGGCGAATATCCAAGCGGACCGAGCTGTAGAATTTCAACGCATTACCACCGGTAGTGGTTTCCGGGCTGCCAAACATCACACCGATCTTCATCCTGATCTGGTTTATGAAGATCACCATGCAGTTCGAGCGATTGATCGAGCCGGTCAGCTTGCGCATCGCCTGGCTCATCAGCCGGGCCTGAACACCCACGCTGCTGTCACCCATGTCGCCTTCCAACTCGGATTTCGGCGTCAGCGCCGCAACCGAGTCGACCACGACCATGTTCACGGCTCCCGACCGCACCAAGGTGTCGGTGATCTCAAGTGCCTGCTCGCCAGTGTCGGGCTGAGAGATCAGCAATTCATCCAGATCCACACCCAGCTTGCGCGCATATTGAGGGTCCAGCGCATGTTCTGCGTCGACGAACGCGCAGACTCCGCCGCGTTTTTGCTGTTCAGCGATGCAGTGCAGCGTCAGCGTGGTCTTACCCGAGCTTTCCGGGCCATAAATCTCGACGATCCGCCCCATCGGCAGGCCGCCGATCCCCAGCGCGATATCCAAGCCCAGCGACCCGGTCGAGCTCGCATCGATATCCTGCTTGGAATCTTCGCCCAACTTCATGATCGAGCCTTTGCCGAACTGCCGTTCGATCTGGGCCAATGCGCTGTCGAGCGCCTTTTGCTTGTCTGCGTTTTTCTTGTCGCTCATCGTCAGAAGATCCGCCATTGTCCTGTCGCCTTCTCTTTTGTCACACCCTTGATCGGGCGGCAATCGCTGCTTTGTTCGCCTCTTGTTCCTTATGGGACCAAAAAGAGAACATTTCAACTAAAACTTATGAAAACTACTCTTCAGCAATTGTGTTAAAGAGTCGTTTACGACAATCTGAGACATGAAAGGCATTGAAGAGAAAAGATAAATGCTTGTTTTCTATGAAAAGCGGCTTGCGCTTCTGTCTGTTCCAAAGACCGGCTCCACCGCGTATCAATCAGCTTTGCGCGATCGGGCCGATATCGTCGTGTCCGGACCAACAGACCTGAAACATGCGAACATGCGTCGCTATGATCGCTTCTTCCAGACCATGTTTCGCAAGATGTTTGATGCAGAAATGGACGTCATGGCCATTGTGCGCGAACCTGTCGATTGGTTGGGAAGTTGGTATCGATATCGAACGCGCGCCGAATTGGCAGGTCATCCGCATTCCACAAATGGTTTAAGCTTCGAGGCATTCCTTGACGCCTATATGCAAAACCCCCGCCCGGCCTACGCAGATGTGGGATGCCAAACCGATTTTTTGCAACCCCGCAGTAACGGTAAAGGTGTTGCGCATATCTTCAAATATGACAGCCAGCAAAAGATACTGGATTTCCTTCAGAATCGGCTGGAATGTAAAATCGATCTACCGCGTGAGAACGTCTCGCCCGCTTGCCCAATGGACTTCTCAAAACAAACTGAACTCCGGTTCCAATCATTGCACGCCGCAGAATACGCATTGTATCGTGCTGCCGAATAACGTTTTCAGTTCATTTGCTGAAACACCGCTTCGGTCAGCTGGGTCAACGAAAACGGCTTGGGCAGGAAGGTGGAATTTTCGATCTGAGGACCAGATTCGCCGAACGCCCCCTCAGTATAGCCTGACATGAAGACCACCCGCACTTCAGGCCGTGTTTTCATGGCCTCGCGCACCCAGGTCGGGCCGTCCATTCCGGGCATGACGACATCGGTGACAAAAACATCCACCAGCAAATTGGGGTCGTCCAACAATTGCAGCGCATCTTCGGCTGATTCAGCTTCAAGCACAGTGTAGCCTTTCAAGCGAAGCGCCCGCGTTGCGAAGGCGCGCACCGGGGCTTCGTCTTCGACCAACAAAACCACGCCTTCACCCAATCGGGAACTTTGCACCTCTGACGTATCGGGGGCCTCAGGCTCCGATTCTTGGACCCGGGAACTCACAGGCAAGAGCACGGTAAATTCCGTTCCCCGGTCCTGCACACTGTCGACAAATATGAAACCACCAGTCTGTTTTACGATCCCGTAAACAGTCGATAGCCCCAGCCCCGTCCCTTCGCCTGTGCGTTTGGTCGTATAAAATGGCTCAAACACCTTTTGCAGTTTGTCTGCAGGAATCCCGATGCCGCTATCGATGACTTTGACCGTAACATATTCCCCCGGCTGTACCGTAGCCCGATCGCGCGTGATCGATTGATCCAATGTCACTACTTCGGTCTCGATCCGAATCTCCCCACCCTCAGGCATCGCATCACGCGCATTGACGACCAGGTTCATCAAGACCTGCTCTAACTGGCGCTTGTCCGCGCAGACGGATTTGAGCACCGGGTCATGACTGAGCGTCAGGCGGACCTTCTCGCCCACAAGACGGTTTAGCAAATGGATAAGGTCTGAAATCGTATCTCGCAGATCCAGCACCTCGGGCCGGAGCGTTTGTTTGCGCGAAAAGGCCAGAAGCTGGCTGACCAACGCTGCAGCACGGTTGGCGTTCTGATTGATCTGTACAAGATCGCCGTAATTCGGGTCATCTTGGTCATGGCGCAACAGCAACAGATCACAATGCCCCGAAATCGCCGTCAGCAAGTTATTGAAATCATGTGCGACCCCGCCAGCCAATTGCCCAACGGCTTGCATCTTCTGGCCTTGAACAAACTGCGCCTCCATCGTTTTCAGTTCGGTGGCATCGTTCAGAACCGCAATAAGACAGACCTGACCATCCCTGAGAATCCGTGACAGCGTAACTTGCACAAATACCTCTTTGTCCTTGCGCACCAAACGCAGGAATTCAGACCGCGGTGCTGCGCCTTGTTCGGCAGCACTCGCCAGCCAGTCCCTGATCGGATAGCCGAGCCCCTGCATCATGCTTTCGATATTCGTCCGCCCCGGTTGGATCTCACCGACCAATTCAACCGCGAGGTGGTTTGCTTCGCTAACATCTCCATCGGGAGACATGCACATGATCGCAACTGGCAAATCTGCAAATGATGTCGTGTGCTGCGGTCCTTCGGCGTGCTGCAGCGGCGTTAAAAGCAACTCACGCACAATACCGCTGTGCCTTAGCGTTGTGACAGTGAATGGTGCTTCGGTTTCCCCGGTTTTAATCTGTATGATGCTACCATCAACTGCACCGCCAGCTTGAACCATCGGCTTGAGGCATGTGGGAATTTGACCAAAAAGCTCGATAGCCGCATCATTGGCATCTAGCACCACGTCATTTCGTCCGATCGTCAGAACCGGCCACTGCACGCTGCGCCAGATCTGGGGTGCATCTATTCTAAAACGCCAGCAAAACCGATTTTCACCCAGCTTTGAAACAGACACCGGTATTGTTTGTCCGCGCGTGACAACATCTTCTTCCCAAAAACCCCGTTTCAGGGCATGAGACTGCAAACGCAACAGCGCCGCCGACGGGTTTGCAAATACGGTACGCAGAGACTCATCTAGTCGCGTACCCGCGTTCCGAATAAGACGCGCATTGGCCTGAGCGTTCGCAACTAGCACCTCGCCCGTCGCATCCGAAATGACACAGGCATCGGTTTCTTGCTCTAGAAAACCCGTCATCGCAGCGTATGTTTGCGCTTCGATCTGATTCAATATCCAAGCGCGCGCCAAGGCAAAGACCACTACTACCAGGAAGGACAAGCCAACGGCTGCGACCCCAGCACTTAACCGTGGCGGCAAGACGTCAAAGAAGGAAAGTACGCTCAATAAAATGGCGATCAATGCCAGTGAGGCATAGCGCCCACGATCAATGCCCCATCCACTTGATCGAGAGGGGGTAAATTCAGATTGAATAGACATAAACAGCCCGGATTATTACAATTTCTGATCAATATCTGCCTGCAATGGTTAATTGCTGCTTAATGATCAGTGACATAAACTTCTTAAGGTTGTGTTTTAAAGTTTATATTCGCGTCAAGTGTGCTGTAAAAAATCCATCGGTCCCGTGTGAAACCAGCCACGTTTTGCGGTATCCGCTCTGCCATTCGGGATTGCTGGCAAAGAATCCATCAATAATGCCGTCGTTTTCAATCGTCAGCATCGAGCAGGTCGCATAGGCAAGCACGCCTTTGGGCGCAACGAGAGGTGATACGTCTCGTAGAATAGCGGCCTGAATCTGCGTCAGCTCGTCCAAGCGCTCCGGTGTAAGCGCCCATTTCCCTGCCGGTGCGCGGCGCCACGATCCGCTGCCGGAACATGGCACATCTGTCAAAACCACATCGAACGGGGCCTGACCGGTGATTTGGCCTGTGGTCAGGATCTTGACATCCGCGCCCGCCCTTGCCGCGCGCGCTGGCAAGTCGCGCATACGGTTGGGATTGGCATCATGGGCAATGACCTGAACACCCATATCCGTAGCCGCTAAAGCAAGGGACTTGCCTCCGCCACCCGCACAATAGTCCAGGACACGCATGCCTGGCTGTAAATCAAGCGCGGCAACAACCGCCTGGCTTGCGGCATCCTGCAACTCAACCAGCCCATCTGTATACGGACCGCTCTGAGATATCTTGCGTGCGCCCTCGGTAACTTCCAATGCAGTATCGCAGGCCGGATGTGGATGCGCCGTGATCTCCTCGGCAGCCAGTCGTTGAATGGCTGTGGGCAGGTCAGTTTTCAGCAGGTTGACCCTCAGATGAATCGGAGCGCGCGATTGTAGCGCGGCTGCGGCAAGTTCAGCTTCGTCCTTCAACGCGGCCTGAAATTGGGGCCACAACCATTCGGGGATATCCAGACGTTCTGCGTCGCTCTGAAATGACCTGGGTTGGTCAGCCTCGGTTACCTCTGCAGGTGCATATCGCGCGCCCGAAAATACTGACGTTAGGTCTGAGCCCAAGGATCGGGCGGCACCGATCATCAGGCCGCGCCCCGTCTCGGACCCACCGAGCGCCGAGAAGGATCGCTTGCACCGCAATGCATCAAACACATGATCCCGGATCGCAGCGCGATCCTTAGATCCCGCGAACCGACTGCGTCGAGCCCAGCCGGTCAACGCCTTCTCGACCGGTGCACCGGCAAGAATGTCATCGAGGATCTCGATCGAGGCCTGTACCCGAGCAGCAGGTGTCATCGCGTTTTCCGTTCGTCTACACGATCAATTTCGAGAGCCCCCCTGAAGGGTCTCACAAACTTACATCACGCGATAATTGGGGCTTTCCCGTGTGATCTGAACGTCATGCACATGGCTTTCCTTCAAACCTGCGCCAGTGATTTTGACAAAGTTGCAGTTCTGGCGCATCTCATCGACGGTGGCACAACCGGTATAGCCCATCGCCGCCCGCAAACCTCCAACCAGTTGGTGCACAACAGCGCTTGCGGACCCTTTGTACGGCACCTGGCCTTCGATCCCTTCGGGCACCAGCTTGTCATTCGCGGCGTCCTTCTGGAAATAGCGATCCGCCGAGCCGCGCGCCATCGCACCCAGACTTCCCATGCCGCGATACGATTTGAACGAGCGGCCTTGATAGAGGATCACCTCGCCCGGGCTTTCATCCGTGCCCGCAATCATCGAACCCACCATGGCGCAAGATGCCCCTGCCGCAATCGCCTTGGCGAAATCGCCCGAGAATTTGATGCCACCATCAGCAATGACCGGAACTTCCCCCGCCGCAGCGGCACAATCCATGATGGCCGTCAACTGAGGGACGCCAACACCCGCGACCATCCGTGTGGTACAGATCGAGCCGGGCCCGATGCCCACTTTGATCGCGTCTGCACCTGCATCGATCAGCGCTTTGGTGGCTTCGGCAGTGGCGACGTTACCGGCGATGATCTGAACCTCGTTCGACAGCGTCTTGGCACGTTTCACCGCGTCCAGAACCCCTTGCGAATGACCATGTGCAGTATCCACAACAATGATATCGACCCCGGAATCGACCAACTGCTCTGACCGCTCGAACCCCGCGTCTCCGACCGAGGTTGCAGCAGCCACACGCAGACGGCCCAACCGGTCTTTACAGGCCGTAGGGTTCAGCACGGCCTGTTCGGTATCTTTCAGCGTCAGTAAGCCTGTCAGCTTGCCCTTGCCATCGACGACCAGCAACTTTTCGATCCGACGCGCACGCATAAGGCTTTTGGCCTCTTCCAGATCGGCGGGCTCTTGCAGCATCGCCAGATTGTCAGAGGTCATCATCGCTTTGATCGGCGTGTCATCCGAGGTCGCAAAGCGCATATCTCGGTTGGTGACAATGCCGACGACACGACCGCTTTCTTCAACGACCGGGAAGCCGGTGAAGTTGTAGCGCTCTACCAAAGCCTGAGCATCTGCCAATGTTTGATCCGCGCGCAGCGTGACCGGGTTATAGACGATACCGGATTCGAACCGCTTAACCCGACGCACTTCGCGGGCCTGTTCCTCGACCGAGAGGTTTTTGTGCACCACGCCGATGCCTCCAGCCTGCGCCATGGCGATAGCCATACGCGCCTCGGTCACCGTGTCCATCGCCGAGCTTAGCAGCGGGATGTTCATCGTAATCTCACGCGTCACGCGCGTGGTGGTATCAGCGGTTGCCGGCAGCACAGAAGATGCGCCCGGAACCAGAAGAACGTCGTCGAAGGTGAGTGCCTCACGAATCTGCATTTGATAACCCCATGCAAAAGCCCGTTTGACGGTGACCCTATTGCATGGATTTCACCCGAGGGAAAGCCCCGAACCCAAGTTGTTTTCCCCTGCGGGCTTCTGCCACGCCCGAAAACGACGCAAGCAATGCAAAACGTGCCGCTGAATGCCCTTTCCCTTTGCGTTCAAACCCATATGTTCGCCGGCATACGCGCGAATACAAAGGCAAGCCATTCATGACCACCGATCCTCTTGTCGTTTTCACCCCGTCCGGCAAACGCGGACACTTTCCTGTTGGCACGCCAATCCTGACGGCAGCGCGCCAGTTGGGTGTCGATCTTGATTCAGTCTGCGGTGGACGCGGTATTTGTTCGAAATGTCAGATCACCCCCAGCTATGGCGAGTTTCCCAAACATGGCGTGACCGTCTCGGAGGACGCGCTGAGCGAATGGAACGCGGTTGAACAGCGTTATGACGACAAGCGAGGCTTGAAACCCGGGCGCCGTTTGGGCTGTCAGGCCTCGGTTCAGGGTGACGTGGTGATCGACGTGCCTCCTGAAAGCCAGGTTCACCGTCAGGTGGTCCGCAAGGCCGCCGCCGCCCGCGCCATCACCATGGACCCTGCTACACGCCTGTATTTCGTGGTGGTGGAAGAACCCGACATGCACTCGCCCACAGGCGATCTGGAACGGTTAGAGCGCGCCTTGCGCGAGCAGTGGAAGATCGACGCAATAACCGCCGACCTGTCCCTGATGTCCAAGCTGCAGCCAGTGCTTCGCAAAGGGAAATGGGGGGTCACGGTCGCCGTCCACAAAGGCCACAAGGACAACGTGGCCCGTATCGTCGAAATTTGGCCCGGCCTGCACGAACATGGGCTTTACGGTCTGGCTATCGACCTCGGCTCGACCACCATCGCTGCGCACCTGACCGATCTGGAAACAGGTGAAGTCAAGGCTTCTTCCGGCCTGATGAACCCGCAAATTCGTTTCGGCGAAGACCTGATGAGCCGCGTGTCTTACGCCATGATGAATCCCGGTGGCGACAAGGAAATGACCCGGGCCGTTCGCGAAGCGATCAATGACCTGACCACTTATATTGCTGACGAAGCGGAGATCGATGCCGCTCTGATCGTCGAAACAGTGTTCGTCTGCAATCCGGTCATGCACCATCTTTTGCTGGGTCTGGACCCAGTCGAACTGGGTCAGGCGCCATTTGCGCTCGCGACGTCCGAAAGCATGTCCCTGCCTGCGCATGAGATGGACCTGACCACGATGAATCCGCGCGCGCAGGTCTACATCCTGCCGTGTATTGCGGGCCATGTGGGTGCGGACTGCGCTGCCGTTGCCCTATCCGAGGAACCCGGCAAGTCCGACGATCTGGTACTGATCGTGGATGTGGGTACCAATGCGGAAATCTTGCTGGGCAACACCCACCGCGTTCTGGCCTGTTCGTCACCCACCGGCCCCGCATTTGAGGGTGCCCAGATCAGCTCGGGCCAGAGAGCCGCGCCCGGTGCGATTGAACGAATCGAAATCGATCCTGTCACCAAAGAACCGCGTTTCCGCGTGATCGGGTCCGAGAAATGGTCGAATGACGAAGGCTTTGATCAGGACATTGCCACCACGGGCATCACCGGTATCTGCGGCTCAGGCATTATCGAGGCCGTGGCCGAGATGCGCATTGCAGGTCTTCTGGACGAAAGCGGGCTGATCGGCTCGGCCGCGCAGACTGGCACACAGCGTTGCGTTCCCGAAGGCCGCACCAACTCCTATCTGATCCACGATGCCAGCGCCGAGGGCGGTCCGCGTATCACGGTAACTCAGGGTGATATCCGTGCCATCCAGTTGGCTAAATCCGCGCTTTATGCCGGTGCGCGTCTTCTGATGGACGAGATGGAGGTCGACCGCGTGGACCGCGTGGTACTGGCCGGAGCTTTCGGCGCGCATATTTCGACCAAACACGCGATGGTGCTGGGTATGATCCCTGATGCACCGCTGGATAAGGTCTCCAGCGCGGGTAATGCCGCTGGAACCGGTGCCCGGATCGCGCTGTGTAACATCGGATCGCGGGCCGAGATCGAACGCGTGGTGCGCGAGATCACCAAGGTCGAAACGGCAATCGAGCCCAAGTTTCAGGACCATTTCGTCGCCGCCAATGCGATCCCGCACAAAACCGATCCGTTCCCTGAATTGGCCCAGGTCGTCACCCTGCCCGCTCCGTCCTTCAATACCGGCGGCGGGGATGAGGAAAAATCTGGCCGCCGACGCCGCCGGAGGTCATAGTCGCCCCATCCACAGGAGGCGAACATGACATCAGTGAACGAGGAACAGGCGGAATTCTGGGGAAACTCGGAACAAGGCACCAAATGGCTGACCTATGAGGATCAGCTTGACCACGCCTTCGCGCCCGTTCTTGATCTCGTTCTGGACCGGGCCGCCCTGTCGGCGGGTATGCAAGTGCTGGATATCGGATGTGGCACGGGCGTCAGCGCAATCGCTGCCGCCCGCGCGGTAGGACCGAACGGGCACGTTCTGGCCGCTGACATTTCACAGCCCTTTCTGGACCGCGCAGCCAAACGCGCTGAAAGCAACGGGATACAGACTATCACTTTTCAGCACGCGGATGCGCAAACCTACGCGTTTGAACCAGGACAAATGGATGCCGCAATCTCCCGGTTTGGTGTCATGTTCTTTAGCGACTCGATCGCAGCATTCCGAAACATCGCCTCGGCACTGAAACCCGGTGGGCAAATGACGTTCGCTTCCTGGGGGCCATTGGACGTCAACCCGTGGTTCAAGATACCCCATGTCGCCGCCGTTCGGCGAATGGGTCAACCGCCCCGCGTAGACCGCTATGCGCCCGGACCGCTGGCGTTCCACGACATCGACCATGTCAAAGGTCTGATGACCCAAGCGGGGCTGTCTGAAATAACCGGCGACGCGATCACAGTGAACCTGACGGGTTTTGGCGGCGTTGAAGGCACGGCGAGGCTGGTGACACGTGTTGGTCCTGCGGGCCGTGTTGTTGCTCATTTCGAAGGGAGTGAGGCTGATACTGACGCCATACAACAAGCGGTCGCAGAAGAGTTCCGACAGTATAAGTCTGGTTCGGAGATCCTCATCCCGGCGATGATCAACCTCTATCAGGCCCGACGCGCAGAATGATTGGAGCGGGTAGCGGGAATCGAACCCGCGCGTTCAGCTTGGGAAGCTGACAGGCTACCATTACATCATACCCGCCGCTGGGCATTGATTAACACTGCTCTTTACTGGGGTTCAAGGGTCAAAAAAACACTGACGAATCGAAAAGGCCGGATCAAAAAATCCGGCCCAATCCCTTGTTTTATTTACCTTAAGCGCGGCGACGACGACCACCGCCACGACGTCCGCGTGCACCCTCGCCTTCGGCTCCGGCCTCGGCAGGTGGTTTGTTGAACCTGATCCACTCACCGCCATGTGCGTCGTTGTTGGTCAGCAGGTTTGCGGCGCGGATGGCCTCCATCTCTTTGCCCGCACGCGGAAGGGTCGAACCCAGCCCGAACATCTGTACAAAGGTTTCGTCGTCCATTTCCTCGGGCAGAATGATACCGGCGGCAGCAACGGCCTCTTTCTTTTCAGCAATCTTCTTCTGCGTCACCGGCAGAGCCACCGGGTTCATGATCGCCGAAGTCATTCCAGCACCCATTGCCATCGGCAGGAAGGCGTTGTTGATTCCGTGACGGTTCGGCAGGCCGAACGAGATGTTGGACGCACCGCATGTGGTGTTCACGCCCAGCTCTTCCCGCAGACGACGGACCAGAGCAAACACCTGCTGGCCAGCAGTTGCCATCGCACCAATCGGCATGACCAGCGGATCGACCACGATGTCATGAGCCGGGATGCCGTGATCGGCTGCACGCTCAACGATGGTTTTGGCGACGGCAAAACGCACATCAGGGTCTTCCGAGATTCCGGTGTCATCGTTCGAGATCGCCACAACGGGTACGTTGTATTTCTTGACCAGTGGCAGAACCAGTTCCAGACGCTCTTCTTCACCGGTGACCGAGTTCAACAGCGGACGACCTTCCGCCGCCTCAAGACCGGCTTCCAAAGCGCCCGGAACCGAGGAATCGATGCAAAGCGGTACATCAACAAGCCCCTGCACCAGCTCGACGATCTTGGTCATCAACGGCGGCTCGGTCTCGTTCGGGTTGGGGTTCGAGTTGTAGACGACACCTGCGTTGATATCCAGAACGGTCGCGCCTGCAGCGACCTGCGCCAGAGCATCCTTTTCGACTGTCGAGAAATCGCCTGCTTCCAATTCGGCAGCCAGTTTCTTGCGGCCCGTTGGGTTGATCCGCTCACCGATAACGCAGAACGGTTCGTCAAAGCCCAGAACGGCAGTTTTTGTTTTTGATTCTACGACTGTACGGGTCATGTCCGTTCCTTAGGAGTTAACCGGCTTTGCCGAAGCGCCGCCGTTGTTGATCGCCCAGTTGGCGTTGGTCTTGATCCCGCCCAGCGGGAAGAAGTGTACCTTGGTGATATTGAAATCCGGGTTGGCTGCCTTGTGATTGGCCAGTTCGGTGACCACATCGGTTGGCTCGTAAGGCAACAGCAGCTTGGACACGTCCATGGCGCGCTTCTGCAGGACTTTCAGCGATGGACCAACGCCGCAGGCGATAGCGAATTTGATCAACGTCTGCAGCTTCGCCGGGCCCGCGATACCGATATGGATCGGCAGATCAATACCCGCTTCTTTCAGGCTATCTGCCCAAGCGATGATCGGCTTGGCGTCGAACGCAAACTGAGTAGCCAGCGCCATTTCGGCGTCGGTGGTTTCCGAAAACTTCTGCTTCCAGCGCAGCGCGTCATCGACATTCTTGGTCGAGCCGTCGGGATCGATATCCTTGTTGCCTTCGGGGTGACCGGCTACGTGCAGTCGCTTGAACCCCGCCTTGTCGAACAGTCCGGTTTCCAGCAGCTGCATCGAGCTGTCGAAATCACCATGCGGTTTGGCGACACCACCGGCCAGCAGAAGCGCCTGCTCGACGCCCGCTTCACCCTGATACATGGAAATCCAGTTTTCCAGCGTCGCGGCATCCTTGATGATCCGTGCCGGGAAATGCGGCATGACAGGGTAACCTTCGGCCGCGATGCGCTTGGCGGTTTTGACCATGTCTTCGATTGGCGTGCCCTCGATATGGGCGATGTAGACACGGGTGCCTTCTGGCAGCAGCGCGCGGAAATCTTCGACCTTTTCCGCAGTGCGCGGCATCACCTCGATCGAGTAGCCCTGCAAAAAGGCTTCGACGGTCGGGTTCACAGGGCCGTTTTCGACCGCATCACGTTTCTTGAAGTTCAGCAAAGCCATAGCGGCCTCCCATAAAGATCTGGGGCTCATGCCCAACCGTCATTGGCGATCAGGGTCTTGATACGGTCCTGATCGTATTCTGTTTCCAAACGCGCGGCCTCGGCTTCGGCAATTTCGGACGGGTCGCCCTCAACTGCGAAAGGCTCGGCTTTGCGCCACTCGGCCAGATAGGCATCACTATCCTTGGCGTTCACCTTCATTGCGGCCCGGTCGATGGCTTGTTCAAACCGCTCTTCCAACTGCCGCTTAGCGCCACGACGGCCCTTTCCGACGATAACTTGGGCGGGAATATCGCGCCAATATACGATGGTGACGTCAGGCATTACCGTGATTCCTCCTAACCAGATGGACCGGTTCTAAACTTCAATGTGGGTCCAAGTCGGTCGATTTTCGACATACGGCGTATTTGCAGCGACCTTTTTGCCCACGGCTGCGTACCGCAGCTTTTAAAGCCTTGGTGGCCAAAACCGAACATCAAAATCCTAATGACTTTAATGAGCGTCTTGCGTGATCCAATTGCGCGACCTATGGTCGGGGTAACTCGAAAATCGGAGGGCGTTTAAGATGGCGCCCAAGCGTCCCAGAGGTGCGGGCGCGTTCCCGAAAGCGGTCGAAAGCCCCGCGCCGGCAAGACCCGATCCAGATGCGTTATATGCGGCGCTGGATCTGGGGACAAATAGCTGCCGCATGTTGATCGCCCAGCCCAAGGGCAGTGGCTTCCATGTGGTCGACAGTTTCTCCAAATCGGTGCAGTTGGGCGCCGGTCTGGAACGCACCGGGCGGCTGTCGCGGGCCTCGATGGCACGCACCGTCCAGGCTCTGCGGATCTGTCAGCAAAAGCTCAAACGCAATAAGGTCAAGCGTATGCGCCTGATCGCGACCGAGGCATGCCGACGCGCCAAGAATTCGCGCGATTTCATCCGACAGGTTAAACGTGAAACCGGCCTTACGCTTGAGATCATCCAGCCCGAGGAAGAAGCGCGGCTGGCCGTCATCTCCTGCGCCCCGCTTGTGTCGACCAAGACCGAACAATTGTTGGTCGTTGATATCGGTGGGGGCTCTACCGAGTTGGTCTGGATCGACATTTCCTCTGTGCCCCGACGCGACCGGCCTGCCGCGATCATGCGACTGCATAACGGTTTCCACACTTCTGAAAGCCCATTCCCTGCGGCCAAGGTTGTTGATTGGATCAGTGTCCCACTGGGCGTCGCTACGCTGCGGGATCAGTTCAACGACGTTGAAGATGATGCTGCACGGTTTGCGCTCATGAGTTGGTTTTTCGAGGAAAACCTTGCCGATTTTGCCCCTTACAAAGACGAACAGACCCGCGAAGGTTTCCAGATCGTGGGCACCAGCGGCACGGTAACCACGGTGGCCGCCTCGCATCTGGGGCTCAAACGCTATGACCGGACCAAGGTGGACGGTTTGCGCATGACCAGCGATCAGATTGACAAGGTGATACGAGGGTATCTAGAACTCGGCCCTCGTGGGCGCCGCCGCGACCCCCGGATCGGGGAGGATCGGCAAGCCCTGATCATGTCCGGCTCGGCCATTTTGCAGGCATTGCTGCGCTGCTGGCCTACTGATCGCCTGTCTGTGGCGGATCGTGGGCTGCGCGAAGGCTTGCTTTATGCCCAGATGAGCGCGGACGGTGTATTGGAAGACGGACCGTTCTGATGGCGAAGACACCAACCGGCAAAAGCAACTCGGGTCGCGGGCAGCGCGACCTGAAGGTGAAGGTTAAGACAGCGCGGGGGCGCAAGCTCAGCTCGACTCGCTGGCTTGAACGGCAGCTGAACGATCCATATGTCAAGCGCGCGCAAGTCGAAGGCTATCGCGGTCGTGCGGCGTTCAAGATCCTTGAATTGGATGACAAATTCCGCTTTCTGGTCCCCGGCGCGCGAGTGGTTGATCTGGGCTGCGCTCCCGGTGGCTGGCTGCAGGTTGCAGTGAAACGCGTTAATGCGCTGGGTGAAAAAAGCGGCAAGCGGATCGGTACGGTTCTAGGTATTGACCTGCAAGAGGTTGAACCGGTCGCCGGGGCCACCGCGCATGTGCTTGATTTCATGGAAGACGACGCCGATCAAAAGGTCAAGGACTGGCTGGGTGGCAAAGCAGATGTGGTGATGTCAGACATGGCGGCGGCCTCTTCGGGTCACAAGCAGACCGACCACCTGCGGATCATGGCATTGTGTGAAACAGCAGCCTATTTCGCATTCGATGTGCTGGAAGAGGGCGGCACTTTCGTTGCCAAGGTGCTTGCTGGCGGGGCTGAGGGGGACCTTCAGAAACTGCTCAAGCAGAAATTCAACAAGGTTGCCAATGTGAAGCCTCCGGCCTCACGTTCTGATAGTTCCGAGAAGTTTGTTGTCGCCACCGGCTTCCGGGGTTAAGCGGCGTTAATCCAGATCGATCTTTCCCGGCGCTATGCTCTGTTTCCGCAGAGACGCTGCAGCGATACCTTGCAGCAATAGTGCTTCGCCATGATTGATATCGACAGGCTTGCGCGCGCGCAGCACTTCAATACGCTGGTCAAGCGTTGTTTTACGAGCCGCCGTCAGCGGCTTTGCGAAGGTAGCGGTGCGATCCGGCATACATCACCTGTTGCAATCCGAGTGCTGATACCGGCTGGCTAACCGTAGAATGCGCCGTGAAGATGGCGCAATTCTGCCAGTTCCATGCCAGTTATCTCCCGAGTTCCTGCGCCAGTTGCATTAAGTTCGGATCATCGGGAAGCACTAACAAGGCCTCGTCCAATGTCGCCAACGCAGCCTGAACACCGCGATTGATGTGGGCAAGTTGAACCAGCATCGGCCAAGCCTCAACGCGCTGCGGGTCGAGCGTTACAACCTCTCGGAACGCACGTTCTGCAGCCGGCGCGTTTCTGAGCGTAAGCGCCCAACCACCCAGCACCAAATGGGTCTCAGGAAAGTCCAAACGATTGGAAATGCTACGTTGCCAATCCGCCATGCCCTGCTGCGCGCTTGCGCGTTGGTCTTGCGCCATGGCCTGCGCTGGGACCGATAAGAACTCTTTCGCAGCCGAGATGCGTACATTGCGCATGGGGTCGGATAACAACGGCTCTAACCGCGAAGCGCGCAACTGGGCAGGAACCTGACGCTGCAGTACCGGTCCATTGGCCCGTATCAGTGGGTCCGGATCGGCTAGCAACGGTGCCAGACGCTCGGCAAGATCAGGCGTTGCAAAAGGTTGCAACAAATACAGAGCGGTTGCGCGAACGATACCTGCCTGCCCTTCATCCAGAGCGATCGCGACCAGCGTTTCAGGGTCGTCCAATTGACCACTGCCTGCTGCTGCAAATGTCGTGCCATAATGCGCCACTCTATAGGATGATTCCGGGAACCAGAGTTCAATCTGCTGCGCTGCCCAAGACTGATCTTCATCCGCATGGCAATCGGTGCAGGCATCAGTTCCGAGCCCCAGATCAGGGCGGGGAATGCGGAAGCTGTGATCGCGCCTGCCATCTACCCCCATATAGACACGCTCGATCATGTGGCAGTTCTTGCATTGGTCACCCGCAGAATTTTCAGCATGTTGGTGATGCGCGGGCGTGTCATAGTCGGCTTTCCGAAGGGTCGGGAAATCCGGGTTGCCAGCGGGGGAGTGGCATTGGGTACACAACCCATTACCCTCGGCTTTTACCTCAGCCCGGTGCGGATCATGGCAATTCATACAACCCACCCCTTCTGCATACATGCGCGACTGCAGGAATGAGCCATAAACATAGACCTCGTCCAAAATCTGGCCATCTGGGTGATACAAACCCGGTCGCAGCAACGCCAGGTTATAGGCGTCGTGATACGGCTTGCCGGGAAGCGGATTACCATCTTCCAACGCCTCGCGCCGGGAATGACAGCCGGCGCATTGCTGAATTTCCGCTTCTGTCTGCCCCCTGCCCCATGTCGTAGGGAATCCGAACTCGCTCAAACCGTCTTGCAACACTTTTCCGGTCGTCCACTCCAAATGCGCAGAACCCGGCCCGTGGCAAGCCTCGCACCCGACACCAATTTCGACCTGTGTCGAGGCATAGCGCCTTTCCTCAGAGTCGTAGTTCTTCACATAGCCGGTCGCATGACACTCGGCACAGCGGGCGTTCCAATTTTTGTACGGACCGGTCCAGTGCAGCCCATCATTCGGAGGCAGATCCTGATCCGGGTAAAGGTGGAACCAACGGCCCTTTTCGACGTCCCAAACCACATCAAAACTCTGCAATCGGCCGGGTTCGGTTTCGAAAAGATATTGCTGTAGCGGCGCGATACCAACCACTGAATGGACCGGATAGGTCGTTGTAACGCCGTCTTTTTCGGTGACTTGCGCCGTAAGAGCTCCATCTTGATCCGCAAAGGCCACGCTCATTCCATCATGCGAGAATCGTGTTCCATCGAAATCAGCCTGAACATGGCCGTCTTCCACCTCAGTCCAGGCAAGCGCATGGTATGAGCTTTCCCAGGCTTCGGTTTCTTCCTTATGACAATCCGAGCAAGCGACTGATCCAACATAGTCCTGCGCCTGCGACTGCTGCGCGGTTGCCCAAAGGATCGCGGTCACCAAGATTGCGCGGAGATACATCATTGCCCCTCTTCGTTTTGCAAATCGATCAGCGCGCCGTTGTATTCGGCCCCGAGGATCAGCATGGCCGAGCACAGGTACAGGAAAATCAGCGCCGCCATCGCCCCTGCAAGCCCGGCATACGTCGCGCTATAGGTCGCAAACTTGGCGATGTAGATTGAAAAGCCCCATCCACCTGCAGCCCACAAAGCCAATGTCAGGATTACGCCCGGCAAGATCTGTAGTAGGCTGTGCCGTCGGGTGGGCAAGATCAGATGGGCCAAAAGAACGGTGCCAGCGGGGACAGCCACGGTAAAGGTCCATCGCAGACGATCCACCGACAGCCAGTTGTCCACATCCACTGCCGTCTTTTCCGAAACCAAACGGGTATAGACCGGTAGAACGACTTCGACCGCCGCGATGGCCAGAATGGCAGCACCGCCGATTATGACCAGCACAAAGCACAGCAGTCGGGTCTTCCAGAACGGCCAATTGTCCGTGTCGTGATAGGCCTGTGCCATCGCCTTTCGCACAGCGGCGACTCCGTTTGAGGCAAAGTAGATCGCCAACAAGCCACCCAAAGTGATCACGCCCGAGCCCGCACCGGCCAGAACAGCACGCAGTTCTGAAACGATGGGATCGGCCACATCTTTGGGCCAGGCGCCAAATATCAGTTCGATCAGTTCATCGGTCACATAGCCCTGTGACAAGGCCCCTGCCAACGCGACCGTGAATAGAACGAATGGAAACAGGGCCATCATCAACGACATGGCGACGTGGCTGCTCATGACGAAGCCGTTTTTGTCATTAAATCGGCGCACAGCAAGCCAGAGCGCACGCAGGAATTGGCCGAACGAGGGAATCAAAACAGTTGGCATTGCGCTAGCCTAGCCTGCCTTTTCCTTTGGCAGAACCGCCAATCGGATCAGGCCACCGATTTCATGCGTATAACCTTCTGTATGGATTGCATAAACCCGCCAGCCTGTGCAGGATCAATCAAAACACATCCAGGCAGCACTCAGACCAAGGCCATCTTATGACCTCTGACCCAGAAAACAGCCCTTCCCGTGCGCGTCCGCAACTGAGCGTATTGCGGGATGTAGCGATCGTGGCCACGCTAATGGTGCTTGGCCTCTATGCAGGGGCAAACTTTCTGGTGCCGTTGACCATGGCGTTGCTGGTCAACGTGCTGATCCTGGCCCTTAGCGACCGGGTCATTGCAGTGACGCAGGTGCCAATATGGTTGGCGAATGTCGCGGGAGTAACGGTTGTATTGGCCGGTTTGTTCATGATCATGTACATTCTGGGCAGTCAGGCCACGCAGTTTGCACGCTCGATCAACACCTACGAAAGCCAGTTTGACGGGGCTGTTCATAGAATTACCGGGTTGGTCGGCAACGATGTCACAAGTTTCATCCGAGACAATCTGGTCAGCATCGATATGTCCTATGTCGCTCGGATATTGCTGGGCAGCGCCACATCACTGCTTAACCAGTTCTTCCTTATCAGCCTTTATGTCGCCTTTCTGATGGCCGAGCGGTTGGCCTTTCGCAAGAAAATCCAGCTTGCCGCCGGCAACCCGCGGCTGGGGGCTGACCTGGCCTTGGTTCTGGATGCGATTTCGTACAGCCTGCAGCGATATGTCGGCGTGAAAACCTTTATCAGTCTGATCACCGCCACCATCAGCTACGCTGTATTCAAAGCGCTGGGTCTGGAATATGCCGAGACCTGGGCCGTGCTGACTTTCGCCCTGAATTTCATCCCGTCAATCGGTTCGATCATCGCCGTCATCTTTCCCGCAATGATCGCTCTGGTTCAGTTTGAGACGATCGGGCCATTTCTCGTGATCGTTCTGGGGTGCGGCATACTACAGTTTCTAATCGGCAACTTTCTAGATCCGGCCATGCTAGGCCGATCGCTGAACATGTCGACGTTCCTAGTGATTTTGGCGTTGACCTTCTGGACCACGGTCTGGGGTCTGATCGGAGCGTTCCTGAGTGTGCCTTTGACCGTCTGCATCCTGATCATCTTCAGCCACATCCCCGCGCTGCGCCCGGTCGCGATCTTGATGTCTTTGGATGGAAGGCTCGGTGAGGATGATCACTCGTCAACAGAACATTCGGCTTGAAAGTCCGTCAACTTTGACAGCTAGCGACGAGGGCGCGTCGATCTTTCAACCTCAGCCGACCATACCCGCCTTCGATCAAGTCTAATTCGATAAGCCTGTGTAATGCTCGGTGAAGCGTTGGCGCAGAGACTGCAATCATAGCCGCCAGCTCTTCCTGCGAAACCGGTATCCAACCCTCTGCATCGGATGTCACCTCATCCAGATGCAGCAACCTCAGAACCAGCCGTTTCTCGGTGCCGGTCACCGCAAGATTGGCAACGATACGTAGGGCTTTTTGCATGTTTTCATGACTTAAGGCGTAGAAATCCCGAACAAAGTCAGGAGAATCCTGCACCAAGCGTTCTAACCGCGGGGCCGGAAAGAAAAGCGTCTCGGTTGGCCGAGTCGCCACCACGCTGATCAGCCGATGCGCAGTCGCAAACAACGCGAGATCGCCGATCCAAAAGCCACGTCCCTCTTGGTGTATGACAAATTCCTGACCGTCATCTGCGGGGACGGTGATCTTAACACTACCATCCAATACAGCGTGAATCCCGTTGGCGGGATCACCCTGGACAAACAAAGCTTCGTCAGCACCGTAAGTTCGGCGCACGGCACTGCGTAACAGAGCATCCTGAAAGGCGGGAGATCTGGTTTTGAACCAGGAACTTTCCTGCAGCGCGTCTAGATCAGTTTCAATTAATGCCATCTATATATTTAAACTTCATCATATGATAAATTTCAATCAGGCTCACTGGCCTACATTACTTACACACGAATCCCGCAATCTGGCTATTTTCGCGGGATATCCAATGCTTAACGACTGCAACTAATCCTATTCTGGACACAAGTCTCAGATAGTTCACAGGGACAAATTGTCCACAAGTTCAGGAGTAAAACATGTTAACTACAACCCGGTTCTTGGAAAACTGGCGTATCGGACTGCGCCGTACCGCAGCAGCGTCGATTGCCGTTCTGGTCGCACTGCCCGCATGGGCGCAGGATCAAAAACCCAACATTCTGGTCATTTGGGGCGATGACATCGGCCAATCCAACATTTCGGCCTACACAATGGGCCTTATGGGATACCAGACCCCCAATATCGACAGGGTCGCCGATGAAGGCATGATCTTCACCGATTATTATGGCGAGCAATCCTGCACAGCTGGCCGCTCATCTTACATCATGGGCCAATCGGTGTTCCGGACTGGACTGTCCAAGGTTGGCTTGCCTGGCGCCAAAGAAGGGATGCAGATCGAAGACCCCACGATTGCAGGGTTGCTTAAGGATCATGGGTACGTGACCGGCCAGTTTGGCAAGAACCACCTGGGCGACAGGGATGAGCACCTGCCGACAAATCACGGATTTGATGAGTTTTTTGGGAATCTCTATCACCTCAATGCCGAAGAAGAACCCGAGCATGAAGATTATCCCGGGGACGCGGTTCTGCCCGACGGGCGCACGTTCCGCGAGGCCTATGGTCCGCGCGGTGTGATCAAGTCCAGCGCAGGCGGCCCCATCGAAGACACCGGTCCACTGACACGCAAACGCATGGAAACGGTGGATCAGGAAACCCTGGAAGCTGCCGTTGAGTTCATTCGTGAGGCCAACCAGAACGGCACACCATTCTATGTCTGGTGGAATGGCACACGCATGCATTTCCGCACCCATGTCGGGGAAGAAATGCGCGAAACAGCCAACGAAATCCTAGGTAGTCCGGCCGATGAATACACGGCGGGCATGATCGAACATGACATTCAGGTCGGCCAACTGCTTGATCTGCTGGACGAACTCGGCATCGCCGACAACACTATCGTTCATTATTCCACCGATAACGGCCCGCATTACAACACTTGGCCGGATGCCGCTTCGACACCGTTCTGGGGCGAAAAGAATACCAACTGGGAAGGCGGCTGGCGCGTACCATCCATGGTGCGTTGGCCCGGTAAGATCGAAGCGGGTTCGATCTCGAACGAAATCGTGCATCACATGGATTGGCTGCCCACCTATCTGGCGGTCGCTGGCGACCCCGAAATCAAGGAAAAGCTGAAAGCCGGCTATTCCTCACCTGCCATGGGTCGCGACTACAAAGTGCATCTGGATGGCTACAACATCTTGCCACTGCTGACCGGTGAGACCACTGAAAGCCCCCGCCGTGAAATCTTTTATTTCACGGATGACGGCGACCTGTCCGCTTTGCGCTTTGACGACTGGAAGCTGATTTTTCTGGAGCAAAAAGCATGGGCTACCCTGCGCGCATGGATGGAACCATTCACGGAGCTGCGCGTGCCGATCATCGTGAATCTGCGCCGCGACCCTTATGAGCGTGGATACCGGACATCCAACACATACTATGACTGGATGATTGACCGGGTGTATTTCCTAGTACCGGCGCAGCAATATGTGGCGAGTTTCCTGAGTACTTTCCAAGAGTTCCCACCACGCCAGAAGGCGGCAAGCTTCAGTCTGGATCAGGTAATGCAGAAATTGGCCACACCGACTTCGAACTAGAAAACAAGACAGGGGCCGCCGTAAAGCGCGGCCCCTTTTTCCAGTATCAGAGGCTATTAAATGAGATTTCTCAAACTCACGGCGTTTATAGCCACCGTCCCCTTAGTGGCGTTCGCAGACCCACTGCCCAGTTGGACCGACTCAGCATCAAAACAGCAGATCATCGACTTTGTTGACGCGGTCAGCGACCCGGCGAATGAACTATATGTCACTCCCGCCGACCGGATTGCGGTGTTTGACAATGACGGCACGCTCTGGGCCGAACAACCGGTCTATTTTCAGTTCATATTTGCTATGGACCAACTGGCAGAGCTTGCTAAACAAGACCCATCGATCTTATCGACCCCAGCGTTGAAAGCGGCTGCTGAGGGTGATCTGAAAACCATTCTGGAAGGCGGGCACGACGCTCTGATCGAAGTGGTCAACGCATCGCATTCGGGCAGCAGCGTTGAAATGTTCCAAGCGTCGGTGGCCGATTGGCTGGGCACTGCACGACATCCCGAGACCGATCTGCCCTACGACCAGATGACCTATCAGCCGATGGTCGAGCTGTTGCGCTACCTGCGAGATGAGGATTTCAAAACTTATATCGTTTCAGGTGGAGGCCTGCATTTCATGCGTGTCTTCGCCGAACAGGCCTATGGCATTCCGCCCGAACAGATTCTGGGCACTTATGGGGAAACAACTTATGACAGCGAAAACGGCACGCCCGTAATCAACAAGGCCCCCGGCATCGCCTTCATCGATGACAAAGAAGGCAAGCCAATCAACATCGAGCGCACCATCGGCAAACGCCCCATTTTTGCCGGAGGAAACTCGGACGGGGATTTTGCCATGCTTGAATGGACCACTGCAGGCGACGGGCCACGGCTGGGCGTTTTGATCCATCACACTGATGCGGATCGCGAATGGGCCTACGACCGCGAAAGCCCGATTGGACGGCTAGTCGATGGGTTGGACAAAGGCCCGGATATGGGATGGGTCATTGTTGATATGGCCAACGACTGGTCCCGCATCTACACTGGGGCAAACTAAGCAACCCGGATCGCTGCGCCCCGATGTGGACATTACTCGTCTCGTTTTTTCTGTTTTCACTCTATTGCGTAGCGGTCGTCTTTGCAGTTCGCGCTGCGCAGACTGCACGCACACCACAAGGAGCGGTTGGCTGGGTTGTGTTCCTGCTGTCGGCCCCGATGTTTGGCGTGCCGCTGTATCTATTCCTCGGTCACCATCGGTTCAGAGGATACCGGATCGCTCGGCAAGAAAGTGAGCGCGTCGTCGAAGGGATCAAGACTTTTGCCGATTTCTCGAAACCCGACCCTCAGACGATGCGAGTCAATCCTCGCGCGTTTGAAGCGCTGGCCCATTTGCCCGTCTCACGTGGGAATGGAGCCGAGCTGCTGATCGACGGCAAAGCTACGTTTGATGCCATTCTCGACGCCATAGATAAGGCCGAGAATTACGTTCTGATCCAGTTCTACATCGTCCGGGATGATGATCTTGGGCGAAGGGTGCGGGACCGGCTGATCGCCGCGGTCAAGCGTGGCGTACATGTTCGGTTCATGACCGATGCAGTGGGTAGCTATGGCTTGCCGTCCAGCTATTTTGAGACGCTGCGCCAGGCCGGTGTGGATGTTGCAGATCCCCGCGAACAACGCGGGCCCAATTTCCGGTTTCAACTGAACTATCGCAACCACCGAAAAACTGTGATCGTGGACGGCAATGTCGGCTTTATCGGTGGTCACAACATCGGCGTTGAATACTTGGGGCAAAGCCCTCGGTTCGGTCGCTGGCGGGACACGCATATCAAGATGACCGGCCACGTTGTACGGCAACTGCAATTGATTTTTACCGAGGATTGGCACTGGGCGCGCAACGAAGATCTGATCGACCAACTCGATTGGGCTGGAAATGAATCTGATCAGGACATGAATGCGCTGCTGGTGGCAACGGGCCCGGGCGACGAAACAGAAACCGGCGCAATGATGTTCTTTGCGGCCATTTCTGAGGCGAAAGAACGGCTTTGGATCGCCTCGCCCTATTTTGTGCCCGACATCGACATCATGACCGCGCTACAGCACGCGGCGTTGCGTGGTGTGGATGTACGAATACTCGTGCCGGATGTCATCGACCATCGTCTGCCCTGGCTGGCCGCTTTTGCCTATTTCGACGAAATCCGAGACTGTGGCGCCCGGGTGTTTCGCTATACCGACGGCTTCATGCATCAAAAAGCGTTTGTTGTAGACGATACCTTGGCCGCCGTTGGCACCACCAATCTGGACAACCGATCTTTCCGTCTGAACTTTGAGGCGATGGCCCTGTTCTTTGATCGTCGCGCAGCAAACGCAGTGGCTGCGATGCTGGAAACTGATTTTGAAGCAAGTTACGAATTGACCCGCAATTTGCCGCAGCAACCGTTCCACATCCGTTTTGGTGCGCCGCTTGCACGGTTGTTTGCACCGATCCTCTAGTTCAGGAACCGTTCTTCAAAGACCCGCGTCATGAGGGCCACCAGGAACGCGGTCGACAGCCCAAAGGCCAGTAGGCCCGTGACCGATGCAAACGCTCCGAAGATGCGCAGCCCTTCGCCCAAGACGATGTCGCCGTAACCCAGCGTTGTGAACGTCACCAATGAGAAATAGAGGGCCGAATTCCAATCCGGCAGCACATCACCCCACACCCAGACAATCGCCCAGATCCAGACCTGAACCGTATGGGTCAGCACGATAAACACCAGCGCCACGCTGATCGGGCCTGCGGTTGCAAGGATAGTGCTGCGCGTCTCCCATTTCGCTACCAGTTTTCGGATGACCAGAACGCACCAGGTCAGCAGCATGATTTCGATCAGAAAACAAATACCCAGATAGAAGCTGCCCCAAATGATTTGTTGCGACAATGTCATGTAAACGGCCTTTGTTCTGATCGCTGAAAGCTGTGCAAGCATGGGGGTTTCGCGCGTTGCCGACAACCCCATGCGATGCGTAAGGCTGCGGCGAATAGAACCGATCTCGGCTCTGGACACTGGCGCGCCGCGTTGCACATTGTGACGGGACCAGATGAGAGTTTGCATGTTGCTATCAATTAATCACGTTCGAAAATCCTATCCCGGTGGGAGACCTGTCCTGACTGATGTTTCATTGACGCTGGAACAGGGACAGACCTTGGCGCTGACCGGAGAAAGTGGCAGTGGCAAAAGCACATTGTTGCATCTGGTGGCGGCGCTGGATGGGTTTGATGGCGGAGAGATTACTCTGGACGGGCGCGCCATGTCGGCCCTGAATGATGCGGAACGCGCCGAATTGCGTCGCGGCACCCTGTCTCTGGTCTTTCAGCAGTTCAACCTGATCCCGTCGCTGACCGTTGCCCAGAACCTCTCGATCCATGCGCGACTTGCGGGTCGGAACGACCCGGATTGGGTTGTCCACCTGACCGAGCGCCTTGGCCTGAGAGAACTGCAAGACCGCTACCCCGAGAACCTTTCGGGCGGACAGCAGCAGCGGGTTGCCATCGGACGCGCCATGGCGATCCAACCACGATTGCTGCTAGCGGATGAGCCGACGGGCAATCTGGACGAAACAGCAAGTGCGGTGGTGCTGGACCTGATGCTTTCATTGGTTGCCGATACCGGCGCTGCGCTCCTGCTGGTCACTCACTCGAATGACATCGCCAGCCGTCTCGACCGACGTGCCCACCTGACGGGCGGGCATATCGCATGACACGCGCTGCGGTCCTGGCGCTGGTGTCCCATTGGCGGATGCACCCATTGCAATTGATGACGCTTCTGACGGGTATCGCGCTGGCAACTTGTCTGTGGTCGGCCGTGCAAGCCATCAATGCCGAAGCGCGCGCGAGCTATGAACGCGCCAGCACCCAGCTTGCCATCGGACAATTCGACGAATTGCGCGCCTCCGGTTCCACGATCCCTCTTTCCCGCTACTCCGAGCTCAGGCGCGCAGGCTTGCAAGTGGCGGCCGTCTTAGAAGGCACGCTGCGCATCAAGGGCCGTTCCGTACGTCTGATGGGGGTGGATTTGGTGGCCTACCCTGTCCTGCCCGCGATCACCCAGATCGAGCAAGGCGCGGATGCCCCCGACCCGGCTGATATGCTGACAGCTCCGGGGCGGCTGCTGATGTCACCCGCCCTGGCCCCGCTGTTTCAATCTAACGACAAATTCCCACCGGTGCTTTCCAGCACCGCGCTGCCACCTGATCTGGTGCTCACCGATATTGGAGTGGCCGAGCGTCTTCTGAACCGTCCCGGTCAGATTTCCCGTCTGGTGATCTTGCCCATTCAGCCCCGTGGTGTCCCGTCTCTGTCAGAACTTGCGCCTGAACTTCAACGCATTAGCCCCTCGGCCCGGTTGGATACCGCGCAACTTACCGACAGCTTTCACCTGAACCTCTCAGCCTTCGGCTTGCTGTCTTTCGCCGTCGGCCTGTTCATCGTTCACGGAACGGTCGGCCTCGCCTTCGCGCAGAGGCGTGGCACGATCCGTACATTAAGGGCGTTGGGCCTTCCCATGCGGGGCCTGATCTGGATCGTTCTGGGTGAATTGCTTCTCTTGGCCCTGATCGGTGGCCTGTTCGGGTTAATCCTGGGGTATTTTCTGGCTGGAGCCTTGTTGCCTGATGTCGCCGCCACGTTGCGCGGCCTCTACGGGGCAACAATCGACGGGCAGATGTCATTACGCCCCCAATGGGTCGCCGCAGGTCTTGCGATGGCAACAGGCGGCACGTTGGCGGCCAGTGGCCACGCTCTTTGGCGACTTTCGCGCATGCCCATCCTCGCAGGGCCGGGCTTACAAGCTTGGCGTGGCAGTAAAGCCTCGGCCCAGATTACAGGCGCGTGTGGCCTAGCCCTGCTAGCATTGGGCTTTATCGCATATTTCACAATCGGCGGACTTATCGCAGGGTTTGCCTTGCTTGCCGGGATGCTGACCGGAGCGGCCTTGTTGCTGCCGCTCGCACTGTCAGGGATATTGACCTTGTGCCTGCGCCGGGCCCGCACGCCTGTTGGTCAATGGGTGCTCGCGGACATGCGGGCGCAATTGCCCGGTCTGTCACTTGCGCTGATGGCCTTGCTGCTAGCGCTCGCCGCGAATATCGGCGTGGGCACAATGGTTTCAAGCTTCCGCCTCACCTTTACTGGCTGGCTCGATCAACGGTTGACCTCCGAACTCTACGTGACCGCAGCCGACAATGCACAAGGCGCAGCCCTTATCGATTGGCTCGCCCCAAGGGCGTCAGCTGTCCTACCCATTCGCAGCACCGAATTGCCGCACGAGACCGGGCCGTTGTTTCTGTACGGGATTGTTGATCACGATAGCTATCGCAACAACTGGCCACTGATCGCCAAGGATCCCGACGTCTGGGACAACGTCCTGTATCGCGGCGCCGTACTCATCAACGAGCAACTCGCACGACGCGCGGATCTATGGCCTGGAGATACCATCTCGATCACACCCGAGCACAGCTTGCCGATTGCAGGTGTCTATTCCGATTACGGGAACCCGACAGGTCAGGCCATAGTCGCTACGCCGATGCTAGATCAGATTGCCCCGGATACGGATACACGCCGCTTCGGCATTCGCATCGCACCGGATCAAGCCTCGGAGCTGGCACAGGCGTTGCGTGACCAATTTGACCTACCCCCATCGGCAGTTGTGCAGCAGGCCGCTATGAAAGCGCAATCGATGGCTGTTTTTGAGAAAACTTTCGTCGTCACCTCAGCGCTGAATGTGCTGACACTGGGCGTTGCGGGGTTCGCGATCCTCACCAGCTTGCTGACATTGTGGACCCAGCGCCTGCCTCAGGTCGCACCGGTCTGGGCGCTGGGCCTTACGCGCGCGCAACTGGCCAAGCTAGAGCTTCTGCGCAGTGTCCTGCTTGCGGTGATGACCGCTTGTCTTGCCCTTCCATTGGGCCTTGTATTGGCATGGGTGCTGCTGGCCGTGATCAACGTGCAGGCCTTCGGATGGCGCTTGCCCATGTATTTGTTCCCAACTGATTGGCTGAGCTTATTCCTGCTGACTCTGGTTGCCGCCGTGCTCGCAGCGGCCCTACCCGCATTACGATTGCTCCGCCTACCACCTGCTGCGCTGTTGAGGGTTTTTGCCAATGAACGTTAAAGCCTTCATTCTGTTCATCCTCCTTCCAATTCCCGGTTGGGCGCAGGGTTATGCCGGGTTGGGCGGCAATGCGGATGGCTTTACGCGTCCTGAACCGGGCTACAGCTTTCAGTTTCCGCAAGATCACGGCGCCCATCCGGATTATCGGATTGAATGGTGGTATCTGACGGCAAACCTCAAAGACGCAGAGGGTCGCGACTATGGCATACAATGGACCCTGTTCCGATCGGCCCTGAAACCGTCCGAGGCTGACGGCTGGCAAAGCCCGCAGATCTGGATGGGCCATGCCGCGCTCACAACGCCAGAAACACACTATTTCGCCGAACGACTCTCTCGCGGCGGTGTCGGACAGGCTGGCGTAACGGCCCATCCGTTTGAGGCATGGATCGATGAATGGCACATGCGCGGCGATGATTTGGAAACCCTCAGCCTGACAGCAAACGGATCAGATTTTGGGTATGATCTGACTCTGAAGGCCCAAGGCCCATTGGTGTTTCACGGGGCCGAGGGGTATTCGGTGAAATCCGCCGATGGTCAGGCAAGCTACTACTATTCACAACCCTTCTACTCGGTCGAGGGCACGCTCCACCTGCCCAACGAAGATGTCGAAGTCGCCGGCCAGGGTTGGCTGGATCGCGAATGGTCTTCGCAACCCTTGGCCGAAGATCAAAGCGGCTGGGACTGGTTCTCGCTCAGCTTTGACGACGGTGACAAGCTGATGGCCTTCCGCCTGCGCGGGGATCGAGGGGATTTCACGGCCGCTACGTGGATTGAGGCCGATGGGCAAACGACCCCCCTACCTGACGGCTCAGTCCTGCTAGAACCCCTTGAAACCGCCCGCGTGGCACAACGTGACGTTCCGATCAAATGGCAGGTGTCGTTGCCGGATCGCGGGATCGATGTTGAAGTCGATGCCATAAGCCCGAAAGCCTGGATGGGAACCCGGTTCGAATACTGGGAAGGCCCAATCACCATCACAGGCAGCCACACAGGGCGCGGATATCTTGAGATGACGGGGTATTGAAGCCGAACTTCAGCAATATATTCAGAGTCGCTGTGGTGCCCAAGGAGAGACTCGAACTCTCACGCCCGTGAAGGCGGGGGATTTTGAATCCCCTGCGTCTACCATTCCGCCACTTGGGCCACGAACACTGGATTAGCGCCCTACCGAGAGAAGGTCCAGAGGCAAAAAACAACCACTGCTCTGAATGTTTCATCGAAGGAGGTTGACGGTCAGTCGGGTGCATGGTTTGGCTTGCCGCAGCGGTTACCAGGATACTTATTCTTCATGTTGCGATCCCTTTATGACTGGACCATTCGTCTGGCCGAACATCCTCATGCGCTCTGGGCGCTGGCTGTTGTGGCTTTTGTTGAAAGTTCGTTTTTTCCGATCCCACCCGATGTTTTGATGATTCCCATGATCCTTGCACGTCCGTCGAGGGCCTGGCTGATCGCGACAGTCGCCTTGGTTGCCTCGGTGCTGGGTGGGATATTGGGTTATGCAATTGGGGCATTCTTTTACGAAAGCCTTGGGCAGCCTGTTCTGGAAGCCATGGGCAAAGCCCACGCAATGGAAGAATTCAATACCCGCTTCAATGATTTCGGCTTCTGGGCCGTGCTGGCGGCTGGTGTGACGCCTTTCCCATATAAGGTCATCACCATCATGTCGGGCTGGACCGGGATGCCGATTGGGACGTTCATAGCCACCTCGATCCTGGCGCGCGCCTTGCGCTTCTTTCTTGTGGCCGGGCTGCTGTGGAAATTTGGGGAACCAATCCGTGACTTCATCGAAAAACGGTTGGGTTTGATGTTTACCCTATTCATAATCCTGCTGTTTGGCGGCTTTCTTGTGGTGAAATACTTATGACGCGCAAAAGACTTCTGGTTCTGGTTGCCGCATCCGGCTCGGCCGCGTTGCTACTTGGGGCTTGGGGCTTTCAGTACATCGGTGGGCTCGCGCCGTGCAAAATGTGCATCTGGCAGCGGTATCCTCATGGTGTCGCAGTGATTCTTGGTGCTCTAGCCTTTGCCTTCCCGGGCGTCCGCCCCCTGCCCCTACTAGGCGCTCTGGCCGCGGCCACAACGGCGGGAATAGGGTTTTACCATGCTGGGGTCGAGCAAGGCTGGTGGGAGGGCCCATCGACCTGCACATCTGGTGATATCGGCGGCCTGAGTGCAGAAGAGTTAATGGATCAGATCATGTCCGCCCCGCTCGTGCGTTGCGATGACATCCCGTGGGAGATGTTCGGGATTTCCATGGCGGGCTGGAATGGATTGATTTCGACGGGTCTGGTCCTGATCTGGATCGCAGCCTGGCACGCGCGCTAGGGTTTATAGCTGATCCAGTTCGGCATCCCAGTAGAGGAAGTCGATCCAGCTTTCGTGCAGATGGTTCGGGGGGAACTTCCGACCGATATTGCGCAAAGCCTCAGCATCCGGCTGACGCGGCGGTTTATTCAGAGACATTCTGGCTTGTCGCAGGGATTTTGAGCCTTTGCGCAGATTGCACGGGCTGCACGCTGCAACGACATTCTGCCAACTTGTGACCCCGCCCGCAGCGCGCGGTACAACATGATCAAAGGTCAGGTTTTCACGGCTGCCGCAGTACTGGCATTTGAATTCATCCCGCAAGAATAAATTAAAGCGCGTGAAGGCCACGCGCTTTCTGGGTTTTACATAGTCTTTCAGGACAACGACCGAGGGTATTCGGATCTCGGTACTGGGACTGCGGACAACCTCGTCATATTCCGCAACAATATCCACCCTGTCCAGCCAGGCAGCTTTGATCGCCTCCTGCCACGGCCATAAAGACAACGGGTAGTAGGAAAGAGGTCTGTAATCGGCGTTCAAAACCAATGCCGGATGATGCTTGAGAGCACCGGTTTCCCTGACAAATTCGGTCCTGAAGTCTCCGTCCATAACAGAATCGCTCCTCGCTCTGTACTGCCCGTTTGTGACATCAGAGCGGGGAACACCCGCCCCGGCCTTAAGTTAACTATATATCGTGTTAAATCTCTGACAAGTGCCGAGTTCACACAACATCTCGGGTATTGGTTAGGCCGAATACGTAACAGATAAGTGACACTTATCCACAGGTTGCGCAGATGTGGTCTGCAAGCTATGGCGGGGCATGTCCTGGTTCATCCGTTTCAACAAACCTTACGATGTATTGCCGCAGTTCACCGACCGCGCCAATTCTGACTCGCCCCGCAGCACGCTCTCGGAATTCATCGACCTGCCCGGTGTCTATCCTGCGGGACGCTTGGACCGGGATAGCGAGGGTTTGATGCTGCTGACTGATAATGGGCGATTGCAGGCGCAGATATCAGACCCCAAGCACAAGATGCCTAAGACATACTGGGTTCAGGTCGAAGGCATTCCCGATACAGCGGCACTAAAGGCGTTGCGGGAAGGTGTTGAACTTAAGGATGGTTTGACGCGCCTCGCCAAGGCGCGTCTGATTGACGAACCCGAATGGCTGTGGCCACGCACCCCGCCGATCCGGGTTCGCCAAACGGTGCCCGACAGTTGGGTTGAACTGACGATTAAAGAGGGCCGCAACCGTCAGGTTCGCCGGATGACAGCCGCAGTCGGGCACCCAACTCTGCGCCTGATCCGAGCCCGTGTTGGAGATTGGTCTTTGGACGGCCTTGACCCCGGTCAGTGGGAAAGCCTGCCGATGCCAGCTGTTGACTCAGCACCGTCGCGCAAGCGGGACCGCCGCCCGCGCCGGTGACAAAAACTGCGTGATGTGATAGGCTTAGGGCATGAAGGTCACACCGGATATCCCTGCCCCGTCTGCCATCCTGGAAGCCGCGCTGTATGTCGACGACCTGGATGCGGCCGAGGATTTCTATGGTCAGATATTGGGACTAGATAAAATCCAGCGTGTCACCGATCGCCATGTGTTCTATCGGATCGGCGGGTCCGTCCTGTTGCTGTTCAATGCCAGCGAAACCGAGAAACCGCCAGGAAACCCCGATCTGCCGGTCCCACCGCATGGGGCGCGCGGTCCCAGCCATGTTTGCCTTGTCCTGAGCCGCGATGAAATCACCGTGATGCGCAAGCATCTGTTGGACTGGAACATCCCTGTCGATGCCGAGTTCGACTGGCCCAACGGAGCCCGGTCGCTCTATGTACGAGACCCTGCAGGCAATTCGGTCGAATTCTCGGAAGGAAAGCTTTGGGAGTGATCGATCAGCGAAGCGGCTGCTTCTCGCCCCCGATCACACGGTAGATTTCGCTAGAGACAACGCCGACCTCGCCAAGCGCCGCCTGAAAAGCAGCCATATGAGGGGTCGCGAAATGGGCCTCAAGCGCGGCCTGATCCTGCCATTCCTCATAGACCCGAAAGCGGGTCGCCTGACCCAGGATTTGACTGAATTCATAGATCAGGCATCCGGGTTCTTTCAGAGTTTCCGCAACCATTTCCTGCGCAGCAGCAATGGCTTTCTCGACCGCTGCATCTGAAACGTCGACCACTCCTGTCACGATCAGCATCATGCTCTCCTTAGATCGTCCCGCAAGTCAGAGGCTCAGCTTATCCCGCATGAAGGCCAGCGCAACACTCAAGCCATCCGGAGCAATCCCGTGGCCAGTGCCCTTCATTATATGGGCATAAACCTCTTTGAACCCGGCCGCCTGAAGTGCCTCAGCTGCTTCTGGCAACGATTGCGGCGGTACAACGTCATCAGCATCGCCATGCACCAGCAGGATCGGCATGCGACTTACGGTTTCGTCTGGCAGCAAATCAGGTTCCAGCAAACGGCCCGAGAACGCTACGATCCCGGCCACTGGGTCCTCGCGGCGCGGGGCTACATGTAAGCTCATCATCGTGCCCTGGCTGAAACCGAACAGCACTACCTGCTCTGGCAGGACATCCTCATCCACCATCAGCGCATCAAGGAACGCGTTGAAATCCTCAACCGCCATTTCCATACCCCGTCGGGCTTCCTCCTCGGATGAGCCATCAATCCACGGGATCGGGAACCACTGGAAACCGTTGGGCATACCGATGATCTGTTCAGGCGCGTCCGGAGCTACAAACAACGTATCCGGGAGATGCTCGCCCAACGGATCAGCCAGCCCCAAAAGATCGGCCCCGTTTGCACCATAACCATGCACAAACACCACGACCGAGCGTGTGTCGCCTGAAACCGGCTCTTTCCTGAGCGCGTTCAAAACCCGTGTCATCTGATCCCTTCTCTGTCTTTTGCGACCCGGTAATAGGCCCACAGCACCCGCGCCGCAACCGATCGCCACGGCGACCATGCTTCAGCCATCTGGCGTAACTCTTTGTCTTTTGGTCGTTCTGGCAATTCATAGAGGATGCGTGCAGCTTCCTGTAAGGCCAGATCGCCCGGTGCAATCACATCGGCGCGACCCAGCGAAAACATCGCATAAATCTCGGCGGTCCAGACACCGATTCCCGGCACCTCGGTCAGAATCGCGACCACCTCGTCATCCGGGGCATCGCGCAGTGCTTTGTAATCGATCCGCGCCTCGGCCAAGGCGCGGGCATAGCGAATTTTCTGACGGCTGAGACCCACAGCGCGCAGATCATCATCAGTGGCCCACATAATCTTGCGCGGACCGGTCAGTTTTGCGTCCTGCAGCCTCTTCCAGATTGCGTTTGCCGAGGCCACGCTGACCTGCTGACTGACAATCGCGCTGAGCAACTGGGCGAACCCGTCAGGCTTGCGCCTGAGTGGCAGGGGTCCGGTTTGCTCTATCGCATAAGCCATCCGGGGGCAGGCCTCAGCCAGCCACTCGGCCCCTTCGGTAACGCAGTCCGATGTTTCGATGATGCGTCCGACGGACATGCGCTCTCCAATAAGTGATCCTTGTCCGCACGTTAGGCGGATGTGCCGCATATGCAACCCGCTTGTGCCAAGTCTCAATCGTAGATAACCATTCGCCCATGACAATGATCGCTGCCACCCCTGACGACAGTCAGGCCAAACGCAACGTCGCCGTTTTGGTGGCAGCACAGGCAATCCTGGGTGCACAGATGCCGATGATGTTCATCGTCGGCGGGCTGGCAGGCCAATCGCTGGCCAGCAACGCTTGCCTTGCGACGCTGCCGATTTCACTAATCGTTCTGGGTTCAATGCTGGCGGCCACGCCGATTTCAGCCATCATGCAACGCTGGGGACGCCGTGCCGGGTTTCTTGTGGGATCAACCGCAGGTGCCGCAGGGGGCGTTATCGGGGCTTACGGCCTTTATCTCGGCTCGTTCCCGATCTTCCTGATCGGCAGCTTCCTGACCGGCATATACATGAGCGCACATGGCTTTTATCGCTTTGCTGCTGCCGACACCGCCTCCGATGCATTTCGGCCCAAGGCGATCTCATACGTCATGGCCGGAGGGCTTGCGGCGGCGATCATCGGCCCTCAGATCGTCAAGCTGACCTCGCAGGCGTATGTGGTCCCGTTTTTGGGCACTTATCTGGCGGTGATCGCGATCAACGTAATCGGCTCAGCCCTGTTCTTCTTTCTCGACATCCCTACTCCGCCGAAACCGACCGAAGATGAACCCAAAGGTCGCACACGGCTGGAGTTGCTGAAAACCCCACGCATCGCAGTAGCGATCATCTGCGCAATGGTTTCCTATGCGCTGATGAACCTTGTAATGACGTCTACACCTTTGGCCGTCGTCGGGTGCGGATATACCGAAGGTGATGCCGCGGATATCGTCACCAGCCACGTACTGGCGATGTACATTCCCAGCTTCTTCACCGGCCACCTGATCGCGCGGTTTGGGGTCGAAAAGATCGTAGCTCTCGGTTTGGCAATCCTTGGCGGCGCAGGCATTGTCGCCTTGCAAGGTATTGATCTAGGTAACTTTTTCGTCGCCCTGATCCTGCTTGGCATCGGATGGAACTTTGGCTTCATTGGCGCCACCAGCATGTTGGCAGACTCGCATGAAGTGCACGAACGCGGGCGAATGCAGGGCCTGAATGACTTGCTGGTGTTTGGCGGCGTGACCTTTGCTTCGCTTGCCTCTGGCGGATTGATGAACTGCTCGGGCGGTTCAGCGGTCGAGGGTTGGACGGCCGTAAACCTCGCCATGATCCCGCTGCTGACCCTTGCAGGTGGCGCGCTGCTGTGGCTGGTTCTGAGGCCTTCGGACCCACAAACCGTCTGACGTTACCAGCGCCCGGTCGCTGCGGTTTTCATCAGGGTAAACCGACGTCGGATTTCACCCTGAGCCAACGCACCTGCGGCCACCCGGTCCGGTCTGGCCAATGCAGTCCGCAACACCCATTCCGTCTGCCACCCCGCATAGAGCGCAGGCCGTGCTTGTGCCGAGACCTCGTTGCGGGCGGACCGCGCCTGCGCCAATCGGTCCAAAGCCTTCTGCGCCAGCGCCCGAACCCCGTCATGGGTTCCGTCCAGCAAAGGAATGCGCCCACGTGCCTCAAGCTCGGGAATTGCGCGCAGCCAATTCGCGATCCCCGCTGCATATCCGAAATCACGCAGAACAGTTTCATCCGCCGAACCCAAAGCCTGCGCCGACACCACCATTAATGTTCCAGCGCTATGGGCAATATAGGCGTCAAAATGCGCCTCATCCTCGAACGGATCACGATAGATATCCCAACGCCTTACGGCCACATATTCATCCAACAGCGCTGCCAGATGCGGATAAATCACGCGCGACAATGGCGTAACAACCTCGTGCCGACGAACAGATGGACCTTCGGCAATCTCTTGCAAGGCATCGCGCCACCATTGCAGCCGCATCTCGGCGATCATGCTCTCTTGCGTCACCCACGGGGCACGGGCCACCTCGACGTTCAGCGCATAAATCGGGAACAAAACTGCCCGTGCCTCAACTGGCGCGGCCATGGCAGCCATAAAGCGATCGGGATCGGCCCGATGAACCAGCGCAGCACAAGCCTTGATGTCGTCGTCGAACTCCACCTTATTCGGCGGCCGCTGACTGCGGGGCGCAATCGCTCACCAGTTTCCACTGAATCGCATCCAGCAGCGCTTCGAACGAGGCATCAATTATGTTCGCACTCACCCCAACCGTAGACCAGCGCCGCCCTTGCCCGTCTTCGCTGTCGATGATCACGCGCGTGACCGCCTCGGTCCCGCCCTGAGTGATGCGCACCTTGAAGTCGACCAGCCGCATATCCGACAGTATCTGCGAATACTGCCCCAAATCCTTGGCCAGAGCTTTGGCGAGCGCGTTCACCGGACCGCGATCGCTACCGCTTTCATCCAGCGACTCACTTACCGACAGCTTCTTCTCGCCATCCACTTTCACAACAACAACCGCTTCGGACAGGCTGACCATCTTGTTGTATTTGTTTTTCCGGCGTTCAACGGTCACCTTATAGCGCTTGACCTCAAAGAACTCGGGTAACTGCCCCAATTCATCCCGCGCCAGCAGCTCAAAACTAGCCTGCGCGGTGTCGTAGGAATACCCCTCGGCCTCGCGCAGTTTTATCCGCTCAAGGATACGTCCCAACGCCGGATCGCCCGCTTCTACGGCCAATCCCGCATCGGTCAGACGTTTACGCAGGTTCGATTGCCCAGCCTGGTTCGACATCGGAATGATGCGCGCATTTCCAACACTTGCCGGATTGATATGCTCATAGGTTGTCGGGTCCTTGAGGATCGCGCTGGCATGCAGCCCGGCCTTATGCGCAAAAGCCGACGCGCCCACATAGGCGCTCTGCTTGCTGGGCACTCGGTTCAGGATATCATCCAGCATCCGACTGATGCGCGTCAGCCCGGCCAGCGCCTCGGGCATCACTCCGATCTCATAGCGCGAGGCATAGGGTTCTTTCAGCATCAGCGTTGGGATCAAAGCGGTCAGGTTGGCATTGCCACAGCGCTCTCCCAACCCATTCAACGTACCTTGAATCTGCCGCGCCCCCGCATCGACTGCAGCCAGCGAGCACGCCACTGCGTTCTCGGTGTCGTTATGCGTATGAATGCCCAGCCGATCCCCCGGCAGACCGGCCGCAATCACCTCGGATACGATCCGCCCGACCTCTGCCGGCAATGCTCCGCCATTGGTGTCACACAGAACCACCCACCGTGCCCCTGCATCGAGCGCAGCGCGGCAGACTTCAACCGCATATTCCGGGTTGTCCTTGTAGCCATCAAAAAAATGCTCGGCATCAAACAGAGCCTCCTGCCCCTGCGCCACGATATGCGCGACCGAGGCGCGAACGTTCTCGGTGTTTTCCTCCAGCGTGATACCAAGTGCGTGGGTCACGTGGTAATCGTGCGATTTCCCAACCAGACAAACGGCTGGTGTTCCCGCGTTCATTACAGCCGCCAGAACGTCATCATTCTCAGCCGACCTGCCCGAGCGTTTGGTCATTCCAAACGCCGTCATACAGGCCGACGTCTCAGGCGCGCTCTCAAAAAACGCACTGTCGGTCGGGTTCGCTCCGGGCCAACCCCCTTCGATGTAATCAATCCCCAGCGAATCCAACGCCTGCGCGATCTGCACCTTCTCGGCTGTCGAGAACTGCACACCCTGAGTTTGCTGCCCGTCGCGCAGGGTGGTGTCATAGAGGTAAAGGCGCTCTTTGGTCATTCGACCGCCTCCAACTTCGCGGCATCAAAGCCAGCACCTGGCACCAACTCCACACCGTCCTTGCTCATCCGAACCTCCAGCCCTGCGGCGACATAGGCCGCCTTCAGGCGATCGACCTCAGAGAAATCCTTGCTCTGCATCGCAAGAGCGCGGGCATCGGCCAGTTTTTCTGCGTGGGATGACAGATCAGCCACGGCGGTTTGCGCCCAAGCTGCCATTTCATCCGTCAACAGCCCGACCACCTGTGAACTCGCCAGCAATAAAGCAGCGTTGCCGTCAGCAGCCAAACGATGAAGTTCAGCGATGGCACCTGCCGTGTTCATGTCATCGGCAAGCGCATCAATGACCGCAGGTGCCGCGGCGGCAGCGGGCTCGATGCCCGCTGTCAGCGCCCGCCACTTGCGCAACGTTGCCTCGGCTTCGCGCGCCTTCTTCTCGGTCCAGTCCATCGGCTTGCGATAATGGGTCTGCAAGAACACAAACCGGATCACTTCACCCGGCACACCCTGCTCAAGCAGATCATGAACGGTGAAGAAATTGCCCAGCGATTTGGACATTTTCTTGCCCTCGACCTGTAGCATTTCATTATGCATCCAGACACGCGCGAATTCGCCATGCGGGTGGGCACATTTGCTCTGAGCAATCTCGTTCTCGTGGTGCGGGAACATCAGATCGTTGCCGCCACCGTGAATATCAAAGCTCTCGCCCAGCAATTCATAGCTCATGGCCGAGCATTCGATATGCCACCCCGGACGCCCCCGGCCCCATGGGCTGTCCCAGCCGGGCAACTCATCGGTCGACGGCTTCCACAGCACAAAATCCATCGGGTTCTTCTTGTAAGGCGCGACCTCGACCCGCGCCCCGGCGATCATGTCATCAACCGACCGCCCCGACAGCGCACCATAGTGTTCCTTCCAGCTGTCCACCGCGAACAACACGTGACCCTCGGCAGCATAAGCGTGCCCCTTGGCCATCAGGTCTTCGATCATCGCAATCATCTGCGCGATATACTCTGTGGCGCGCGGCATCGCGTTGGGTTCCAACGCCCCCAGCGCGCCCATGTCGTGCAGATACCAGCCGATGGTTTCGTCCGAACGTTCCTGCACCAACTGTTCCAAAGACCCGTCAGCCCCAGCCTTCTTGCGCGACAGTGCGGTGGCGTTGATCTTGTCATCCACGTCGGTGAAATTGCGCACATAGGTCACGTGATCAGCACCGTATACATGCCGCAACAAACGATAGAGCACGTCGAACACAACCACAGGCCGTGCGTTCCCCAGATGCGCCCGATCATAGACCGTCGGACCACAGACATACATCCGCACATTATCGGGATCGATCGGCACGAAATCCTCTTTCGTCCGAGTCCTTGTATTGTGCAGTTTGATCGTCGTCATCGGGTCGTGCTCCTGAAACAGCATATACGTCACGCGTTGGCGCGGGCTTAGCAACTTGTCTCAGAGATGAAAACGAAAGAAACCGGCCCGCTTGAGAAATCAGCAGGTAATGCAGCAGATAATGATGCAAGTTTTCCGGTTCATGCGCTTTGCCTAGCACGGGATTGATGCTGAGCCAAGCCTTGAGTTTCAACCTCCACAGAGGCAGTCTGCCCACCATGACCCGTGATTACGTCAATTCCGTATGCGCAGACCTGCCCGGTGCCGAACTTTCGGACCCTTGGGGTGGCGGCCACGACGCATGGAAAGTTGGCGGCAAGATGTTCGCCTGCGTCGGTTCGGTCGGGGATGGTGTATCGGTCAAGACACCCGACATTGAGACCGCGCAGATGTTGATCGACGCAGGGATTGGCACCAAGGCCCCGTATTTTCACCGCAGCTGGGTTCGACTGCCGTGGGAAACCGCCGCCGACGAGATGCAACATCGCCTGATCACCTCATACGTTATCGTCCGTGCATCGCTGACCAAGAAGATACAGGCGAGTTTGCCGCCGCGAAGCTGATTGACAAAATTGCTGTGCTTTGCCCCATTCGGCGTCATAGCCGGTCGGGAGAATCCCTTGAAACTATCGCATCGCATTACGCATCTGACCGAGGGTGGATCAGACGGCTGGGAGGTGTTCATCCGCGCGCGTCGGATGATTGCCGAAGGCCATGCCGTTACCGAGTTGACGATCGGCGAGCATGACATTCGGACCGATCAGTCAATATTGTCGGCCATGGAAAGTTCGGCCCGCAGCGGGCACACAGGATACGCGATGGTTCCGGGCACTGATCTGCTGCGTGATACTGTGGCCGCCCGTGTCCAAATGCGAACAGGTGTAGCGACCACTCGCAACAATGTCATCATAACCCCCGGCGGTCAGGCCGCGTTGTTTGCGGCGCACACCGCGCTTTGCGATCCGGGCGATATCGCGCTCTACCTGGATCCGTATTATGCCACCTACCCCGGCACGATCCGTGGCGTTGGAGCGGTAGCCAAACGCATAGAAACACGCGCCGAAGATTTGTTCCAACCTCGCGCTTCCGATATCGATGGCGCGGCAGGCGGGGCGGTGTCGCTGCTGATAAACTCCCCAAACAATCCAACTGGTGTGGTCTATTCCGCCGAAACACTTTCTGCCATCGCCGAGGTTTGTCAGCGCCGCGATCTATGGCTGATTTCCGATGAAGTCTACGATACGCAGGTTTGGGAGGGTGAACACCTGTCACCGCGCGCCCTACCCGGCATGGCTGAGCGCACTCTGGTCGTGGGTTCAATGTCGAAATCTCATGCCATGACTGGCTCGCGTTGTGGGTGGATCGTTGCTCCGGAAGGCGTGATCGACCACCTGATCAACTTGGCAACACATACAACCTATGGTGTGCCCGGCTTTATACAGGATGCGGCCAACTATGCGCTGAGCGTGGGACAACCTCTCGAAGACAAAATCGCCGCGCCGTTTCGCCGCCGCCGCGCTCTGGCGATTGAAGTGCTGGCTGCGCAGCAGGTCGTCACCTTAATACCGGCGCAAGGCGCGATGTATCTGATGCTGGATATCCGGGCTACGGGTCTTAGCGGCGATGTGTTCGCAAATGCGCTGCTGGACACGCATGCCATCGCTGTGATGCCCGGTGAGAGCTTTGGTTCTGCCGCCGCAGGTCACATCCGCGTGGCCATGACAATCGATGACGAGAAATTCGTCACATCGCTACAGACCCTATGCGAATTTGCCGCTCAATTGGCAGATGGATGACAATCGACCACCGAGTTTCAGAAGCGGAATGTGGTGCGCAAGTTGAACACATTTGCGTCGAGGCTTCGACCAGACTCCGGTATATCATCGAAGTTCTGCCGCAGCGCTTCGCCACTGATTACAAACCGTTCGCCAAGCGGATAGGCAACACCGATCCCGTAAACGGCTGCCGTATCACTGTCACCCGACGTACTGGCCCGCGCGGTTCCCAAGACAACATAGCCAAGGGCTGATCCAAAATCGTAGCCGCCGCGCAACTTCAATCGCGACATACTATCAAGGCTTCCTTCGGATTGTCCCAGATCAAGATTCAGGCGGTTATATTCCAGCTCACCGCCAAGCACGAAATTTCCAAAATCATAGTCGTATCCGATCAGCGGGCCAAAACTGCCCCCGCTTCCGCCTGCCCCTCCGGACCCATCAACATCTGCATAACCAAAGCTGAAACCAGCGTACGCGCCTGTCCAGTCTTCTGCCACAACCTGCCCTGCACCTGTTATCAGTGCTGTGGCGAGTGCGGCCAGTAATGACTTCATGCAGACCTCCAAACATCCGTTGCCGGTTTGGGCGCATCCCCGAGGCAGCGATCTGCTGATCAGCCAACCCCAGTATTTACTTAAACCTAAGATACAAATCCAAATAACTACGTGCAGATTAACAGATTCTTACCGCAATTGGAAAAAAACATTTAGTCACGAGGATTTGCGCCCAGTTCATTTTGACTGATGGCCCAATAAAATTAGTCCAAAGTCGCAAACAGAACAGATTGTCCAAAAGTGCATTGAAACAATGGGCGCATCAGACTGAGGAAGTTGATGCATAACGAAGTTTGGAAAATTCGACTGGTCAGCCGCACCATTGGTGCGGATCGCGGTCGTGCGGCACGAGGACGGCCAGCACTGGTCTAGGTACACTCACCCACATCGTACTTTTTTGACCGGACACACACATGAACGAACAAACCCGAAACTCATCCCGCAGCGGTGGCCGCGCCGCGCGTCGTGCCGCCCGTGCGTCAGCTCTTCCGGAACATCTTCGCCCGATTCGGCCTGGTATGGAGGGCGGAACCCTGAAGGTTCTGACCCAAGCACAGATCGAACGCATCCACGAGGCCGCTCTGACCGCACTGGAAACCATCGGCCTTGCTGATGCGCCACAAAGTGGGATCGACTATCTCGTGGCTGCGGGATGCACCTTGGGCGACGATGGCCGCATCCGCTTTCCGCGCGCATTGGTCGAGGACACAATCGCCAAGGCCAATCGCTCGATCACTCTGCACAGCCGGGACGGCAAATCGGATCTGGAGCTGTCGGGAACGCGTGTCCATTATGGCACCGCAGGCGCAGCGGTCAGCATGGTCGACGTGCATGGGCAGGAATATCGCGACTCGACCCTGCAGGACCTGCATGACGCGACTCGCATCTGTGAACAGCTTGAAAACATTCACTTTGTTCAACGCCCCATGGTGTGCCGAGATATCGCCGACAACCTTGAGATGGATCTGAACACGGTCTACGCCACCACCTCAGGCACGTTCAAACACATCGGTACGTCGTTCACAGAGCCCAGCCATGTGGCCCCCGCCATCGAGATGCTGCACATGATCGCGGGCGGAGAGGACAAGTGGCGCGAGCGGCCCTTCATGTCCAACTCCAACTGCTTCGTTGTGCCCCCGATGAAATTCGCCACCGAAAGCTGCGAGGTGATGGAAGAATGCATCAAGGCCGGAATGCCGGTTTTGTTGCTTTCTGCGGGCATGGCAGGAGCTACCGCACCCTCGACCGTTGCCGGAGCGATCACACAAGCCACCGCCGAATGTCTGGCGGGTTTGGTTTATGTAAACGCCGTAAAGCCCGGTGCACCCGCGATTTTTGGCACTTGGCCTTTTGGTCTGGACCTGCGCACGGGTGCAATGTCCATCGGCTCGGGTGAACAAGCTCTGCTAACCGCTGGCTGCGCGCAAATGCACCAGTTCTACGATCTGCCCGGTGGTGCCGCAGCTGGTGCATCGGACGCGAAATTGCCCGACATGCAGGCCGGTTGGGAACAAATGTGTTCGAACGTCATGGCTGGGCTGTCGGGCCTGAACATGGTGTATGAAGCGGCAGGCATGCATGCCTCGTTGCTGGGCTTCTGCCACGAGAGCCTGATCCTGAGCGATGACCTGATCGGACAGGCACAGCGCTGTGTGCGCGGGATCGAGGTGACGGACGAGACACTGGCACTGGATCAGATGGCCGAAGTCTGCATGGGTGGTCCTGGGCATTATCTTGGCACCGATGCGACGCTAGGCCGTATGCAGGCAGATTACGTCTATCCTACCTTTGGTGACCGATCATCTCCGAAGGAATGGGTTGAGCTTGGCAAACCAGATCTGATCGAAAAGGCAGTGAAGCGGAAGGAAGAAATCCTTGCCGTGCCTTCCCCGGCCAGATTCGACCGGCTTCTGGACGCGGAAATTCGCGGCAAATTCAACATTTACTTACCCGCGTAAGACACTGAAAAATAAGCGGCCCGGAGCTTCCGGGCCGCCAGTACTCCTGCTTTATCAGCCGTTGGACGGCGGCAGCAGGCCCGCTTGTTCAGCGATGGTGATCTCATCCTGATCTAGCGCACCGTCGCCGTTTGCGTCCATCTGCGCAAAGCCTTCGGCATCAACATCAGGCACGACGGCCTGAACTTCATCGATCGTCAGTACTCCGTCGCCGTTGGTATCGGCGGCGCTTTGGCCGACGGCCAATGTCGGCAGGCCAAGTGCGAAGGTTGAGATAAGGGCCAGAATTTGCGGTTTCATGTTATGCCTCCTGATTGCGTTTTCTTGAGTGTTTGCGTCCGGACAAGCGCCAAAAAAAGCCCATCCTGAAGGCATGTCACCCGCTCAGATTGATATGGTCGCATTCAAGCCAATCTCTGCGTGTTTGACTGAGTCGCATTTGCGGACGATTGCCGGACGAAATGGCCAGTCGTGGCTTCGGCAACTCTTGCCCGATCCAAACAGGATGATCCGGCGAAGCCCTGCTCAGATCCGCGACTCGGGGTTGAAAAAAGAAAGGGGGCCGAAGCCCCCTGTCAGTTTCGCCTTCCAGGCTCATTTCGTTGACCGCCCGGTGTTTTTTTGCCTGCGGCCTGGACTGCGCATGGGACGAGCGCACCCGTCCCGTGAGAGAGTGGGAGGGAGCAAATATTCCGCCCCACCCTGTTCCCGGCCGACACGGGCATGTCGGCCGAGTGAAACAAGGCATCGATGGTAAGTCTCAGCGCCTTGCTTCGTATTCGTCGGGGCCGGTTACTGTGGCAGCATCCGACCCCTGCACCCCGGGTTGCCGGGGCGCTAAACTCAGCTACACCCGCTAGTTGCGCCGCAGGTGTTGCATTTCATGCAGGTGCCGTTGCGCACCAGCGTGTAGTTTCCGCATTCGCCGCATGGATCGCCCTCGTACCCTTGCATCTTGGCTTTGGTACGGGCGTCCATTCCGGTCGCAACCGCCGTCTCAGCGGGTGCTTCGAATGTCGCTGCGGTTTCGGCCATACCGGACACGTCGGCTTGACCACCATTGAAGACCATCAGATCCTGCGGTAGCCGCTTGCGCAGATACCCAGTCGAGCTGATTTGTTTCAGCACTTCCAGAGATTTGGTTGCCGCGCTTTCACTGATTTCCGATACGTTGGACAGACCATCCTCTTCGCCGCGACCCAGATCGTCGAAGGTTGCGCCTTCGGGCTTCACATGAGCCAGATCGGTGCGGTCCAGATAAGACACGGCCAGTTCACGGAAGATATAATCCAGGATCGACGTCGCGTTCTTGATCGAGTCGTTGCCCTGAACCATCCCGGCTGGTTCAAACTTGGTGAAGGTGAAGGCGTCGACGAACTCTTCCAGCGGCACGCCATATTGCAGACCAACCGACACGGCGATGGCAAAGTTGTTCATCATCGCTCGGAAGCCAGCGCCTTCCTTGTGCATGTCGATGAAAATCTCGCCCAGCTTGCCGTCTTCGAACTCACCGGTCCGCAGGTAAACCTTGTGGCCGCCCACGATTGCCTTTTGGGTATAACCTTTGCGGCGATGCGGCAGTTTCTCGCGATGGCTGCGGATCATTTCCTTGACCACAACCTTCTCGATCACCTTCTCGGCCAGAACGACGGCTTTTTCTTGCGTCGAACCGCTTTCCAGCACTTCGGCTGCCTCATCGTCATCTTCGACCAGCGCCGCCGCCAAAGGCTGCGACAGTTTCGAGCCGTCGCGGTACAGCGCGTTCGCCTTCACACCCAGCGACCAGCTGAGTTCGTATGCCTTCTGGCAGTCCTCGATGGTCGCGTCATTGGGCATGTTGATCGTCTTTGAGATCGCGCCCGAGATAAAGCTTTGCGCTGCAGCCATCATGGTAATGTGGCTATCAACCCCAAGGAAACGCTTGCCTTTCTTGCCGCACGGGTTGGCGCAGTCGAAGATCGAATAGTGCTCTTCCTTCAGATGCGGCGCACCTTCCAGCGTCATGGTTCCGCAAACATGGTCGTTTGCCGCGTCGATATCCGCCTTGGTAAAGCCCAGATGGCGCAGCAGATCGAAGGTCGGGTCATTCAGCTTGGTCGCCGGGATGCCCAGAACACCGGTGCAGAAGTCCTCGCCCAGCGTCCACTGGTTGAAGACGAACCGGATGTCGAACGCGCTTTCCAGTGCGGCATCTACTTTTGCCAACTCGTTCGGGCCAAAACCATGACCGGTCAGCGAGGTGTGGTTGATCCCCGGCGCGTTGCCGATGGTGCCATGACCAACCGCATAACCCACGATCTCTTCGATCTGAGCCGAGGAATAGCCCAGCTTCTCCAGCGCCGAGGGCACCGAGCGGTTGATGATCTTGAAGTAACCACCTCCCGCAAGCTTCTTGAACTTAACCAGCGCAAAATCCGGTTCGATCCCGGTCGTGTCGCAATCCATCACCAGACCGATGGTGCCGGTTGGTGCGATAACTGTGGCCTGCGCGTTGCGATAACCGTTCTTTTCGCCGAGGCTCAGCGCTTCATCCCAGGCTGACATGGCCAGATCGATCAGACGTTTGTCCGGGCAATTGTCGTGATCCAGAGGCACCGGCTTAACAGCCAGTTTTTCATACCCTTCGGTCACTCCTTGCGACGCACGACGGTGGTTGCGGATGACGCGCAGCATATGGTCTGCGTTGCGCTCATATCCTTTGAACGGGCCAAGCTCGCCTGCAATCTCTGCCGAGGTCGCATAAGCCACACCGGTCATGATCGCGGTCAGCGCGCCACAGATCGAACGTCCCTCATCCGAGTCGTAGCTGTAACCCATGTTCATCAACAGGCCGCCGATGTTGGCGTATCCCAGACCCAAGGTGCGGAAGTCGTAAGAGAGTTTCGCAATTTCCTTAGACGGGAACTGCGCCATGGTCACCGAGATTTCCAGCGTCAGCGTCCAAAGCCGCGAGGCGTGCATATAGTCCGCCGCCTGGAACTCACCGTCCTTGAAAAAGGTCAGCAAGTTCATCGACGCCAGGTTACAGGCAGTGTCATCGAGGAACATGTATTCCGAACACGGGTTCGAACCGCGGATTTCACCGTCTTCGGGGCAAGTGTGCCATTCGTTGACAGTATCATGGAACTGGATGCCAGGATCGGCACAGGCCCATGCGGCGTGGCCGACCTTTTCCCACAAATCACGAGCTTTGACTGTACGAGCAACCTTGCCGTCGGTGCGGTTGATCAGTTCCCAATCCGCGTCTTTTTCAACTGCGGTCAGGAACGCATTGGTCACCCGGATCGAGTTGTTCGAGTTTTGGCCCGAGACCGAGCTATAAGCCTCTGAATCCCAGTCCGTATCGTAGGTCGGGAATTCAATGCTGTCGTGGCCCTGCTTGGCGTAGTCCAGAACGCGCTTGATGTAAGTTTCTGGGATCGCGACCTTTTTCGCTTCGCGAACCGCATTTTTCAGGGCGTCGTTTGCGTTTGGATTATAGGCATCATCGGCAGAGCCGTCCCAAGACCGGATGGCCTCGAAAATGCCGTTCAGCATCTTCTCGTGCATCTTCGATCCGGCAACGATCGAGGCCACCTTCTGCTCTTCGATCACTTTCCATTCGATGAATTGCTCGATGTCCGGGTGATCTGCATCGACGATTACCATCTTTGCTGCTCGACGGGTTGTACCGCCTGATTTGATCGCGCCAGCGGCGCGGTCGCCGATCTTGAGAAATCCCATGAGGCCCGAAGACTTGCCGCCACCCGAAAGCGCTTCACCCTCTGCACGCAGATGGCTGAAGTTGGTTCCGGTGCCCGAGCCATACTTAAACAGGCGCGCCTCACGCACCCACAAGTCCATGATGCCGCCTTCGTTGACCAGATCATCGTCGACCGACTGGATGAAGCACGCATGCGGTTGCGGATGCTCATAAGCGGATTTCGATTTGGTTAGCTTGCCGGTTTTGTAGTCAACATAGTGGTGCCCCTGCGCCGGGCCATCGATCCCATATGCCCAGTGCAGACCGGTGTTGAACCACTGCGGCGAGTTCGGAGCTGCACGCTGGGTCGCCAGCATATAGCGCATCTCGTCAAAATAGGCGCTCGCGTCCTCTTCAGTCGAGAAATAGCCGCCCTTCCAGCCCCAATAAGCCCACGCGCCGGCCAGACGATCAAAAACCTGTTTCGATGAGGTTTCGCCATCAAATTCAGCATCTTCCGCAGCAACCGATCGCCACAGGAATTCGGGAACGTCCTTTTCCTTAACCTTCTTCAGCTTGGAAGGAACGCCGGCCTTGCGGAAGTACTTCTGTGCGATGACATCGCTGGCCACCTGGCTCCATTTTGCAGGCACTTCAATCTCGTCCAGACGGAACACGATTGTGCCATCCGGATTGCGAATCTCGGATGTTGCGGACACAAAATCCAGATCGGCATATGCATCCTGTCCCGGTTTGGTGAATTTTCTTTCAATCTTCATGTCCGCTGCCCCAGCTTCGATCTGTCCAAATTTCAAGTCCCGGCACTAAATCTTGATGCTGCGGGGTGCCGCCCGCACTACCGACGAATTTGAGACGCAAGGGACCGGACGCTGCCTAGAACAGCGCAGAACCGCGAATCCGGTCTACGTCATAGTGGTTTGCTTTCCGTCCCTCGCCCGATGCCTTTTCTGGTCATTGCCTACCAGATTTAGTGGCTCGTCTTTCGGCCCATACAATCTGACGTATATTCCCATAGTTGGTCAACGGGCTTTTTCGGTCATTTTTGGAATCTTTTAGCTTGACCTGTTTTGCTGAACCGGCGGAATTTCGCCGCATCGCGATTCCTCCACAGACATGTCCCGGACGACCAGCCCATTCCGCCTTGATGTGTCAGAGTGATTTCTCGTGTTTTCCGCCACAGTTAGAGGTCATTGATCAACCGATCCCGCGTTAAGGACATGTTCAGAGAATCATCGTCACGACATCGCAGCGCGTGCCATACTTGAAATCACACGACATTTCTGGATGGGAAATCTACTCTACATGCGTTTGATTTCATTGTTAACTATTGTGGCGCTAATCGTGTCCTGCACATCACAGGAAGCACCACCTGCATCTCGCAGCGCGCAATTCGACGGTTATCCGCAGAACCTTTTCAATTCCTTCAGGACCGACTGCGCGGGGCCGGGCGACAAGTATATCAAGACCACCGCAAGCATCTTTGAATGCCGCGAGACCTTGCCGCCCGAGGCAACGGCGTATTTGATTCTCAGCTTCAACGGTTATCCGCAGAACTTGCCGCAGATCGTAACGCGGCTGAGCTCGACCAAGAATCAGGCCGGGTATCGCGTGGACGCAGAGTTGTACTTTCTGGTTCCGCAGAAAGATGGTTCAACTCTTAGAATACCTATTGAAAGCAAAGATTTGGACAGGGATTTTTCCAAGCTCTACACCGATTATGGCGGAACGCCAGTGTAGAGGAAAAATGGTCGGGGCGGCAGGATTCGAACCTACGACCCCCTGTACCCAAAACAGGTGCGCTACCAGACTGCGCCACGCCCCGGACCGTGCGCCTTCCTAAACGTGCCGATCTGATTTGAAAAGCCCTAACAGGGCCAAATTGCAGGACCTTGCGAAAAAACTTCGTGGCGCATCTGCGATCCAGGCCGAATGGCGTAACGCTCGGCTAGGCCAGCGTTGATTTCCAGGACCGCATAAACCGAATCGCCGCCTTCGATTGGGCTCAGATCCCCCGGAATTGCACCTTCGTGCACACGCGTCACCGTGCCCGCGCGATCAACAAAGATCATATCAAGCGGAATCAGGGTATTCTTCATCCAGAACGCAACAGGTTGCGGCGGATCAAAAACAAACAACATTCCAGATCTGTTCGGCATGCTTTCGCGAAACATCAATCCGCGCGATCGCTCTTTCGGTGTGATGGCCAGCTCAACGTCGAAGCGAACCTCTGCCAGATCATTTCGAAGCTCGACACGATCCGGACGGCATTCAGCCCGCGCGATCCCGCCAATCAAAAAACTCAGGAGCGCCAGTACGAAAGCCGTTCTCATCATTCAGAACCTAGTCGTTCAGGGCCGCTTCCCAGGCCAGAACCTGCGCGGCCATTCTTCCGCGCTTGCCATCAATGACCCGCATGGCCAGCGCTTCGCCCGGTTGCAGATCTGCCAACCCAGAACGACGTAGCACCTCGATATGCAGGAATACGTCTTCACTGCTGCCGAAAACATTGGCAAAGCCAAACCCTTTGCCCTTGTCGAACCATTTGACGCGCGCAGCCTCAAGCGGAGCGCTGCCGATCACGGTTGGATCAAGCTCGGCAAAATCGGCCAACATCATGGTTTCCGCGCGAACAGGCGGGTCAACACTGATCACTTCGACCGCTTGAACACCGCGATCAGTTTTGTGGGTCATGATCTCGATGCCGGCGCCATCCGCGACCGAGCTTTGCCCGAAGTTTCGCAGCACGTTGACGTGCAACAGAATGTCCGGGCCGCCTTCGTCAGACACAACAAATCCGTATCCCTTGGCGGGATCGAACCATTTTACGTGTCCACGGACGCGGTACATGCTGTTCAGATCTTCTGGCACTGTTTTCCCATTACGATAGGCAAGTCGTTAAGGGTTTCTTGTTTATGTTTTGGCTCGCAAATTCAAGCTGAAAAAAGCTATTGTCTGCAAACAGTTGCATTTCACGCAACGCGAACGTCATGGATTTAACCTCAGCACTTGCCAGTCGGAATCGACATTTTGTCGCTTCCACTGAAACCTGTCATGCAACCTGAAGGCACCATCGGCCCAGAACTCGACTTCGACAGGTGTTACACGGTATCCCCCCCAAAATTCAGGGCGAGGCGGGTTGGTACCCAACTTTGCGGTCACTTTAGCCACTTCGGCCATCAGGGATGCACGACTTTCCAGCGGTTGCGACTGGTGTGACGCCCAAGCACCCAAGCGGCTTTTGAGCGAGCGCGAGGCGTAGTATGCGTCCGCCTGCGGCCCATCTTCCTTGGTGATTGTACCACGAACACGGATTTGTCGCCGCAAAGATTTCCAATGCATCACAAAAGCCGCTTTGTGGGCGCTGTCCAACTCCTGAGCCTTGGCGCTGTGATAGTTCGTATAGAAAACAAACGCGTCCTTCTCGATTTCCTTCAGCAGAACCATACGGGCGTTCGGCAAACCTTCCGGGTCCACGGTTGCCAAAGCAATCGCATTAGGATCATTCGGTTCGGTCTTTTCTGCCTCGGCCAGCCACCGATCCGCGATTTCAAACGGATCAGCCCCGGCGAAGATGCCATTATGCTCGTTCATTTCCATCCCCAGGAAACAATTAACATGACCCTAAGGCGAGAACCCGCTGCGGGCAAGAGCGCATGGCCTTGAAGCAGGACAATCAATGGCATAAACCAACCGAACACAATGCGACGACAGGCGGAGAACCGAAGATGTCAAATCAGTTGATGGCCGGAAAACGCGGCCTCATCATGGGACTGGCCAATGACAAATCAATCGCATGGGGTATCGCCCGCGCCTTGTCCGACGCCGGGGCCGAGCTGGCCTTTTCCTATCAGGGGGACGCCCTGAAAAAACGCGTCGATCCATTGGCGGCGCAGTTGGGCAGCGAGATCGTTTTGCCCTGTGACGTCAGCGACGAAGAATCAATTAATGAACTCTTCAGCGCGCTGGAAAAGAAATGGGGTAAACTGGATTTCGTCGTCCACGCCATTGGCTTTTCTGACAAGAACGAATTGCGCGGGCGCTACGTCGACACATCGCGCGCGAACTTTAACCTGACGATGGATGTTTCGGTCTACTCTTTCACCGCCGTTATGCAGCGCGCGGAAAAAATGATGAACGAAGGCGGCAGTGCGATCACCCTCACCTATTACGGCGCTGAACAGGTCATGCCACACTACAATGTAATGGGTGTTGCAAAAGCCGCCCTTGAGGCATCCGTAAAGTATCTGGCCGAGGATTTGGGCAAAGACGGCATTCGCGTGAATTCGATCTCGGCAGGCCCGATCAAGACGCTCGCGGCCAGCGGCATCGGCGATTTCCGTTACATCATGAAGTGGAACGAGTATAACTCGCCCCTGCGCCGGAATGTGACCATCGATGATGTTGGTAAATCGGCCCTGTATCTGCTGTCTGATCTCAGCAGCGGAGTGACAGGTGAGAATCTGCACGTGGATTCAGGTTATCACATCGTCGGAATGAAGGCCGTCGACGCGCCGGACGTTGAAAAAGGATAATAGACAATGAGCGCCAAGGACCGCCTGCCACACGAAAAAGGCTTCCACATCAGCTGGGATCAGATTCATCGCGACTCGCGCGCTCTTGCGTGGCGTCTGGATGGGCAAGGACCAGATGATGGCGCTTGGCGTGCGGTCGTGGCAATTACACGTGGCGGCATGGCCCCCGCAATGATCGTCAGCCGCGAACTGGATATCCGTACGGTCGATACCGTCAGCGTGAAATCCTATCATCATCAGGCGCAGGGCGAAGCAGAAATTCTCAAAGCGCCCAATGCTGATCTGATGGGTGATGGCACCGGTATTCTGATCATCGACGATCTGGTCGATAGCGGCAAAACGCTGGAACTGGTGCGCGAGATGTTCCCCAAAGCGCATTTCGCGACCGTATACGCCAAGCCCAAGGGCCGTCCGATGGTAGACACCTTCATTACCGAGGTCAGTCAGGACACATGGATTTTCTTCCCATGGGACATGGCGCTGCAATATGTCGAACCCTATCGGGGCACCGATTAATCAAGCGTTTCAACTAAGCGCTGAAATCACGGACTCACCATGACAATGACCCGCACTGCCGCCACCTTTGCCCCTCCGGTGATGGAGGCACGCCGTTGGCTGGACGGGGTCGAGTTCGCAGTTGACCGTCCGTTGATCAATGTCAGTCAGGCGGCTCCGGTCGATCCGCCCCCGTTAGCGCTGCGGCAAGCAATGGCCGAATTCGCAGTCGAGCAGGACAGCGCACATCTTTACGGCCCGGTCTTGGGCAACGATGACCTGCGGTCCGAGCTCGCGGCTCAGATCAGCGCACATTATGCGGCTGAGGTATCGGCGAATCAGATCGCAATCACCTCGGGTTGCAATCAGGCCTTTTCAGCCGTGATTTCGGCAATTACCGATCAGGGGGATGAGGTGATCCTTCCGACCCCTTGGTATTTCAATCACAAGATGTGGCTGGATATGGCTGGGGTAAAAACCGTTGATTTGCCCACAGACGATGATTTGCTTCCCGATCCGGAACGGGCCCGCGCCCTTATCACCGAAAAGACACGGGCGATTTCGTTGGTGACGCCGAACAATCCCGGTGGTGTCGAATACCCTGCGGACTTGGTGCGCCGCTTCTATGATCTTGCGCGGGAAACGGGGCTTCGTCTGTTGGTTGACGAAACCTATCGCGATTTCGACAGCCGATCAGGCGCGCCTCATGACCTGTTCCAGCAATCGGGTTGGGACGATACGTTTGTCCATCTCTACTCGTTCTCAAAAGCCTACCGCCTGACCGGTCACCGTGTCGGCGCGATTTCAACCAGCCCCGCCCTGTTGGCGGAGATCGAGAAATTTCTGGACACGGTCGCAATCTGCCCCGGCCAGATCGGCCAGTTTGCCGCGCTTTGGGGCATGCGGAACTTGACCCAATGGGTTGCGGGTGAACGAGATGAAATTCTCGACCGAAGAGCCGCCATTGCAGAAGGAATGCCACGCCTTGAAGACAAAGGCTGGCGTCTTTTGGGACTTGGCGCTTACTTTGCATACCTCGAACATCCCTTTGGCATCGCTTCCGACGAATTGGCCCGACGGCTGGTACCCGAGGCAGGTATACTGCTTTTGCCGGGTACCATGTTCATGCCAGAGGGCGATTCCGCGGGAAAGCGGCAGGTTCGCGTAGCATTTGCCAACCTCGACCGCGCCGGTATCGCGCAATTGTTCGACCGATTGCAGGGCTTGTCCTTCTAAGCTTGCCCCCCGGCTGCACGCATCGTATTCAGGGCCGCAACCGACTGGGCAGACATTTGCCGACAAAACCAAGAGGGCACCATGGCCGCAGGCATGAAAAACCTATCCAAAACCTTTGTCTGGATTCTCATGGGTCTTTTGATGCTGGGCCTTGCTGGCTTTGGCGCCACCAGCCTGACCGGAACCGTTCGTACGGTTGCGCAGGTCGGTGATGAAAGCGTTTCGGTCGACGCGTATTTTCGTGAGCTTCAGCGCGAGATCCGGGCCGTCGAAGCGCAAACCGGACAGGCAATGCAGATTTCGCAGGCACATGATCTTGGCCTCGATCAACTTGCCCTTTCGCGCCTGATCGCACTGGCCGCAATCGATAACGAGGTCGGACAGCTTGGCATTTCGATCGGTGACGAGAACCTGCAGGACGAGATTGTACAGATACCGGCGTTCCAAGGTGTAAACGGTACATTCGACCGCGAAGCCTATCGCTTTCAGCTGGAACAGGTCGGAATGACCGATTCCGAATTCGAATCGGATCTGCGCAAAGAATCTTCACGCACCATCGTTCAGGGCGCGGTCATGAGCGGTGTTGAAATGCCCCGTACGCTGACCGAGGCTTTGTCGAACTATGTGCTGGCCCGCCGCAGCTTTACCGTGGCGACGCTGTCTGCCGACCTTCTCGAAACGCCCGTGGCCCAACCCACAGACGCGCAGATTCAGACATATTACGACGAGAATACCGATCAGTTCACCCTGCCCCGCACCAAGCAACTGACCTACGCCATTCTGTCGCCCGACATGCTGCTCGATACGATCGAAGTGGACGAAGATTCTCTGCGCCGTCTATACGACCAACGCGCTGACGAATATTTCCAACCCGAGCGCCGCTTGGTCGAGCGTCTGCCCTATCCCAGCGAAGAATCCGCAACCGAGGCGCTGGCACAACTTGAAGTTGGCGGGGCCGATTTCGAACAGTTGGTCCGCGAACGTCAGCTTGAGCTGAGCGATGTTGATCTGGGCGATGTCACCCGTGAAGATCTGGGCGATGCAGCCGACGCCGTGTTTGCCGCCGAGATCGACGATGTGGTCGGCCCGCTTCCCACGGTGTTCGGCCCTGCCCTGTTCCGGATCAATGGATCGCTGGCCGAGAACAATGTCAGTTTCGAAGACGCCGAACCCGAACTTCGTGCAGAACTCGCCGCCGACCGAGCGCGCCGTCAGATCGAAGCACAGGCCGAAGACATCAACGATCTGCTTGCAGGCGGCGCAACACTGGAAGAACTGGCCGGTGAGACCGAGATGGAACTGGGTCAGATCGACTGGACCCAGCAAAGCGACGATGGCGTTGCCGCGTATGACGGCTTCCGCTCAGTCGCTGAGGCTGTGCAAGAAGGTGATTTCCCAGAGGTCGCGTTCCTTGAAGATGGTTCGATCTTTGCGTTGCGTTTGAATGAAGTGCTGGAACCGCGCCCGGAACCTCTGGAAAGCGCCCGTGACCGTGTCGCCGAGGCATGGCTGCAGGTAGAAACTGCGAAAGCGCTGCAAAATCAGGGCAACACGGTTCTGACCCAACTGGCAACAGATGGCGACTTTACCGCCACAGGCCTGCCCTTCCGCGTCGAAAATGCGCTGACACGTACCGCATTCCTCGAGGATGTTCCCGTGGACTTCATGACTCAGGTGTTTGAAATGGACCCTGGCGAGCTGCGTGTCATTCCCGGAAACGGTAACGCCCTGATCGTGCGTCTGGATGAAGAGCTGCCTCCGGCGGAAACCGATGAGCAACGCCAGATGCAGGATGCACTGGCTGCGCAATTGAGCCAGGCGCTGGCGCAGAACATCTTTGACATCTATGTGCGCAATGCCCAGACACGCGCACGCCCTGTGCTGGATCAGCAAGCGCTGAACGCGGTACGGGCCAGTTACTAAAAGAGACAGAACATGGCCCTGACCCCGGATTTCGAAAGTTTCGCGCGCGCTTATGATGCGGGCGAAAATCAGGTCGTCTATACCCGCCTCGCCGCTGATCTGGATACGCCGGTTTCACTGATGCTGAAACTGACAGGCGCTCAGAAAGACGCCTTCATGCTCGAGTCGGTAACCGGGGGTGAAGTGCGTGGGCGCTATTCGATCATCGGAATGAAGCCCGATCTGATTTGGCGCTGTCAGGGCGAGACATCGGCCTTGAACCGATCAGCCCGCTTCGATGGCGAGGCGTTCGAGCCACAGGATGGCAACCCGATGGACAACTTGCGCGCCTTGTTGGCTGAAAGCCGCATCGCGCTTCCCGATGACCTGCCGCAGGCCGCCGCTGGCCTGTTTGGCTATCTGGGCTACGACATGGTCCGGTTGGTGGAATACCTGCCGGATGTGAACCCTGACCCGTTGGGCCTGCCCGATGCGATCATGCTGCGCCCCTCGGTCATTGCTGTGTTGGACGGCGTCAAAGGCGAGGTTACCGTAGTGTCGCCCGCATGGGCCAGCGAGGGCCAAAGCGCCAAAGCCGCCTATGCGCAGGCCGCTGAGCGTGTGATGGATGCCGTGCGTGATCTTGAGCGTGCCATGCCGGCCGAGACGCGCGATCTGGGTGACGCAATTGAAGTTGGGGCTCCTGTCTCTAACTTCACCAAATCGGGCTATATGGAAGCCGTTGAAAAGGCCAAGGAATATATCCGTGCGGGTGATATCTTTCAGGTCGTCCCGGCCCAACGCTGGACACAGGATTTTCCACAACCGCCATTTGCCCTCTACCGCTCGCTGCGGCGCACCAACCCGTCGCCATTCATGTTCTATTTCAACTTCGGCGGCTTTCAGGTCGTAGGTGCAAGCCCAGAAATTCTGGTGCGTGTCTTCGGCAATGAGGTCACGATCCGCCCTATCGCGGGTACCCGCCCGCGTGGCGCGACGCCCGAAGAAGACAAGGCCAACGAAATCGACCTGCTGGCCGACAAAAAAGAACTCGCCGAGCACCTCATGTTGCTGGACCTGGGCCGCAATGACACCGGGCGTGTTTCTAAGATTGGAACCGTGCGTCCTACCGAAGAGTTCATCATCGAGCGCTACAGCCACGTGATGCACATCGTATCAAACGTGGTCGGTGAACTGGCCGAAGACAAGGACGCATTGGACGCGTTCTTTGCCGGGATGCCTGCAGGCACGGTATCAGGCGCGCCCAAAGTGCGCGCGATGGAGATCATCGACGAGTTGGAGCCTGAAAAGCGCGGCATCTACGGTGGCGGTGTCGGGTATTTCAGCGCAGGCGGCGACATGGATATGTGCATCGCGCTGCGGACGGCCATTGTGAAGGACCACAAACTGTATATCCAAGCTGGAGGCGGCGTTGTCTATGACAGCGACCCCGAAGCGGAATACATGGAGACCGTCCATAAATCGAACGCCATTCGCCGCGCGGCTGCGGATGCGGCGCGGTTTACAGGCAGCGGAAACATCTAGTAGGGCGGCGGATGGTCGCTGCCGTCACCCGTCCGTCAGCGATCCCGCAACGTCCTGCTGGACTTCTTTCATCATCACGGCAGAAATTGGGGCCATCGCCACGCGGCTGCCGCGATCCTCAAGCCCCCACAGCAACAGGGCCGAGATCGTCTCGGGACGCAGACGACCCAGCATCACCACAGCACCTTCCTGTCCGGCGCGGAAGGCTGCCTGATCCAGAAAACGCCGCATGATCTTGGGGTCCTGTTTGGCACCATCGAAATCGCGGAACACTACGCTGGATGGAATGCCGTTGCGCGCTGCAAGCTTTTGCGCAGTGTTTAGACCATTGTCCTGCGTCACCAGCCCGCGCCCGGTATCTCCGGCAATCGCCGCAACCTGATCAGCCAGCTTTCGATTGCCCTGAATGCCGCTTCCGACACCTTCCAGAATGCCAACGGTTTGAGGCAATTGATCCAACCACACCGACAACGACACCTCAGCGTCCTGAGCACTGGCGGCTTCGTGCATGTCAACCAAGGCCAATACTTCAAATCCAGCCTCGCGATGACGGGCCATTTTTTCCGCTGCATTCGGGTCAGACGGGCTGACGGCAAAACTTAGCGGGTATGGGAAATCCTGCAACGCCTCGGCCCCAAAAGCCCCTTCATCATCGATCAGAATGATCGACATCAATGGCTTGGATTCTGGATTTTCGAAGGTGGCAGCATGTGCTTCGATGGGCTTAGCCACCACTTCTGGAGTAATCACGGCTTGTTCGACGGGCGGGTCATCCCTTTCGGTTAGGGGCACGACACGCTTGCCGATCAACGAACCGGAACCTGTGGCCCCCTCTCCGCCAATTTGCGGCAGGGTCAATACGCGCGGCTGACGTACAGGGCGGGTATCTTCTTCACCCTCAACCGCGATTGGATTTTCATCAGGCACGGGTTCCGCTTCCTGAGCCTCTGGAGCTGCATCCGGCACATCCGCGATCTCAGGCTGCAAGGCAGCGACCTGAGGGGCCTCCTTGGGCGTTTCTTCCGCAACCTGCGGTTCCGGGGCTTCCTCGGGCGCAGGCGCTGCTGGAGCATCCGCGAGCGCTGCCGGTTCGGCTTCCTGTTGTGGCGAGGTTGGTTCGGCAAGTGGATTTGGCGGTGCCGCGGGCGCTTCGGTTTGAACGGTCACGTCAGAAGATGAGATCGCTGCAGGTGCCTCGGCTACGGTCGGTGCTCCACCCGCCTCAGGACGGGCACCGGGCTCAAGCTCGATACCTGCCAAGCCATCCAGCGAATCTGATGATAGATCGGGGGTTTCAGGGCCGGATGGTGGCAACTCAACCAGATCAGCATCTGCATTGCTTTCTTCAACTTTCGCAGCCTCCAGGGGCTGCGGAGTATCAGCCACTTCGGGCGCTGTTGCCGTCACATCTGGTTTACGTGACAAAGGAGTTGTCAGCGAAAGAACCGCGCCCAGTGCCAATACCGAGACCGCCCCGGCGATCACTCCACCGTAAAATCCGCTCATCGAAATCTCGCCTCTCGCGTTGTTTCGTGCCTCATCTGCCCAGACGCCATCTTCCGCGACGCTCACCTGTACGGTGTCAAGTTGGGTATGTCCTCTTGACGCTGCCGCACAAGCCTGAGCATGTATGTCCCGACATTATACCGCGCTCAGGGACTGCATCGCCAGCCCGAAATGCCCATAGGAAGATAAGTGCCCAAATGCTGCTGCTGATCGACAACTATGACTCGTTTACCTACAACCTCGTTCATTATCTGGGTGAGCTCGGGGCTGAGATGGTCGTGCGCCGGAATGACGCGCTGGATGTGCAGGAAGCAATGGCGATGAACCCGGCTGGTATTCTGCTCAGCCCCGGCCCTTGTGATCCCGATCAGGCGGGCATCTGTCTGGCCTTGACCGAAGCCGCGGCCGAGACGCAAACACCGCTGATGGGGGTCTGTCTGGGGCATCAAACCATCGGTCAGGCATTTGGCGGCAAGGTTGTGCGCTGTCATGAGATCGTGCACGGGAAAATGGGCACGATGAAACACACCGGCAAAGGTGTATTCGCTGGCCTGCCCTCGCCCTTCGAGGCCACCCGGTATCATTCGCTTGTCGTAGAACGCGAAAGCCTGCCCGATTGCCTTGAGATCACGGCCGAGCTTGAGGATGGCACGATTATGGGTCTGCAGCACAAAGAACTGCCGATCCACGGCGTCCAGTTTCACCCGGAATCCATCGCGTCCGAGCATGGTCACGCCCTGCTCAAGAACTTCCTGAACGAAATGAAAGTCCCCGCATGAGCGACGCTCTGAAACCGCTGATCGGTGCTGCGGCCGATCGACCTTTGACCCGTGCCGAGGCTGAACAGGCCTTTGGCATACTCTTTGATGGGGCCGCCACGCCCAGCCAGATCGGCGGGTTGCTGATGGCAATGCGCACGCGCGGCGAGACGGTCGAGGAATACGCCGCCGCCGCTGCCGTAATGCGCGCGAAATGCAATGCAGTGAAAGCTCCCGCTGGCGCGATGGACATCGTTGGCACGGGGGGCGACGGCAAAGGAACACTCAATATCTCGACAGCCACGGCTTTTGTGACGGCTGGCGCCGGTGTCACCGTTGCAAAACACGGTAATCGGAATCTGAGCTCGAAATCCGGCGCAGCAGATGCTCTTGGGCAGCTAGGTATCAACGTAATGGTCGGCCCGGAAGTCGTTGAAAAAGCGCTGAAAGAGGTCGGTATCGGCTTTATGATGGCCCCAATGCACCACCCGGCGATCGCTCATGTCATGCCTTCGCGGCAAGAACTGGGGACGCGCACGATTTTCAACATTCTGGGCCCCCTGACCAACCCCGCCGGAGTGAAGCGCCAACTGACCGGTGCGTTCAGCCGCGACCTGATTCGCCCGATGGCCGAAACTCTGGGTCTGCTTGGGGCTGAACATGCCTGGCTAGTCCACGGCTCAGACGGTACGGATGAGCTTACGATCACCGGGGTCAGCTGGGTCGCGTCGGTTGAGGACGGCGTTGTCAAAGAGGTCGAGCTTCACCCTGAAGACGCGGGCCTTCCGGTGCATCCGTTCGAAGATATCATCGGCGGCACCCCCGAAGAGAACGCGGTTGCCTTCCGCGCCCTGCTGGATGGGGCACCTTCAGCCTACCGCGACGCGGTGCTGCTGAACTCTGCCGCGGCGCTGGTCGTTGCAGATGCGGCAAGCGATTTGCGTGAAGGCGTAGCAATGGCCACAGAAAGCATCGACAGCGGCAAGGCCCGTGAAAAGATCACCGCGCTGGCGCGCATTACACAGGAAGCCGCATGACCGAGACCGTTCTGGACAAGATCAAAGCGTACAAGCTGGAAGAGATCGCTTCGGACAAAGAGCATAAATCTCTGGAAACACTGGAATCCGAGGCTCGGAACGCGCCCGAGGTCCGGGGCTTTGCCGAGGCGCTGCATACAGCGATGCGCAAAGGGTATGGCTTGATCGCCGAGGTCAAGAAGGCAAGCCCGTCCAAGGGCCTGATCCGCGCTGATTTCGATCCGCCCGCGCTTGCCCAAGCGTATGAAGAGGGCGGCGCGGCTTGCTTGTCTGTTCTGACGGACACGCCCAGCTTTCAGGGTGACAAATCCTTTCTGACCGAAGCGCGCGCGGCCTGTTCGTTGCCCGCTTTGCGGAAGGACTTCATGTATGACCCCTATCAGGTGGTCGAAGCCCGCGCATTGGGCGCAGATTGTATCCTCATCATCATGGCCTCGGTCAGCGATGCGCAGGCCGCCGAGCTTGAGCAAACCGCGTTTGACTGGGGCATGGATGTTCTGATCGAAGTTCACGACGCAGACGAGCTTGCGCGCGCATCGCAGCTGAAAAGCCCGCTGATCGGGATAAACAACCGCAATCTCAAGACCTTCGAGACGACTCTTGTTACAACTCGTCATCTGTCAAAGCTGGTTCCAGCGGATCGCACGATCGTCTGCGAGAGCGGCCTTAGCACTCCGGCGGACCTCGCAGATATCGCCCGCTACGGTGCGCGCTGTTTCCTTATTGGTGAAAGCCTGATGCGTCAGGATGATGTAGCTTCGGCAACTCGAGCACTGCTCGCCAACCCGCTCATTCCCGGAGTGATGTGATGCCGCTGACCCATTTTGATGCCAAAGGTGAGGCCCATATGGTGGACGTGTCCGACAAGGCTGTCACCGACCGGGTTGCGGTTGCATCTGGATACATCAAGATGGCGAAGGAAACCTTTGATATCATTTCAGAAGGACGCGCTAAGAAAGGCGATGTTCTTGGTGTTGCCCGACTTGCGGGCATAATGGGCGCCAAGAAAACGCCTGACCTGATACCTCTGTGTCATCCGCTACCCGTGACCAAAGTCGCCATTGAACTGAGCTTAGACACGGACCTTCCCGGCGTTCAGATTGAAGCGACTGTAAAGACTTCCGGCCAGACCGGCGTAGAGATGGAAGCGCTGACAGCAGTCTCGACAGCCGCACTGACGGTTTACGATATGGCGAAGGCCGTGGACAAAACGATGGAGATCGGCGGCATTCGTGTTCTACTGAAAGACGGCGGAAAATCAGGGCGTTACGAGGCATCATGATCTCGGTTGAAGAAGCGCGGGCTCTGCTGTTCGATCTGGTCTCACCGCTGCCCGCAGAAACGGTTGCCCTTGCCGAGGCTGCCGGTCGTATCCTGGCAGAAAACGTTGCAGCAACGCGTGATCAGCCGCCCTTTGCTGCGTCATCGATGGATGGGTACGCCGTCAAGGCGGCCGAAGTCGAACTGCATGCAATGTTCAAAGTGGTTGGCGAAGCAGCGGCCGGACGTCGCTTTGCTGGAAGCGTCGGACCCGGCCAAGCTGTGCGGATATTCACTGGTGCGCCTGTGCCGGATGGTGCAGATTTCGTCGTCATACAGGAAGATGTCGACCGACGCGGTGATCTGATCACCATAATCGACGCCCCCGGTGAAAAGACCAATATCCGCCCTGCGGGGATCGATTTCAGCATCGGTACGCAGATCACGGCCCCGCGCCAGCTCAGACCCGAAGATGTCGCATTAATGGCAGCGATGAACATCGCTTCGGTCCCTGTGACCCGCAAACCCGTGGTTGCACTAATCTCAACCGGTGACGAACTGGTGATGCCCGGAGAAACACCCGGCCCCGATCAGATCATCGCCTCAAATACCTTTGGTCTTAAGGCGTTACTGGAAGATGCTGGCGCACAAGTTCGTGTACTTCCTATCGCACAAGATACCTTAGCGTCATTAGAAACAGCTTTTGGCTTGGCACAGGGCGCTGACCTCGTGGTGACCATCGGAGGGGCGTCGGTTGGCGAGTACGACCTGGTTGCGGATGTCTCGGAAGGTCTTGGGCTGAAGCAATCGTTCTACAAGATTCGCATGCGACCGGGTAAACCACTGATGGCCGGGCGGCTTGGGGATGCTGCGATGGTCGGTCTACCCGGAAACCCGGTCAGTGCCATGGTGTGCGGTTACCTGTTCCTCATCCCAATGGTGCGCCGCATGTTGGGGATTGAACAGGCCCTACAGCCATTCCAACGCGCCCGCCTTTCTGCCCCGCTCGGAAAAAATGGCCCGCGTGAGCATTATATGCGGGCGGTGTTGGACAACGGCGGCATCCGCGCCTGTGATGATCAGGACAGCTCGCTGCTAAGTGTTTTGGCGCAAGCCAATGCACTATTGGTACGCCAACCCCACGATCCCGCGCGCGAGGCCGGGGATGAGGTCCTTTACCTGCCGATCTAGCAAATCCGTTGACACAAAACGTGAACATGCGTAGAACAAAAGAAAACGCATGAGCGACGAGGTATGAGCAATGCTGACCAAGAAGCAACTGGATTTGCTGGAATTCATCCACAAACGCGTGCAAGCGGACGGTGTTCCGCCCAGTTTTGATGAGATGAAGGCCGCGTTGGATCTACGGTCAAAATCCGGGATTCATCGACTGATCACCGCGCTGGAAGAACGTGGCTTTATCCGCCGCCTTGCCCATCGGGCTCGTGCCATCGAAATTGTCAAGCTGCCAGAAAGCCTTGGGGGAGAGCCCACGGCAGGTTTCAAACCGCGTGTGATTGAAGGCGATCGTCCTGAAGGTCCACGCCCCGCGAACTTTGAACCCGTCACAGTTGATGCGATGGAATTGCCTGTTATGGGCCGGATTGCTGCCGGTGTACCGATCGAAGCGATCAGCCATGTTTCGCACCGCGTTGCGGTACCGGGCTCGATGGTTTCGGGCCGTGGTGAACATTATGCGCTTGAGGTTCGTGGCGACTCGATGATCGACGCCGGTATCAACGATGGCGATGTCGTGGTAATCCGCGAAACCACAGCCGCTGACAACGGTGACATCGTGGTGGCATTGGTGGAAGATCAGGAAGCCACGCTGAAACGGTTTTTCCGCCGAGGTCAGGCCATTGCGCTGGAAGCGGCGAATCCGGCCTATGAGACCCGCGTGCTGCCAGAGGACAAGGTGAAAGTTCAGGGCCGCCTGGTAGGCTTGATCCGAAGCTATTGAGGCAGCTTGGGGGACCAGAGGCGGCGGCCTGAGATATCAGAACTCGCGAACAAACGCCCCTTGGACAACGCAAGACTGTCTGTCTTCTGCAGAAATTCCGTATCGTAAACGCTGCATTCACCGGTCAAAGTCAACGACACCGGGGCGACAATGATCTGATCTTTCCTGCATTCCTGAAAGGCGCTCGCAGCCCGCTTGCCAGTCAAGTGGACAAGCTCTTTGTCTCCCAGCAGAAAACGTTGAATTCCCGATGATGCCTCTGGCCATCGCAAAGCGGCCTTTGGTTGATCTGCCCCGTCCCCGTCATTTTCCAGCCACACCGACGCGACAAATCCGCTGCCTTTCGGTTTGCTCAGCGCGCGCCCGTGTTCAGTCATCACTCCGACCAGCCCGCCGGTATCGGCGATCAGCACGTCTGGGCGGCTTCCCTGACCCCACAGCGCTATCGCCAATGCCGCCGGGGCGATGCCGAGCCACCGTGCGTGCCCTTGCCACAGCATTAGCCACAGAAGAGACAGAGCCAGAACAGGCAATACGAAATAGTCTGGGCTTACTACGTACCCGCGCGCGCCCTCCAGTCCCGCGACCCAATTGGCAACGGTAAGGATCCATCTCAGCCCAAGACCCATTACGTGCAATGCAATCGCTTCAAGCCCAAAAGGTGCAAGAAGGGCGGCGACCACCGCACTTGGAACGACCAGCGTTCCCATGACGGGCACGGAGACGAGATTTGCCAGCAACCCGTAGTGCGAAATGGCGTTGAAATGCGCCGCCCCGATCGGAGCTGTCGCGATCCCCGCGATCGCCGAGGATGTCAACAAGGCCAGCACAGGCCGCAGCCATTTTGGGCCTGGCATTGGGCCATAGTCCCGCAACGCGCCAAACCCTGCGACCAAGGCGGTTGTGGCTGCAAAAGACATCTGAAATCCGGGGCTCAAAAGAGTTTCTGGACGAAAGGTAAGAACAATCAGCGCAGCCACGGCCACCGCCCGCAACGAAATCGCGCGCCGGTCCAACAATACGGCCCCCAGCATAACGCAGACCATCACAAAGGCGCGCTCAGTCGCGACGTTCCCACCAGACAGAAGCAGGTAGATTGTCGACGCGAATAACGCGCAGAGCGCGGCCACCTTGCGTACGGGCATGCGAAGCGCGATGACAGGTACCATTGAGAACCCCATGCGGCATGCCACAAAAACGAAACCGGTCAACAAACCCATGTGAAGGCCCGAAATCGCCAGAAGATGAGCCAGGTTGGACGCGCGCAACGCCTCTAACGAGGCCTGCCCCATCCCGCTGCGATCACCGGTAGTTACAGCGGCGGCAAAGCCCCCGACTTCGCCCGGCAGGATCGTGCGCACCCGATCCGAGATCTCCATGCGCCAGGCCGTGATACGCACTCCGTCCAAACCATCTTGCGCCGCAGCCGACGTCAGGACCGGAACCCGAGTGTATCCAACAGCGCCGAGTTGCTGGAACCAGGCGTGGCGGCGAAAATCAAAACCTCCGGGTTCAACTGGCCCTTGCGGCGGCGAAAGATGTGCTGTGGTCATAATCCGCTGACCCGGGGACAGCGCAACTGACTCACCGTGAATAGAAAGCCGGATGCGCCGGGGTCTTTGATCAGCAGGAACGTCCCCGATCCGCACCTGATCCAATGTCACCCTCAGCGCATCCGACGCAGAGCGGTCCAGCGCTACGACCCTCCCCTCGACCGGGCCATAGTAACGCCATTGCAGGACCGGCTCCGCAACCATATGTGCCCGCGTCCCGGCCAGAGCGAACCCCATCGCGATCAGGGCTAAGCCAGTGGCCAGCGGTGACCACGCGGCCCCCATCCAACGGGTGGAGGCAAGCGCCAGCAAGGCAAGCGCCAGAACGCCGACATAGAGCTCAACCTCGGGTTCGAACCTGAGGCTGAAATACCAACCAATCCCGACCGCCAGGCAGATCGGGGACCACGGAAACAAGTGTCCCCGCTGGGTCAGCAATGCGGTCTCGACCCGTGTCAGAACACGCATGGTTGCCCCCGTCCTTTGGGCTGGGTAGATAGTCGCCAAACTATGCCCGCTAAGGTTACCAAAAGGTTAATCCACACCATGTCCGATCAGGTCGTCACCCGTTTTGCCCCCTCTCCCACCGGATTTCTGCATATCGGTGGCGCCCGCACTGCGCTGTTCAACTGGCTTTATGCGCGGGGTCGCGGCGGCAAGTTCCTGTTGCGGATCGAGGATACCGATCGGGAACGTTCCACGCCGGAAGCAACAGCGGCCATACTGCAAGGCATGGACTGGCTAGGGCTTGATCATGACGGTGAGGTCGTCAGCCAATTCGAGGGTGCCCCTCGACATGCAGAGGTCGCGCATCAGTTGCTGTCCGACGGCAAGGCATACAAGTGCTTTTCGACGCAGGAAGAAATCGCTGCGTTCCGCGAACAGGCCCGGGCCGAAGGGAAATCGACCCTGTTCCGCAGCCCATGGCGCGAGGCCGACCCGGCCACCCATCCGGACGCCCCTTACGTGATCCGCATCAAGGCCCCGCAAGACGGCACCACCGTGATCCGTGATCAAGTGCAGGGCGATGTGACTATTCGAAATGAGCAATTGGACGACATGATCCTGCTGCGTTCGGATGGGACTCCGGTCTATATGCTGGCTGTTGTGGTTGATGATCACGATATGGGCGTAACCCATGTGATCCGGGGCGACGATCACCTCAACAACGCCGCCCGTCAGATGATGATCTACGAGGCGATGGGTTGGGATGTACCAGTCTGGGCGCATATCCCTTTGATCCATGGACCCGATGGGAAAAAGCTCAGCAAACGTCACGGTGCGTTGGGGGCGCAAGAATATCAGGCCATGGGATATCCGGCATCCGGAATGCGCAACTATCTGGCTCGGCTGGGCTGGAGCCATGGGGATGATGAGTTCTTTACCGATGCCCAAGCTAAAGAGTGGTTCGATCTGGATGGCATTGGCAAAAGCCCGGCGCGGTTTGATGTGAAGAAGCTTGAAAACCTTTGTGGACAACATATTGCCGTCGGGGAAGATGCCGCGCTGCAGCATGAAATTCAGGGATATCTGAAGTCAGCTGGTTTGCCGCCGCTTTCTGAAACACAATCCAGTGATTTGGTCCGTGCGATGTATTGCCTCAAGGACCGCGCACGCACGTTCCCGGAACTCATTGAAAAAGCTCATTTTGTGCTTACGTCGCGACCTATCCAGCCAGATGAAAAGGCCGCAAAGGCGCTGGCATCTGTATCCGACGGTATACTGAAAGAATTGACGCCGCAGCTGCAAAATGCTAGCTGGTCCCGGAACGAACTGGAGGAGACCCTGAATTCGTTCGCAGAGGCGAATGGGGTTAAGTTCGGCAAATTGGCTGGTCCGCTGCGGGCGGCACTAGCGGGCCGGGCAGTTACACCTTCGGTATTTGACATGATGCTTGTGCTTGGGCGCGATGAAACCCTGGCGCGGCTTTCTGATGCAGCGAACCCGGCCTGATTTCACATAAGGGTAACGCTGCTCCGTTAAGAACGGACTGCGCGACGGAACGCAGTCGTTGCCTGCTTTGTCGGACAGCGATCCGGCATGCGCACGAATGAAGAAGGGACAAACATGACCGAGAGCAAAAAATCAGCCAAACTGACTGTCCACGGCGAAAGCTATGATCTGCCGGTGTTTTCTCCGACCGCTGGGCCCGATGTGATCGATATCCGCAAGCTCTATGGTCAGGCTGGCGTCTTTACTTATGATCCGGGTTTCACTTCCACCGCAAGCTGTGACAGCACCATTACATTCATCGACGGTGACAAGGGCGAGTTGCTGCATCGCGGTTATCCGATCGAACAGATCGCCTCGAAGTCGCATTTCCTCGAACTCAGCTATCTGCTGCTGTATGGCGAGCTGCCTTCGGCGAAGGATCTGGAGAACTTCGAGACCACAATCACCCGCCACACGATGCTGCACGAGCAGATGCAGTATTTCTATCGCGGATTCCGCCGGGATGCGCATCCGATGGCCATCATGGTGGGTGTGGTTGGTGCCATGTCCGCGTTCTATCACGATTCGACCGACATCGCGGACCCGCGTCAGCGTGAAGTAGCTTCGCACCGTTTGATCGCAAAAATGCCGACCATCGCGGCCTGGGCCTACAAATACCATATTGGTCAGCCCTTCGTGTATCCGCGCAACGACCTGGACTATGCGTCAAACTTCCTGCGCATGTGTTTTGCCGTTCCTGCCGAAGATTACGAGGTGAACCCGATTCTGGCACGCGCCATGGATCGTATCTTCATGCTGCAGGCGGATCACGAACAGAACGCCTCGACTTCGACGGTGCGTCTGGCATCTTCTTCGGGTGCAAACCCATTCGCCTGTATCGCGGCCGGTATCGCCTGTCTATGGGGTCCGGCCCATGGTGGTGCGAACCAGGCTTGCCTTGAAATGCTGGAAGAGATCGGCAGCGTCGACCGCATCCCCGAGTTTATCGAGCGCGCCAAAGACAAAGATGACCCGTTCCGTCTGATGGGCTTTGGCCACCGCGTCTACAAGAACTTCGATCCACGCGCGAAAGTGATGAAGCAATCGGCAGACGAAGTGCTTGACCTGCTGGGCGTGGAAAACAATCCCAAACTACAGGTCGCGAAGGCGCTGGAAAAACAGGCTCTGGAAGATCCGTATTTCATCGAGAAGAAACTGTTCCCGAATGTCGACTTCTATTCGGGCATCGTGATGGAAGCGATGGGCTTCCCGACCTCGATGTTCACGCCAATCTTCGCGTTGTCACGTACCGTTGGCTGGGTTAGCCAGTGGAAAGAAATGATTGCCGATCCACAGAATAAGATCGGACGCCCACGTCAGCTATATCTGGGCGCGACCAACCGCGATTACGTGGACATCGAAAACCGCTGATCCACACACAATATCGATGTTAAGACCCCGGTTATCCGGGGTCTTTTTTCCGTAGCGTCACCAAAATGAGACCGTTCGAAACCAAACGTAAATGACTGTTTCGATGCATCTTTCCGCACTGCGTTAGTCCGCCTAATGTTGCCGCGTCCGGCGAATAGTGTTTGGTTCTCATGCGTTTCATCTTCTTGTTCATTATGTTGCTACTTGCGCAATCGGCATCCGCTCAAAGCGTGCTGGAGCGTGCTTTTGAGAAGCAGCAGCAGGAAAACGCCGCCGGGTCGTTGGCAATCTTGGGGTTGGCAGGCATCCCGGACGATTCTGCCAGCGCAATCTCACTGCAATCAAATACTGACAATCGCGATTACGATTTCAAATCCGCCCAGCTGGGCGGCGGGTTTCGCCTTGCTGAGGGCGTGCCGATCTATCTTGAGGGGTATATAGGCTACGCGCGCTATGACCCCGTTCTGACCTTCAGCGGCACCGGAGATACCACGCGTATTCCACTGAAATGGACCAGCCTCGCCCTGACCGGCGGTGTCGGCTATCAGTTCGACATCGGCGAGTATTGGAAAATGACCCCGATGGCCCATATCTCGGTCGGACGTACGCAATCCGACGCATCTGTCGGTGCGCAAGCCATCGCCAACCGCCTGGGGCTTGATCGAGACTTTCTCGAAAGCGGCGGCATCTGGGCTGGTGGCGCAGGCGGATCGATGACGGTCTCGTACGAAAAAGCTCTGTCCAACGATCGGGAATTCGAGGCGAGCCTGCGCTATACCCATATCGAATACTGGCCTATCGGAGACAACGAGGACTTGTTGGTTGAATCAACTGCCGCAAATGTAGTTCTGTGGTCACGCTACCGCTTTCCAACTGGAAAACGCATGTTCGGTCGCCCGGTCCGCTGGGTGGGCGATCTGTCCCTGTCCTATCTGATCGGGGATCAGTCACTTGTATTGGGCACCGACTGGCTGGCCCGCGTAGGTGGTGGGATCGAGGTCGATCTGTCTGACACATGGGTGCCTTGGGTATCAACGACACGGTTTATGGTCCGCTACTACGGCAGCGATACCGTCAACGGCTTCTCGGCCGGTATTGGCATTAGTTTCTGAACCAAGGCTTCAAAACAAAGCCAGTTGATCACCGGGCTGGGGTGGAGGTGCAAACGCCGCACAGTTCAGAGGCGGCATGTCTGTCGACAGCCCGAGACGTTTGACTGCGGCCTTGAACCGTTGCGCAATCATCTCGGCATAGGTCCCCTCGCCCCGCATGCGGTGGCCCCACCGGGGGTCATATTCCCTACCCCCATGCATTTCGCGCAGCCGTGCCATCACCTTCTCAGCCCTGCCCGGCTGATGTTCGATCAACCACTCGCGCCAGAGCGCGGATACTTCACGGGGAAGCCGCAGCATGATCCAGCTTGCAGCATCGGCGCCAGCCTGCTTTCCGGCCTCCAACAGGTTTTCCAATTCATGATCGGTTAAACCGGGAATCACCGGAGACGTCATAACGCGCACTGGCACGCCAGCCTCGGTCAGGTTGCGGATCATTCCGAGCCTGCGCTGTGGTGAAGGCGCCCGGGGTTCCATCCGCCGGGAAAGATCCCGGTCCAATGTGGTCAGCGAAATGCCAACCCGGACAAGACCATTGCTGGCCATCGGTGCCAGAATATCAAGATCACGCTCGATCAGAGTCCCCTTGGTCACAATACCGACCGGATGTTGAAAATCTCTCAGAACCTTTAGACAGCTTCTTGTTATCTTGCGTTTTTTTTCGATCGGCTGATAGGGGTCGGTGTTGGTGCCCAGTGCAATCGTGGCCACCTTGTAAGAACGTGCCGAGAGTTCGCGACGCAATAGCTCAGCCGCATTGGGTCGCGCAACAAGGCGGGTTTCGAAATCCAAACCCGGAGACAGCCCCAGATACGCATGCGTTGGCCGAGCAAAGCAATACACGCATCCATGCTCGCAGCCCCGATATGGGTTTATGGATCGGTCAAAAGGTAGGTCAGGCGACTTGTTATAGGTGATCAGATTGCGCGCCATTTCTTCCCGAACTTCGGTCCGCAACGGGGGCAGTTCGTCTGGCAAATCCCAGCCATCTTCGGTCAACTCGGTTGTAAACCTCTCGAATCGACCTGCTTCGTTTGAGGTTGCTCCGCGCCCAGGGTTTTTGATGGCAGCAGTCATTTGTTCGCCTTTTGTTCCTATCACTAGATGTAATTAAAACCAGTTTCACTGGCAAGATTCATGTTTCGATTCCCAAAAATCATCAGATGCTCGAAACCGGCGACGCATTAGACTGCAGGTGAATTTACCGTGGCTAATGAAACCAATGCAGGATGATCTTGCAAAATTCGATGTCGCTGAGTGCGAATATTCGGCCTATAGGTCGGTCTCAGAACGACCTAGGTCGCAATCGTCACAGTAGACCTGCGACGAAATGGCCAAAACGGTGAAAATGCCACCACGGGCCGCAGGCCCGCACAGCTCAGGGAAATACCCATGTCTGATGAAGAAGACATCGTCCTGTCCGAACTGAATGACGACGAACTCGTCGAACAGATGTTCGATGACCTTTATGACGGCCTGAAGGAAGAGATCGAAGAAGGTGTGAACATCCTGCTCGAGCGCGGATGGCAACCCTATGACATCCTGACCAAAGCGCTGGTTGGCGGCATGACAATTGTCGGCCACGACTTCCGCGACGGAATCCTGTTCGTGCCTGAGGTGCTGCTGGCGGCCAACGCCATGAAAGGCGGTATGGCGATCCTGAAGCCTCTGCTGGCTGAAACTGGTGCTCCGCGGGTTGGCAAGATGGTGATCGGCACCGTAAAGGGCGACATCCATGACATCGGCAAGAACCTTGTTGCGATGATGATGGAAGGCGCCGGGTTCGAAGTTGTCGATATCGGCATCAACAACCCGGTCGAGAACTACCTCGAAGCGCTGGAAAACGAACAGCCCGACATTCTGGGCATGTCCGCTCTGCTGACGACGACGATGCCTTATATGAAGGTCGTAATCGACACGTTGGTCGAACAAGGCCTGCGTGATGAGTACACCGTTCTGGTTGGCGGCGCTCCGCTGAACGAAGAGTTCGGCAAGGCGATCGGCGCTGACGGCTATTGCCGCGACGCAGCCGTGGCGGTGGAAATGGCCAAGGACTTCATGTCGCGCAAGCACAACCAACTGGCCGGCTAAGGCGCGAGATCATATCGTGAGACAGGCCGTCCTTTTTGGGGCGGCCTTTTTTGTCCGAACCTCGGGCACATATATAGCTAAAAACCAGCCAGAGAGATCAGATGACCGACTCACAGATCCCAGACGATGACAGCCTGACCCGTCAAGGCTATGTCGCACCGCACAGCGCCGAGTCGATTCTTCTGATCGCATGCGGTGCACTGGCCCGCGAGATTCTGGACCTGAAAGAACGGAACAGCTGGGATCACATGGCACTGACTTGCCTGCCCGCCATTTTGCATGTGCACCCGGAAAAGATCACGCAGGCGGTCGAGGATGCGGTTGCCAAGCATCGGGGCTCATACGACCGCATCTACGTTGTCTATGCCGATTGCGGAACCGGTGGCTTGTTACAGGCAGCATGCGAGCGGCTGGGGGTCGAGATGATCCAAGGGCCCCATTGCTATTCCTTCTTCGAGGGCAATCTTGCCTTTGCAGCGCATGGCGACGATGAAACCACCGCTTTTTATCTGACAGATTTCCTTGCGCGGCAGTTTGATGCGTTTGTCTGGAAACCGCTGGGTCTCGACCGGCATCCTGAATTGCGAGAGATGTATTTCGGCAATTACACCAAGCTCGTCTATCAAGCACAAACTGATGATCCCAACCTCACTCGCCGCGCGCAGGAGTGCGCTGATCGGATGGGGCTGGAGTTCGAGCGTCGGCAAACCGGTTATGGCGATCTGGAAACCACGCTTGCTGACTGGGCAGCGCGCAAATCCACCTAAAAGTCAGGCGCTGGCCAATGCCACTTCGCGAATACGTTCTATCATAGCGCGTAACCCGTTCGAACGTTGGGCAGACAAATGATCCTGCAACCCCAGTCGCGCGAGTTCTCCACCGGCATCAACACTGGGCACCTCGGCCACCGGCAAGCCGTTATACAGGCTACGAAGAACCGCAATCAGGCCCCGAACAATCAGGGCATCGCTGTCACCGTCAAAGCGGAATTGACCGCCCTCAATGCTTGGATGCAGCCAGACCTGACTGGCGCAACCATTCACCTTGGTCGCAGGGACTTTGAATGCATCATCCAGAGGCTCCATCGCTTTGCCCTGCTCGATCACATGGCGATAGCGGTCTTCCCAGTCCTCCAGGAACTCGAAATCCTCGACTATCTCTTCGAAGGCTGGCGTTGCCATATCGGGTCCGTCCTTGCGTTACGCATTCACAATTGTGAACTATGCTCAGCGCTACCGACTGTCCAGTCCCCAGCGTGGCTTTTCAAACGATCGAATTTGCGTTAACCCGATGCAGGTAAAGTTGCACAAAGTACTGGGTCCATGCACAAAACTCTGCCTGTTCTGATGATCTTCACAATGGCTCTGTCCGCTTGTAGCAACTGGAGCAACTCAAGCGCGAATCCATCGAACTGGTTTGGCAGCAGCACACCCAGCCCATCCGAAGTATCAGCCGATGACGCCAATGCATTGGTTCCCGAAAATGCCGACAAAAAAGGCCTGTTCGAGCGTCCGGACGCCGAGGATAACAGCGTTCCAATCGCCGTGATCAACGAATTGCGGATCGACCCAACCTCGACGGGCGCAATCATCTATGCGGCTGGCACAGCCATTCGACAGGGTGCGTTCAACGCACAGCTCGCGCGCGTAAGATCTGAAGAACTCAGCAAAAATGGCGTTATGGAATTCACCTTCCGCGTGGATTACCCGGACTACGCCACTGCGCAGGGCACCGAACGGTCGCGGATGGTTTCAGAGGCCGTCAATGTAAGCCGGAAAGAACTGGAAGGTATTCGTTTAGTTCGGGTCAAAGGCCAGCAGAACGCGTTGGAATCCCGTCGCCGTTAAAGCGAGATAACCTGCACGGCCTGTCCCTTGGCGGCCAAAGCAATCTTGCCTTCGCAAAGCTTCAGCGCGTCCTCGCCAAAAACCTCGAACCGCCAACCAGACATGGCGGGAACTTCTCGTTCGCCTGCAGCGATCTGATCCAATTCCGCGCTGGAGGCGATCAATTTTGCGGCAACGCCTGCGCTTTCGGTCTTTGATTTCAAAAGAACGCGCAGCAAATCTGCAAGTGCAGGGTTGACCTTCAGCTTGTCGCGGCTGTTGTCAATTTTCGGCAATCGGTCTTGCGGGCAACCTACGCCCCGTTTTACCGCCTCCAGAATGCCTTCTGCGATCGCCCCTTTGCGCGCTTCGCGCAGCAACAAGCGCGATCCGCCCAGATCAGAGGGCGTCTTGGGCTTGGTCGAGGCCATCTCGATCAACGCATCGTCTTTGAACACACGGCTTCGTGGCACATTGTTCTCTTGCGCATAGGCCTCACGGAACTGCGCCAGCTCTCGAACCACGGCCAGAAACTTGGCAGAGTTGGTCCGCGTTTTGACCCGCCGCCACGCCTCTTCCGGGCGAATGTCATATGTCTCGGGTCGGGTCAGTATGCGAAGCTCTTCTGCGACCCAGTGATCCCGGCGCGACTTCTTAAGTTCTGCAGCCAGTTGCTCATAGATTTTCCGAAGATGGGTTACATCTGCCAGTGCGTATGTTTTCTGCGCATCCGTCAGAGGGCGCCGTGACCAATCGGTGAAGCGAGAAGTTTTATCGACCCCTTCCTTGCAAATCTTCCGGACCAGAGTCTCATAGCCAACCTGTTCACCAAAACCGCAGACCATCGCAGCGACCTGAGTATCAAACAACGGAGTCGGAAAGACGCCCGCGTCGACCCAAAAAATTTCAAGATCCTGCCGCGCGGCGTGGAAAACCTTGACCACGCTTTCGTCGCTGAACAGCTGGTACAAAGGCTCCAGCGACATGCCGTCAGCCAATGGATCAACCAGAACGGCGCTGTCTTCATCTTCCGATGGCACCGCAAGCTGCACCAGACAGAGTTTCGAATAATAGGTCCGTTCGCGCAGAAATTCGGTATCTACAGTGACATAAGGATATTGTGCAGCAGCCGAGCAGAATGCGGCCAGCTCTTGCGTCGTCGTCAGGGTTTTCATGCGCGGTGCTGTTCTTGCTTTTGGTTATTGTGACTGCCCGTGCCGTCCTCGTCCCGAGCGATATGCGACCATAAGACGAATAACCTTTGCGTGTAAATCACCCCGCCGCGTTAGGGCAGAAGAACTGGGTCTTTGTTGCCCATACAATAACGGCGAAGCACGGCAGGGTAGAGTTTGTGCTCCCAGGTCAACACGCGGGCGGCGAGCTCCTCAGGCGTGTCCCCTACCCGTACACCCACGCGCGCCTGACCCAGAATCGGTCCGTCATCCAACGCGGCAGTAACTTCGTGAACGGTGCAGCCATGTTCGGCGTCGCCTGCTTCAATGGCGCGGGCATGGGTGTTCAAACCCTTGTACTTAGGCAAAAGCGATGGGTGGATGTTCAGCATCCGGCCCTGGAAACGCGATACAAATTCACCCGTCAATACACGCATGAAACCGGCCAGACAGACAACATCCGGCTGGGCTGCCATAAGCGGTTTAAGCAGTTCTGCCTCAAACGCAGCGCGATCTTTGCCAAAGGGCTTGTGGTCGACGGCTGCGGTCGGAATTCCGCGCTGTGCAGCTTTCTTCAGCCCTCCGGCATTTGCATCGTTCGACAATACCAGACATGGCCGACCGGGATGATCGCCATTCATGCTGTCGACCAGCGACAGCATGTTCGATCCGCCCCCAGAGATCAGGATCGCGACGCGCTTGTGGCTCACAGCAATTTGCCTGAATAGGCCACACCCGGCGCTGCGGTGACCGTTCCGATGCGCGCAACGGATTCGCCTGCCTCTGCAAGCAGTGTTGTAAGATCATCTGCCTGATCTGCAGCGCAGACAACAATCATGCCGATGCCGCAGTTGAAGGTCTTCAACATCTCGGACTCGGCGATGCCACCGGTCTCGGCCATCCATTTGAACACAGGCGGCAAGTCCCAAGCACTCAAATCAATCTCGGCCCCGAGCCCTTCGGGCAATACGCGCGGCAGATTTTCGGTGAGGCCGCCGCCGGTTATATGGGCAAGCGCGCGAACGCCGCCAGCCCGGATCGCCTGCAGCGCTGGTTTCACATACAGCCGCGTGGGGGTCAGTAGAGCCTCACCCAAGGTTCCGCCACCGAAAGGCGACTCTTCCTCCCAGCCCAAGCCCGAGATCTCGACCAGCTTGCGCACCAGCGAATAGCCGTTGGAATGCACCCCGTTCGAAGCCAGCCCCAGCAGGACATCACCCTGTTCAACGCCCTCGGGCAATGCGGTCCCGCGTTCCATGGCGCCAACCGAGAAACCGGCCAGATCGAAATCGCCGTCAGGGTACATACCCGGCATCTCGGCGGTTTCACCACCAATCAGGGCGCAGCCAGATTGGACACACCCCTCGGCAATTCCTTCGATAATCCGCGCGGCAGTATCGGTGTCCAGCTTACCGGTGGCAAAATAATCCAGGAAAAACAGCGGCTCAGCACCTTGGCAGATCAGATCGTTGACGCACATCGCCACCAGATCGATTCCCACGCCATCGACAACGCCGGTATCAATTGCGATCCGCAGCTTGGTGCCCACACCATCGGTTGCGCCCACCAGAACCGGGTCTTGATAGCCAGCCGCTTTCAGGTCGAACAGAGCGCCAAATCCGCCTAGCCCACTCATCACGCCCGAACGGTTGGTGCGCTTGGCCGCAGGCTTGATCCGATCGACCAGAGCGTTGCCTGCATCGATATCCACACCTGCGTCTGCGTAGGTGATTCCGTTCTTGCCCGCTGTCATGGCCAATCCCTCATGAGTGCTTTGCGCGCGGGTTATTCGATTGTGGGCCATGTTGCAACGGTCAGGCTTGACGCGGGCTGCCATCGTGATACCCAAGGCGGCACGGTGGGCCTGTAGCTCAATTGGTTAGAGCAGAGCGCTCATAACGCTTTGGTTGGGGGTTCGAGTCCCTCCGGGCCTACCAATTCACCGTCCAATCACGATATCCGCGCATAATCCGCCCAGCCTTTCGCTGCTGCCCAGTCGCAGAATACCACCATGTACGCGGGCGATATCGGCAACAATCGCAAGGCCCAAACCCACGCCGGTGCCCTGATTCTGGTTTCGCGCCGGATCAAGTCGCGTGAAGGGTTTGACGGCCTCGGTGCGTTGTTCGATCGGGATACCGGGGCCGTCATCTTCAACCCGAATGCGTAGTGACTTTGGCGTCATCGAAAGGCTGACCTCGGCGCGTGAACCATAGCGATTCGCGTTTCCAATCAGATTCTCTACTGCCCTGCGCATGGCCGATGGGCGCAGCATTGCCGTTCCACGCCCCTCGACCGAGATTAGTTCAACGTGCTGGCCCGCGCGCTGTGCATCGTCAACGATTTGGCTCAGCCAGTTTTCGGGTTCAATCTCTTCGGGTGCGCTCTCTGCAGCGCCACGCGAGAAGTCCAAGAATGCATCCAGCAGCGATTGCATCTCGTCCACGTCTTGCAACAACGGTGCGGCCTCGTCCTCGGGCAACATAGCTAATCCAAGTTTCAGACGCGTCAGAGGTGTGCGCAGATCGTGGCTGACCCCCGACAACATGAGCGTGCGCTGCTCAATCTGCCGCTCGATTCGGGCGCGCATGTCAACGAAGGCATTGCCCGCAGCGCGTACCTCAATTGCACCACCGGGTGAATAAGGCACGACCCGCCCGCGACCAAAGGCCTGCGCCGCGTCCGCAAGGCGCGTGATCGGGCGCAACTGATTGCGCATGTAGAGAAACGAGATCGTTGTCATCAGAGCCGCAAAGAACACCATCGTCACAATCAGCTGATGCGGTGCAGTCGGCGACAGGCGTCGGCGATCAAACTCTAGCTCAAGCATGCCCAGATTGGTTGCCAGAAAAAGACTCACTTCCTGTCCATTTGGCAGAGCCACATACTGGGTTTCAGGCAACAAGCTGCGCATTTCCGCATCCACCTGCGGGGCAATGAAATCGTACCATCGACGCGGACTGTTTTTCGGCTCTTCATTCGGCGGCAGAAAGCGGGCGGTCATGTTCAAGACCGACAAGTCCTGCCGCGCAGCTGCCAATGCCTGCTGCTGGGTTTCCGCACCCTCCATCACGTCCAGCACCAGTGTCACCTCGCGCGCCGCCGTGCGGGTCATCTGGGCGGTCACTTCTTCAAGATGTTTTTGCAAAAAGGCAATCGCCACCACCAAAAGCACGACAATGACCGGCAGTACCAGAATGAGTGCGGCACGCGCATATAGGCTACGCGGCATATAGGGTTTGAGCCATTGGGTCGACATGCGCTAAACCTAGCGGGCTGCCCGGGCAAGAGGAAGAGGTCAGAATGCAAGCCCCCGACGATTTCAACCCTCTCCCTGGACAGGTTGCCGTGCTCACCCCGGGACTTAGGCGCATTCTTGCGCCCAATCCCTCGCCAATGACTTATCGTGGTACGAATACCTACCTTCTGGGCGATGAGGACATTGCTGTCATCGACCCTGGGCCATTGAGTGATACCCATATGCAAGCCATAGTTGATGCGCTGGAACCCGGGCAGCGGATCAGCCACATATTTGTTACGCACACCCATCTGGATCACTCGCCTTTGGCCGCCCCGCTCGCATCCCGCACCGGCGCTCCGGTTCTGGCTTTTGGTGGTCCGCAAGCTGGACGCAGCGAAGTCATGACCGAGTTGGCCCAGAACGGGCTTGCCGGAGGTGGTGAGGGAATCGATGCCGATTTCCGCCCTGATATCGAGCTTGAAGACGGTGAACGCGTCGCGGCAGAAGGCTGGCAACTCGAAGTGATCCACACACCCGGCCATCTGGGCAACCATATCGCGTTGGCCTGGGGGGATGTCTGCTTTACGGCTGATCACGTCATGGGCTGGGCCAGCTCTCTGGTCTCGCCCCCGGACGGAGACCTGACGGATTTCATGGCAGCCTGTCGCCGCCTGCGTGCGCGCGAGTGGTCGGTTTTTCATCCGGGCCATGGTGCCCCTATCACGAATCCTGCCAAGCGCCTGGATTGGCTGATAGACCACCGATTGCAGCGGGAATCACAGATACTCGACGCCCTGGAAAATGGCCCAGAAACGGCCCAACAGCTTGCCCAGCGAATCTATATCGAAACCCCCGCCGCGCTGCTTCCCGCGGCCGAGCGTAATGTCTTCGCCCATCTGGTTGATCTGACCGGCAGATCCCGTGTAGCGCCCTTGGGGGATCTGTCAGTTGCGTCTCGTTTCAAGCGCATCGCGTGAATCGGAAAAAATTGACGGCCCGTGCGCTTCCCCTCTGGACGCCGAAAATACGGGTTGTTATACGCCCCTCAGTTCCGGCGTAGCTCAGCGGTAGAGCAGTTGACTGTTAATCAATTGGTCGTAGGTTCGATCCCTACCGCCGGAGCCAAATCACACCAAATTCTTCATAATTAGCTACGTGAGCCACGGCGAAGTTTTTTCGCAGAAAAAACTCCACTACCCCACTGGACGCCGCAATTTGAGGTTGCTATACGGCGCGGACCGTTCCGGCGTAGCTCAGCGGTAGAGCAGTTGACTGTTAATCAATTGGTCGTAGGTTCGATCCCTACCGCCGGAGCCATTCTTCCCAGACTGGCACTTATCCCATCAGCGCATCACTGAAATCCGAGCGCAACGTGCGTTTCAGGACCTTTCCGGTCGCGTTAAGGGGCAAGGCATCAACGAACACGACCTTGTCGGGTACCTGCCATTTTGCGATTTTGCCGTCGAAGAATGCCAACAAATCCTGCTCGGTCGGTTCTTCGCCCTCGGCCTTCACTGCTACCAAAAGCGGGCGTTCGTCCCATTTCGGATGCGGCACGCCCACAACGGCAGCCGTCGCTAGTTGAGGGTGTGCGACCGCGATATTCTCCAACTCGACAGAGCTGATCCATTCACCCCCCGATTTGATGATGTCCTTCGATCGGTCGCGGATGGTCATGTACCCATCCGGGTCCAGTGTGGCAACGTCGCCAGTCGCGAACCAGCCATCCTGCAACAAGGCCTCATCCTGCATGTGGAAGTAGCTGTCCAGCACCCAATGGCCGCGCACCATCAGATCGCCCTGCGTTTCACCGTCATGGGGAAGATCTCTGCCATCATCATCGACGATTTTTAGTTCAACCCCAAAGGGCGGGCGGCCTTGGTTTTCGCGCAGCTTGTGCTGTGCCTCCATGGGCATGTCCAGATGTTTGGCCATCGGATAGTTCGTCGTGCCCAGCGGGCTCATTTCGCTCATGCCCCAGGCGTGGACGGTATCGACGCCATAAGTTTCGCGGAACGTTTCAATCATTGAGGGCGGGCATGCCGCACCACCGATTACAGTACGATTGAGGCTTTTCAACTTGGTCCCGCATGTCGCGGCATGGGCCAGCAGACCTTGCCAAATGGTCGGTACGCCCATCGCCAGCGTGACACCATATGTGTCGATCAGATTGACCAATGCCTCGCCATGCAATCCCGGCCCCGGCATCACCATTCGCGAACCAGACATAGCGCTGGCATAGGGCGAGCCCCAAGCGTTGACGTGGAACATTGGCACCACCGGCATCACCACATCCATGGCGGAATAGCCGATTACGTCGCGCGTGTTCGACGCGAAGCTATGCAGAACTGTAGAGCGGTGGGAATAGAGAACGCCTTTGGGGTTCCCAGTGGTACCCGAAGTATAACAGAGGCTGGAGGCAGTGTTTTCATCAAAGCTGGGCCACGCGTAGTCTGTATCACCGGTTTCAATCATCTCGTCATAAAAAACCAACCCCGGCACCTGAGACAGCGCAGCCTCGTCCCGCGCACCCATCAGCACATAGTACTGCACCTCAGTCAGATGCTCTTGCAGCGCGGCGACCAAAGGCAGGAAGGTCGCATCGAAAAACAGGACCCGGTCCTGCGCGTGGTTGATGATATAGGTTAGTTGCTCGGGAAACAGACGCGGGTTGATCGTGTGGCAGACAAAGCCCGCGCCGGACACCGCATAGTAGATCTCAAGGTGGCGGCGGTTATTCCAGGCCAGCGTGCCCACGCGATCCTGCGGTTGCAGCCCCAGCTTTTCCAACGCCGAAGCCATCCGTCGGGCGTTCTGCGCGATCCCGGACCAATTGGTCTCGGTAACGGTTCCGTCCGTCTCGACCGAGATAATCTCGGTCTGCCCGTGATAACGTTCAGCATGTTCAATAAGCGACGAAATCAGCAAAGGCTGCGTCATCATCTGTCCCAGCATGGACATTCCTCCCATCGTCAGCGCTTGGCCGCGCCGTTATGTCTTGGCAACAACCCTGCCAAGAATTCAATTGTCTGACAATAAGAGAGTGCGGCAGGGTGCCGCGTCAACCGCGATGTCGCAAGGCGTATCCAACCAGCGCCGAGGTCGAGCCATCTTTGCCTTCGGCGCTGACCTCACCGTCCACGATCGGCCCAAGTGACGTTGCCAATTCCTTGCCCAGCTCAACACCCCACTGATCGAACGAGTTGATTCCAAGCAGCACGCCTTCGACAAACACACGGTGTTCATAAAGCGCAATGATTTGACCCAGCACAAACGGGGTAAGCTGCGGATAGATCAGCGTGGTTGACGGGCGGTCGCCCGAAAACACACGATGGCGTGCCTGACGCTCCAACTCGTCGCCTGTCAGGCCCTTTTCGGCCATGCGTGCGCGTGCAACATCCAGCGACCGACCCCGCATTAGCGCTTCGGACTGGGCCAAGCAATTAGCCAATAGAAGGCGATGATGATGGGCCAGTTCCGGCTCATGCCCGTTTGCTGCAACCATGAATTCGCAAGGAATCACATCGGTGCCCTGATGGATCAACTGATAAAACGCATGCTGCCCATTTGTGCCGGGTTCGCCCCAGACAACCGGACCTGAAGGTATGGTCAGCGCGCTGCCATCCATCGCGACGGATTTACCGTTCGATTCCATCTCAAGCTGTTGGAAATAGGCAGGCAGGCGCAGCAGACGCTGATCATATGGCAGAACTGCGCGGCTGGCATGCCCAAGCACCTGACGATGCCAGACCCCCACAAGCGCCAGCATAGCTGGCAGGTTTTCTGCCCATTCGGCGGATTGAAAGTGCAGATCCATCGCCTGACCGCCCCGTAGAAACGCGTCAAACGCGTTCGAGCCAACGGCGATCATTACCGGCAGTCCGACCGGCCCCCAGACCGAGTACCGCCCGCCGACCCAATCCGCGAAGCCAAACACCCGCGACTCGGGAATCCCGAAGGCCTGAGTTTTGTCAACAGCGCTGGAGACCGCTGCGAATTGCCGCGCCGGATCACCACCACCATCGACCATCCAAGCCCGCGCCGTGCGTGCATTGGTCATCGTCTCGATGGTCGTAAAGGTCTTCGAAGCGACAATCACCAGAGTCCGTGTCGGATCAAGCGGGCGCAGCGTATCCGCAATATGCGCACCATCCACGTTTGAGACATAATGCAGCCTTGGCCCGTCGTGATAAGGTGCCAAGGCATGCGTCGCCATCACCGGCCCAAGGTCCGAGCCGCCGATGCCAATATTGACCACATCCGTAAAGCCGCCCCCTGCCCCTTTGATCGCCCCGCCACGCACTTCTTCTGCAAAGACGCGCATTCGCTGCAAAGTGCCCAGTACGTCCGGCATTACATCCTGACCATCGACCTCGACCGGGCCTCCGTCGAGATTGCGTAGCGCGGTATGCAATACAGCCCGGCCTTCGGTTTCGTTGATCTTTTCTCCGGAGAACATCGCGGCCCGACGCTCTGCCAATTCGACTTGATCGCAAAGCTGGATCAGTGCCGCGCGGATATCTTCGTCGATTTGTGTCTTCGAATAGTCAAACAGCAGATCTCCGGCCGAAGCAGAGAAACCCTGCGCCCGGTTTGGATCGGCGTCAAACAGATCGAGTATCCGACGGCCCATCTGTGTGGCTGCGAGTGAGTTCAATTGATCCAGCTGCATCGTGATTACTCCGCCCAATGTACGGTCATGCCGCTGAGCACGGCCGCGATCGGAGCTTCCTCGGGTGGCAGTGACATGGCACGATCCAGGGCATTCCGTTTAGTTTCTCCGAATATGACGAGATGCTTGGACAGAGCGCCGTCCAGAACCGGACCCGTCAGCGTGATACGCGCTTCGGGCTGCACGTCGGTCCGCGCTACCGCCAGTGTCGGGGCGTTGTTGTTCAGAGCAGCAGACAAGCCCTGCATCCCCGGAAAGAGCGAGGCGGTATGCATGTCCTCACCCATACCTAGCACCAGAACCGATAGCGGCAGATGCGGGTTAATCAGGCTTTCGATCTCGGGCAAAACCGCCTCAGGCTCATGTTCCGCAACATAGAGCGGCATGTATTGTGCAATGGATGCGCGACTGGTCAGCAACCGTTCCCGGATCAACCTCTCGTTCGAACGCTCGTGATCACCCGGCACGCATCTTTCATCGGTCGGCAGTATGTGCACACGATCCCATTCCAGATCAGCAGCGCACAATCCATCAAAGATCGGCCCCGGTGTGGTTCCGCCCGGAACGGCCAACGAGACAGTATCATGATGCAGCAATGAAGCCTCAAGGTCTCCGGCCAATGCATTCGCGACATCAATCGCCAGCATGTCGCGATCGGCGTATTCTTTGATATTCATGGATTTATTCCTTGCCAGCGGCGGTGGTCTCGTTTCATCAGCAGCTCGGCGTCGCCCGGGCCGGTGCTGCCGTTTTCATAGGGTTTGGGAACATCACCGCGTGCCTCCCAGCCCGCGATAATCGGATCGGTCCAGGCCCATGCGGCTTCTACTTCATCGCCGCGCATGAACAGGGTTTGGTTGCCGCGAATGACATCCATCACCAGCCGCTCATAAGCGTCGGGTGGATCCTGGTTTTCAGGCCCAAGCGCTTCGGCAAAGCTCATGTCCAGCGGAACGTCAACCAGACGCATGCCTCCCTGCCCCGGCTCTTTAATTGTCACTTTCAAAGTGATGCCTTCATTGGGTTGCAACCGGATCGACAGGGCATTCGCATGACGCCCGGCCTCTTCGCCAAAAATCGAATGCGGAGCATCCTTGAACATCACATTGATGACCGAGGACCGCGCCACCAGCTCTTTGCCCGTGCGCAGATAGAACGGTGTGCCCGCCCAACGCCAATTGCTGATATGCGCGCGCAATGCGATGTAGCTTTCCGTCGTCGACCTTTGATTGCCGACAACTTCACGATACCCCCGGCCATCGGCACCGCCTGCAAACTGACCTCGTACGATATGGTGCGGCTCAACCGAATCCAACGCGCGTATGACCTTGAGTTTCTCATCGCGCACCGCGTCCGGATCAAATTTTGCGGGTGGTTCCATCGCGATCAGACACAAAAGCTGCATCAGATGGTTCTGCATCATGTCGCGCATGGCGCCGGCGCGCTCGTAATACTCTTCACGACCGTCAATGCCGACGGTCTCGGCCACAGTGATCTGAATGTGATCGACATACTGGCTGTTCCAAAGCGGTTCGAACAGCATGTTGCCGAACCGAACGGCCATCAGATTCTGAACGGTTTCCTTACCCAGATAATGATCGATCCGATAGATTTGCCCTTCGTCAAAATGCGCCGCCAGTGTCGCATTCAACGCGCGTGCACTTTCCAGATCGTGCCCAAAAGGCTTTTCGACGACGATACGGGTTTGCGGGGTGGCGAGATTGTGCGTCCTGATTTGTTCTGCCAGCGGGCCAAACAAACGGGGGCCTACCGAGAAATAGAAGGCCCTGATACGATCCGCATTCAGCATTTCGGCCAACTGGGCCCAACCATCTTCGGACAAAGCGTCAAGCGGGACATACTCCACGCGCTGCAGAAAACCGTTCACAGCCTCCTGATCTTTTGCCCGTTTCGGTGCGTGCTGGCGCAACGATTCGGCCACCATCTCGCGAAAGCCATCAACGCTCAGAGCGCCCCGCGCTGCGCCGATGATCCGGGTGGCCTCGGGCCACTGCCCGGCGCAGTAACGCCGAAACAGGGCCGGAACGATCTTGCGCTGTGCCAGATCGCCGGTTCCGCCAAATATGACCAGATCAAATGGGTCAACAGGTATGACACGAGAAACCATGGCTTTTCCTTACCTTGCCGCTTGGGGCATGTCCAATGTTAGCGCAACCAATCAGCAACTTTCTTCCCACATCAAAACTCTGTCAGCGAGGGGTAGATGCTCTTAACTAAACCGGCACGAACGGTTAAGTCGGTTTGGCACAAGCACAGAACCGGATGCCGGAATGAAAGACAACGCCCTACAGGCTGCGAATATCGGGAAGTTTCAGAACAGTTTGGTGACAGCAGACGGGCAAACGCGCGCGTCCGTTGCGCTGACTCATCCCGAAACCCTTTGGTTCAACACCGGAACGCTGTGCAACATCGAGTGCGTAAACTGCTATATCGCCAGCAGCCCAACCAACGATGCTCTGGTTTACATCACCGCCGACGAAGTCCGCGACTATCTGGATCAGATCGAACAGCGCCAATGGCCGATCCGCGAGATAGGCTTTACTGGTGGTGAGCCCTTCATGAACCCCGAGATGATCGAGATGACGCGCGTCGCGCTAGAGCGTGGGTACGAAGTTTTGATCCTGACCAATGCAATGCGGCCGATGATGCGCCGCAAAATGCGCGAGGGTTTGCTGGAATTACAGCGCGACTACGCAGAAAAACTGACGCTGCGTGTCTCCGTCGACCACTACCGCCCCGATCTGCATGACGAAGAACGCGGCAAAGGCAGTTTTGCCAAAACTCTGACGGGGATGGAGTGGTTGCGGGATAACGGCTTTAGGATGGCAATTGCCGGGCGCTCAGTCTGGGGGGATAGCGACGCTGAAAGCCGCGCGGGGTATGCAGCATTCTTTGCCAAGCACGGCTTTGACATTGATGCTCAAAATCCGGGCCAAACAGTTTTGTTTCCCGAGATGGACGAAACAGTTGAAGTTCCTGAAATTACAGCCGCTTGCTGGGGCATCCTGGACAAATCCCCCGATGCGGTGATGTGCGCCAGCTCGCGTATGGTCGTCAAACGCAAAGGCGCCGAGCGCCCGGTAGTGCTGGCCTGTACGCTGCTGCCTTATTCACCGGAGTTTGAATTGGGCGAAACCCTTGAAGAGGCCGAGGCCGACGTGCATCTGAACCACCCGCACTGCGCCAAATTCTGTGTATTGGGCGGCGCGAGTTGTTCGGCCTGAGGGCTAGTTCACCCGAAACTCACCCACCATGTTGCGCCATTCCCCAGGCGCGATCATTTTACGGTGCGTGAACCTGACCGAGTGCAGCGGACCTTCAATCTCTTTCTGCCAGAATTCTACGAATTCGAACAGCTTCGGATGGTCCGGAGCAAGGTCGTAATCCTGCCAAATAAACGTGTTCAGTACGTGAATATAGTCGGGCATGTGGTAGAAAAATTCCGCCGTGGTCAGCCCGTACCCCTTAAGCATGAGTTCAGTTTCACTTTGCGCCATGCAGACCTCCAATCTTGTTACAAGGTCTACTCAGAGTAACACGGAACTGTCCTAATACTTAGATAACAATATGTTACTCAGGTGTTACCGACCTAATTTGGCCGGGGAACGGTTGCTTGCTTGCACCTTATATGCCGGGTCTGATAAAGTGTATCCACAAGATATAGATCAAGAACAAGACACGGGCAGCCTACGTGAGCGATACGCCAGAAATCCCTGAAAACATGGACGAAACCCCGCCCGAGCGCCCCGTTTATGACGGCCCGACGGTATCCATCGAATCCGAAATGCGCACGTCCTATCTGGACTATGCGATGTCGGTCATTGTCAGCCGTGCGATCCCCGATCTGCGCGATGGGCTGAAACCGGTGCATCGGCGTATTCTCTACGCGATGCATGAGACCGGGAACACTCATGACAAGTCCTATCGCAAGTCGGCCCGTCCGGTTGGCGACGTGATGGGTAAGTACCACCCGCATGGTGATAGTGCGATCTATGACGCGCTGGTGCGGATGGCGCAGGATTTCTCGATGTCGCTGCCGCTGCTTGATGGTCAGGGCAACTTTGGCTCGATGGACGGCGATAACCCGGCGGCGATGCGTTACACCGAAGTACGGATGGACAAACCCGCCGCGTCCCTGCTGGCCGATATCGAAAAAGAGACTGTCGATTTTCAGGACAACTATGACGGCAAAGACAAAGAGCCGACCGTCCTGCCCGCCCGTTTCCCGAACATGCTGGTTAATGGTGCCGGTGGAATCGCCGTGGGTATGGCAACCAACATCCCACCGCATAACTTAGGCGAAGTTGTCGATGCCACGCTGGCGCTGATCGACGACCCGGATCTGACATCAGAACAACTGATCGAGTATGTGCCCGGCCCCGACTTCCCGACTGGCGGTGTGATGCTGGGCCGCTCAGGTGCGCGCAAAGCCTACCTTGAAGGCCGTGGCAGCGTCATCATCCGCGCCAAGACCCGCGTAGAAGAGCTGCGCAAGGATCGGTACGCCATCGTTGTGGACGAGATCCCCTATCAGGTGAACAAAGCCTCGATGATCGAAAAGATCGCCGAAGCCGTGCGTGAAAAACGCATCGAAGGCGTCAGCCACGTACAGGACGAATCCGACCGCAATGGTGTGCGTGTCGTGGTCGAACTGAAACGCGATGCAACGCCCGAAGTGGTGCTGAACCAGCTCTACCGCTTCTCGCCGATGCAGACCTCATTTGGTTGCAACATGCTGGCGTTGAACGGTGGTCGACCCGAACAGCTGACCCTGCGCCGCTTCCTGACCTCGTTCATCGACTTCCGCGAAGATGTTGTTGCCCGCCGCACAGCCTATGACTTGCGCAAGGCGCGTGAGCGCAGTCACATCCTGTGTGGTCTGGCCGTGGCCGTTTCGAATGTTGACGAAGTGGTTGCCACGATCCGCTCGTCGGCAGACGCTGCTGAAGCGCGCGAGAAACTAATGACCCGCCGCTGGCCTGCATCCGAGATCGAAGGCTATCTGCGCCTGATCGACGATCCGCTGTCCAAGATGAATGACGACGGCACCTATAACCTGACCGAGGTACAGGCCCGCGCCATTCTCGAGCTGCGGCTGCAGCGTCTGACCCAACTGGGTGTCAAGGAAGTCACGGACGAACTGGAAGAACTGGCCGACAAGATCAAGGAATACTTGGATATTCTGTCTTCGCGTGAGCGCATCATGGGCATCATCGCCGATGAGCTACGCAGCGTGCGCGAGCAGTTCGCCGTCGACCGCCGCACCGAGATCGTTGACTGGTCCGGTGATATGGAAGACGAAGACCTGATCGAACGCGAAGATATGGTCGTGACTGTCACCTCAGGCGGCTACATCAAACGCACCCCGCTGGCCGATTTCCGGGCGCAAAAGCGTGGCGGCAAAGGCCTGTCGGGTATGCAGACCAAGGAAGAGGATGTTGTCACCAATCTCTTCGTGGCGAACACGCATACGCAACTGCTGTTCTTCACCACCGAAGGCATGGTGTACAAGCTCAAGACCTGGCGTCTGCCGCAATCCAGCCGGACCGGTAAGGGCAAGGCGATCGTCAACATCCTGCCGATCCCGACCGGTGTCTCGATCGCGGCGATCATGCCCGTGGATGTGCCGGATGAAGAGTGGGAGAACCTGCAAATCGTCTTCGCCACCAGCGCGGGTGACGTGCGTCGCAATCGTCTGTCAGATTTCACGAACGTCCGCCGCAATGGCAAGATCGCGATGAAACTGCCCGAGGATGTGGAACTGGTAAACGCCCGCATCTGTTCAGAAGATGAAGACGTGATGCTGGTCACCAATTCGGGCCGTGCGATCCGATTCCGCACCACTGATGTACGTGTCTTCAACTCACGCGAATCTACCGGTGTGCGCGGCATCAGGCTGAGCAATGGCGACCGTGTCGTCTCGATGTCCGTAATTCGCCATTTCGAGGCCGACCCGGACGAGCGCGCCGCCTACCTCAAGATGCGCCGCGCAGTCGCGGGCATTGCGGATGACGGCGAAATGGACGAGGACGAAGCCGCGCCTGGCAGTATCACGCAGGAACGCTATGCCGAGATGTCGGCAGCCGAGAACCTGATCTTGACCATCACGTCGGGCGGTGCGGGCAAGCTGAGCTCCAGTCATGATTACCCGGTCCGCGGTCGCGGCGGCATGGGTGTGGCGGCGATGGACAAAGCCATGCGCGGCGGCGAGCTGGTTGCCTCCTTCCCCGTAGAAATCGACGATCAGATCATGCTGGCTACCTCGAAAGGCCAATCAATCCGGGTGCCGGTCGAGGGCATCTCGTTCCGCTCCCGCAGCGCGGGTGGTGTGCGGGTATTCAACACCGGTAAAGGCGAAGAAGTCGTTAGTGTGGCCTGGATCGCCGACCAGGGTGACGAAGAAGCCGAGGAATAACAAAGCACTACAGAAGTGTAACAAAACGCTCGTATTGCGGGCGTTTTTGTTACTCAGGGTCACGTTCCTGCCAACGGCACGAGGGTGGGCTTGCCCCAGCAGACCCGGCGCGCCTAGCATTTCGATATGTGGTCATTCGCCCATATCCGACCTGCCTATAGCCGTGCTGAGCGAATAAGTGACGGTGTTGTTCATGTGCTGGGTGTTTCTTCGGCGGTGATCGCAGCGCCTATGCTGATCATCATGACAGTCTTCTATCGGTCAGACCCGGCGGCGGTTTTGGGCGCCTCGATCTATGGAATAACTCTGGTTTTGATGCTGACGTTCTCGGCGCTCTACAACATGATCGAGCATGATGAGTGGGCAGAGTTTCTGCGCCGCCTTGATCACTCGGGTATCTACGTGAAGATCGCAGGAACTTATACGCCGTTCCTGCTGCTCTCGGCTTCGCAACCTCCGGGGCTTTTGCTGGGGCTGTGGTCTTCTGCGACGCTGGGCTCTGTTCTGAAGATGATCGACCCGAACCGCTTCCGCTGGTTCGGGCTGGCGCTGTATCTTCTGATGGGATGGGCCGCGGTTTGGGCCGGACAATCCATGTTGGCCGAACTTTCACCCCTTACCCTTACTTTGATGATCGCCGGAGGCCTCATCTATACCGCAGGCGTGGTATTCTACCTTCTGGACTGGCTGCCCTACCACAACACCATCTGGCACGTATTTGTATTGGCAGGAAGCGGCCTTTTCTTCGCCGCTGTTGCCTTGCGTATCGAAATGGTACCGTCAGGGCCAGTGTAACGCCGGAGCGCCACGAACACGCCTCAAAGCCCGTACAACGCCCTGAACTTCTGCTCCAGATAAGCCAACAGCGGCTCCGGCCCTGGTTCCACCCCACTGGCGCGCTGAATGATTTCGCGGGGCGCGTACAGGCCGCCATGCTGCTGCACATGCTCTCGAAGCCAACCGGTCGCCCCGGAAGTATCACCAGCTGCCAACTGCCCCTCAAGTCCGGGAATTGCCGCGCGCAGTGTTTGATACAGGCATCCCGCATAGACATTACCCAGCGAATAGGTCGGGAAATAGCCAAACAGGCCAACCGACCAGTGTACGTCCTGCAAGCATCCATTCGAGGGCTTGTCGACCGCATAACCAAAATCTGCTTTGAAGCGGTTGTTCCAGGCGGCTTCAAGGTCGCCGACCTGCAAGTCACCGGCCATCAGTGCGCGTTCCAAATCAAACCGCAGCATGATGTGCAGATTGTACTGCACCTCATCCGCCTCGGTCCGGATATAGCCGTTGTGGACGCGGTTGACGGTGGCATAGAACGCATCTGCATCGGCGATGCCAAAATCACCGAACGCCTCTTTCATCTGGTCAAACAGCCATCCGGTAAAGGCGCGCGAGCGGCCCAGCTGGTTTTCGTAAATCCGGCTTTGGCTTTCATGCACACCCATCGACACACCACGTCCCAGCGGGGTCAGCAGGTAATCGCGGTCGATGCCCTGCTCATAGGCGGCGTGTCCAACCTCGTGAATGGTCGAGTAAAAGCAGTTGAACGGATCGGTCTCGCTGGTGCGGGTGGTGATCCGAACGTCCAGCCCACTGCCCGAGCTGAACGGATGCACCGCTTTGTCGACGCGGCCATTGTTGAGGTCATAGCCGAATGTCGTGGCCAGTTTCTGCGTCAGGCGCATCTGGGTCAGTTCGTCAAAGCTGCCGGTCAGCGCGACAGGTTCCGGGCGATCCAGAACGGCGGCGCGAAGAGCCACCAGACGTGGGCGCATTTCGTCAAAGATCGCAGCGATCTGAGTGCCGGTTGTGTAGGGCTCGTAATCCTCGACCATCGCGTCATAAACGTCGCCACCCTGTGCCAGCGCTTCACCTTCTTGCCGTTTCAGCGAGACAACTTCTTCCAGCACCGGCAGGAAGGCTGAGACATCTTCGTCCGCTCGCGCCTGGGCCCATGTGCCCTGCGCGGCGGATGTCACGCGGGCAATCGCCGTCGCCAGATCGGCGGGCACCTTCACCGCGCGGTCATAGGCGCGGCGTATCTCACGCAGTTGTGCCTTGCCGATCTCATCTTGCGGTGCGGCCTGCTCCAACCATTCGGCAACGCGAGGGTCAGAGCGGCGAGCATGCAATACAGCCTCGATCGCTGCCATTTCCTCGGCCCGTTGCGGCGCGGCACCGCGCGGCATCACCGTTTCCTGGTCCCAGCCGAGCCTACCGGCAATCTGGCCCAGGGCCGAGGTTTCGCGCTGAAAGGACATCAGGTCATTGTATGCTGTCATGGGATCATGCTCCGCGCACAGATGTTGCGATAGGGTAAGCTGTCAGGAAGCGGGCGCGCAGGATCAGTGTCCAGACGACCACGGCCATGAACTGGTGGAAAATGGCAATCTGCCAAGGTGCCGCATAGACGACTGTGATGATGCCCACGACCACTTGCAGTGACAAAGCCGCGAACATGGCGTTGAAGGCAAAGCGGGTCTGTGGGTGCGCGCTGCTGCCACCGCGCCGCCAGACTATGATGGCGAAAATAAACAGCAGATAGCCGACGCAACGGTGGATAAACTGCACCAGACCGGGACTTTCAAAGAAGTTACGCCACATCGGTTCCAGCATGGCCGCATCGGGCGGCAGCAACTGACCGCCAATCAGGGGCCAGTCAGTGTAGGACCTCCCCGCGTCGATCCCGGCCACCAGCGCACCGATGAGGATTTGCAGGAAGGTGAAGTGCAGCAGTCCGGTCGATATCGAGAAAAGCTTAGCCTCTTTCGCGCGGCGGGCCTGCATCAGGTCACGTTCGTCACGGCCAAGTTCTAAGATGTACCAGGCAAGAAAGCCGAGGATCACGAAGGCCAAGCCAAGATGCGTTGCCAGACGATAGCTGGCAACGGCGGTCATGCCTTCACCCTGTGTGACGCCCGAGGCGACCATCCACCAGCCTACAGCACCCTGAACACCGCCAAGCAGGCCGGGGATCAGCAGCTTACCAGCCCATCCTGTCGGAATTTTGCGAGCCACAAGGAAACCGATAAATCCAACGGCCCAAACCAATCCTATCACGCGGCCCAACTGGCGATGGCCCCATTCCCACCAATAGATGGTTTTGAAATCATCCAGCTCCATCCATTGGTTCTGAATGCGCCACTGGTCAATCTGCTTGTATTTATCGAATTCGGCTTGCCAGTCGGCGGCGTTCATCGGTGGGATCGCACCCGTAATAGGTCGCCATTCGGTGATCGATAGTCCACTGTCGGTCAGCCGCGTGAGCCCGCCCACGGCAATCATGATCACGACCAGCGCGAACAGGATCATCAGCCAAACCCGGATCGCGGCCCGCGCACCGCCACGCCCCCGGTCGATCAAACCGGGTTGGACGGCCTGTTGTTTTTCGCTGTCCGAGACCTCTTCGAAGATGCTGCGCTTACCGCTCATGCTGTCCTCATGTCCTGATTTCGTCGCAAGCTATGGTTTGGCGGAAGATAGGTCCAGCCTCAGCTTTTGTCTTTCCAGCGGACCATCTGCCGCATGATCCCGTGGAGCATCTGTACATCGGCCCGTGTCATCCGCATCCGCGACCACAGATTGCGCAGGTTCACCTTCATTCCTTCGGCTTTTTCCGGCGGATAAAAGAACCCGGCCTGTTCCAGACGGTCCTCATAATGCTCGACCAACTTTTCAACCTCGATCCCGGTCGCCCAATCGCCCTTGCCCAGATCAGTTGCCTCATGCACGACATCCCCGGTCTGGCGCATCCATTCGTAGGCGGTCAGCAGAACGCACTGCCCGAGGTTCAACGACGCATATTCCGGATTCACTGGCACCGAGATAATCGCATTGGCCTTGGCGATATCCTCATTCTCAAGCCCTGCCCGTTCCGGGCCAAACAGAACAGCGACCTTTTCGCCCGCCGCCACTTTCTGCGATGCAAGCTGCATTGCGCGCTCCGGGCTATAGACAGGCTTGGTCAACCCACGTTGCCGCGCTGTGGTGGCAAAGACAAAGGTGGTGTCCGCCAGCGCGCCCGCCAGATCGTCAAATAACTGCGCCTCATCCAAAAGCCGCCCGGCCCCGCTGGACATCGCCACCGCCTTGGGGTTGGGCCAGCCGTCGCGCGGTGCCACGATCCGCATCCGATCCAGCCCAAAGTTCCACATCGCCCGCGCGGCAGCACCGATGTTCTCACCCATCTGAGGGCGCACCAGAACAAAAGACGGCTGTGATGTATCGCTGGGCATGGCTAACTCCGAAAAACTCCGCTTGCTCTAATGGCCGCATGGGTCGAGGGCAAGTCGGCCCGGCGTCTTCTGTTCGCAAAAGGGTACGTAGCCGGCATAAAAGTTTGCTTCCCCCGCGCAATCCGCTAAACCGCGCGAAAGATGACAAACCCGAAGGACGCGCCATGGACACCCCCGAGCAGCCGCAGATTTACCTGATCACGCCTCCGACCATCGCGCTGAGTACATTCCCTGATCAATTGGGTCACGTATTGGACGGGGCTGAAATTGCATGTATCCGCCTCGCCTTGGCTGGAAGCGACGAAGATACCATCGCGCGCGCCGCCGATGCTTGCCGCGAAGTTGCGCATGCGCGCGATGTAGCCATCGTGATTTCCAACCATGTATTGCTGGCGCAGCGGTTGGGTCTGGACGGGGTGCATCTGGATGACGGCGCGCGGTCTGTCAGGGCAGCCCGTAAGGAGCTAGGCGCGGATGCGATTGTCGGCAGTTTTTGCGGGTCTTCCAGCCATGACGGGATGACTGCTGGTGAAAGTGGCGCGGATTACGTGGCCTTTGGCCCGGTTGGTTCCGCCACGCTGGGCGATGGTACTCAGGCCGAAAAGGACCTGTTCCAATGGTGGTCCGAAATGATCGAGGTTCCCGTCGTGGCCGAGGGCGGCCTGACGTCCGATCTGATCCGAGACCTCACCCCCTGCACCGATTTCTTCGGCATCGGAGAGGAAATCTGGTCGCAAGATAACCCGTTGGAGGCGCTGAACTCTCTGATTGCCGCAATGCGCTGAGGGATGCGAGCGTTAACCCTTGCACCCGCGTCGGGGCTGCGGCATGACACAAGGCATGAACAAGAACAGCGAAATTTTGTGCATCGGCTCGGTCCTTTGGGACGTGATCGGACGCTCGGCCAGCGCCATGCGACAGGGCTCGGATGTACCCGGCCGCATTACTCGCCTGCCGGGTGGCGTCGCCATGAACATCGCCATGACGCTGGTGCGGTTCGGAATGACCCCGACTTTGCTGACCGCAATTGGCCGCGACGCTGAAGGCGACGAATTGGTCCGGTCCTGCGCGCGTTTGGGGATGGTCACCGATCACATCTATCGCTCGCAAGACCTGCCAACCGACAGATATTTGGCGGTTGAAGGAGCCAACGGGCTGATCGCCGCCATTGCCGACGCCCATTCGCTTGAAGCTGCCGGAGCCAAAATCCTGCGTCCCTTGATGCATGGTCCGCTGGGCTATGAAAATGCGCCATTCGAAGGGCCCATCGCGCTGGACGGTAACCTGACGCTTACCTTGCTTGAAGAGATCGCCCAAAGCCCCGCCTTCGCCAAAGCCGACCTGCGCGTCGCCCCGGCGTCGCCCGGCAAGGCAGAACGGCTGCTGCCCTTCCTCAAACACGCCCGTGCAACGCTCTATGTGAATCTCGAAGAGGCCGGACTGCTTTGCCAACGCGAGTTCACCGATTCCGAGAGCGCCGCCAAAGGCCTGCTGGACCGTGGCGCGTTGCGGGTTCTTGTGACCGATGGCGGCAACTCGGCCACCGTCGGGGATGCTGATGCTGTCTTGACCCAAACACCCCCGTCCGTTCTGGTCACCCGCGTGACCGGCGCGGGTGACACTTTCATGGCCGCCCATATCGCCGCCGAGGCGAATGGTGCCGACAGCGACGCGGCACTCAGCCGCGCGCTGCGCGCCGCTGCAACCTATGTTTCCGGAGAAACCCCACTGTGATCACCATTCACTATTCCGCAGAGGTCCGCGCCGCCAAGGATGCGGGCCAACCAATCGTGGCATTGGAAAGCACCATCATCACCCATGGCATGCCCTACCCCCAGAACATCGAGGTCGCGGCACAGGTTGAACAAGACATCCGCGATGCGGGCGCCGTTCCAGCAACGATTGCCGTTATTGACGGAGTTTTGCACGTCGGCCTCGAAGCCGACCAGCTGAGCGCACTGGGTCAGGCGCAAGGCGTCGCCAAACTGTCACGCGCTGACATGGCCGCCTGCCTCGCCACAGGCGGCACCGGGGCCACCACCGTCGCCGCAACAATGATCGCCGCACATTATGCAGGCATTGAGGTCTTCGCCACCGGAGGCATCGGTGGGGTGCATCAGGGGGCCGAAACCTCCTTCGACATCTCCGCTGACCTGCACGAGCTCGCGCAGACCCCGGTGACTGTGGTCGCGGCCGGGGCCAAAGCCATCCTCGACCTCGCCAAAACGCTTGAAGTTCTGGAAACGCTCGGCGTCCCCGTCATCGCCCACGGACAGGACGAGTTCCCAGCCTTCTGGTCCGCAAAATCACCCTTGGCAGCCCCGCTGCGCATGGATGATGCCGCTGACATAGCAAAAGCCCACGCAGCACGGCGTGCGTTGGGGCTGCCAGGTGGTCAGTTGGTCGCTAACCCGATCCCGCAAGCCGACCAGATCCCGTCCGAGGAGCTGGCCCCGATCATCGCGTCCGCACAGGCCGATGCAGAAACTCACCGGATCACTGGCAAAGGCGTCACACCTTATCTGCTACAGCGTATCTATGAACAGACCGAAGGCCGTTCGCTTACCGCCAACATCGCTTTGGTACGCAACAACGCCCGACTGGCAGCGGTCATCGCGCGTGCACTAACGGAATCAGCCCACTGACCCCAGCTATTGCACCAAGCGCCCGGACTGCTTACCTAATTCCGCAAACCACTCAGGACCGCAATGAACACTCCGTTTGACGAAGAACCCCACCGACGCCCCGGCCTGTTCTCCCGGCTACGCGCGTCCTTTCTGACTGGTATCGTCGTCATTGCTCCGGTGTGGCTGACCATCTGGTTGATCTGGTCTGTGGTTGGCTGGATCGACAGCGCCGTCCTGCCACTGATCCCGCAACGGTTCCAACCCTCGGAATATGTCGGCATCAACCTGCGCGGCGTTGGCGTGGTCATATTCCTGCTGTTCACGATTATCGTCGGCTGGATCGCAAAGGGCATCCTGGGCCGTTCGCTGATCCATTTCGCCGAAAGTGTCGTCGACCGCATGCCCGTGGTCCGTTCGGTTTATTCCGGGATCAAGCAAATCTCGGAAACTGTGTTCGCCCAGACCGAGCGGTCTTTCGAAAAAGCCTGCCTGATCCAATATCCGCGCCGGGGCATCTGGGCAATCGGCTTCGTCTCGACAACAGCGCGCGGTGAAGTGAGCGATCGCGCCGAAACCGGGGGCGAGTTGCTAAGCGTGTTTGTCCCGACAACCCCAAACCCCACATCCGGGTTCCTGTTGTTTTTCCCCGCAGAGGATGTGATCCTGCTGGATATGTCCATCGAGGATGCAGCCAAGCTGGTGATCTCAGCAGGTCTGGTTTACCCGAATGACAAAGACCCAACCCAGCCGCCTGAATAATCAACCAAACATTGCGGGCAAATCGACCGTGCTCCGCTGACCCAGATCGTCCTTATGCACGCTCAGAAACTGATCCGCCGCATCGCGCCCGGACTGTTTCAGCCGGTTCAGCACAACCGGGTTTGGCACGATCTTGGTGGCCGCTGAAAGGTCGTTCATCAAGGCGTCATCAGCGATCATATGCACCAGCACCCGGCTCATCTCACCAGCCTTCAGCTTGCCTTCGGCCAGAAGCCGTTGAACGAAATTGATCGCACGCAGCTCGCGAAACAACGATGAGTTAAAGCTGATCTCATTGATCCGGTTCTGAATCTGCTGCGGCGTTTTAGGCACCTCATCGCGTTCCAGCGGGTTGATGTTCACAATCACCACATCATCTGGCAAATCCCCACCGAACAACGGATAAAGCGCCGGGTTTCCGGTATAGCCGCCATCCCAATACGCTTCGGTCCGCTCGGATTTCGGGTCATAGATTTCAACCGCCTGAAACAGGTTCGGCAAGCAGGCCGAGGCCAGAATCGCATCGGTCGAAATCTCCTCGCCTGTGAACACGCGAATCTTGCCGCTGCGCACACAGGTGGCGCAGACAAACAGCGCGGGCCCTTCGTCTGCACAAATCTCATCAAAGTTGAACCGATCCACAACCGGGGTGAGCGGATTGCGATAAAACGGCCCATAGGCGTAAGGCGATACCAGCCGCGACCATGCTTCGGCCATCGAGAACGGAACGGAGTACTCCAACGCTTGTGCAACATGAGCAGGCTCAATGCCCCGCATCCAATGGGCGATTCGCATATCGCCGACGGCACCCATGCGTTTCCAAAGCCCATCCAGACACGCCCGCGCCCCGTCGCGCCCTGCATGCACCATCCCTGATTTGAACGCTGCCCCGTTCAGCGCGCCGGCCGAAGTCCCAGTGATCGCGGCAACCTCGATATCCTCTTCATCCAGCAATCGATCCAGTACACCCCAGGTAAACGCGCCATGCGCCCCACCGCCCTGCAATGCCAGATTGATCCGTTTCATGGTTCCGCCTCTTCATATGGCCAGAAATACCTCGGGGGTATGGGGGCAGAGCCCCCATGGTCCCTCACAATGCCGTCCATCCCCCATCCACGGATATCGTCGTTCCTGTGATCTGTGCCGCTGCATCCGAGCACAAGAAGATCGTAGTTCCGCCCAGCTGCTCGACCGTGGCAAACTCCTTCGACGGCTGCCGCTCCAGCAGGATGTTCTTCACCACATCCTCACGGCTCATATTGTACTCTTTCATCGTGTTGGGAATTTGCGCCTCAACCAATGGAGTCAGTACGTATCCCGGACAAATAGCATTGCAGGTAATCGGCTCCTGCGCAGTCTCCAGCGCCACGGTCTTGCTCATCCCGACGACACCATGCTTTGCCGCGATGTAAGCCGCCTTGTAGGGCGAGGCCGTCAGACCGTGAGCCGAGGCAATATTCACGATCCGCCCCCAGCCCGCCGCGCGCATCATCGGAAGCGCTGCCGCCATCGTATGAAAGACCGAATTCATGTTGATCGCGATGATCGCATCCCATTTGTCCGACGGAAACTGATCGATCGGGGCCACATGCTGAATGCCGGCGTTGTTCACCAGAATGTCACAAGCACCTGCCTGTTCGATCAGTGCACGGCATTCATCGCCCTTGGACATATCTGCCTTGATGTAGCGCGCGTTGGTTCCCGTCTCTTTGCCAATCTCGGTGGCCAGCGCATGATCTTCATCACGGTCGGTGAACGAATTCAGCACCACATCCGCCCCGGCCTTCGCCAGCTCACGCGCGATGCCCAGCCCAATCCCCGAATTCGACCCCGTGACGACGGCTGTTTTGCCCGACAGACTCATGGCACTCTCCTTATGAGTTTTTTGTTTCTCAAACACAGTGCCATGCTGCACCTGCAAAGAAAACGGGGAATGATCTGATCCGCGCACCCGCACGAGTTTTGCCAAAAAAAAACGCCCGCACGAAGCGGGCGTTAAGTTATTGAGGCAGGTTTCATACAGGCAAGAAACCTATCGAGCAGTAGAACCTTTATAAGCAATTCCACGCCCTCGTCCAAGCTAAAAGTTTGATAATAAGAAAAATCATGGCTACGGTGAATCCCAAACAAAATAAGGCCAGAGCAGGATTGTTTCCAAAATGAGCCCCGATTATCTCCGCCCCCTTCATCCCGCGATTGTGGGAATCACCTGTATTTTCGCCGCCTCAATGGCGTCAGCAGAATCGGCCCATGGCATAGCTATGTATGGTGACCCGGCCCTACCACCGGATTTTGTGTCGCTACCCTACGCAAATCCTGACGCGCCCAAGGGCGGCAAGGTCGTATTTGGCAATACCGGCGGCTATAACAGTCTGAACCCGTTTGTGCAAAAAGGCACCGCGCCGTGGCAGTTGCGATTTTGGACTCATGAAAGCCTGATGGGCCGCTCCTGGGACGAACCTTTCACTCTTTACGGGTTGTTAGCCGAATCAGTTGAGACAGATTCGGACCGAACTTGGGTCGAATTCACGCTGCGCGAAAATGCTGAATTCTCGGATGGATCGCCGGTCACTGTCGATGACGTGATCTGGTCGTATGAGACACTGGGCACCGAAGGCCACCTGCGATATCGCGGGCTGTGGGGCAAGATTGATAGCATTGAACAGACTGGACCGCGCAGCGTTCGGATCACCTTTAACGAACCGGATCGCGAACTGGCCCTGATCGCCGGAATGCGCCCGATCCTGCAAAGAGCGCAGTGGGAGGGAAAGTCGTTCGCTGACGCTCAACTACACGATATACCCATCGGTTCCGGACCATACGTAATCGATGACTATGAGGCTGGCCGCTATGTGAACCTGCGTCGCAATCCTGACTATTGGGGTGCCGACATCCCCTACCGCAAGGGCACCATGAATCTGGATGACATGCGGATTGAGTTCTACGGAGACGGCACAGTCGCGTTTGAAGCGTTCAAAGCTGGCGAGCTTTCGGCCGTTCGTGAATTCAACGCGGATAAATGGAACACGCAGTACAACTTCCCAGCGGTTCAGCGCGGTGATGTTGTGAAGACGGAAATTCCCCATCAAAAGCCGTCAGGCATGACCGGCTTTGTCATGAACACACGCAAGGCCCCATTCGATGACTGGCGCGTACGCGAGGCACTAACGCTGGCCTTCAACTTCGAGTTCATCAACGACACCATTACAGGCGGGGCGCAGCCCAGGATCATCTCATATTTCTCGGGTTCGGAATTGGGGATGCAACCCGGACCGGCCACTGGTCGTGTCGAGGAATTGCTTCAACCTTATGCCGCCGAGTTGGCACCGGGCACGCTGGATGGATATGAATTGCCTCAAAGCGATGGAACCGAACGCAACCGCCGAAATATCCGCAAAGCGCTTAAACTGCTGGAAGAGGCCGGATGGATCATTCAGGACGGCCAGCTTCGCAACGCCAGCGGTGAGCCGTTTGTGATTGATCTGGTCATCAGCCAGGGCAGCCTGAACGTGGTCCAGGATGTCGGCGTGATCGCGGAAATCTACGCCCGCGCCCTCGAACGCCTGGGTATCCAGTTGACAGTCGAGAAAGTAGATGACGCGCAATATACTTCACGCATCGATGCGCAAGATTTTGACATGACCCCGTTCCGTCGTGCGCTGTCGCTCTCGCCAGGCAACGAACAACGCCTGTATTGGGGCAGCGAAAACGCCAACGCTCCCGGGACGCGGAATGTCATGGGTCTGACCTCGCCCGCCGTGGACGGGCTGATCGACGCGATGCTGGCCTCGGAAAGCCACGAGGATTTTGTTGCGGCAACGCGCGCGCTGGATCGTGTTCTGACAGCGGGTCGCTATGTTATTCCTATCTGGAGCTTTGATGTCGGCCGTATCGCCCATGTCAAAGAGCTGAAACAACCCGACACTCTGCCAATTTATGGCGATGGGCCAGAATATATGCCACAGGTCTGGTGGTTTCAGGATTGACGAGTCCTTTCTATTTCCATATTTCATGAATTATGGAAATAGAGATTCATGACAGGCTGAACGCACTCGCACATCCCAAGCGGCTGGATCTGTTCCGGCTGTTGATGCGTCGCTATCCAGATTCCGTAGCTGCGGGTCAGATTGCCGAGGCTTTAGCGCTGAAACCCAATACTGCGTCAACCTACCTGAATGCATTGAAATCCGCCGGGCTGATCCAGCAGTCGCGCAGCGGGACATCATTGCAATATGCCGCCAACTTACCAGCGGTGCGCGGGCTGTTTGATGAGTTGCTGGGCGGTTGCTGTCAAAATCGTCCTGATCTGTGCATGCAACCCTCGGATGACCCCGTTATGGCGTCCCCTGGCCGCGTTATGAATGCGCTTTTCCTCTGCACCGGAAACTCGGCCCGTTCGATCATGGCGGAAGCCATCCTGAACAATGAAGGTAACGGCTTGTTTCGTGCTTATTCGGCAGGAACGGCACCATCGGACGGACCAAATTCAATCGTTTTGGAACTCTTGAAGCAAAAAGACTACGACACGACCTCACTCCGCTCAAAATCACTGGAAGAATTTGCCGCTGCTGATGCCCCAAAGATGGATTTTGTCTTTACCGTCTGCGACCACGCAGCGAACGAGGCCTGCCCCGCTTGGCCAGGACAACCGATAAGCGCGCATTGGGGTCTGCCCGATCCGGTCAAAGTTGAAGGAACCGACGCGCAAAAGCAGCTGGCATTCCAGCAGGCCTACGGATTGCTGCGCAACCGTATCACCGCCTTTGCAAGCCTCCCGTTCGAAACGCTCGACCGCATCTCACTACAGCACAAGGTGGATGATATCGGTCGAATGGCCGAATAGTCCTCGATCAATCCAAGGATACCCCCATGAACATACTGGTTCTATGCACCGGCAACTCGGCTCGGTCGATTCTGCTGGAGTCGCTCTTCAATCACACCGGCGAAGGGCGTGTACGCGCCTATTCAGCAGGCTCCAACCCGACCGGGAAGGTGCATCCGCAATCCTTGACGCTGCTTGGTGCCGAAGGCCATGACGTCCGCGATGCCCGCTCTAAAAGCTGGGATGAGTTTGCAGCAGAAGATGCTCCTGAAATGGACATAGTGATCACGGTTTGCGGCTCAGCCGCCGAAGAGACATGCCCCGTCTGGCCCGGCGCGCCCGTACGCGCGCATTGGGGTGTCGAGGACCCGGCTGCCGCGTCTCAGTCAGACTGGGAAACCGCCTTTAGGACCGCATATGACATTCTTGGGCGCCGCGCCGAAGCACTTCTGGAGCTGCCCATTGAAACCATGGACAGCGTTGAACTCTCGGCCCATCTCAAACGTATAGGAGCCCTGCTGTGAGCGCCCGCCAATACTTTGCCGAATTCCTCGGAACCGCCTTCCTGCTGATCGGCGTTGTCGGATCAGGCATCATGGCGCAAACCTTGTCCGAGGGGAACATCGCGCTGGCGTTGCTGGCCAATGCAATTGCGACCGGCTGCATCCTTTACGCTATCATCACTACGCTCGGCCCTGTCTCGGGCGCTCACTTCAACCCTGCAGTGACATTGGCCTTTGCGCTGCGCGGTGAACATCCCTGGCGTGCGGTCACCCCTTACATGCTTGTTCAGATTGCCGGAGGTATCGCGGGGGTCTGGGCCAGCCATTACATGTTTGACCTGCCGATTCTGCAAACTTCGGAAACGATGCATCGTACCGGGGCACATCAGTGGTTTTCGGAAATTGTCGCCACTTTGGGTTTGCTGTTTGTGATTTTCGGCGGAATTCGGCACAAGCCGGACACGGTACCAGCCCTTGTGGGCCTCTATATTACCGGCGCCTACTGGTATACGTCTTCCACAAGTTTTGCTAATCCGGCCGTTACAATCGCAAGGGGCTTTACGGATACCTTTGCAGGGATATACCCTGCGCACATTCCGATGTTCATAATTATGCAGTTAATTGCTGTATTTATCGGACACAAAATACTGAACTGGTTATTCGAACCAGCAGAATAACGGACCGGCCGCCACTCACTTTACAGCAGGTCCGTGGGCCCGTTGCGGTATCTCCGCAGCGGGTTTTTTGCATCTTATCTCCCGACTCCGGCTGCGACATTTTGTCATGTCTGCAGCAACGCACGGCGCTCCGTAGGCTGTCTTGGGGGAGAGCAATCCTGAAACACCAACTAAGGAAGGCTCGCAGATGCTAAACTGGGCTGATCTGACGCAAGACTGGGACGCGTCATATGCGCGTGCAAAACGTAGGTTTCCGAACCTGCGCGATAGGGATATGGCGCGCGTTGGCGAAGATCGCAAACAGTTCGAAGCTTACCTGGCCGAGCGTCACCACCTGACCGTAAACGAGGCGCGCGAAGAGCTTGAGGATTTCCTGTTCACCGAAGCATTGAACCGCGAAGCGGCCCAAGCCCTAAGCAAGTGACGTCACCCACAGGATCGTCGCATCCTCATCACTGACCGAAATGACGTTATGCCCCATGCTGCCGTCGTAATAAGCGCTGTCGCCGCGGCGCATTTCGACCGGCTCATAGAACTCGGTAAACAACCGCACCACTCCGGTCAGAACATACAGAAATTCCTCACCATCGTGACGCACCCAGCCGTCAAATTCTTCCATCGAGCGTGCACGTACACGGGCGCGATAGGGCAGCATCTGCTTTTTGGTCAGCGTTTCTGCCAGCAACTCATGTTCGTAGGTGGTGGTCGCATGGGCCGCACCCCCGCCCATCTTGGTCACTGCCATTCGACCGATCACCTGATCGCGTTGTGGCGGCGTAAAAAGCTGAGGCACCGAAATCTCCAATCCGGTCGCCAGCTTTTTCAAAGCATCATAGGTCGGAGACATCTGACCATTTTCGATCTTGCTGAGTGTCGACCGAGCCAGACCCGCCTGACTCGCCGCCTGTTCCAGCGTCCAGTTGCGGGCTTTACGCAGTTCGCGCACGCGCGCGCCCAGATCGACCGGCTCCAACTCGGTGTTGACACCATTGTCGCGGGCAATTCTGACGATAGATTTATGATCATTGGTGGCCATGGGTCTTTCTATAGGGCGAGCATGCCCTGCTTGCAACGCGCCTCGCACGGGGATAGCCAGTTCTCATGTTGTCGATCTTTGATCAGGGGCCGCCTACGCCCTGCCCGCGCCCATTCAATCTTGCCGCGCATGTGCTGCGCCATGCGAAAAGTTCAGCTGAGAAGACCGCACTTTCGGTGCTGGGATCGGATGGTGCAACAGACTGGACCTATGGCGATCTGCATTCGGCGATAATGGGCACCGGTTCAGGATTGCTGCAGAGCGGCCTTCGCGCCCAAGACATTGTTCTCATGCGATTGGGCAATACCGTCGATTTTCCGATCGCCTATCTGGGCGCAATCGCCGTGGGGCTGGTCCCCGTGCCCACCTCATCACAACTGACCGAGCAAGAGACCGCAAAGATCGTCGACGATCTGAAACCCGCCGCCATTTTGCGAGATCCCCAGGTCGCCTGCGCGGCGCACCCGGATCAGATCATGCTGCCTGAACTGGCCCGGATGCGATCACTGCCGCCAGCAAGTTTTGCCATGGGTGATCCCGAGCGGCTTGCCTACGTGGTCTACACTTCGGGTACTTCGGGCAAACCCCGTGCGGTTGCGCATGCACACCGCGCCATCTGGGCTCGGCAGATGATGGTCGACGGCTGGTATGGCCTGAAATCCTCGGACCGGCTGTGCCATGCGGGGGCATTCAATTGGACCTACACGCTGGGCACCGGCTTGATGGACCCTTGGGCCATTGGTGCAACGGCTCTGATCCCTGAACCCGGGACAGACATACGCGATCTGCCTGCCCTGTTGAAACAACATCGTGCCACCATCTTTGCAGCCGCACCGGGGGTCTTTCGGAAGATGATGCAAAGTGACACGCAGCCCGGCCTTCCCGATCTGCGCCACGGCCTTTGCGCCGGGGAAAAGCTGTCGCGACACCTGCATGAAAAATGGGTGCAGTTCACCGGCACCGAGCTTTATGAGGCTTACGGCATGTCCGAATGCTCGACCTTCATCTCATCCAGCCCAAGCCACCCGGCACGCGGCACAGCGTTGGGGCAGCCGCAGCCCGGGCGTCGGATTGCCATCCTCGGGCCGGATGGCCCTGTGCCACAAGGTCAGGAAGGTACAATAGCCGTACATCGCGAAGATCCGGGCCTGATGCTGACCTATCTGAATGCCCCCGACGAGGCCGCTGCTCGGATGCAGGGGGATTGGTTCCTGACCGGTGATCAAGGCGCGATGGCGGTTGATGGGCAAATCACCTATCTGGGTCGAGATGACGACATGATGAATGCGGGCGGATATCGCGTTTCCCCGGTCGAAGTCGAGGCGGCCTTATCCACCCATCCCGAGATCACCCAGGTCGGGGCGGCTACGGTTGAGGTAAAACAGGACAGTTCGATCATCGTTGCCTTCTACACTGGCCCCGAAGAACTGGACGCGGCGGACCTGCACGCCTATGTGTCTGACAAGTTGGCGCGCTACAAACAGCCGCGTGCCTTTGTCCATCTGCCCGCCTTACCCACCGGAGGCAACGGCAAACTTCTGCGCCGCGCCCTGCCGGCCTATTTCAAGGCGACGTCCGAATGACACACACTGTAAAGCTCGACATCATGTCCGATCCGATTTGCCCCTGGTGCTATATCGGCAAGACCCATCTGGACAAGGCGCTGGCCGAAGTGCCAGACCACCCCTTTGTGATCGAGTGGCACCCCTTTCAGCTGAACCCCGATATGCCCGACGAGGGCATGGATCGGCGCGAATACCTTGAACGGAAGTTCGGCGGCAAGGACGGAGCAGTTCGCGCATACGCTCCCGTTGTCGAACATGCCGAAAACGCAGGTTTGAATATCGATTTCGAAGGCATGAAACGCACGCCCAACACGCTGGATGCCCACCGCCTGATCCACTGGGCGGGGATTGAGGGCAAGCAGGAATCCGTGGTCGATGCACTCTTTAATGCTTACTTCGTCGAGGCGCGTGATATTGGTGATCATGAGGTGTTGGCTGATGTCGCCGACAGCGTCGGCATGGACGCAGCGGTCGTACTGAAACTGCTGCAGTCAGACGCCGACCGCGAGGATATCCGTAACCGCGACAGCCATTCACGCGAAATGGGCGTAAATTCGGTTCCCACATATATCGTTGCAAACCAGCACGCTGTTCCGGGCGCGCAACCTCCTGAATTGTGGGCAAAAGTGATCGCTGAGATCATGTCTCAGATTGAGGCTTCCCCTGCAGAATAGCACATACCCCTGTGCATTTCTGATCTAGTCCAACCCGAAACGCCGTGATAGCGCATTCGGGAAGGAGTTCCCCATGGCCGACCGCATGTCCCGGGGCGAATTCATTGCGTTGATCGCGATGATGTTCGCCACGATAGCCTTTTCGATCGATTCAATGCTGCCAGCCCTGCCCGAGATCGGCGCAGAGCTCAGCCCCTACGATCTGAACAAAGCACAGTTGATCCTGACCTCTTTTGTGCTGGGCATGGGGATCGGCACATTCTTTACTGGGCCAATTTCCGATGCGGTCGGGCGCAAGCCGGTGATTTATGGTGGTGCCGCTCTCTATATACTGGCCTGCGCTGTTGCGTGGTCCAGCTCATCGCTTGAACTGGTGCTGGCTGCGCGCATCGCGCAGGGCCTCGGGGCGGCCGGGCCGCGCGTTGTGGCTATGGCGATCATTCGCGACTTGTTTTCAGGGCGCGAGATGGCGCGCATCATCTCGATTGCGATGATGATCTTTACTCTGGTCCCCGCCGTGGCACCGCTGCTAGGCGCAGGCGTTATTGCACTGGTCGGCTGGCGCGGCATCTTTGTGTCCTTCATCATATTCGCCACGATCATCGTGATCTGGATGGCCACGCGCCTGCCTGAATCTCTGGCGCCCGAAAACCGACGCCCCTTCCGCCTGCCCCTGATGATTGCGGCAGTGCATGAGATGTTCGCACACCCCACTGTGCGCCTCTCGATCCTGGTGCAGACCCTTTGCATGGGGTTGCTGTTCACCATGCTAACGATGGTTCAGCCGGTTTTTGACGTCATCCATGATCGGGCAGACAGCTTTCCCTTCTGGTTCGCCTTCGTGGCGCTGATCTCGGGTTCGGCCAGCCTTTTGAACGCCGCCGTGGTCGTACGCGTCGGCATGCGCCGTATGGTGACCTGGGCCTTGGGCGCGCAGATTCTGATCACAAGCGCCGTCATCATCCTGAACATGACACCGCTTTCACCGGGCGCATCCTTTGCTGTGTTCGTGGCATGGCAGACCTCGATCTTCTTTATGGCCGGTGTAACCATGGGCAACCTGAACGCCATTGCCATGGAACCTATGGGTCATATCGCGGGAATGGCTGCCTCGGTCATCGGCTCGATCGCCACAATTCTGGCGGCTGCCATCGCGGCCCCTATTGGGCTGTTATTTGACGGGTCGATCACACCGCTGACGACCGGCGTGCTGACGATGTGCATCCTTGGCTTCGGCCTGATGCTACATATGGGCCGGATTGAAAACAGACTGCCCGCCTGATCTGTGCAGAGCCGCTGAAACACGCTAACCTTCCCGCAAATCGTGGGGAGGGGGCGCCATGAGCGACTATTATGATCTGGGCACGTATTCCTGTGCCGTCACCACAGCATCTCCCGAAGCACAGCTTTGGTTCGATCGCGGATTGGTCTGGACGTATGGCTACAACCACGACGAAGCGGTCACGTGCTTTCAGAAAGCTGCCGAAATTGACCCGGATTGCGCCATGGCCCATTGGGGCGTCGCCTATGCAGCAGGCCCAAACTATAACCTGCCGTGGGAATTGCGGGACGATCAGGGCCAGGCCAAATCACTGGCCATCGCCTATGATGCAACACAGAAGGCGCTGTCGCAGCTCAACGGGTGCACAGCGGTTGAGCAAGCGTTGATCCGCGCCCTACCCTCCCGATACCCTCAGCGTGACCCCATCGAAAACATGCACCAGTGGGACTATGACTATGCGGATGCGATGCGCGCCGCATTTGCCGAACAGCCTGATGATCTGGACCTGCGCACGATCCATGTTGAGGCGCTGATGAACCTCACCCCGTGGCAGATGTGGGACCTGAAAACGGGTCAACCGGCCGAGGGTGCCGCGACCCTTGAAGCGCAAGACGCTTTGGAGAGCGCTATGGTCAATGACCCGGCGTCGATGTCTCATCCCGGTCTACTTCACCTATATGTGCACCTGATGGAGATGTCGCCGACGCCAGAAAAGGCGCTGCAGGCCGGAGACATCCTGCGCACACTTGTGCCCGATGCCGGGCATCTGGTGCATATGCCAACCCATATCGATGTGCTGTGCGGCCATTACCACAATGTTGCCTACTGGAACGAAAAGGCTACCGAGGCCGATCTGAAATATTATGAGCGTGAAGGCGCGTTCAACATTTATACCGGCTATCGTCAGCACAACTATCACTTCACCATCTATGGCGCTCTGTTTCTCGGTCAGATGGAACCAGCCCTGCGTGCCAATCAGGGCCTGTGGGATACCACCCCCGAAGATATGCTTCGGATCGAAAGCCCGCCGATGGCGGATTACTTTGAAAGCTACATGTCCATGGGCCCGCATATACTGATCCGCTTTGGCCGCTGGGAAGAGGCCAAGGCACTGAATTTGCCAGACGACCCTGACCTCTATCGCACTTTGACAGCAACAACACATTATGCTCGCGCCATCGCCCATGCAGCCACTGATGAGGTGGCGCAGGCCGAGGCCGAAGAGCAGTTGTTCCTTGCCGCAAAAACCTGCGTGCCCGAGACGCGCCGCCTGCACAACAATCGGGTCATCGACCTTCTGGAGATCGCAGCGGAAATGCTGCGCGGAGAAATCGAGTATCGCAAAGGCAACTACGAGATTGCCTATGCACATCTACGCCGCTCGGTCGAGTTGGATGACACGCTGCCCTATGACGAGCCATGGGGTTGGATGCAACCAACACGCCATGCGCTTGGTGCGTTGTTGTTCGAACAAGGGCATGTGAACGAGGCCGAGGCAGTCTATCGTGAAGATCTAGGCTTGGGTGGCATGCTCAGCCGCGCCTCGATCCACCCTGACAATGTCTGGAGTTTGAAGGGTTTGCATGATTGCCTGAAAGCACGCGGCGAGACAGTAGAAATCCGCCAAATCAAGCAACGCCTTGATCTTGCCTTGGCGCGCGCGGACCGCACCGTCGGCGCGTCGTGCTTCTGTGCCCAAGCCGCCATGAGGGCTGCGGAATGAAGCTATTCCTTTTGGTGGCAGGCCTGCTGCTTGCCAGTCCAGCGCTGGCACAGCGCCAGACCTTTCCACCTATCGACGAGGCAGGTCAAAATCCATCACTGGTCGCATTCCGAGCTGACTTGCTGGCGAAAATCGAGGCACGCGATACCAATGCAGTTGTCGCCGCCGCTTGTCCCGACATCTATCTCAGTCACGGCACAGCAGGTGGACCGGAAGAGTTTCGCACCAACTTGACTGTGCCTCCGGAAACGCTTGGTGAAGAGTTTAAGGACGAGGCTGCGGAGCTACGTGATTTTTACTGGTCGCAATTGCAGCAAACGGTTTCCCAACCGGGATATTTTGACGATCAGGGTGAATTCTGGATGCCGCACTATTGGCGGATCATTCTTCCCGCTACAGTAGACCCTTTCACCGCCTTCTATGTTTCGGGCGAAAGCATCACACTGCGTCAGGCACCGTCTCGTGGCGCGCCCATCCTTGCGCTGATCAGTCATGAAATCGTGATCGTCCCTGACTATCAACCTGATGAGGAGTACCAGAAAATCAGACTGACCGATGGGACATCGGGCTACTTACTCAGCGATTTTCTGGCATCAATGGTCGGTTACCGCGCTGCGCTTGTAAGATCCGAAGCGGGTGACTGGCAGCTCTGCACTTTTGTGACAGGGGACTAGGCTTTCGCCTTTTTCTTCACAGCCACGACCTTTTCGGCCAGATCACGGGCGATGGCAAACGCACCTTTGATCTTGTCGCTGTCCTTCTTCCAGTCGCGCCGCACAACGATCTTGTTGTCCTTGACCTTGGCCAGCCCGCGTTGGTTCTGGATGAACTCGACCAACCCCTCGGGTGAGGCGAACTTGTCATTGTGGAACTGTATCGTTGCGCCCTTTGGCCCGCCGTCCAGCTTGGCGATCCCGGCGCGTTTGCACATCGCCTTGATGCGCACGACAAGCATCAGGGTATTCACCTCTTTCGGCAGGCTGCCGAAGCGGTCGATCAACTCGGCAGCGAATCCTTCCAGTTCCACTTTCGTCGACAGTGACGACAGGCGGCGGTAGAGGCCCAGACGCACGTCCAGATCAGGCACATAATCCTCGGGGATCAGAACCGGGACACCCAGATTGATCTGTGGCGCCCATTGGTCATCGGCATCCGATAGCCCCTCCATCTCGCCGGCTTTGATCTTGGCAATCGCCTCTTCCAGCATCGATTGGTAGAGTTCGTAGCCCACATCACGCATCTGGCCGGACTGTTCCTCACCCAGCAGGTTGCCCGCACCACGAATGTCGAGATCTTGCGATGCCAGTGTGAACCCGGCCCCGAGCGTATCCAGCGAGCCCAGAACCCGCAGCCGTTTCTCAGCCGTCGCCGTCAGGCGCTGGCGCGGTTTGGTGGTCAGATAGGCATAGGCGCGGGTTTTTGAGCGCCCCACCCGCCCCCGGATCTGATAGAGCTGCGCTAGGCCAAACATATCCGCCCGATGCACGACCATCGTGTTGGCAGTCGGGATATCCAGCCCGCTTTCTACGATCGTCGTGGCCAGCAGAACGTCGTATTTACCGTCGTAGAACGCGTTCATCCGGTCATCAAGCTCACCCGCAGCCATCTGCCCGTGTGCGACCACGTAGGATAATTCAGGCAACTGCTCTTTCAGGAATTCCTCGATCTCAGGCAGGTCAGAGATGCGCGGCACCACATAGAAGCTCTGCCCGCCACGATAATGCTCGCGCAGCAGCGCCTCACGGATTGTTACCGCGTCGAATTCGCTAACATAGGTGCGGATCGCAAGCCGGTCGATGGGGGGCGTGCCTATGATCGACAGATCACGCACGCCTGTTAGGGACAGTTGCAGAGTTCGTGGGATCGGTGTCGCTGTCAGGGTCAGGACGTGCACGTCCGAGCGCAGCTGTTTCAGCCGTTCCTTGTGGCCCACGCCGAAATGCTGTTCCTCGTCGATGATCAGCAGACCCAGATTATTGAACCGTATCCCTTTGGCCAACAGCGCATGGGTGCCGATCACGATATCCACCGTGCCTCGCGCCAACCCATCGCGGGTTTGCTGCGCCTCTTTGGCCGAGACAAAGCGCGACAGTTGTCGGACTTCAAGTGGGAAACCCCGGAAGCGATCCTTGAAGGACGCCGCGTGTTGCCGCGCGAGCAACGTGGTCGGTGCCACAATGGCAACCTGTACGCCCGACATCGCGGCGACAAAGGCTGCGCGCATGGCGACCTCGGTCTTGCCAAAGCCTACATCGCCACAGATCAGACGATCCATCGGCGCACCGGAATGCATATCCTCCATCACCTCAGAGATGGCACGCAACTGATCGTCGGTCTCCTGATATGGGAAACGCGCGCTGAACTCTTCCCACGCATGGGGTGGTGGGTCCATGACCGGAGCCTTGCGCAAGGCACGCTCAGCGGCGATGCGGATCAATTTATCCGCCATCTCGCGGATGCGCTCTTTCAGCTTGGCCTTCTTGGCCTGCCATGCGCCGCCACCCAGACGGTCCAACAGCCCCTCGTCATGGCCATATTTCGACAGCAGCTCGATGTTTTCGACCGGCAGGTAGAGTTTGGACTGTTCGGCATATTCCAGCAGCAGGCATTCATGGGCGGCGCCAGCAGCCGTAACGACCTCCATCCCCTGATACCGCCCGATCCCGTGGTCAACATGCACCACCAGATCACCGGGGCTAAGCGACTGCGTTTCAGTCAGGAAGTTCTCGGCCTTGCGGCGTTTTTTGGGTTGGCGGATCAGACGGTCGCCCAGAACGTCCTGTTCCGAGATCACGGTCAGATTGGGCGCTTCAAACCCGTGTTCCAATGCCCAAACCGCAAGATGCAGGCCGCGCTTTCCAACCCGGGTTCCGTCGGTCACCGGGATCGCCTCGGCCAGGCCTTCATCTTCGATCAAGCCGGTCAGTCGTTCACGAGCGCCTTCGGAGTAAGAGGCAATGAGGACCGGCCCCGTGTCCATCTTTTCGGTGATATGCGCCGCCAGAGCGCCAAACAGGCTGATGCTTTCCTGCTGACGTTCGGGTGCAAAGTTGCGCCCGATCCGTCCGCCCGCATCGATCACGCCCGGACCACTCGCCTGCGGCAGCGGGCTGAACTGCAAAACGCGACGATCGCCCACTGCATCTTCCCATGCAGCATCGTCCATATAGAGCAGACCGGGAGGCGTCGGTTTATAAACCGTATCCATGCGCGAGCGGTTTTCCAAAGCGAGCTTTCGCGTCTCAAACTGATCCGCAATCGTATCCCAGCGCGCCAGCCGAGCAGGCGTGACCTGATCGTCAAGCGAGATTGAGGCCCCCGGAAGATAGTCGAACAGGGTTTCCAGTTTTTCATGGAAAAACGGCAACCAATGCTCGATCCCCTGATGCTTGCGACCTGCGCTGACAGCTTCGTATAAGGGATCATCCGTACCCGCCGCGCCGAATTCGATGCGATAGTTCTGACGGAATCGGGTGATGGCGGCTTCATCCAGTATAACCTCGGACACCGGGGCAAGCTCGACCACCTCAAGTTTTTCAGTCGTTCGCTGCGAGACAGGATCAAACCGGCGTGCACCATCCAGAACATCCCCGAACAAGTCCAGCCGCACGGGACCGCTCTCACCGGGTGGGAAGATGTCGATGATACCGCCTCGGATAGCGTAGTCTCCGGGCTCCATCACCGTGGGGCTTTGGGTAAAGCCCATGCGCACCAGAAAGTTGCGTAGGGCATCTTCGTCGATGCGCTGATCTACGCGAGCGGTGACTGCGGCCTCTCGCAACACTGCACGCGCGGGTACCCGTTGGGTCGCGGCATTGAGCGTGGTCAGCAGCACGAACCGCTGCGGCATCTGATGCACCAAAGCAGCCAGTGTTGCCACGCGGGCAGCAGAAATGTCGGCATTGGGCGACACCCGATCATAGGGCAAGCAGTCCCATCCGGGGAATACAAATACGGGCATGTCCGGCGCAAAGAATGCCAACGCTGCCCGCATCGCCTCCATCCGTTTGTCATCGCGGGCGATATGGCAGACTGGACCGCCCGAGCGCGCGATCTCATTCAGCACAAGCTGTGCATCAAACCCCTCGGGGCCGCCGCCGACTGTTACGTGGTTCGGAGCCGTCATTACCTTGCCTTTCAGGGACTACTAACCCAGGACACCAATCGAAATGTTCTGATACATTCCCCAGAACGCAGTGATCAAGATCGAGAACATACCAATGATCTGAGTAAAGGTCCGACTGCGCGTCAGCGTTTTGGAAACGTTTTCTACGGTCGCTTCTTGAGTCTGCAATCGACGCGCTGCCGCAATACTGATCATCATGACAAAACACATCGGGAGCAGAAGCAGAAATACGGCCTGTGCGAATTCCACGTCGTAGAAGAATCCCAACGTTGCAAGGCCTGTCAAAACAAAACAGCAAATTGCCATCAATACCAGACCCGAGGTTTCGACGATATACAACACTCTGTTCGAGTTGATCCGCGCGACATCCAGAAGGTCTTGTTCTGATTGACCACCTACACGACGGGCGCGCATCACAAGATCATAGGGCACCCCCATCGTCCAGTGGCTGGCAGATGACCAAAGAACGGCCAGACCGATCCAGTACCACAGATTCGAAAAGCTCCGCATGTCGATGAGTTCGAAAATCGAAGAGTATATGTCCAAGCGTCTGCCCTTTGTTCAACGTCCGCAGGGACCGTCATCGCAGCGATGCGTCCATTGTTACCCTTGAGACCACCGGGAATTCATGCCACCCAATGCGCAATTGTTCAAGGAGAGTGCGCCATGAAACCGACCATCGCCCCATATCCCCGGACCCGTTTCCGCCGGGCCCGCCAATCCGAGGCGATCCGGGGTCTGGTGCGCGAGAACACCTTGACCGTGAATGACTTTATCTGGCCTGTTTTTGTGCGCGACGGTGAAAATATCGAAGAACCCGTGCCGTCGATGCCCGGGGTCGTGCGACGCTCGGTCGACCTGATCACCAAAGCCGCGGTGGAAGCGCAAGCCCTTGGTATTCCTGCAATATGTATTTTCCCGTACACCGATCCGAGCCTGAAAACCGAAGATTGTGCCGAGGCCTGGAACCCCGACAACCTGTCCAACCGCGCCATTCGTGCAATTAAGACTGCTGCGCCCGAAATCGCGGTGATGACGGATGTGGCCCTGGACCCCTACAACATCAACGGCCATGACGGCTATGTGGTCGATGGCGAGATTGTGAATGACCAGACTGTTGAGGCGCTGGTGAAAATGACGCTGGCGCAGGCCGAAGCCGGAGCTGACATCATCGGCCCGTCCGACATGATGGATGGCCGTATCGGCGCCATGCGCAGCGCACTTGAGTCGGCGGGTCACCACAATGTCATGATCCTGAGTTATGCCGCCAAATATGCCAGCGCTTTCTACGGCCCTTTCCGCGACGCCGTTGGGGCATCAGGCGCGCTGACCGGTGACAAGAAGACCTATCAGATGGATCCTGCCAACTCGGACGAGGCCCTGCGTCTGATCGAGCGCGATCTGACCGAGGGTGCAGATATGGTCATGATCAAACCGGGGATGCCATACTTGGACATCTGCCGACGGGTCAAAGACAGCTTCGGTGCGCCGACCTATGCCTATCAGGTGTCTGGCGAATATGCGATGATCCAAGCCGCTGCACAAAACGGTTGGATCGACGGCGAAAGGGTGATGCTGGAAAGCCTACTGGCCTTCAAGCGCGCAGGGTGTGACGGCATCCTGACCTATTTTGCACCCGAAGCCGCGCGCATCCTGCAGGGCTAACACCTCAGATTGTCGCAATTTTTCGCCGATTTGCTGCGTGCGCAGCACAGCTTTCCCGTGACAGGCCGGTGCAATCGGCGTATTCTTGCAGACAAGATCGGGAACACCCGACATTTCAGGCACATACACAGAGACAGAGAAACATGAGCAGTTCAAACTCCCCCCGACTTAGCCGTCGCGGTTTTGCTTTTGGCATGGCCGGACTGACGCTGATCGCCGCCTGCGGCAACGGCGTTGGCAACTCCAACGCAGTCACACTCGACGCGCGCGTCGACGCGACGCTGAACGAGATGTACAGCAAGTATCCCAACACCGTTGAGATTGCCAACAAGGCCAACGGAATGTTGGTCATGCCACTGATTACAGATGCCGGATTTATCTTTGGTGGCGCCTATGGTCAGGGTGCACTGCGTATTCAGGGCGCGACGGTCGACTATTATTCCGCCATCTCCGGTACTGCGGGCCTGCAGATCGGCGCACAGCAATATGCGCATGTTCTGTTCTTTATGACCGAAGAGGCCTTGAACGATTTCCGCCGCTCCAGCGGTTGGACGGCCGGTGCAGATATCGGATACGTCGTCGACGCGACCGGAGAATCCTTGTCGACCGACACCACTCAGTTGCGCAAACCCGTGCTGGCCGCAGTCTTTGGACAAGCGGGTCTGAAGTTCGGCGCGACGGTCGAAGGCACCAAATATACGCGCATCATCCCCTAAGACCCAAGATACCACCCTCCCCCCTCTGACGAGCCCCGCTACATCTTGTGGCGGGGCTCCGAGTTTTCGCGGATTTCCACAAATTCCAGTGGCATTCCTCTTTCGGTCGGGCGGAGGTTCCAGTAACCTTGGCGCAAATGACCGCATAGAATTCTCGGGGGACAGATGGGTCTGGTTTTTCGCTGGCTGGTGAGACTTACGACAGGCCTGATCCTGCTGGCAATCGCTGCTGTGGGGTTGGTCTACTTTCTGGCCAGCCAATCCCTGCCTGAATACAATCAAACCCTTGAAGTTGAAGGAATAACTGCCCCTGTCGAGATCGTTCGCGACACTGCAAATGTGCCGCATATACTGGGCCAGTCCGACCCGGACGTGTTCTTTGGTCTGGGCTATGCCCATGCACAAGACAGGCTGTGGCAGATGACCATTCTGCGTCGGACCGCACAGGGCCGCTTGTCCGAAGTGTTCGGCCAGCGCACGGTAGCCATCGACAAATTACTGCGTCGTTTCGATCTTTACGGACTCGCCCATCGCTCAGTCGAGTTTCAGGACGACTATACCAAGGCCGCGCTTCGCGCTTATTCCGCAGGGATCAACGCCCGGCTTACCGAGATCAACGAACAGGCGCTTGGACGTGGCGCCCCCGAGATGTTCCTGTTCAACGCCCCCGTTCCCCCATGGCAGCCGGGCGACAGCGTAGCGATTATCAAGCTGATGAGCCTGCAGCTTTCCGGCCACCTTGCTGATGAAGTGTTACGCGCACGCACATCGCTGATGCTGGATAATCCCGCACGGCTGGCCGACATTCTGCCCGACGTCCCCGGTCCCGGTATTGCCGCGCTGCCCGAGTATGCTGATCTGTTTCCAGACCTTCCACGCTATGCCCAAGGCACTCCGATGCCCGACACGCCGCTGTCGCCTTTCCCGCAGCGCGGGCTGGCAGGTGCGTCAAATGCGTGGACCGCCGCGCCGTCCCGCTCGGCCAGCGGTGGCACGTTGCTGGCAAACGATCCGCATCTGGGCCTCACTGCCCCGGGTATCTGGTATCTGGCGCGGCTGGAACTGGCCAAAGGCGGCGTTATCGGTGCAACCATTCCAGGCGTACCGGCAATCTCAGCCGGACGGAGTGAGCGCTTGGGCTGGGGCCTTACCTCATCCTATCTGGACGATCAGGACGTTCACATCGAACAACTGAACCCCGACAATCCCGAAGAATACCTTACTCCAGACGGCTACAAACGCTTTCAGACCCGCCCTTCGATTATCGAGATCAAAGACGCCGCCCCAATCACCCTGACCCTGCGCTGGACCGAGAATGGACCGGTTCTGCCGGGCACGCATTATGATCTGGAAACCATCACACCACCGGGCCATGTCGCGTCTCTCTCGTGGAGCGCGCTAAGCCCCCGCGATACATCCATGAGCGCCTCTTTGGCGCTGATGAATGCCGATTCAGTTCGAGACGCCATTGACGCGGCCGAGGACTATATTGCCCCTTCGCAAAACTTGTCGCTTGTCGATAAAGACACGATCGGCATGAAACTGGTCGGCGCAATGCCCCGGCGCGATCTGAACAATCAAAGCCGAGGCCGCATTCCCACCCCCGGCTGGCTGGAACGGAACCGTTGGCAGGGCCGCCTGCCCTATTCAGACAATCCTGAATTCGTGGCCCCGGTCGGCGGAGTTCTGGGTAACACCAACAACAAGATTATCGACCGGCCGTTCCCGCGCCATGTGTCGTACGAGTGGGGCGACACCCAGCGGGTCAATCGCTGGGAACGCCTGATGCAATCGCGCGAGGTACATACGCGTGACAGTTTTATCGAAGCGCAGTTGGACACGGTTAGCTTTACAGCGCGATCACTGCTTCCTCTGATCGGCGCCGACCTCTGGTTTACCGGTGAGTCGGCACCCGAAGGCACGCCCGAACGGCAGCGTCAGATCGCGCTGGATCTGCTGGCCAACTGGAACGGTGAGATGAACGAGCATCTGCCGGAACCCCTGATCTACGCCGCATGGTTGCGCGCGCTGCAAATCCGCCTGATCTCGGACGAACTTGGCCCGCTGGCTGCCGAATACAAGCATGTCGAGCCGCTGTTTATCGAACGGGTGTATCGCGATATCGACGGTGCCTCGGTCTGGTGCGACGTGGTTCAGAGCGCTCCCGTTGAAAATTGCACCGACATGGCACGACTGGCCCTGGATGACGCGATCATTTGGATTTCCGAGCGCTATGGCCCCGCACTCGAATCTTTACGCTGGGGCGATGCGCATCAGGCCACCCAGGACCACCCTGCGCTGGGCCAGGTTCCGGTGCTGCGGTTTTTCGTCAACATCCGCCAATCCACCAGCGGTGGCGATAACACCCTGCTGCGCGGGCGCACGTCAGGCGAAGGACCGGACCCGTTCCAGAATGTGCATGGCGCAGGTTATCGTGGCGTCTACGATTTTGCGGACCCCGATAGTTCGGTTTTCATCACCGCAACTGGCCAGTCAGGCCATTTCCTATCTCGCTATTATGACGATCAGGCCCAACTATGGCGGCGCGGGGAATACATCCCCATGTCGCTGGATATCGGGCTTGCCCGAGCAGCGGCAGTTGGTGTGACCGTCCTGAACCCGCGCTGATCTGATCGGCAAATCCCCGCCCCTTTTTGAACCTCGCGTGGCGCACCCCTTCGTTATCGCCTAAACTCGTCTGGCCGTCGCATTGCACGAAGGGGGAAAATGCATGGGCAGCTTTCGAGACACCTTAAACAATCTCGCACGCGATTATGCGATCGCCTGGAGCTCGGGCGATCCCGACTTGGTCGCCAGTTTTTTCGCCCCCGAAGGTCAGATCAGCATCAATCGCGGTGAGCCCCTGCGTGGCCATGCCGCAATCGCCGAAATGGCTCGCGGGTTCTATGCAGAATTCCCCGATCTTGAGGTGCGTTGCGATATGATGCGTTGGGCCGGAGGGCATGCCATTTTTGTCTGGACCCTCGAAGGCCATCACGCCGAGACCGGCAACCGTGTCGTTACACGCGGCTGGGAAGAGTGGGAGCTTTCAAAGGACAACAAGGTGCTATCTTCGCTTGGGTGGTTCGATGCAGAGGATTACCAGCGTCAGATAGACGGTACCTAGAACGCCGCGAAGCGGGACGCCTGCTTGTCAGTCCAGAGCACCGTGATCTCGAACCCCTCTTCGGTCTGATCTTCAGACCTGACCACATCCTGACGATAGAGCCACGCGCGTTTGTCACCATCGGCAAAGCCCAGTTTCAGGATAGTCTCATGCCGCGCACCCTGCAGGATCGTGGCGATTTCAGACAGCAGCGGATCAACACCTTCGCCCGTTACGGCCGATATGGCAAAGATCGCCGGATCACGCTCGGCCCGGGCAAGCGCGGCTTCGCGGTCTTCCGGGCTCAGCAGATCGATCTTGTTCCAAACCTCCAACCGGGGGCGACTGTCCTCGACACCCAAAGAGTTCAGGATCGCCTCAACATCCCGTGCCTGTGCCTCGGTTTCTTCATGGCTGATATCGCGGACATGCACGACCAGATCAGCCCCCAGAACCTCTTCCAGCGTGGCGCGGAAGGCCGCAACCAGTTCCGTGGGCAAGTTCGAGATGAAACCCACGGTATCGGACAGGATCACCTCGGGGCCATCCGGCAGCTCAACCCGCCGCATGGTTGGGTCCAGCGTGGCGAACAGCATGTCTTTTGCCATCACCTCGGCCCCGGTTAGGCTGTTGAACAGCGTGGATTTCCCGGCGTTTGTATAGCCAACAAGTGCAACAATCGGATATGGAACCTTCGCGCGCGCTGCGCGGTGTAAGGTGCGGGTCTTCACCACTTTTTGCAATTGGCGGCGCAGGCGGACCAGTTGTTCATCAATGGCACGCCGGTCGGCCTCGATCTGAGTTTCACCGGGACCACCCACAAACCCAAGGCCACCGCGCTGACGTTCCAGGTGGGTCCAGGCCCGAACCAGTCGCGTACGCTGATAGCTAAGCGCGGCCATCTCAACTTGCAGTACACCTTCACGGGTACGCGCACGGTCGCTGAATATTTCCAGAATCAAACCGGTCCGGTCGAGGATTTTGACCTTCCACGCTTTTTCCAGATTGCGCTGCTGAACCGGAGTCACTGGCCCGTCGATCAGAACCAGCTCGATCTCATTGTCGTGGAGGCGTTCGGCCAGTTCCTCGATCTTGCCGCTGCCGAACAGAAAACCAGCCTGCGCGCGCGGTAGGCGCACTATTTCGGAACCGACCACATCCAGATCGGGCAAAGCGGCAGCTAGTGCCACCGCCTCTTCCAGCGCTGGTTCGGGCACACGGCGCTGTTCATCTGATTTGATTTCGGGATGCAGCACCCAAGCCCGGGTGCGCGCCCTCTCATGTTCCATCAAGAGGCGTCTTCGCCCTCATAAAGGTTGATCGGCTGTGACGGCATGATGGTCGAAATCGCATGCTTGTACACCAACTGCGACTGTCCGTCGCGGCGCAGCAGCACGCAGAAGTTATCGAACCAGGTGATTACACCCTGCAATTTCACACCGTTGATCAGGAATATTGTGACCGGGACCTTTGCTTTCCGTACATTGTTCAGGAACGCGTCCTGCAGATTCTGTCTGTCCGAAGCCATATTTTGTTATCTCGCCATTGTTCTTGCTACGCGCTGCGGACCAACGCGCTCCCTCCGGCAGAGTATGGAGTGCCGCGCACAGATATTCCAGATGAAAAATCAGGCAGTAACACCAGGTGCCTGACGCAGGGTCAATCGCGCCACAGCGTTGGCGTAATCAGTGCCACGATCGCCAGAGTTTCCAACCGCCCGATCACCATCGCCGCGCAGACCGTCAACTTGGCCCCGCTGGAAAGATCAATCAGACGTATGGGCACATCCGTTGCCAATTCAATCAACGGCCCCGTGGTGCTGAGTGCGGCAACGCTGAGCAGCATGGCCTGTTCAAAACCTACGCCCATGACGGCCAGCAACAAATCGAACAAGGCCAACGTCAGGGCGAACATCATCAGGAAGATCCAGGCGATGAAGGCACCGTCGCTTTGAATGCGGCGGTTGCCGCCACCCTCTCCGCTGACCGAAGAAGGATAGATCAGTCGGTCAATCTCGCGCTTGCCATTCAGATAGAGCGCAAAAACCCGCAACAGCTTTACCCCACCCGCAGTCGTCGCCACGCCTCCTCCGACCAGGGCTAGCCCCATCAGAATCAGGCCCGGTGTGCTCAAGCCCGACAATTGCTGCGCGTCGTTCCAGTTGGCGCTTTCAAATCCGGCCGTGGTCAGAAACGACATCGCCGTAAACATGAACCCCCAAAAAACGCCAAGTGCTTGCCGCACTTCGACGGCAATGTTCAGTTCGGCCGTTCCAGCCAAAAACCGGATGAACAGCAGCACAGCGACCGCCAGCACGATGAAGATGCCAATCCGAAATTCTGGGTCTTTGTCCAGCCGCGAATACCCTGAGGTCGCTGTATCGGTCGAAAAGGTCAGCCGCGACAGGGCAAAGAACAGGAACAGGAACAGGATCGCCTCGCCAGTGATTCCTGCGGTCGATCCTTCCAATCCACCGACAGGTGATATGCCGGAAGTCGCAATCACTGACATCGCGTGGCTCACGGCAGTAAGCCCTTGCTCACCTGCGATCAACAGCAGGATCCAGATCACAGCTGTCAAACCCGCATAGACGGGTGCCAATGTGCGCGACACGCGGATCAGATGGCCGCGTGGATCGGACTTCTCGCTCTGTGCCACGCCCGAGACGGGACGCCCCGGTTGCCCCCGGGCTGTGACTTCGAAACCGCCCAACGACAAGGGCGCCAGAATCGCGGCCGCCGAGATCCACATCAGCAATCCGCCCATCCAACCGACCAACGCGCGCCATAAGTGCAACGGCGCCGAAAGGCGTGCGGGATCGGGGAACAGATCGGCGCCGGTTGTGGTCAGCGCGCTGACCATATCGAAATAGGCGTTCAGGAAGCTGGTTGTCCCCAGCGCATCATGAAACGGAATTGCAAGAAATATCGGCAGTACGGTAAAGGCGGCCAGCAGAACCGCCAATTGACCAAGCGTTCCCCGCCGTGGTCGTCGGTTCGACATGGCCAGAGCTATGATCGACACCGCAAAAACACCCAGCAATCCGGAATAGAAGAATGACCGTGAGGTGGCGTGATCATCCAGCGCCAGCGCATAAACTGCGGGTATCCACATTGCCAGCGACACGATACCCCAGATCATCAGCAGCAGCGGCAATCGCCGCAATACTCCGATCCGTTGCTGTCCGCGTGCTTGCAACATCAGAAGAAATCGATTGAAACCTGCATCAGACGCTCAACCTCGGGCACGTCTTTGGCCATTGCAAAGATCGCCACCACGTCTTTCTCGTCGATGCGCAGGCTGCCGGTCGGGCGCAGAACCTCGTCACCTTTGCGTACTGCGCCGACCAGAACGCCTTCTGGGAAATCGATGTCGCGCAGTTTTTGTCCAGCCATGGGCGAGGTTGATAGCACTTCGGCCTCGATTACCTCGGCCTCGGCATCACCAATGGAATACACCTGACGCACGCGCCCGTGCCGAATGTGACGCAGGATCGAACTGACAGTGGTGGCGCGCGGGTTAATATATGCGTCAATCCCCAGCGGTCCCATCAAGGCGACCATGCTGGGGTCGTTGATCAGGGCGATGGCCAGTGGACAACCCTCTCCCTTGGCGCGTACCGCGGCCAGCATGTTGGTGCGATCGTCATCCGTGACCGCCAACATCGCGTCGGCGCGCTCAATCCCTGCTTCGCTCAGCAAAGATGAATCTAGGCCGTCGCCGTTCAGAACAATCGTCCGCTCCAATGCTTCGGCAGCGATTTCGGCGCATTTGCGGTCACGCTCGATAATCTTGGCACGCACCCGGCTTTCGCGCTCTTCCAGTGTGCGGGCCACTTCCAACCCGACATTACCGCCGCCGACGATCACCACACGATCTTGCTTACGCTGAGCCTTGCCGAACACCTCCATCGTACGTTCAACGTCTTTTACGCTAGTGAAGACGTAGCATTCGTCGCCTACAAACAGCTGATCCTCGGATTCCGGCGCAAACAGCGTCCCTTCACGGCGCACACCAACCACAATCGAGCTGAGCGTGGAAAACAGGTCGGTCAATTGTCGCAGCGGTGTGTTGACGATTGGGCAGTCTTCCTCGACCCGAATGCCGAGCAGCTGCGCCTTTCCATCCATGAATATCTCGGTATCGAAAGCAGAAGGTGCCGAAAGACGGCGCATCGCTGCGGCGGCAACTTCGCGTTCCGGGCTGATCACTACATCAATGGGCAGATGATCGCGGCGGTAGAGATCGGAATGGATTGCTTCAAGATAGGATTTCGACCGCAAACGCGCGATCTTGCGCTGGATCGAAAAAACCGAATGCGCCATCTGGCAGGTGACCATATTCACCTCATCCGAATGGGTCGCGGCGATGATCATGTCGGAGTCGCGGGCCCCTGCACGATCCAGCACATCCGGATAACTGGCGAACCCCGCGATCCCCTGCACGTCCAGCGTCTCGGTCGCGCGACGTACCAGATCGGGATTGTTGTCGACCACCGTCACATCGTTCAGTTCGCCCGAAAGGTGACGCGCAATCTGCCAGCCGACTTGACCGGCACCGCATATGATGACCTTCATGCTCTTGGCCTTTCTGCCTGAAATCTTTGAATGACAGATGCCCCCAAAGCGGTCAATTGAATTGTCATGCCTCCTAAGCTGCGCCAAAGTAAGCATATGAAAACCATTCTGCCTGCTCTGATTTGCCTACTGACGCTGTCCGCCTGTGGTCCGCTTTCTTTGTATTATCGCGAAGGTGAGAGCGTCTCGCGGATGCAGACCGAGACCACGAACTGCCAGGTGCAGGCCCTCAAGGACGCCCCTGTCGCCAATCAGGTCCGGCAGAGCCCGCCAGTCTATTGGCCCGGGCGCACCTATTGCGATGGCCGAGGACGCTGCTATCGCAACCCCGGATGGTGGGAGCCCGGGCGGGTCTATACCGTCGACGTGAACCAGGGGCTGAGAAACAAGGTCGAGGCGCAGTGCATGGCCCAAAAGGGCTATCGCCCGGTCAGCCTTCCGCCTTGCAAACAGGGTGTCAAATCGCGGGTCACGCCCACGCGCACCACGACGCTCCCGCCGCTGAACAGCGCGTCCTGTTTCGTGAAATTTGACGACGGGTCATTTCAGATCATCACTCCGGGACAAGCCAGCTGATTTGCGACGCCGCGCCAGCAGCAGATGCGCTATGATCGCGATGCTATAGAACGCGGCGACGGCTACAAACATGCCAGCCTCATCGACGCCCAGCAATATCGCCAGCAATACCGGGGTTCCAAGCAGGTTTCCGGCATTGCCCATCTGCGCCATCGCACCATAACTCAGAGCTTGGGCTTCGGTGGTATCGTTTAACTCTGGCACAGCGGCGAAGCTGCCGCCCTGTACAAGCCCGAGCACGGCAAACAAGGCGATACATCCGAACGTAAGGGGCGCCCCCAGAAACAATGCGATGATCGTCGCGATCCCCAGCATAAAGCCCAGATTGACGACGCTGACGCAGGACAGGACGGTCAACAGCAAGGGCACCAGCAGCCATGACAGTACAATCCCTGCCAGGGGCATAAGTGCCGCAATCGATGCGCCCTGCCCTTCGGGTAAACGCCCCGGCAGGATCGCTAAAAGAGAAACAAATGTCAGCGTGTAGAAGAACCAGCCAATTGCCGGGGCCGAAATAAAGGGTGAGCGGTAGGTCCTGATATGCACATCAAGGAAGGCGGAGAGCCCCCACCCGGTACCCTTCGTCTGGCCCATGTCGGTTTTCAGATTGCTAAGCGCGATCAGCGCGGCGATCAGCAGCATCAGACCCCCGTGCATGGCAAAGTATGTGGGCAGTCCGAAACGATCGACGATGGGCAGCCCAACCCAAGCGTTTAATGCGAATGCAACGCCAAAGAATGTACTCCACAGCACCATGGAATTATACCGCGCCCGACCGGATGTGATCTGAGCAATCAGCGTCGGTGCCGCCACCACAATCGCAAGATGGGACAGCCCCTCGATCACCCGGCTGAGCAGCATCAGTTGAAAAACCGGCAAGCTTGCTTGCAGCAAAGATAACGCGCCGCCGAGCACAAGCCCTGATAGCAATAGACGATTTGGCCCAATACGCGCTGTGATCGCTCCGGATATCGCGCCCAAAGCAGCCCCCATTAGACTGATAATGGACAGCAACCAGCCGATCACGGCAGCATTGTCCGGGTACAACAGCCCCACATCAGAAAATGGTACGGCAATCTTTGCAAATTGGGTTGCCGCACCGAGGCCAGCAAACCAGATCAGCATGACCTGCAAGAATGTGCGAAAAGAGTCACTCATGCAGCCGGTCTATCGCGCCTAACCTGACAGCGGAACGCATAAATTATGCGGTGACTTCGCGCCGCCCGCTGACCAGACGGACCGGAGTGCCATCACCCAGATACAACCGCTCCCACACGATTTGCCCGGCGCTGATCCTGATTTGATCATGCACAGCCTCGGAAGTCAGAAACGCTTTGGGTGAAGGCGAATGCAAATCCCACCAGCCATCTTTCTGCAGTTCTGCTTCGGCTTGTCGGATCTCATCCGTTGCAAATTGCCAAAGCGACACGCCCAGCAAGGCGCGCTGTGAGGTCTTCCAATCCCGCGCCCGGCTGCCCGAATAAGCAAGGCAGATATGGCTGGCCTCTTCGACAAGGTGCAAGCACTCTGCCGAATGAACGACCAGACGTTTCAGCGCAGAATCCTGCACCCGAACCGGCCCCAACGCTGCAAAAACGGACTGTTGAATATGCGGCGATGGCGTTTGACCCCCGTTTTCCCACCGGGAAATCGTGGTTTGGTCGACTTCAATCAGATCTGCGAGGGCGGATTGCTTAAGTCCAACCGACCGCCGCAACCGCTTCAACCGTTTACCAAAGGCGGGAAAACCGATGGAAACGGCTGCGGTCTTTGTATTCGGCGCGGCACTCACTCGGCTGGTTCGGGCTCGTCAATCTGAGCCACCCGCGCACCGGATTTGTTCGAGGTCACGACGCCCAGCGACTTGAGCTTGCGATGCAAGGCGCTGCGTTCCATGCCGACAAAACTGGCCGTGCGGCTTATGTTGCCACCAAACCGATTGATCTGGGTGAGCAAATATTCACGCTCGAACGCTTCGCGCGCCTCACGCAGCGGCAGCGTCGCCAGTGCGCCAGACAGTACCACGCGCCCGGACTCGTCGGATTTCTCTTCTTCGTTGGGCAACTCGCGGGCCTCGATCGGGCCAGTGCTATCGCCTAGGATCAGCACCCGCTCAATCAGGTTCTTCAGCTGACGCACATTGCCCGGCCATGTCATCGTTTGTAGCAAAGCAATAGCCTCATCCGACAGCTCGCGCATCGGCAGACCCTGTGTATCGTTGCACATCTCGATGAAATGTTGCGCCAGAACCGGGATGTCCTCTCGCCGTTCCTCCAGCGAGGGAACCGCAATCGGCACCACATTCAGCCGGTGATACAGTTCTTCGCGGAACCGTTCGGCGGCGATCTCTTCTTCCAGATCGCGGTTGGTCGAGGAGATGACCCGCAGATCAACCCGCACCTTGTCAGAGCCACCAACACGCTGGAATTGCTGATCAACCAACACGCGAAGAATCTTGGACTGCGTCCCCAGCGGCATGTCAGCGACTTCGTCGAAGTAGACAACGCCGCCATGCGCCTCTTCCAACAGGCCTGACTCGATTCCGCGCTCAGACGATTCTCGTCCGAACAGAACCTCTTCAACCCTCTCAGGTTCAATCCCCGCACAATTGACCGTCACAAATGGGGCATTCGCCCGGTTGGAATGGGCATGGATATAGCGCGCGGCAATTTCCTTGCCCGACCCAGCCGGCCCGCTGAGCATAACCCGGCCATTCGACTTTGTTACCTTGTCCAACTGCCCCTGCATCGCTCGGAACGACGCAGAATTGCCAATCATGTCTGAACAGCTGACTTCCTGCCGCTTCAGCGAGGCATTCTCGCGACGCAGGCGCGAGGTTTCCATCGCACGGCGGATCACCACCATCAACTGGTCAATGTTAAAGGGCTTTTCGATAAAGTCGTAAGCCCCCTGCTTGATAGCCGCCACCGCAATCTCGATATTGCCATGTCCGGAAATGATCACCACCGGAACATCCGGGTTGTCCCGTTTTACAGCTTTCAGGATGTCGATCCCGTCCATCCGGCTATCTTTCAGCCAGATATCCAAGATCAACAGCCCCGGAGGTTCGGCATTGATCGACGACATGCACTCATCCGAGTTTGCAGCCAGCCGGGTGGAATAGCCTTCGTCCTCCAGAATGTCGGACACCAATTCGCGAATATCGCGTTCGTCATCTACGATCAGAATGTCGCTCATCTTTGGCCTGCTTTCAGTTTGTTTGTTTTAATCGCCTGTTTTTCCGGCGCATTTGTCGGGCCGCCTGAGGCCCCGGGTAGACGAATGACAGCCATTGCGCCGAAATGGTCCTGTCCGTCGAATGTGGGCGCGTCTTCCAATGTCAGCGCTCCGCCATGTTCTTCGATGATCTTCTTTACGATGGGCAGGCCAAGGCCGGTGCCTTCGTCACGCGTGGTCACATAAGGTTCGAACAGCCGTGCCCTGTCCTCGGGCAGACCGATGCCATTGTCCGCAATGGTGATCTGCGTTCCTGCATCGTCAGTGGAGACTACGACTTTGATCTGAGGTTTCAGATTGTCCGGTGCGCCTTTTTCTTTCAGCGTTTCAATAGCCTCGCCCGCGTTCTTGATCAGGTTCGTCAACGCTTGGCTCAACATGGTCGAATCCACATCCGCCAAAATGGGCTGTTCAGGTAAGTCCGCATCGATCTGAACATCAGGCTGACCCGCCTGCTGCAACAGAACCGCCTCACGCACTAGCGTCACGATATTCTCTTCGCGCCGTTCCGGTTCGGGCATGCGTGCGAATTTCGAGAACTCGTCAACAATCCGCCGCAGATCATTGGTCTGCCGCACGATCACGTCGGTCATCGATTCCAGGCTATCGCAATCGTCCTCATCCAGCTTGCGCGAGAATTTGCGTTTGATCCGCTCGGCGCTCAGTTGGATCGGTGTCAGCGGATTCTTGATCTCATGCGCAATGCGACGGGCCACATCACCCCACGCCGCCATGCGCTGCGCGCTTACCAGATCGGTCACGTCATCAAAGGCTACAACGTAGCCTTCCAGCCTTCCATCCTCGCCACGCCGTGTCGCCATGCGTACCAGTAAGTTCTCCAACCGGCCTTTGCGGGTTACCTTGATCTCCCCCTGGACCGCCTCTTGCCCGCTGTCCTTAAGGGCTTCGAACAAAGGCAAAAATTCGGGAACAGCGATGCCGATTGCCAGGTTCTGTTCTCCACCAGACCAGCCCAGAAGACGTTCGGCGGATCGGTTCACGAAGGTCACACAGCCCTCTGAATCAACGCCAACGACACCGGATGTCACCGAGCTTAGCACTGAATCAAATAGCCGCCTTCGACGCTCGATATGGCGGGTGTTTTCCAACAGCGTGTCGCGCTGCCCCTTCAACTGACGAGTCATCTGGTTGAAGTAGCGGCCCAGCATCGCGATTTCGTCATCGCTGGCCTCTTCGATGACCTGAACACTCAGATCACCAGCACCAACGCGCTGCGCCGCCGTTGTCAGCCGTCCAACAGGGCGAGAAAGACGTTCGGCGAACCACATGCCCAGCGACATCGCGGCCAGAATCAGGATCACAGCAAAGCCGAGATAAAGAAGGCCGAATTCGAACAGGACCCTGCCCCGCTCACTTTCCAATTGGCTGTAGAACTGTGCTGTCTCTTTGGTTTCATCAAGCAGGGTCAGAAGCTGCCCATCAACCTCGCGACTGACATAGAGATACCGGTCAAGATAGGCGTGCAAAGGAACAAGCGCGCGGAATTCGCTGTTCTCCCAATCGGCAATGATGGCCACGCCCTGATCATTGGCCTCGATCATCTCTTCGGGGGTTGGTGCCTCGTAGTCGAACAGGTAGGACCGATCACCGCGCGATCGGATTTCGGCGCTGCCATCGATCACATAGGCCTCGCGCAAACCGCGTTGTATCTGGGCCTGCCCCTGGGCCAGAACCTCTCGCAATTCGGCGTCTGAGACAAAATAATCCAACGATCGCGCGTTATCGAGGAAACGCGCCAGAACAACCGCATCCTGCGTCAGGCCCTCGCGGTGTTCCTGTTCGTAAGCTTCGGCCGCAGTCAGTGACGACCCAACCACCTGCCGCACACGGTCCGAGAACCAACCTTCAAGGCCGATATTCACCGTCAGCCCGGCGAAAATCGCCACGGTGACCGTCGGTACCAGAGCCAACAGCGTGAAAGCGCCGATCAGGCGCAGGTGAAGACGGGAGCCCGCAGATTTTGCGCGACGCGCGGCGATCAGACTGAACAATTGGCCCAACACCAGCGCAGCTACGACCAGCACGTAGACCAGATCAGCCAACAAAATCAGCCGCAGTGTCGGTGCCGCCGCGCCAAGATCAAAAGGGCCAATGACGAGATAGGTTGCAAGCGCCAGAACCGGGCCCAGCATAACCAATCCCAATGTACTGAAATTGCGCATCCTCCGGGACTTGCGCCACCGGTTGATCGATAGGATCGGCCCGTTCTGTGCCCGGGTTGCCACCGTCTGCCCTCATTCTGATGTGCCGCTTGCGCGGCTTACCGCCATATATCGTGGTCGTTCCCGGGGTCGAACCCGAATGCCACTGTTTGTGTGGCGATATTACATCAGTTTGCGACGGCGTGTCACCTGAATATCGAGGTCAGTAATCTTTTTCCGCAGCGTATTCCGGTTAATCCCCAGGAGATCAGCACATTTTGCCTGATTTCCACCAGTCGCATCCAGCGCGATTTCGATCAACGGTGCCTCGACTTCGCGTAGAATACGTTGATAGAGGCCGGGAGGCGGCAGGATGTTTCCGTGCAGATCAAAATACCGGCGCAGGTGACGACCAACAGAAGATGACAGCTTCTCACGCTCGCCATCACCCAGAACTGGTTCGGCCTCGGGCTGGCTACCCAGCACCATCTCAACTTCGGTGCGCGAGATTTCATCAGATCGGCTGGTTAGACCAAGACGCCGGATCGCATTTTCAAGCTGTCGGACATTGCCGGGCCAGGAATACCGGCGCACCAACTCGACCGCTTCGGGGCTGAGGCGACGCTGCGCGCCGCTTTCCCGCTCCTCCCGCGCCAGAAAGTGATCGGTCAGCAAGGTAATATCATCAACCCGTTCGCGCAACGCAGGCACGTGGATCGTCGCACCGCAGAGACGGTAATAGAGATCTTGCCGCACGCGACCGCTTTCCATCGCGTCGGTCAGATCTGATTGACTTGTGGCCATGAAACGCGGCACGTGATCGCCCGGCGTGTCCATCATGCGCACGATACGGGCCTGAATCTCATCATCAATATCGGCAATTTCATCGATCAGCAGCGTACCACCACGTACGCGCGCCATAACCCGTGCCGGGCCTTCCAAATCGCTCAGATCGGCAGCAGTCACGGTGACAAAGGGCAGTGTCCTTCGGTCAGAGAAATCGTGAATAGCGCGTGCTATCAGAGATTTACCCGTCCCACTTTCACCAGAAATCATTACAGACAGATCCGTGTTCATCACCCGAGCGACCAGACGATAAAGCGCCTGCATCACCGGGGTGCGCCCGACAAGCGGCAGTTCATCAGGTCGGTCTTCGCTGGCCATCACCGGCTCAGCCTGTACCCGCTGCTTTTGATCCAGCGCCCTCGCGGTGCGCTTCATCAGATCGGGCAAATCGAAAGGCTTTGGCAGATAATCGTAAGCTTCCGCCTCAGCCGCCTGAATGGCTGTCATGATGGTGTTCTGGGCCGAGATCACGATGACCGGCAAACCGGGACGGTCCTGCGCGATCTTTGGCAGCATCTCCAACCCGTTTCCATCCGGCATTACCACATCCGAGATCACAACGTCGCCCTTGCCTTCGGCTACCCAGCGCATCAGCGTGGTCAGCGAAGATGTCGCGTGAACCTTGCACCCCGCCCGCGTCAGGGCCTGTGTCAGAACCGTGCGGATCGTGCGGTCGTCATCGGCAACCAGAACTGTGCCATCCATCAGATGCTCTCCTTTTCATACGCGTCGTTCGGTGCACGCCGCAGGGACAGTCGAAAACTAGTGCGACCGGGCACAGATTCAGCCGAAATCCAGCCGTCGTGGTCGGAAACGATCTTGCTGACCAGCGCCAGCCCAAGCCCGGTGCCGTTCTCCTTGCCCGACACGAAGGGGTCGAAAATATCACTGCGAATATTTTCCGGCAGGCCCGGCCCATCATCAATAATCTCGATCTGCAGAGGCAGCGAATGACCCGAACCGTCGCTGCGCCGCAGTCGGAATGAATGCTCAAAATAGGTACGCAGCCGGATTGTACCGTTGCCATCAGCAGCTTCCGAAGCGTTTTTGAGCAAGTTCAGAACCACCTGCAGGAACTGATCCGGGTCCCCGTAGGCCAAGGGCAGCGAGGGGTCGTAATCCTCGATAATCGTCATATGCGCGCCAAAACCCAACAGCGCTGACCTGCGCGCGCGATCCAGTACATCGTGGATATTGACCGGTTTGAAATCGGGTTGAGAAAGGTTGCCGAACTGTTCTACCTGCTCCAACAACTTCACGATGCGGCGGCTTTCCTCAACGATAAGGTCAGTGAGCTCAAGATCTTGCTGCGAAATATTCATGCTGAGCAATTGCGCCGCACCGGTGATCCCTGCCAAAGGGTTCTTGATCTCATGCGCCAGCATCTCGGCCATACCAATCGCAGACTGCGCTGCCGATTTCACAGTGTTGCCACGGGTCATCCGACCGGCCAGTTCGCGCGGCGAGATGATCATGATCATTGAACCGGGATGCCCCATCAGCGGTGCGATTTGCAGCGCACATTGTAGCGGCGCGCGATTTCCCGACCCAACGTCCACATCGTTCACGAACAGCGGTGTACCTTGTTGACGCGCGCGCAGAAACGCCTCTTCCAACGGCGCGTCAACCGCGAGTTGATCCCAGACCGGGAGTCCAATCACTGCCTTGCGGGAGGCGTTCAGAAACCCCTCACCCGAGGAGTTGACGTCCGATATCCGATCTTCGGCATCGATAATGAACGCCGGAACCGGAAGCGAGGTCCAGATGCTCTGGTCAGAGGTCATGCTGCTGCCTCCGCCGTGCCACTAAGCGCATCTGCCAAAAGCCGTAACACCTCATTGGTGTCGCGGGATGTCAGGACAGCCCGCCGCAAGGTGGCGGGTGTTCCGGCCTCATCCATGTACCAACCGAGATGTTTGCGTGCGACGCGCAGGCCCAGATCGGTACCGTAGAACTCCAGCATCGCCAGATAGTGGCCACGCACCATCTCGATCAGTTCAGTGCCCGTGGGAATGGTTGGCGAAGCAGCGCCATAGAGATCATGGCAAATCTGCGCCAGCAGCCAGGGCTTGCCCTGCGCCCCACGACCTATCATGACGCCATCGGCCCCGGACTGATTCAGCGCGATTTGCGCGGCCTCGGTATCGACGATGTCACCGTTTGCGATGACAGGGATCGAGACGGCTTCTTTCACCGCCCGGATCGCCCGCCAATCTGCCCGGCCTTTATAGAATTGACAGCGCGTACGCCCATGGATGGTCACCATCCGGATGCCTGCGTCCTGCGCCCGCCGCGCCACATCCGGTGCGTTCAACAGATTGTCATCCCAGCCTAGCCGCGTTTTCAGCGTAACAGGCACATCAACTGCACCCACAACGGCCTCGATCAGCGTCAGTGCATGGTCCGGAGTTTTCAACAAAGCCGAACCGGAATAGCCATTGGTTACCTTCTTTGCTGGGCAACCCATATTGATATCGATCACGCGCGCGCCCCGGTCAGCGACTTGCCGGGCGGCCTCGGCCATCCAATGCGCCTCGCGTCCGGCCAGTTGCACAGCGGTGTTTTCCACATCCGCCGACAGCTCGGCCCGTTCACGTACGCCTGGTTTGGCCTGTACCATCTCTTGGCTGGCGACCATTTCGCTGACAACCATCCCCGCGCCGAAGCGCATCACAAGGTCCCTAAAAGGCCGGTCGGTGATTCCGGCCATTGGCGCCAACAGCACCGGAGGGGTCAGATCCTTTTCAGCAAGACGCAGGGCCAATGTGCTTAATCCTTGAGCAGTTGCGCATTTGATATCGAAATTGCGGCATATGAACAATAAAACGGGAGCGTTCAAGCCCGCAAAATCATCATATGCTTATTTTTTAAGCAAATTGACGCGGGTGATTGCCTCTGCATTCACCGCCCCCTAAACAATGCCCCAATCAGGAGACCTTTCAGATGACCACAGCCGCCATCATCGTCGCCGCCGGGCGCGGCCAGCGCGCCGGAGGCGGAGTGCCCAAACAGTGGCGTGCCTTGGCTGGGCGGCGCGTGGCCGATTGGGCGATTGACCGCTTCGAAGGGTTGGTTGATCACGTCGTTTTGGTGCTGGCCGAAGAGGACACAGCCGTTTGGGAAGAATTCAGCGCGACAAACCTGATCCTTGCACCCGGCGGTGCAGACCGCGCCAGATCAGTGCGCAACGGGTTGCAGGCTTTGGAAGCGTACAGCGTTGAAAAGGTTTTGATACATGATGTCGCCCGACCCTGCGTCAGCGCTCGGATAATCGGCGATGTTCTGAAAGCACTCGACACGCATGCGGCAGCTGCTCCGGGCTTGGCCGTCACGGATGCGCTCTGGACAGGCGACGGTTCAGTGGTCACAGGAACGCAGGATCGATCCGGCCTTTACGCTGCGCAGACACCGCAGGGATTTCATTATGGCACAATCACCGCCGCCCATTCAGCCCATCCCGGAGGTGCAGCGGATGATGTAGAAGTCGCGCGCGCTGCGGGAATCGAAGTCGCGATTATTCCGGGCGATGCGGATAACCTGAAAATCACACGGCCCGAGGATTTCGCACGGGCCGAACGTACAATGGGTATGAATATGGATGTAAGGCTGGGCAACGGCTACGACGTGCACCGCTTTGGTGACGGAGATCACGTGATCCTCTGCGGTGTGAAGGTGCCGCACAATCGTGGGCTCCAAGGTCACTCCGATGCAGATGTGGGGATGCACGCGGTCACCGACGCGATCTATGGCGCCCTGGCGCGGGGTGATATCGGACAGCATTTTCCGCCCTCCGATCCGCAGTGGAAAGGTGCAGCAAGTGAAATTTTCCTGCGCCACGCAGTCGAATTGGCTGGGCAGTTGGGCTATGAGATCTCGAATGTCGACTGCACACTGGTCTGCGAATTTCCCAAGATCGGCCCTCATGCCGATACCATGCGTGCCGAAATGGCACGGATCATGGGCTTGCGCACCGATCAGGTCTCGGTCAAGGCCACCACATCCGAACGGCTGGGCTTTACCGGTCGCAGCGAAGGCATTGCCTCGCTCGCAACTGCCTGTCTGGTGAAGTCATGACAGCGGCTCGTCTAATCGGAACCGTCTGCGGCGTCGGTTACCTCCGCCCTGCCCCCGGCACCTGGGGATCGCTGGCTGCTTTGCCGCTGGCGTGGGTTCTGCATACGCTGGGTGGCTTCCCCTTGCTGGTCATCTCAACACTCGCGGTTTTCTTCGGGGGCCTGTGGGCTACGCAAGTGATGACAGCTGGACAAGATGACCACGACCCGTCCGAAATTGTCATTGATGAAGTCGCGGGCCAATTCATCGCGATATGGGCGATTTCCTACCCGTCTTGGGCGCATGGGATCGACATCACAGCGCTCTGGCCCGGCTGGATCGCGGGTTTTCTCTTGTTCCGCCTCTTCGACATTACCAAACCCGGTCCCATTGGCTGGGCCGACCGGCGTGGAGATCCGATGGGTGTCATGCTGGATGATGTGATCGCTGGCGTCTTTGCGGCCATCGGTGTGGTCGTCCTCGCCGGTATCTCACATGGAGTCATGGGTCAATGATCGTTGTCGACCTGCTGGATCGCGCCAAGGCGCAGGGCATGATGATCGCCACTGCTGAAAGCTGTACCGGTGGTATGGTCGCCGCTGCACTGACTGACATCCCCGGCAGCTCTGCCGTGGTTGAGCGCGGCTTTGTCACCTACACCAACACCGCAAAGCAAGAGATGCTGGGCGTGCGCGCCGATACGCTTGAGACGTATGGCGCAGTTTCAGAAGAAGTCGCCCAAGAAATGGCCAATGGCGCCCTGCTGAATTCGCGGGCGCAGCTGGCGGTCTCGATCACCGGCATCGCGGGCCCCGGCGGGTCCGAACACAAACCCGAAGGCCGCGTTTGCTTTGGCCTCGCTGCACAGGGTCAACCGACCCGAACCGAGACCGTGGAATTCGGAGCCCAGGGACGGGATAACGTACGTCGCGCTGCACGGGACCACGCTTTGACCCTTTTGAGCGACGCTCTTGCTGATCTGGCTCAGACCTAAGAATACGTGCAACCTACAGCGCATCAATTCGAATACTGGGCGCTGAATACAGTTACTGCGCGGCAGCCTACACATTTGTGACGGCAATGGTGGTTGCGCTTCTTACCTCGCCTCGCATACACGTCGAAACCGAGATTGAAGGCACGGTCTTGCCGATTGCGGAAAGCGAGCCCGAGAAATGAGCAGTCAAGCCCACCTTGGCTGCTCTGCCCGCAAGGGCATCAAGCGGACCTCTTGGGGGTCCGCTTTTCTTTTGGCGTGCCCTCTCGACTCTGGGCCGGGGGTCAGGCTATCAGCCTGCGACACCCTTTCAGCCCAGAGGTTTGCGCCATGATCCCCAGTTCCTTCCCCGACAGCACCGAAATCGCCCGCCTGACCGCGCGGATGCTGCTGGAGATCAAAGCCGTACACTTTAATTCCCGCGAACCTTTCACGCTGGCCAGCGGTCTACCAAGCCCGACCTATATCGATTGCCGCAAGCTGATCTCGTACCCGCGCATCCGCTCAACTCTGATGGACTTCCTGACGGTTACCGTGATGCGCGACGCGGGGTTCGAAGCGTTTGACAATATCGCCGGTGGCGAAACAGCGGGTATTCCCTTCGCTGCAATGGTCGCCGAGCGCATGGCACTGCCAATGACCTATGTGCGGAAGAAACCCAAAGGCTACGGCCGGAACGCCCGCATCGAAGGCGCGATGAGCGAGGGTGAGCGGGTACTGCTGGTTGAAGACCTGACCACCGATGGAGGCTCAAAACTGTCCTTTGTCGACGCGATCCGCGAAACCGGTGCGACCTGTGGGCATACGGCTGTGATCTTCTATTATGGTATTTTCCCCGAAACCGAGAAAACGCTGGGCGATCACGGCGTAAAATTGCACTCGCTTTGTACTTGGTGGGATGTTTTGGCGGAAGCCAAAGCGCAAAAGGCCTTTGACGAAGAGACGCTTGATGGCGTCGAGGCCTTCCTGAACGACCCGCGCGGTTGGCAGGACGCACATAAAAGCTGACGTTGCGCAAACTGTTTTCAGAATGGAAACACTGACCGCTGCGTCGATCGCTTCATCCACAAGATGTTGACGCAACCCTGCCTCATCCTTCAATATGATGGGGCAGAGAGATATGCACAGCATATCCCCAGAAAACATACAATTTGCGCCGACTCACAGGGCCGCGCTATGGCCTCTGTCCAGGGGACAAAGAGAACAGCAATGAACGAGATCAGCAGTATCGAGCAGGCCGCCGCACAGATTCAGAACCCAGAAACAATGCCGCACTCCATCGAGGCCGAGCAGCAGCTTCTGGGTGCTATTCTGACGAATAACGATCTGTATGATCGGGTCGCATCGATTATTGGGGCCGAGCATTTCTATGATCCGGTTCATGCGCGCATCTACGAAGTCGCGTCGACCCGTATCGCTAAAAATGCGCTGGCTTCACCCGTCACGCTGAAGTCTTTCATGGCCGAGGATGAGGGCCTGAAGGAACTGGGTGGTCCGGCCTATCTGGTCAAGCTTGCCGGTGCATCGATCAGTGCCTTTGCGGTGCATGACTACGCCCAAATGATCTATGACCTCGCCATTCGGCGCGAGCTGATCCGGCTGGGCCGGGACATTTCAGACAAGGCTGCGAGGGTCGATGTCAGCAGCGAGCCCAAAGAACAAATCGTCGAGGCCGAGCAACAGCTTTATCAGTTATCCGAGCAGGGCCAGACCGAACAGGGTTTTCAATCCTTCCTCAAGGCGGTCACAGAAGCCGTCAACGTCACCAACGAGGCGTACCAACGCGGTGGCGGCATGGCGGGGATTTCCACCGGTCTGGCCGATCTCGACAAGCAATTGGGTGGCCTGCACCCGTCCGACCTGATCATTTTGGCCGGGCGTCCGTCGATGGGTAAGACATCGCTGGCAACAAACGTCGCATTTAACGTGGCCAAGGCCTACAAGCGCGGCACCAAGCCGGACGGCTCTGAAGGTGCGATCGACGGCGGTGTGGTTGGGTTCTTTTCACTCGAAATGAGCGCCGAACAGCTTGCGGGCCGGGTTCTGGCCGAGGCTTCCGAGATCTCTAGTCACAAAATCCGCCAGGGCGACATGACCGAGTCCGAGTTCCGCCGCTTCGTTGACGCCGCGAAAGAACTGGAAGCCTGCCCGCTATTCATCGATGACACCCCCGCCCTGCCGATCTCGCAACTCGCTGCCCGTGCACGGCGGCTGAAGCGGACGCACGGGCTGGATTTGCTGGTGATCGACTACCTTCAGCTCTGCCGCGGAATGGCCGACAACCGCGTCAACGAAATCGCCGAGATTTCGATGGGCATGAAAGCCATCGCCAAGGAACTCAACATCCCGGTCATCGCACTGTCACAGCTCAGCCGACAGGTAGAAAGCCGTGACGACAAACGCCCGCAGCTGTCTGACCTGCGGGAATCGGGCTCGATCGAACAGGATGCCGACGTTGTGATGTTCGTGTTCCGCGAGGAATACTATAAGGAACGCGAAAAACCCGGCGATCACGAGTTGGAAAAGATGGAAGAGTGGAAACAGGCCATGGAGCGCCTGCATGGCAAGGCCGAGGTCATCGTCGGCAAGCAGCGCCACGGCCCCATCGGCACGGTCGAGCTGTCGTTCGAAGCTCAGTTCACCCGATTTGGCAATCTGGTCAAACCTTGGCAACAGGACAGCCAGATCGAGGGCTATTGATCCCTTGACCAGCCCGGTCCGATGTGTACGGATCGGGCTATGCAAGCTTGTCTCAATCCCCTACCCCGGCGCGTGATTCTGGCGCGTCATTTCGGGCATCGCCGCAAACGCTTTGCGGGATAGACCGGGGGCATTTTTGCCCCTGCAATCTTCCCAATATAAGCGAGAGAGACATGACTGAATTCACAGAGATCCCCGTTATTCGTCTGGGTGCACGCCCTGATGAGGAAATCGCGGCCGAGTTTCGTTCGGCCTACGGCACGACTGGTTTCGGCTATATCGAAGATCACGGAATAGACCCGCAGCTGATGCGCGATGTGTTCGAAGCCTCAAAACAGTTTCACGCGCTGCCGCTGGATCAAAAGCTGGCAATCGCAGTCGACCACACGCATCGCGGATACATCGCCATCAACACATCGACAGATGTGAACTCAACACTGGCCGATGTAAAAAAACCCAACCAATCCGCCAGCTTCATGATGATGCGCGAGGATGCTGGCGTTGATCCCGATATCTACCTCTCGGGTCCAAACCGATGGCCTGATCTACCGGATTTTCGCGACACCCTGGAAACCTACGTTAAGGCTATGTCGGCCCTTGGACGTAGATTGATGCATATCGCTCTGATCGCTTGCGAGGCGCAGGATTTCTCGGTCCTTTCCGCGTTTGACGAGCCTACATTCTGGCTGCGTTTGCTTCACTATCCTCCGCAAGCAAAGACCAGCCCCGATGATCTGTTCGGCTCGGCCCCGCACACTGATTTCGGATGCCTAACGCTGCTTGCTCAAGATCAGGTGGGCGGCTTGCAGGTCAAAACATCGTCAGGGCATTGGGTTGACGTTCCGTCCCGTCCCGACGCCTTTGTCGTCAATGTCGGGGATATGCTGCACCGGATGTCGAACGGCCGCCTGCTTTCGACGCCGCATCGGGTCATCAACCATTCTGGCCGTGAACGATATAGCGTTCCGTTCTTCTTTGATCCTCATGTCAGCACAATCATCGAACCTCTACCCGGGACCGGCCAACCTCAGTTTAGCCCCTTATTATTTGCGGATTTCCTGCGTTCCGAGCTGGAAGCGGCCTATGAGGCGCATAAACCCGCCAAGAATTAAGGTGCTCCCCCTTGACCTGGGCCAATCCTATGTGATGAACGGCGTTTATGAGTACCGCACATCTGACGATAAATCTGCACGCGCTCGCCCAGAACTGGCAGGCGCTTGACGCAAAGACCCAGGTTGAAACCGGCGCAGTGGTCAAAGCTGACGCCTACGGGTTAGGTGCCGGTCCGGTCGCCTCTGCGCTGGCTGAGGAAGGCGTTGCAAAATTCTTCGTCGCCGTTGCCGAGGAAGGCGTGGCCGTGCGTGAGGCTGTGGGCCCCGGCCCGCTGGTTGCGGTGTTTTCCGGACATATGGAGGGCGACACGGATCTGCTGCGCCAGCATGATCTGACGCCGTTGATCAACTCGCCCGAACAATTCAAGCGTCATCGTCAGGCCCTGCCCAATCATGGCTTTGGTATCCAGCTCGACAGCGGTATGAATCGCCTTGGGCTTGAGCCTGCGGACTGGGCCGAACTGCGGCACGAAGCTCTTGCCCTGGACCCGCTGGTCGTGATGTCGCATTTGGCCTGCGGGGATGAGCCTGAACACCCTATGAACCGCCAACAGTTGAACACGTTCAAACAGATGACCGATGGCGTCGACGCGCCGCGCTCGCTTGCGGCGACGGGTGGTACTCTGATGGGGCCGGAATTCCACTTTGACTTTTGCCGCCCAGGGATTGGCCTGTACGGCGGGATGCCCTTTGCCGGGGCCAAGCCGGTCGTCACCGTCGATATGCCGGTGATTCAAGTGCGCGACGTCGCCGTGGGCGAGACCGTCGGCTACGGCAACAGCTGGAGCGCGCGCCGCCCGTCGAAGATTGCGACCGTTGCGGCCGGTTATGCCGATGGGCTGCATCGCGCCATTGGGGGCGGCATCGATACATTCGCTGGTGATCAGCCCTGCCCGGTGGTAGGACGTATCTCGATGGACCTGATCACCGTGGATGTGACTGACTTGCCGTACAAACCTGATCGCCTGCGTATCCTGAACGGGCACCAAACCGTCGATGATCTAGCCGAAGCCGCTGGCACCATCGGCTATGAAATTCTGACCTCGCTCGGCAGTCGCTTTTCGCGGGGCTACGTGGAATGAATCCCGTTTCATTGCTGGGTGAGCTGGGGCGTTCTATCCTGACCATGCTCGCCGCGTTTGGCCGCGTCGCGCTGTTCGCGCTCGACGCGGTTTCGCACATTTTTCGACCACCGTTTTATCCGCGCGAGTTCGGAATCGCCCTGCTGAATATCGGCTGGTTGTCCCTGCCCGTGGTCGGCCTGACCGCCATCTTCACCGGCGGCGCGTTGGCGCTGCAGATCTACGCAGGCGGCGCGCGTTTCAACGCCGAGGCCGTGGTGCCCCAGATCGTCGCCATAGGCATGGTGCGAGAGCTTGGCCCGGTGCTGGTCGGCCTGATGATCGCCGCCCGCGTGACGTCTTCGATCGCCGCCGAGATTGCGACGATGAAAGTGACCGAGCAGATCGACGCTCTGGTCACATTGTCCACCCATCCGATGAAATACCTCACCGCCCCACGCGTGCTGGCCGCCCTGATCACGGTTCCAGCGCTGGTCGGGGTCGGAGATATCATCGGCATCGCAGGCGGTTACACCGTCGCGACGCAAAATCTGGGCTTCAACCCGGCAGCCTATCTGAAAAACACCGTCGATTTCCTTGAAACCCGCGACATCGTCTCGTCACTGGTGAAAGGCGCCGCCTTCGGCGTTATCGCCGCCATCATGGGCTGCTACTACGGCATGTCCTCAGGCCGCGGTGCGCAGGGTGTGGGCCGGGCCACCAAAGGCTCGGTCGAGGCTGCAGCCGTGCTGATCCTCGCCGCCAATTTCGTTCTTACAGGGGTGTTCTTCTCGCTATGATCCGGATGGAGAACGTACATAAGGCCTTTGACGACAACCACGTCCTGCAAGGCATGAACCTTGATATTCCCCAGGGCACCTCGATGGTCATCATCGGCGGTTCTGGCACGGGTAAATCCGTGGCGTTGAAATGCATACTCGGCCTGATCAAGCCTGACAGCGGCATGATCTATGTCGACGGCAAGGACGCCCAGAAAGGTGACCGGGATGCGTTTCTGGCGCGTTTCGGCATGTTGTTTCAGGGCGCCGCGCTGTTTGACTCCCTGCCCGTCTGGCAAAACGTCGCCTTCCGCCTGCTGCGCGGTTCACTGAAGCGCCCGGCGGATGAGGCGCGCGAGATCGCCATCGAGAAACTGCGCCGTGTGGGCCTGAAATCCAACGTCGCCGATAGGTTCCCGGCCGAGCTGTCGGGCGGAATGCAAAAACGCGTCGGCCTCGCCCGCGCCATCGCCGCCGAGCCCGAGATCATCTTTTTCGATGAACCCACCACCGGCCTTGACCCGATCATGTCCGGCGTCATCAACGACCTGATCCGCGAAATCGTGACCGAGATGGGCGCCACCGCGATGACCATCACCCACGACATGAGCTCGGTCCGCGCCATTGCCGACAACGTGGCCATGCTGCACGGAGGCGTGATCCAGTGGACCGGCCCGGTCAGCCAGATGGACGCCTCGGGCGATCCCTATGTGGAGCAGTTCATCAGCGGGAGTGCAGAGGGGCCGATTGAGGCAGTGCGCTAATCTTTCTCACTCACTAGCCAGTTTTTCGCGCTTGCGACAACCTCATCTGGAAGCAATTCGGCTTTTCGAGATTCGAGATTCAACAAGACGCATTTGAACACTGTTGAGAATACAGTTTTTCTGTCAGCAGAGCGCAGCAATCTGTGTCGGAAGGTGACCGACTTCCCGCCTATCTCGAGTACCTCACTCTCCATCTGAATAGCCTCCCCCGCTCGAAGTTCGGCGAGGAAACTACTCTCCGCATGTACCACCGCAAACGATAGCTTCCGTCCCGAACGCATATCGTCTGCGTTCAATCCCATCTCCGATTGGATAGCAAACACCGAATCTGAGCAAGCCGCAAAGTACCGCGAGACATTCATATGCCCCAGAAAATCGCAATCCGAAGGATCAACAATTGACTTGAAAGCCACAAAAGCTGGCATCTGACGTCTCCCAATGACAAAAACGAGTTTGAATTCTTGAATTAAGCTAACACATAACTGAAACGCGTCGCCCGATAGGCGGCGGAACACCTAATAAGTACATATGACCCTCCGCCTCGCCACTCTCTCACTCCTGATCCTCTACCCCATCGCGTGGTTCGCCCCGCTGATGCGCGCAGGGCTCTTGCCGATCTTCGGTCTCAGCGAAATAAGCGTCATCACCGGGCTCCAGTCCTTGTGGAAGTCCGACATCTTCCTCGCGTTGATCGTTACCGTCTTCGCCCTCTTCGCGCCCTACGTCAAAACCATCGGGACCGCGCTGATCCAATGGAACCTGCTGGACCCGCGCGTCCAACCCGCGCTCAACATCCTCGGCAAGTTGGCGATGGCCGATATCTTCCTCATCGCGCTTTACATCACACTGGCCAAAGGCATCTCATACGCAACCATCGAAACCGCATGGGGTCTCTACCTGTTTACCGGCTGCATTCTGGCTTCACTTGCACTGGGCCATATTACAGAGATGACATTTGGATCACGAAAACCTCAGACCTAATTGATTGAAAACAGATTTCTGAGTATCATCTTAATATTTCGAGCAGTAAATTTTGTAGTTTATGGGTCCGTAGCGGATCACTTCGCGTCTGTTTAACCTTCCGCTTCGGCCCGGTTTTTGTACCGGTTGAAGAAGGAGAACGACGATCATGGCCGCCCTCCACACAATAACATTGCAATTTCAGAATACCTTATTAAGGCTCACTTTTTTCCTGATCTGCGCCGCAGCATTGTTCGCGGTGACGACCACCATTTTATCCGCGATTGGCATCCTGCCCTGGCTCTCGTTGCAGGCCGGTCTCAGCAACGGTGCAACGATTGACGCAGGCGTATATGTTCAGGCCGGATTGACCGCCCTGATCCTGATGCTGGTCTTCTATCTGCCATCGAACGCCCGCATGATGGCGCTTGAAAACACCCATCGTAAGTTCACAATGAATATGCAGGACGTGGCCGGGGCCTATCAGGTCGCCCATGCCGCCGACCGCAGCGGAGCCTTTGCGCTGGCCTCCGAATTCGACGCGGTGAAAGAGCGCATGGCCTTCCTGCGCGATCACCCCGATTTGCAGGGGCTCGAACCGCAGGTGCTGGAACTGGCTGCTCAGATGAGCCAGATCAGCCAGGAACTGGCCGAGACCTATGGGGACACAAAGGTCGAACGCGCCCGTGCCTTCCTGCGGCAACGTCAGGAAGAGGTCGAACAATTCCAGCAGCGCATCGAGGAAGCCCAAATCATCCAGCACGAGCTGCGCCAATGGACCCGAGACATCGAGATCGAGGAATCCATCGCCAAATCGCAACTCGCGCGCCTCAGGGATGAGCTGTTCGATCTGCTTCCGGAACTGTCGGCGCAATTGCAATCCCCCACGGACGATCAAACACCGGGCAGCGTGGTCGCGATGACCCCGCCGCGTGCCGCGGAATAGGCGCGTCTAGCGCCCGCAGCGGACGATGGCCCGAAGGGCCTGAGGACGTGGCGCGCCACCGGCGGTGAGGAAAGCCCGCAAGGGCTTGAAGAACCGCCCTTCCTCGGGCACCAAGGGCGACATGGCAAAGACACAATCCTTCACCTGCTCCGCCTGCGGTGCCTCACATACACGATGGTCAGGCCGCTGCGACGGCTGCGGCGAATGGAACACCATCGTTCAGGAAGCCCCGCTCTCGGCAGGACCAGTCAAGAAGTCGCTCGGGGGCAAGCGCGGTCAATCCATCGCACTCACCGACCTCTCGACCGAGGAAACACCCCCGCCCCGCACCCTCTGCGGTGTTGAAGAATTGGACCGTGTCCTCGGCGGCGGCCTTGTCCCTGCATCGGCGCTGCTGGTGGGCGGTGACCCCGGCATCGGCAAATCGACCCTTCTGCTTCAGGCTGCCGCACGTTTCGCGCGCAATGGAATCAAAACCATCTACGTCTCGGGCGAAGAGGCCAGCGCGCAGGTTAGGATGCGCGCGCGCCGCTTAGGTCTAGAAGAATCGCCGGTGCAATTGGCCGCTGAAACCAACCTTCGGGACATCCTCACGACGCTAGAGGCAGAAAAACCCGGCCTCGCCATCATCGACTCGATCCAGACGATGTGGGCCGACAATGTCGACAGCGCGCCGGGCTCGGTGTCGCAGGTGCGCGCCGCAGCGCATGAGCTGACGACATTTGCAAAACGCCACGGCGTATCGATCATCATGGTTGGCCACGTCACCAAAGAAGGCCAGATCGCTGGACCCCGTGTAGTCGAACATATGGTCGACACCGTGCTTTACTTCGAAGGCGAACGCGGGCACCAGTTCCGCATCCTGCGCGCCGTTAAGAACCGCTTTGGCCCAGCGGATGAGATTGGCGTCTTCGAAATGACCGGCAAAGGGCTGGCGCAAGTCACCAACCCCTCGGCCCTGTTCCTATCGGAACGCGGTAAGCCCAGCCCAGGTTCCGCCGTATTCGCAGGTATCGAAGGCACCCGCCCCGTGCTGGTCGAATTGCAAGCACTGGTGGCGCCGTCCCCCCATTCCCAGCCCCGCCGCACGGTTGTCGGATGGGATAGCGGGCGGCTCGCCATGATCCTTGCAGTGCTCGAAGCACGCTGCGGCATCCCCTTTGCCGGGCTCGATGTCTATCTAAACGTCGCCGGAGGGCTGAAAGTCAGCGAACCCGCCGCTGACCTCGCCGTTGCTGCTGCACTGCTTAGCGCTCGTGAAGACACCGCCCTGCCTGCCGATACGGTCGTTTTCGGAGAAATCTCGCTATCCGGGGCACTTAGACCAGCCCCGCAGACCGAAAACAGGTTGAAAGAAGCGCAAAAACTTGGTTTCACAGCGGCAATTGCTCCGGCAGGTGGCAAAACTGGCACTGTGGCAGGTCTGACACTCACCCGACCCTCTGATTTGGTGGGGTTTGTTGGCGAAACCTTCGGAGCAGGGTAAAGTCGCGCCTTGAGGGGCAGAAAACGAACAGGCGAGGGCCATGGAAGGTTTTACAATAATTGACGGGGTTGTGGCCCTGATCATCGTGCTGTCGGGCTTGCTAGCCTATTCGCGCGGTTTCATGCGCGAGGTTTTGGCCATCGCAGGTTGGGTCGCCGCGGCAGTTCTGGCATTCATCTTTGCCCCGCAGGCTGTGCCACTGGTCAAAGAAGTGCCAGTGGTCGGTGAATTCCTGCGCGACAGTTGTGAGCTTTCGGTGATTACCGGCTTTGCCGCCGTCTTCGCCATTGCACTGATCGTGGTCAGCATCTTCACGCCGCTATTCTCTTCACTGGTGCAGCGTTCTGCGCTTGGCGGCCTGGATCAGGCGCTTGGCTTCTTCTTTGGAATCGCACGCGGCATATTGCTGGTTGCGATTGCGTTCTTCGTCTACGACACCGTGATGACCGGTCAATCCTACACGATGGTCGATGAAAGCCGCTCGGCCAAGGTGTTCGAACAGTTCAGCAGCAGGATCGAGGAACAAAACCCCGAGGCGGCGTTGGGTTGGGTTACCGCCCAGTACGAAGAGCTGGTCGCAAGCTGCACCGCCGACAACGCCTCTGAGGGTTAATCAAACCAAATTCCAAAGAAAAGCCCGGTTTCAGCCGGGCTTTTTTGCGTTTGGTTCGGAAAAATCAGATAAACCCTTCGCCACCACAAATATTGCACCGGATGGTCTTCAGGCCAAAGCATCCGTCACATCGGCTTGAGATCGGCTTTCCATACTGGTCTCGGCTCTTGATCACTTCACCGGTTCCCTTGCAGATCTCGCAGGGTGCGCGCCCTGCCCCACGACATCGGTGGCAACGCCGCTTGACAGGTTTGTCCTTCGGTGTGTTTTGCTTGTGTTGCCACATGGCGTCTGCTCCACCAGGTATTGCCGGACTGCATGCAAAAAACCTTCGTAATGATATGACAGCATAGGTCTGTACATTTGTCATCCTAAACCCGCGGCGTGTACAATTCGCACCTGCGTCAAATCGCGAATGTGATCCTTTGATGACACACGCATCGTTTGGCATTATGTGGAGGCCATACCGACATGGAATCGGAGCTGCCGACCTTGCTGTATCTGTTTTCTTATGCGCTAGCCGCTTTCGTGCTTGTGCCTGAGTCCCGTGCAAACGGACCAAAACACACCATTCAGATACCCGTCCGCACCCGATCCGACCTGAACACCATCCTAAGCAAGTCATAGAAATTGGAGCCCGTGTATGTGTGGGATTTTGGGGATCGCAAGCCGGACACATGATGTCTTTGCGGAAATCTATGACGGCTTGCTGATGCTTCAGCACCGAGGTCAGGACGCCTCGGGGATCGTCACCTATAACGGCGAGTTCTTCCGTGAGAAGAAAGCAAATGGTCTCGTCAAAGACGTGTTCAATGCCAGTGACGCCGAAACCCTGTTGGGAAAGGTCGGCATGGGCCATGTCCGTTATCCAACCGCTGGCTCGCTCAGCGCGGCCGAGGCGCAACCATTTTTCGTGAACGCGCCTTATGGCATCTATCTGGTTCACAACGGCAACATCACCAATACCGAAGAACAGCGCGAAAAGGTTACCGCGAAATACAGCCGTCACCTGCGCACCACCTCGGATTCCGAGGTCCTTCTGAACGTACTGGCCGACAAGGTTGCGGATGCGATCAAGGTCAATGGTAATGCTGATCCGATCCGCAACCTGTTTGCCGGTGTCAAAATGACGATGGAGCGGGTTCAGGGGGCGTATTCGGTGATCTGCCTCGTCGCGGGCGTCGGGATGCTGGCCTTCCGCGATCCTTACGGCATCCGACCTTTGTCTGTTGCCAAGCGTGCTGCAACTGGTGACGGCGATGATTATGCCTTTGCTTCCGAAGATGTGGCATTTGGCATCAACGGTTTTGACAAGCTGCGCGACCTAGGTCCCGGCGAGGCGATCCTTATCGACCTCGACGGCAATATGCACGAGTTCCAGGCCGTTGAAGGTAATCTGACACCCTGCATCTTCGAGTATGTCTATCTAGCCCGACCGGATTCGCTGCTGGATGGGGTGTCGGTTTACAAAACCCAGATGCGAATGGGGCAGACGCTGGCCAAACAAATTCAGGACTCGGGACTTGAGATCGACCGGATCATCCCTGTGCCAGATAGCGCCCGCCCTGTCGCGCTTGAGGCCGCAAAGATCACAGGCATTCCCTATCGCGAGGGGCTTGTTAAGAACCGTTATGTTGGCCGCACCTTCATCATGCCAGGCCAGGAAGAACGGCAGAAATCCGTGCGTCGCAAACTGAACGCGGTGCCTTTGGAGTTTGACGGTCATAACGTACTGCTGATCGACGATTCGATCGTGCGCGGCAATACAATCAAAAAGATCGTCCAGATGTGCCGTGAGGCCGGGGCAAAAAAGGTCTATATCGCCAGCGCCTCGCCCCCGGTGAAATACCCCAATGTCTATGGCATCGATATGCCCACCCGACACGAGCTTGTCGCGAATGGCAAAGAGATCGAGGAGATTCGCGAAGAACTGGGTGCGGATGCGCTGTTCTACCAACATCTCGACGATCTGATCTGGGCTGCCAAGGAAGGCAACCCCGAGATCGAAGCTTTTGACTGTTCCTGCTTTGACGGCAACTACGTCACCGGCGTCGACGAGGAATATCTGGGCAGTCTGGAAAACAGCAGTCGGGTCAGCAAGAAGCGTGAAGATATGCAGGTGGTCGGCAGTTCGTGGAACGCGGCGAAACTTGCCTCGGGGTGATCGGGCGAATCGCTTTGTCCTGAGGCGTCGGCCTAGAGACTTGCGCTAGCCGCCATAGGTCAGAATCCGCCGACAACCTATTGCTGAACAGGCTGCATTTGCAAAGGGTTCGGTATGCGGCATACGAACCGCTCCGAACCGAGTGCTGCCGGCCTTTTGGTCCGGCAAATCCCGTGTTACCCGAATGCCGAAAACCACTCACAAAACGGGGTCCGGGCGCGCAGCTCGGCCACAGATCATGGCAAACGCAACGGTGAAAAGCGCCGCCACACAGGCGGGGGCGCTCAAGAAGAACGCGGTCTCGGTATTGGGCATTTTTGGACCCAAGGCGGACCTACAAGCCCTAGTCCGCATGTCGTCGGGGCGCATTAAGAAAGTGAAACCCGGCAGTCGTGTCGGCCCGGGTAAGGTGGTCGCCATTGATGAAAATGGCGTTGTGCTGCGACAAAGCGGCCAGAACCGCCGGATCGACATCCCCGGCAGCTGATCCTGACTTGACGCCCTGCGCGTGCAGGTTCAAACCCCCCTCATGACCGATCAGACCAAAATCGCCCTTATCACCGGGGCTTCTCGCGGGTTGGGCGCGGCGCTGGCCGAAGCGCTGGCCCCCGACTATCACATCGTCGCTGTCGCTCGCACTCAGGGCGGGCTGGAAGAGCTGGATGACCGCATCCAGGCAAAGGGTGGCTCGGCCACTTTGGCCCCCATGGACATCACCGATCCCAATGCGATGGCGACCCTGTGCCGGGGCATTCACGATCGCTGGGGCAAGATCGATTTGTGGTTGCATACTGCAATCCATACCTCAGCCCTGACGCCAATGCATTTCGTTGATCCGAAGGAATGGAACAAGGCAGTCAGCATCAATGCAAACGCCACCTCGGTTCTGATCCCGTATGTCTCGCCTTTGTTGGGCGAAACTGGCCATGCCGTGTTCTTCGATGACCCGAAGGCAGGCGAGAAGTTCTATGGCATCTACGGCGCCACCAAAGCGGCACAGATGGCGCTGGCTCGCAGTTGGGCGACCGAGACCGCACGGACGGGACCGCGCGTATCGATTGTTGAGCCTGCACCGATGCCGACCGCTGTCCGTGCACGTTTCCATCCCGGTGAGGATCGGGATGTATTAACCAGCACTGCGGATGAGGCGGCGCGGATTATAGCACTGTTGTGAGAATGGCCCTGACGGGCCATGCCTCCGGCGGAGGTATTTCTGGCCAGATGAAGCGGGCGGACTAACCGATATGGACGCCGTTTCGCCCGGCGAGGTCGACGAAGAATTGCCAGGCGACGCGGCCCGAGCGTGCCCCCCGGGTGGCTTGCCACTCGATGGCTTCCGCGCGCAGAGTTTTTGGATCAACCTTGACGCCATGAGCGGCGCAGTAACGATCGATCATCGCTAGGTATTCGTCCTGATCGCAGGGGTGGAACCCCAGCCACAGGCCGAAACGGTCAGAGAGTGAGACCTTCTCCTCGACCGCCTCGGACGGATTAATGGCGCTGGAGCGTTCGTTTTCGATCATGTCGCGCGGCATCAGGTGGCGGCGGTTTGATGTGGCGTAGAACACAACGTTTTCCGGGCGACCTTCGATACCGCCATCCAGCACGGCCTTGAGCGATTTGTAATGCTGGTCATCGTGGCTGAACGACAAATCATCGCAAAACAGGATGAACCTGTGCGGCGCGGCACGCAGGTGGTTCAGCAAACGCGCGACCGAGCCCATATCCTCGCGCTGCAATTCGACCAGTTTCAGGTCAGGATGCTCATCCTGCAACGTACCGTGCACCGCTTTGACGAGGCTGGATTTCCCCATTCCGCGCGCGCCCCACAAGAGCGCGTTATTAGCCTTGTAACCCGCAGCAAAGCGGCGCGTGTTGTCCAGCAACGTATCGCGGGAGCGGTTGATCCCCACCAATAGATCAAGGTCGACCCGATTGACCTGTGTGACGGGTTCCAGCCGGTCAGGCTCGACATGCCAGACGAAAGCCGGGGCCGCGTTGAAATCAGGTGTCGCCAGCGGCGCGGGCGCCATGCGTTCCAACGCGTCCGCAATGCGATTCAGGGCTTGGTCGTCCATCGGCTCCTCCGGGATGTTCTGGCGGAGTTCAACCATGTTCCGATCAACACAACAAGAGTAGCAATTGAAAAAGGCGCGCCTACCTTAGGCGCGCCTTTAAAGCTATTGGAACAGGTTACTTGTTCTCTTCGTAATCCTGCATCACGTCTGCGTCGGCTTCGGCCTCTTCATCGTCGTAGTATCCATCGGCGCGCAACTGTTCTTCGCGCTTCTTCTCGACACGGGCGACCAGGAATATTGAAATTTCATAGAGCCCGTAAACTACGACAAAGAGGATGATCTGGGTGATCACGTCCGGCGGTGTGACAATCGCAGCCAACACCAGAATGCCTACCACCGCATATTTACGCACTGCCCCCAGACCTTCGGCACTGACAAGTCCGGCCTTACCCATCAGTGTCAGTAATACGGGCAATTGAAAGCACAGGCCAAAGGCAACGATGAACTTGATGGTCAGGTTGAGATATTCCTGCGCCGAACCCTGAAACACCACGCTCAAAGGTGCGGTTGCGCCTTCTGCTACAGCTTCCCCTTCCGCTCCAAACTGCTGGAAACCGAGGAAGAAGTCATAGGCCAGTGGCGTGACCACATAAAAAGCGAAGCTTGCGCCCAGCAGGAACATGAAGGGAGAGGCCAGCATGAACGGCAGAAACGCGTTCTTTTCCGATTTATACAGGCCCGGCGCCACGAACCTCCACATCTGCATCCCGATATAGGGAAAGGCCAGAATGAACCCGCCCAGCAGCGAAACCTTGATCGCTACAAAGAACCCTTCCTGCGGCGATATGAAGATCAGCCCGCAATCCTGTCCACGCTCGGTCAGCACCTCACATAGCGGTTGCGTGAGGAAATTGAACAGTGGCGTGGCCACGGTGAAACAGATGATCATACCGATCAGAAACGCCACAACGCAGTGGATCAGCCGCGTACGTAGCTCGGCCAGGTGCTCGATCAGGGGTGCCGAGCTGTCCTCGATCTCGTCGGTCTTGGTCATGTCTTGCTTTCGGTTTTCAGCGCTGCTTCGGCCTCTTCCGCCTTGGCCAGCGCATCCGCGGCTTCCTTGGCCTTGCGTTCAGCGGCAGCGCGCGCCGTTGTGGCTTGGATCTTCTTGGCTTGCTCTGCTCGCTCGGTGGCCAGCTTGCCGGTCTCGCTGTCAGGGTCGAACTTGGTTGGGTCGATGGATTTGGCCACGTCGCGCGCGGCTTCGTTGATCCCGTCCATCGCTGTACTAACCGGGTTGGTCGCCGCGTTCAGGCCCTTCTTGATCTCATTGACGCCTGCTTCGTCCGCAGCCTCGTTCATTGCAGTGCTGAATTCGCGCGCCATGCCGCGCGCCTTTCCGACGAACCGTCCGACATTGCGGAACAGCACAGGCAGGTCCTTTGGCCCCACCACGATCAACGCGACGATGCCGATGACCAGAAGCTCGGTCCAGCCCAGATCAAACATCTAGGCTCAGACCTTGTCTTTGTCAGTCTCAGGCGTGACGTCTTTGGCCAGCTCGGACGCGTCTTGTTCCAGCTCTTCCGAACCTTCCTTGATGCCTTTTTTGAACGAGGTAATGCCTTTACCCACTTCACCCATCAGCGAGCTGATCTTGCCGCGTCCAAACAGGACGAGAACCACAACAGCAATCAACAGGATACCCGGAAGGCCAATATTGTTGAGCATGACTTGTCTCCTTCTACGTCGGCGCAGCGCGCCGTGAATATGTCTGGCCCCGTGTCTACGCCCGTACGGGCATCAGCAAAAGTGCGACAGATCAAATCCGCGCGCAAAATTGAACGGATCATGCGTTTTTTGCGGACTCGCATTTCTCAACTGACAGGTTTATGTCAGTTGATATCACCTAGAAGGACGATATCGAAACCTGGTCTACGGAGAACCACATGACCCATGTCGCAGAAATCGTCACCTTTACCCTTGCCGACGGCACAAAGCCCGAACAGTTCGTCAGGCTAAGCCAAGCCTCCGAAGCCTTCGTCCGCGCGGCTCCCGGCTTTACCCACCGCCAGCTAAGCCATGGCGAAGATGGCCGCTGGACCGACTATGTCGTCTGGACCGATATGAAATCCGCAAAGGACGCCGCTGCTGCATTCATGCAACAGGATTTTGCACCCGCTCTGATGGCGGCAATCAACCCCGACAGCGCCCAGATGCGTCACGAGACCGTGCTATGGAACATGACCGCCTAAGGGCGGCTCAGACGGCGTGTCATGCGCCGCACTGACCGCCTGTTCGACATCATACAGATCCTGCGCGATGGTAACTTGCACCGCGCGCAGGACATCGCGGACCGACTTGAGGTGTCGGTCCGTACGATCTATCGCGATATGGACACGTTGGTGGCCTCGGGCGTTCCTGTAGAAGGCGAACGCGGCGTAGGTTACATGGTGCGTGAACAGATCACGCTGCCCCCGCTAAACCTGACACCCGCCGAGCTTGAGGCTCTGAACCTCGGCATGGCGATCGTTGCCGAGGCCGCCGATCCCGATCTTAAATCCGCCGCGGAATCTCTGGCCGAGAAAATCGACGCCGTCTTGCCCACGCAGGTCATTGCCGAGGCCGACAGCTGGAAATTCGCGGTCTATCCCTTCGCTGATGTCGTACGCGGAATGGCACATATGGCCCCGATCCGCGCCGCGATCAAATCGCGCCAGAAATTGCAGCTCAGCTACCGTCGCATTGACGGCGCGCTGACCGAACGCACCATCCGACCGCTACATATGGAATACTGGGGCCGTGTCTGGACACTGACCGCCTGGTGCGAACTGCGCGATGACTTCCGGGTCTTCCGCATCGACCTGATAGAAAACGTCACGCCTCTGCCGGAACTCTTTATCGACGAACCAGGTAAACGGCTCAGCGACTACGATCCCAATGCGTGATCCGTCCTTCATCTGGCCCCAAATACCTCCGCCGGAGGCATGGCCCGGAACGGGCCATTTCGGTCACTTCAGGTAAGGCTCGGGATCAACCGACTCGAACCCTTTGCGCACTTCGAAGTGCACATATGCATTGTCGCCCCCGCGAAGCGAGGCGATCTTTTGTCCCCGTCGCACCCGATCACCTTTCTTGATGGTGATATTGTCGACATTGGCATAAACAGTCAGCAAGTCATTGTTGTGTTTCACAACGATGATCGGAACCTGATCCGCATCCGCGGTGATCGCGGCGACCGTGCCTGCCTCGGCCGCACTGACCGACGCGCCTGGCGCTGCGGCGATATCTATCCCCTCATTCTTACCCTTCTTGTAGGTCCGAATGATGGTGCCGCTCACCGGGCTTGCCAGCGCCGAGCTTCCCGAATTGGTCGGGGCCTCGGCTGTGATATCCGGCGCAGGCGTTGCCGCGGCAACTTTCTCATCCGGCAATGGCTGCGTCGCGCTCGGCGGCGTAGGAGTTGGTGAGCCTTCCCCCGGTTGGGTTACCGCAGTTGCCGTGGCGGCCGGCGCTGCTGCCCGAGGTGCCGGTTGATTCTTGACCGGGATCAACAGGTACTGGTCTTCGCGCACCATAAAGTCTGGTCCCAAACCGTTCCATTCTGCCAGAGACTCCACAGGCACCTGATAGAGGCGCGAAATTGTATAGGCTGTCTCACCCCGCTTGACCTTGTGCCGGATCGGCTCAGGCCCCGTAGCAACCGGTGCCGGAGCCGCAGCAGGTTGCGCGGGCTCCAATGTCGATGTCTGTACAGATCCTGTGTCCGGTGCCTCGTCAATCGCGGTTCCGGCAATGGTCGCAATATCAACATTGCTCGTCCCACCGACCGAGCGCGGCAAGGCCAGAACTTCACCGTCACGCAGGCTGTCATTTGGCTGCAATCCGTTAAACCGGGCCAATTCGGCCACCGGCATGCCGATCCGGGTGGCGACATCGCCAACTGTATCCCCACGGCGGGCTACCGCGACCTGATAGTTCGGATAGGTGATCACGCCACGCGCATCCGGCGTCGGGCGGTTGGCGGTCGCTGCAAGGGCGGCATCTGCAGTGGAGAACCCGCCGACATTGCCGCGAAGGTCATAGTCATATGGCCCTTCACACCCGGCCAGAATTGCCAGCGCGGCAACACCTGTCGCATAGCGGCGCATTGCTGATTTGGAAACTGCTCTCATTTTACTGTCCTCAACACCTGCCCCTGTTCTCCGGGGTTCTGGCGCCTCTAATATACCTTTACGCTCCGTCTTTTCCCAGCCCCTCAAGCAAGGGCACAAAACGGACCGGCAACAATTCGTCATAGTCCAGACCGGTTTCAGTGCGCGTGACCCGGATTAGGGTCTGCACCGCGTCCGACTGGCCCACGGGTAACACCATGATACCGCCGATTTTCAACTGCGCCAAGAGCGGCCCCGGAGGATCTTCGGCGGCCGCGGTCACAATGATACGGTCAAACGGGGCCTGTTCGGACAGGCCAAACGATCCATCCGACAGCATCGCGGTCACATTCGTCAGCCCCAGCTCACGGAACAGTTCTCCCGTTTCGCGCACCAGCCTCTTGTGCCGCTCAACCGTGTAGACCCGGCGCGCCAGCTTGGACAGGATCGCCGCCTGATAGCCCGAGCCGGTGCCGACCTCTAGAACCGTATCACGCGGACGCACCTGCAGCGCCTGCGTCATCAGCCCCACAACCGAAGGCTGGCTGATGGTCTGGCCACAGGCAATAGGCAGTGGAGTGTCCTCATAGGCCCGGTCCGCGAACAGGCCTTTGACAAACTGCCCCCGGTCAACCTGTTCCATCGCCGCCAGCACACGTGCATCCGTCACCCCGCGCGAGCGCAAGGCAAACAGGAACTGCATTATGGTTTCTGCGCTTGGTCCAGTCATTCGATGACCTTTAGCGCCTCGAGCGTGTCATATGCTGTCAGATCAGCGCGCATCGGAGTGACCGAGATATATCCTTCCAGATTGACCGCCGCATCCGTGCCCGGAGCAGTCGGGTTATGTTGATACCCGCCCTTAATCCAAAGGAACCGGCGACCCGAGGGCGAGCTGTGCGGCTCGACAGAGAAATGTGTATCGCGTCGGTACCCCTGCGGGGCCACGCGCGTACCCAGCACCTCACCTGCGGGAACCGGAGGGAAATTCACATTATAGAACAGACGATAGTCGCCCTGCTGCTCGGGTGTCGCATCAAGAATGCGGCGCACCAGATCGGCCCCAAATTTGGCAGCCGCCTCAAACGGATCGTCCAGCCCCAGATTGCGCGGCCCGAAATACTGAGACAAGGCAATCGCGGGCACACCCTGCAACGCCGCCTCCATCGCGCCGCCGATAGTACCCGAATACAGCGTGTTCTCAGCCGAATTGTTGCCCCGGTTCACCCCTGACAACACCAGATCGGGCGGCGCGTCCTTCATAACGTCGTGCAAACCGGCCAACACGCAATCCGCCGGAGACCCTTCGGCGGCATAGCGACGCTCGCCCAGTTTGGCGACCATCATCGGGTGGGTATAGCTGATGCAATGGCCCACGCCCGACTGTTCAAATGCAGGCGCGACGACCCAGACCTCGCCATCGGGACCGGCCAGTTCAGCCGCGATCGCTTCAAGTACAATCAGTCCCGGCGCATTGATGCCGTCATCATTGGTCAGAAGAATTCGCATGCCCGGTCCACCCCTCGTTTTGCCCTTGATAGACCCGCCTCAGCGCTGCGACAAGCAATGCACATGCGCAATCTGAGGCTTTCACGCACCACTTGGATGAAAATGCAGGATTTGAGCGTCAGGCCGGGAATACAAAACACCGGTCGCGGCGAATGGTCAGCCACATGACACGGCCCTCTTTGGGCACAAAGACGTTCGGGACCGTCGCCTTCAGGATCGAGCCATCATAGTCCATGCGAAACTCGACAAGGCTTTCATTTCCCAAAAACCGAGCACGCTCAACCACGCCTCGGGCGGCAATGCCGTCTGTCGGCGTCGGCGCAGGCCCTTTGCCATTGCGGTCGAAGTCCAGCTTGACGTGCTGGGGTCGAAACACGATTTCAACATCGGTCGCGTCCGGCACACCGGGCGCAAGAAAACGGCCAAACGGAGTATGCGCCAACGCACCATTAACTTGAGCCTTCAACACATTGATATCACTAAAAAACGAAACTGCTGCCTTGTCTGCAGGCCGGGTATAGACATTGTATGGCGCCCCCTGCTGCACAATCTTGCCGCGCCGCATCAGCGCGATTTCATCAGCCATTCGCATCGCCTCGTCCGGCTCATGCGTGACCAACAGAACAGCAGCGTCCTCTTCTTTGAGGACTGCGAGCGTTTCGTCCCGAATGCCGTCGCGCAGACGGTTATCGAGGCCCGAGAACGGCTCATCCATCAGCATGATCCGCGGACGTGGGGCCAAAGCACGGGCCAGAGCAACCCGCTGCTGCTCACCCCCAGATAACTGATGCGGAAATCCATCGATGAACCGCATCAGATCGACCTTGGTCAGCAGTTCCTCGACCCGCGCGCGTTTCTGCTCTTTGCTGCCTTTCAGGCCGAACGCGACGTTATCCGCTACGCTGAGATGTGGAAACAGCGCAAAATCCTGAAACATCAGCCCAATCTCGCGCCGTTCGGGCGGTACGCGGAATACCGTGTCACAGATCAGCTTGCCATCGACGTAAATCTCGCCCGAGGTCTGCATTTCGACCCCCGCGATCATCCGCAATGTGGTCGACTTTCCGCAGCCCGAAGGCCCCAGCAGGCAAGTCACCTGCCCCGCGTGTACGGTCAACGATACATCATCCACGACCGTCCGCCCGCCAAAGCGCGCAATCAGATTGCGGATTTCCAATCGAGGAGGAGTTGTCGTCACTGTCACCGATGGACCCCATTGCCTTTCCCGATCAAATCCATCGGGCTTAGGCGGGGATAACAACCCCGCCCATCAGGCGCAAGGGATCAGCAGCACCCGGTCGAGGCAGCTTCGCCCTGTACAACAAACGGGCTATCCCCGCCGCAGCCTTCGAAAATCCCGTAATGTGTCGAGAAATCGCCGATAAACTCGAAATGTCGTTCAAAACGGGTGTCTTGCAGCATCATCCACGTGTTGCCACAGACCGGGAATACTTTGCCGGCCTCGATCGTATGGTGGTCATCCAGCACAAATTCATGCGGCGCATGCGGCACTGTGCCCTTGTAGATCACAGCCTGACCGTAATCCTCGCATGCAGGTTCCAACTCCGGCAGCTTGAACAGACGGTAGGTGGCCGAAATAAAGCTCAGCGGTGCGATCCGTTCTTCCAGAATTGGGTTCTCGATGGTCAAAGGCCGATGCGTCACCCGACGGGGATCGCCAAATCCGGCAGCACGCGACATCGACAGAAAATCGTTCCAATAGAGCGCACCCGACAGGCATTCGCCATACAGGATCTCATCCTCGGCCATCGCCTTGGGCACCCGGCGGTCGGCATAGACGTCCGAGAAATACATCTCGCCACCCTCTTTCAGCAGCCGATGCGCACCGCGCAGCACAGCAGCCTTGTCGGTCGCCAGATTGATCACGCAGTTTGAGACGATGATATCGAACGATCCCGGTTCGAGGTCCAGCTCATCCAGCTTTTCGATATAGCCGTGGTGAAACTCGACATTGCTGGCCGAATGTCCGAATGCCATCGCGTGATAGTCCTTATGCGCACGCGCCACGTCGAGCTGCTCAGGCGTCATGTCAACGCCGACGACACGGCCCTTTTCACCGACCATCGCGGATAAAGCATACACATCGCGCCCCGCACCACAGCCCAGATCCAGGATACGCATTCCCTCCAGATCCAACGGAGCAATCAGCCCGCATCCATAGTAACGTGTCAGCACATCATCATGAATTTGCGACAGAATTTTCTTGAAGTGATCCGGCATATCATCCGGAGTACAGCAGGCATTTGTTTGCAAATCCGCGCTGCCTTGCAACACCTCACCATAGTAGTTCTGCACAGCCTCGTGCTTCATCGGGGCAATCCTTTTGTCACTGGTCTTTTGCAGCTAGTGCAGCAATCCACACCACGCAATCCACCAGCGCCCGATCTGACGAAACCGTGACTGGGCTCAGGCGAGCAGGTCGAAATCGACGCCTGCGTGCACGCGGCCGTTCACTTGAATCTCCAACCGATGCGGCCCAGGAACCAACTTGAATGTTGTTGCATTGCCCTTCAGCTTGTGCCGCTTTCTAAGTGTCAACTGACCACCTGTAAGCTCGGCCTGTTTCAACTTGTGAACCTTGGGTGAGATCTTTCCGCCAGGTCGTTGGAAATGAACGATATAGTCGACCAAGACTGGCTGATCTTCTGCGCCGCTTAGGCGGGTTTCAAACTCCAGCGCTTCACCAATCCGGGCCGGACCGTTTACCTGAATCTCAACCGCAATATCTGCATCGGGATCGTATCCAAGCACCTTCATCGCCTTGGGATGCCCAGATTTCACAAGGCCTCGTAATGCATGAGATGTCATCCAGTTCAGTTCATCCTTGTCCTGCCGCCCTGCCTTGCCCCAATCCCGCAGACGTTCCAGCACCAGATCGGGGTCTTTCTTGGTGATATCATTCAGATGATTGGCGACCGAGCGCGTCACATAGCGCGTCCGATCCCCGTGCAACCGGTCCAATAACGGCAATGGGTCTGACATTGCCAAGCCAACGGCCTGCCCCCACGGTAAACGCGGCCGCGTGCCCTCGCTGACCAGACGACGCACGTGATAGCTGGGATGGGTGCACCAGCCCTGCATCCGCGCCATGACCAGTTCGGAGTGGTGATTGAGGAACGGGCGGATCGCCCATTCCATCGAAAATCTCTGGGTCAGCTCTTCGAATACATCCAGCGCCAAAGCGGGATGATCCAGGCCGATTGCACAAACCCAATCACCCAAGGGCGCAAAGATGAAGTCTCCGAAGTCGTCATCACTTTTGGCGGGGTCCAGCGGAGGCGGCAGCGCCCGCAGAATGACCGGTGCCACTGCCGGCAAATCGCCGGGCACCGATTCTTGCAGACACTCTGCAATCCACGCCATACGCTCTTTCAGTTCAAGCTCGGGCAAACGCGACATCACTTTCGCCGCGAATGCTTCTTCCTTGAAATCGGAATCAGCATTGGCGAACAAGCCCGCAAGAAAGCTTACCTTTTCCGCGTTGAACAACTGATCTTTCAGAGAAAAGTTCTGTGCCATACCTACATCGTCAGATTGGTGCCACCACCGTCCAGCAAAATGTTCTGCCCGACAATGAACCCGGCGTGTTGCGAGCATAGAAACGCGCAGGTCGCCCCAAACTCTTCCCTCGTGCCATAGCGTCTCGCTGGGATGGTTGCAGCGCGTTCAGCCCGTGCCTCGGCCATCGAAATACCTTTCTGCTCTGACACCCCGCCATCCAGCGCGTTCGCGCGGTCGGTGGCGTGGATACCTGGCAGCAGATTATTGATCGTCACGCCATGTGGTGCCACCTGGCGCGATGTGCCCGCAACATAGCCGGTTAATCCAGTTCGCGCCGCATTCGACAGGCCCAGCACCGCAATCGGCGCGCGTACCGACTGCGAGGTGATATTCACCACGCGACCCCAGCCCTTATCCATCATTCCCGGTAGCAGAGCCTTCATGAAAGCTATGGGTGTCAGCATATTGGCATCCAGCGCTTTGATGAAATCATCACGCTCCCAGTCCGACCACATGCCGGGCGGAGGGCCACCCGCGTTTGTGACAAGGATATCAGCACCCTGCGCAGCACTTATCACCTCGGCCTGACCCTCTGGTGTGGTAACATCACAAGCCACTGTCTGCACGGCAACGCCATATGAGGATCGCAAACGCGTGGCTTCAGCCTCCAACGTTTCGGCTCCGCGCGCGTTCATCACAAGATCAACGCCGGCTTCGGCCAACGCCTCGGCACAGCCCAATCCCAAGCCTTTGCTGCTGGCACAAACCAGCGCACGTTTTCCGCGAATTCCCAAGTCCATTCTGGCCCTCCCTATCTTCGGCACACATCTAACATCGGCCCTGCAAAGAAGACCAGAATGGGATCTTGCGGATTAATAAAAGAACTCTTCACGCACGATCTTGCCATCGGCGACGTGATAGACACCGACCTCACGCATATCAAAGCTCTCACCGGTTTCTTTCACCTTGCCCTGCACTTCAAAGATCACGGCAAAGCGGTCGTCACCATGCGGGTACGGGCCACTGACGGACGCGCCCGATACTTCATGAGCGCCTTCCCACCATTCGTGCTTGCCACGAATGGCTTCCAATCCGTGCGTCTCGCGCCCCATGCCCGCAAAATCCTGTCCCTCAACAGAAACAGCATCCGAGGCATAAAGCTTCTCGAGGTTTTCCTTGGCCCGGTTCTCGCGGCATCCAGCAACCAGTTCGTCTGCGATTTCTTTCAAATTCATTGGTCCACTCCATTTTTGTTCACTATATGTTCTTATTGCCACAGCCACATGATTCGAACCACCCCCTTTGTCTTGCCTCAGTTGGATTCCCCGCCTATACGCGCGCTTATGCTTGATACTTCGAACCAACCCACCCTGCCGCCCGAGATCGCTCGTCGCCGGACCTTCGCTATCATCTCGCACCCGGATGCGGGCAAGACGACGCTAACGGAAAAGTTTCTGCTGTACGGCGGCGCGATCCAGATGGCTGGACAGGTACGGGCCAAGGGTGAGGCACGGCGGACGCGGTCGGACTTTATGCAGATGGAGAAAGATCGTGGTATTTCGGTCTCAGCCTCGGCCATGTCGTTCGACTATGGGAACTTCCGGTTCAATCTGGTGGACACACCCGGCCACTCGGATTTCTCCGAAGACACCTATCGCACCCTGACGGCCGTAGACGCCGCCGTCATGGTCATTGACGGTGCGAAAGGTGTGGAAAGCCAGACGCAGAAACTGTTCGAGGTCTGCCGCCTGCGCGATCTGCCGATCCTGACCTTCTGTAACAAGATGGACCGCGAAAGCCGGGATACGTTCGAGATCATCGACGAAATTCAGGAAATGCTGGCGATCGACGTCACGCCAGCCGCGTGGCCTATCGGTGTGGGTCGCGATTTCATCGGCTGCTACGACATGCTGCGCGACCGGCTTGAGCTGATGGACCGCGCCGACCGCAACAAGGTGGCCGAAAGCATCCAAATCAATGGTCTGGATGACCCTAAGCTGGCCGAGCATGTGCCCGCTGAATTGCTCGACAAGCTGCTGGAAGAGGTTGAGATGGCACGCGAATTGCTGCCCAAGCTCGACCCTCAGGCGGTGCTTGAGGGGCACATGACCCCGATCTGGTTTGGTTCGGCCATCAACTCGTTTGGCGTCAAGGAACTGATGGAGGGTATCGGCGCCTATGGTCCGCAGCCGCAGGTTCAGTCCGCTGAGCCCCGTCAGATCGCGCCCGATGAAAAGAAGGTCGCCGGTTTCGTGTTCAAGGTGCAGGCCAATATGGACCCCAAACACCGCGACCGGGTGGCCTTTGTCCGAATGGCCTCGGGCCATTTCAAACGTGGCATGAAGCTAACGCATGTGCGATCGAAGAAACCGATGGCAATATCAAACCCTGTGCTGTTCCTCGCCTCTGACCGGGAACTGGCCGAGGAAGCCTGGGCCGGAGACATCATCGGCATTCCCAACCACGGTCAGTTGCGCATCGGCGACACGCTGACCGAAGGTGAGGCGATCCGGGTAACCGGCATCCCCTCCTTCGCACCGGAATTGCTGCAAACGGTGCGCGCGGGTGACCCATTGAAGGCCAAGCATCTGGAAAAGGCCCTGATGCAGTTCGCCGAGGAAGGTGCCGCGAAGGTATTCAAACCTTCGATTGGGTCGGGCTTCATCGTCGGAGTCGTCGGTGCGCTGCAATTCGAGGTGCTCGCCAGCCGGATTGAGATGGAATACGGCCTGCCTGTGCGGTTTGAGGCGTCTCAGTTCACCTCGGCCCGTTGGGTCAGTGGCAACAAGGTTGAGATCGACAAATTCGTCAACGCCAACAAGCAGCATATTGCCCATGATCACGATGGAGATATCGTCTATCTGACGCGGCTGCAGTGGGACATCGACCGGGTCGTCCGCGATTATCCCGAGCTGAGCCTGACCGCGACGAAGGAAATGATGACCTGACGGACTCTCAGCGCAATCCAGAAGTGTCCACATGGGGGATTGTGTCCACGATCCGCGCCCCGCGTGAGGATATTTTGCGCTTTGCCGCCCACCACCTCGATATCGGCGCGGACCGGATTCACATCTTTCTGGACGAGCCGGTCCAGGGGGACATCTCAGCCCTGCGCGACCATCCCCGGATCCGGGTGCGTACCTGCGATGCGGCGTTCTGGAAGCGCCGCAGGCGTGAGAGGCCGGACAAACATCAGGTTCGCCAATCCTCGAATGCGAATTTGATCTACAACAGGACTGATCTGGACTGGGTCGCACATATCGATGTCGATGAGTTTTTGTGGCCAATGTCCCCGATCCCCGACCTGCTGCGCGACATTCCCGATGACATCCCCGCCGTCCGCGTCCGCCCGATTGAGGCGCTGGCGGGTGGCCAGGACCTCTACAAAGCGTTCATTCCCGAAGGTCAGAATCGACAAGCGCTGGTCGAAGCGCTCTATCCCAATTTCGGCACTTACGTTCTGGCTGGTTTCATGAGCCACATTCAGGGCAAACTGTTCGTACGCGGCGGTTTGAAAAAACTGAGCGACCGTATCCACAACCTCTATCAGCACGGTGAGTTTCTGCCAGTCAGAACCGAGCTTCCTCAGATCGATCTGTGTCATCGCCACGCCCCGGATTGGGAGCATTGGCTGGCGCATTATCGTTTCCGCCTCGAACGCGGCTCGTACCAGGCCAGCCCGGATCGCCCGCGAAAGATCGGTGCGCTAGACAGGTACGAATTGATCACCCTTCTGGAAACCGAATACGGGCTCGATGGCCTGCGGGAATTTTACGATGAAATCAGCGCTGCTGACCCGGAAGTGCTGGAACGGCTTGAGGATAACGACATGATCCGTCACCGGCCGCTTGATCTGGACCAAAAAGTCGCGAAACACTTTCCCGGAACCATCTGAATTGTTGCGGAAATCCTTGTTACCGGCAGATTTGCCACGGATTAAACCGACTTCATTTGACCCTGCCCCACGTTTTTGTTATGCCCGCGCCACAGCCGAAACGCGCATGGGGCGCATGGCCATCCGGGCCCGGCATTTTCAGACGCGCGGGCCAGGTCTAGTGTCCGCTTGAACCGGACATACATGACAAAGTTTAACGAACTGAACCTGAACCCGAAGGTCCTCAAAGCAGTTGAGGAAGCCGGATACGAAACTCCGACCCCGATCCAGGAAGGCGCAATTCCAGCCGCGCTGGAAGGGCGCGATGTTCTGGGGATCGCCCAAACCGGCACCGGCAAAACTGCCAGCTTCACCCTGCCGATGATCACATTGCTGGCCCGTGGGCGCGCCCGCGCACGCATGCCACGCTCGCTGGTCTTGTGCCCGACGCGGGAACTGGCAGCGCAGGTGGCCGAGAATTTCGACACCTACGCCAAGCACCTCAAGCTGACCAAAGCACTGTTGATCGGCGGCGTTTCCTTCAAGGAACAGGATGCTCTGATTGACCGCGGTGTTGACGTGCTGATTGCCACTCCGGGCCGTCTGCTGGATCATTTCGAACGCGGGAAGCTTCTTCTGACAGGCGTTCAGATCATGGTGGTGGACGAAGCTGACCGGATGCTCGACATGGGCTTCATTCCTGATATCGAGCGCATCTTCTCGCTGACGCCATTCACCCGCCAGACGCTGTTCTTCTCAGCCACCATGGCGCCCGAGATCGAACGGATCACCGATACTTTCCTGTCGGCCCCCACCCGGGTCGAAGTTGCGCGTCAGGCCACCGCTTCGGAAACCATCGAACAAGGCGTAGTGATGTTCAAAGGTGGTCGCCGGGATCGTGAGGCCAGCCAGAAACGCAAGACCCTGCGCGCATTGATCGATGCCGAGGGCGACAAATGCACCAACGCGATCATCTTCTGCAACCGCAAGACCGATGTAGATATCTGCGCCAAGTCGCTGAAGAAATACGGCTATAACGCCGCCGCGATCCATGGCGATCTGGATCAGTCGCAGCGGATGAAAACACTGGACGGATTCCGCGATGGATCACTGCGGCTGCTGGTGGCTTCGGACGTTGCTGCGCGGGGTCTGGATATCCCCTCGGTCAGCCACGTGTTCAACTTCGATGTTCCCGGCCATGCCGAAGATTATGTCCACCGCATCGGCCGCACGGGCCGTGCCGGGCGCGAAGGCAAGGCAATCACGATCTGCTCGGGCCGCGATGAAAAGGCGCTGGCCGCGATCGAGAGCCTGATCCAGAAGGACATTCCGCGCATCGACAATCCGGTCAAGGCCGATGAGCCCAAGCCCGAGGCGCCAAAGCCAGAGAAGAAGGCCAAAGCGTCGGACAACAAAAAGAGCGAGAGCCGCAAAGAGCGAGAGCCCAAAACCCGTGGTCGTGGGCGTCGCGACGATGGCGGGCCAGCAGTTGTAGGCATGGGGGATCACCTCCCCAGCTTTATCGCTCTCAGCTTTGATGAGCGTCGCGCTGGCTAGATTGTCAGCACAAGCGCCAATATCGACAAGCCAAGCAACGTCATCCCGGCGATCTCGCGACGGGTGATGGTTTCACGGAAAAACAGCAGCGATGCGATCAGGCTGAGGATCAGTTCGATCTGACCCAAGGCCTTTACATAGGCTGCGTTCTGCAACGTGAAGGCGAAGAACCAGCAAAACGAACCACAGAGGCTGGTCAGGCCGACAAAAACACCGGTCCGGCGAGTCTCCCACACCGCGCGCAGCTCGGCCCTGTCTCGCCAAAGCAGCCACAGCCACATACTGAGAAATTGGAACGTTACCACGACGGCCAGCGTCACAAGTGCTCGGAACCACGCATCGATGTCGCCCAATTGCAAAGAGGCACCGCGATAGCTGACCGAGGAGAATGCGAATAACACGCCTGACCCCAGTCCAAGACGCGAGGCTTTGTTTGTCAGATGTTGCCACCAAGCGCCGCTGCCTCCGGGCGTTTTTGACAACAACAGGACGGCCAGCAACCCAAGCAGTATTGCCCCCAGCGCCCCGGTAGAGACCTGATCGCCGAGGACAAGGAACCCCACAATAGCGGTTTGAATCACCTCAGTTTTCTTAAACGTAATCCCTACCGCAAAGTTGCGCTGCTTGAACAATGCCACAACGCAGATCGTGGCCAATATCTGTGTGGTCCCGCCGATGACAGCAAATATCCAGAACTTCGCCGTCAGCGCTGGCAGTTCGTACCCCGTCGCGGCCAAAGCAATGAAAAGCCCCAGCAAGGCCAATGGCATGGAATAGGCGAATCGTGCAAATGTCGCCCCGGCAGCCGAAAGCTTCACGCTGCTCAGGGATTTCTGCAGCATGAACCGCACCGTCTGGAACGATGCGGCCGCGATGGTGACGGGAATCCATAAACTCATGGCTTCCCTTCTGTCGTTAAATCAAGGCTTTGGCCAGAGCGGATGCGCCACCGGATCCTTGGCGCGCCAGAAGTACTCTCGGAATATCTGCCCGTACGAACGGTAGACATAAGCCTCGTTACAGGCCAAGTATCTTTCCTTGCCCGTGCGGTAGAGTGCAGGCAATCGGTACCAAGGTGCTGATGGGTTCATATGATGAACGACGTGCAAGTTATTGTTCAAAAACAGAAATGCAAGGATGCCACGGTCTTCTACGATCACTGTGCGCGCGCGCGATTTCTCATGCGCGCGGTGTTCCAGGAATGTGCGGATCTTGACCAGTCCCAGCCCGATATATGCTGAAAGGGCGAAGGCCCAGATCGGCATTTGCGAAAGCGCGACGATCCAAAGAGTCGCGACAACGCCTGGCATATGCAGCGCCCATGCCAACAAAATCGCCCGATCTCCGCGAAGTGCACCACGCAGTTCATCCCGCAAGAACGCAACCTGCCCGATCGCAGGCCCCAGAACCATCCGCCCCAGCAAAGTATTGTTCACTTGATACATCCGTCTTTGCCATCGAGCCAGAGACGCCCAGACCTGCGGGTCGAGATAGTTGGTCTCAGGGTCATCATAGGGATCGGTTAGGTTCGCGTCACAGTGATGCGCCAGATGCAGGTCCCGAAACCGATTGTAAGGAATGAACAAAGTCAGCGGCAGCGCCATCAGTGCCTCATTCAGCCATTTCTGGCGAAAGGGGTGCCCGTGCAGCGCCTCATGCGTCAGCGAGGAATGCAGAGCGGCTACCAGCCCCATGAAGAGGATCGCCAGCCACAATAATATGCCTGCCAGCCAGAAAATCGCAGCAAGCCAAGCGGAATAACACGCGATAATTAGGGCAAATGTCGCCCATTCGGGCGATTTGGGTGTGACCGGCTCAGCCATTGCGGCCCCACGAAATTCCGGCCCAGATACGCTCGTAAATCACATACATGGTCAAACCAATGGCCGTATTGACCAGTGCAACCATCCCTCCAAGTGCTGCTGAACCCGTGGCGATCAAACCAACCAGCGTCATCATCGCCAGCCCCATCGCATTCCACACCAGCGCCTTCACGACCGACCTGCGTCGCGTTTCCATTCCAGACCCCATTCTTATTTTTGTAACACCAGCGTTACAGACAGAGCCAAGGGTCGTGAATTCTGAATATGATTAACAATTCTCACCAAAGGTGATATTAATCATCACATGATTGATAAAATCGACAAACGGGATCGCGCCCTGCATTTTCGCCAGCGCCTGGCCCGAGCGATGCAAGAGCGCAATGTCAGCCAAAGCGCCCTGGCACGCAGCATCGGGGTTGACCGATCTACCGTTTCGCAATTGCTGACCGGGGCGGGGGCACGCCTTCCGAATGCTCATGTCGTCGGCAGCTGCGCCTCGGCGCTTGGGGTTTCCGCCGATTGGCTTCTTGGGCTTTCCAACCGACCCGAAAGCGCGGCAGAACTATTGGCCAGTTCCCTCACCCTAACCGAGGCCGCCCGGGCATTGGTTGATGAGCGCATTTTTGAATGGCATCAAGAGGCCGCCGGCTACAAGATACGCTACGTTCCGGCTACCCTGCCCGACATGCTCAAGACCCGCGCCGTGCTTGAATGGGAATACGCTCCGCATCTCGGCCGTACTGCAGATCAAGCCATTGGCGCCTCGGCAGACCGGCTGGCATGGATGCGCAGCGCCCAGTCCGATTATGAGATTGCCATGCCGTTGTACGAGCTTCACAGCTTTGCCTATGCCACCGGTTACTACGAGGGACTACCGCTTCAGGTCCGGTTGGATCAGATCGATCACCTGCTGTCGGTGTGTGAGCAGCTTTATCCACGTCTGCGCATCTATCTATTTGATGCAAAACGTCTTTACTCTGCCCCCGTCACGATATTCGGCCCACTTCTATGCGTGTTCTATGCCGGAAGCCACTACATGGCTTTCCGAGACCGCGACCGGATTGAGGTCTTTACGCTCCATTTCGACCGGCTGGTTCGAGAGGCGGATATGACCGCGCGTGATTTCCCGGACCATCTGCAGCAATTGCGCTCAGAAATCTCTCAGACATGACCTGGGCTGAAAGCTGTAGTATAGTCACTTGGCGCGAAACTACAGACATTCCGATCTGAGATGGAGGATGACGGGAATGGACGCACTCAAAACCGCTGAATACGCACGTGCCCTTTATACGGCCCATGGCGATCGGGCCGAAGCCGAAGCTGCGCAGAAAATGCGCGAATGCGAAGCCGCCGGAAACCAGCAGGAGGCGCAGGACTGGCAAGCCGTCCGCAACGCCATCCGCCAGATTCGGGGGCCAAATCAGAGCTGATTCACAGTTTCGGGTCAGGATTGACCGTATGACCATCCACCGCGATTACCTGACCCGACACCAGCCTCGCTGCATCTGAAGCTAGGAATACAGCCATGTTCGCAATGTCCTGCGCCTCTACAAAGCGGCCCATGGACGTGCCCGAGGCATAGCCGTCGTAAACCTGATCCCGGGTCATGCCCTTGGCATCGGCCTCGCGCTGCAGCACGCCCTCCATTCGTGGACCTTCGACCGAACCCGGGCAGATCACATTGCAGCGGATTCCGTGCGGCCCAAGCTCCATCGCCAGCGTTTTGCCTAATCCCACCATGCCCCACTTGGCCGCCGCATACGGCGCGCGGTTGGGGTATCCGTACTGGCCTGCAGTCGATGAAGTAATCAAGATCGCGCCGCTGCGTTGCTGTTTCATCAGAGGTGCGGCGTATTTAGAGCACAAAAATGACCCCTCTAGATTGATGGAAAGGCATGACCTCCAATCCGTCAAGGAAACGTCCTCAACTGCTGCGGTGGGACCCGCTATCCCCGCATTCGCACAGAGCACATCAAGCCCGTCCCATTCGGTCTCAAGGTCGGTAAACGCAGCCGCGACAGCATCCTCATCCGACACATCAAGCTGGCTTTGCTTCCAATGCGCCGGGCAATCCGCCAACGCATCCGCATCAACATCCGCAACCCAGACCTGAGCCCCGGCAGCATCAAACGCTTCAGCCATGGCCCTGCCGACGCCAGAGGCGCCTGCGGTAATCAAGACCCGGCTGCTCATGCGGGCTTGCGGATCGCCGCGCCCGCGCCTTCGGGATAAGGCAACCCGGCCTGCGCCTCGGCAACCCGTGCCATCGCGGCCTCGATCTCGGGTGAAGGTGGGCTGGGGCGTCGGGTCTCAAGGCTGACATGCAGAAGAAAGCTTTCGCCTGTGGCCAACAGCGTTTCACCCTCGTACATGCTGTGGAAGACATGCAGCTTCTTGCCCTGCCCTAACAGCATCTGCGTACGGCATTCGATCCGCGACCCCGCATGGGTCTCCTGCATGTAACGGATGTGATTTTCGGCAGTGAAATAGCTGCCGCCTGTCGCGATATACTCCATATCGCAGCCAATGATTTCCATGAAACGATCCGTGGCCGCTGCAAAGGCCTCCAGATATTTAGCTTCATTCATGTGGCCATTGTAGTCGGTCCAATCCAGCGGAACGGCGCGCGACAGCGTGAGGATCGGCTGGCTCAGATCCGCCTCGTCCAGCGTCGGCAGCGCTCCTGGCTTCAAGGCCGCATCATGCTGGTTCAATACCGCCCCTGCACCATAGTTCTGGGCCTTCAGCGCCCGCATCATACCAACGAGGTTATTGTCCCGGATACGCTCCAACTCGCGGATCGAGTACTTGCCAGACTGCGCATCCGACTGATCCGCAATCATGTCGACCAACTCATCGGTGAACTCAGGCACATCCATCAGTTTGGTCCAGGGCCATTTCAGCGCCGGGCCGAACTGAGCCATGAAATGCCGCATCCCGGCCTCTCCACCGGCCACGCGATAGGTTTCGAACAGTCCCATCTGGGCCCAACGGATACCAAAACCCATGCGGATGGATTCATCGATCTCTTCGGTCGTTGCGATGCCGTCTTTCACCAGCCAAAGCGCCTCGCGCCACACCGCCTCGAGGAACCGGTCAGCAATATGCGCGTCGATTTCCTTCTTGATGTGCAGCGGGAAGAACCCCACCGAGGTCAAAAGATCTTTGGCCCGCGCGATCAAGTCAGGTGAATTCTTGTCGGTCGGAACCAGTTCGATCAGTGGTAACAGGTAGACCGGGTTAAACGGGTGGGTCACCACGATCTGCTCGGGTCGCAACGCGCCTTCCTGTAACTCCGAGGGCTTGAACCCGCTGGTCGAGGACCCGATGATTGCATCTGGATCACAAGCCCCCTGCAAGCTCTTGTAAACCTTCAGCTTCAGATCAAGCCTTTCCGGTACGCTCTCCTGAATCCAGATCGCACCCTGAACTGCCTCACCGAGATCGTCATGAAAGCTCAGCGTCCCTTCGGGCGGCAGAAGTACATCGCTCAACCCCGGCAAAGAACGACGCGCGTTATCTAACACCTCACCGATCTTCCTCTCGGCTTCAGGGTCGGGATCGTATACCCGAACATCCCATCCGTTCAGCAGAAACCGGGCAGCCCACCCGCCACCAATCACTCCGCCTCCGATGATTGCTGCTGTTTTTGCTTGCTGTTCTTTGCCCACGATCCGCCTCTTCATCTGGCCAAAAATATCTCGGGGGTTTGGGGGCTGGCCCCCAATCCGCGACTACTTCGCAACCGGAGCCCGCTTAGTAAGCCCCAGCTTCTCACGTACTTCCTGCGGCCCGATCACCCGCGCGCCCATGTTTTCGATGATGCTGCCTGCACGCTCGACCAACTGCCAGTTTTCGGCCAGAACACCCTTTTCCAGCCACAGGTTGTCCTCCAGCCCGACGCGTACATTACCGCCCGCCAAAACCGAGGCCGCGACATACGCCATCTCATTGCGCCCCAGCGAAAACGCGCTGAACGTCCAGTCATCCGGCACATTGTTCACCATCGCCATAAAGGTGTTGAGATCATCCGGAGCCCCCCACGGCACCCCCATACATAGCTGGACCAGAGCGTTCGGTTCCAGAACACCCTCTTTCACCAGCTGCTTGGCGAACCACAGATGGCCGGTGTCGAAGGCCTCGATCTCGGGCTTCACACCCAGATCGGTCATCATCTGCCCCATCGCCCGCAAGGCGCCGGGCGTATTGGTCATCACATAGTCGGCCTCGGCAAAGTTCATCGTGCCACAATCCAGAGTACAGATTTCAGGCAAGCACTCCGCTACATGTGCAACACGTTCAGTGGCACCAACCAGATCTGTTCCAACCTCAGCCAGCGGCAGAGGGTTCTCGACACCTCCAAACACCATATCTCCGCCCATGCCCGCCGTCAGGTTCAGAACCGCGTCTACTTCGGCATCGCGAATGCGGTCCGTGACTTCACGGTACAGCGCCAGATCGCGTGAAGGCGCACCGGTCTCGGGGTCGCGCACATGGCAGTGCACCACGGCCGCACCGGCTTTCGCTGCAGCAATTGCACTATCGGCAATCTGCTTCGGCGAACGCGGCACATGTGGGCTGCGATCCTGTGTCCCGCCCGAGCCGGTGACGGCACAGGTGATAAAGACTTCGCGGTTCATTTCCAAAGGCATGGCGTTATCCCCAGCTTATACCCGGTTTTACCGTGGGTTTTCCCCAGGCTTCTCCCCGGATTCCGATTTGCGTCAACGCCAACTCTGACGCAGCCTTGAGGGAACCACTTAGCAAAATGCGAATCAGACTTGATGAAATCCGCAAAAAACATACTGCAGCCCGAACATCGCGCCCTGAAAACGGCGGTGCTGGTGCTGGACGAATGCAACACACTCAGCTTCGCGGCCGCCGTCGATCCGATGCGTGCTGCCAACCGACTAGCGGATCGGCCCGCTTTTGATTGGGACTACGTCACGGCAACCGCAGAACCCGCGTTGCTGACCAGCGCTCTGAATGTGCAGGGCATTCCCCTGGCCCGGTTGCAGGGCTGCGATCTGTTGATCGTAGTTGCCGGATTCCAATTGGCCCGTCATGCGACGCCCAGCCTGCTCGCCGGGCTCCGCAGGATCGCGGCCACCGGTGCAACAATCGCCGGGATAGATGGCGGCCCCTGGTTACTGGCTGAGGCTGGATTGCTCGACGGTCACGCGGCGACGACCCATTGGGAGGATTTGGAGAACTTCGCTGCGCGCTTTCCCAATGTCGATGTGCGCCCTGACCGATTTACCGTCTCCGATACACGCCTAACCTCCGGCGGCGCCGTCCCGGCGATCGATATGATGCTCCATATTATTGCTGCACGTCATGGCGCGGGCTTTGCCGCCCGCGTGTCCGGGCTATTCCTCTATGAAGGTACGTCTCAGCCCTCAAAACCACAAAGCCGCACCGGTGCGCCGCACCGTCACACCGCGCTCACTGCCAAAGCCAACTCATTGATGGAATCCTCACTGGACGACCCCCTGTCCCTTGCGCACATCGCCGATAGACTCGGCACTAGTACGCGCACCCTGCAGCAGCAGTTCCGCCTGCGCCTGAATACAACTCCACAGGATCATTACCTGCAACTCAGACTGGCCGAGGCCCGCCGTCTGGTTACCGATACCGACCTGCCGCTGATGGACGTGGCGCTGGCCACCGGCTTCGCCTCGCAATCCAGCTTCGCCCGCGCGTTCCGAACCGCCCACGGCCTCACGGCTCGCGACCTCAGGCAAGACCGTACGCAACCAACCCATCACTGACACGATCCAACTTCATCTGGCATAAAATACCTCGGGGGAGTCGCCAAAGGCGACGGGGGCAGAGCCCCCATCCCTTCAATATGGCATCGGAAACGCCCGATGCGCCGCACTGATCTCGGCCATCACTTCGGACGACAGCTTCAAATCCTTACCCGCCAGAATATGTTCTAGCTGCGCTACATTTGTCGCGCCAAAGATGGTTGAGGCCATGAACGGACGGCTGCAACACCACGCCAGTGACATGTGGATCGGGTCCAGCCCATGCCGCGCGGCGACATCCAGATAAGCCGCCACTGCATCAAAAACGCGATCTGTTTTGCGCCCGCCCATATTCGGCACCAGCGCCATGCGTGATCCTTCTGGAACAGCACCACCTTGATATTTCCCAGTCAGGAAACCTGCCGCCAACGGTGAGAATGATAGTAACCCGACATCTTCCAGAAGACACAATTCAGCCAGGTCGGTATCGAATAACCGGCAGAGCAAAGAATATTCGTTCTGGATCGACGCGACCCGAGGTCCACTAACCTCATCCGATGCCCGCAACCACTGAGCGGTACCCCAAGCGCTTTCATTCGACAGACCAAAGGCGCGGATATTGCCCTTGTCCACCTGCGCCTGCAGAGCGATCAGGCTTTCGCGCATCTCGTCCATAATCTCGTCCCGGTTGTGACCCGAGGGTGCATAGTCCCAGTTCTGTCGGAACATGTAGCTGCCACGATTTGGCCAGTGGAACTGATAGAGATCTATACAGTCAGTCTGTAGACGACGCAGTGAACCCTCTATCGCCTCAGGTATGGTCTCTTTCGAGATTGGGGCGCCATTGCGCGCATGCACGAACCCTTCACCAGAGTGTTTCGTGGCCAGCACATAGTCCCCGCGCCGCGAAGGATTGGCGGCATTCCAATTGCCAAGAATCTCTTCGGTCCGCCCGACCGTCTCTGCCGAGATCGGGTTCACCGGATACATCTCAGCCGCGTCGACAAAGTTGATCCCACCCGCAAGCGCCATGTCCATCTGGCGGTGCGCCTCAGTTTCCGAGGTCTGAGTACCAAAGGTCATTGTCCCAAGACATAAATCCGACACCATGATCCCGGTGCGGCCCAAAGGCTTCATATCCATTTGAAATCTCCTAAAATATATTTGTGGCCGATCAAGCCTCGGCCTTTTTCTCCCATCGTCCGGATTCCTCGGACCAATACTGTGCCGAACACCCCGCCCCGGTCAGAGCCTTCCACTGCCCGCGCGCATGTTGAACCGCCTCCGGATCATTCCCGTCGAACAGAATGCAGACACGCTCCATGGTCGAAACTTCCTCCGCCTCAACCGTTGCCCCATCGACAGCCATTACACAGGTCGCGCCATTTGCTGCCCCTTGGCCGGTCGTCAGCAGAACGGGCTGTGCCGCGTCGTGCGGGCCACCTTCGCGGCCATGCGGCAGGAACCCGTCCTCAGGTCCCAGCCACAACTTCTCATCCAGCCAGTCCATCCGCGCAGGGTCGACACCCCGCACGGCAATCCGCCATCCGGCCTGCCGTGCCTTGTCGAGCAGCACAGGCAATGTGTGCTCCAACGGCTGACGGGTCAGGTGGTAGAAATAGACGGCACCCATGCGCTTACTCGAAATTGTCCTGCACGAACCGGCTTAGCGCGCGGACGCCCCAGCCCGTGGCCCCTTTCGGCGCATAAGAGGTCTCGGAAGAGACAGAGGCCACACCTGCGATATCCAAGTGAATCCACGGCGTCTCTTCCTTGACGAAACGCTGCAGGAACTGCGCTGCGGTGATCGAACCTGCGGGCCGCCCGCCCACGTTCTTCATATCCGCAATGCGCGATTTAAGTTGTTTGTCGTAGCCTTCACCCAAGGGCAGCCGCCATGCGCCCTCGTCCTCGGCCTTGGCCGACTTCAGGAAGGCGTCGCAGAAGGTGTCATTGTTTGAAAACACACCGGCATTCTCATGCCCAAGACCAATGATGACCGCGCCCGTCAGTGTGGCCAGATCGATCATGCCCACCGGCTGGAACCGATCCTGCGCGTACCACATGACGTCACACAGAACCAAACGACCCTCGGCATCGGTGTTGATGATCTCGACAGTGTCGCCTTTCATCGAAGTGACCACATCGCCCGGGCGAGAGGCATTGCCCGAGGGCATGTTTTCGACCAACCCGACCAGCCCCACGACATTGGCTTTGGCGTTGCGCTTGGCCAACGCTCGCATGGTTCCGGCAACAACACCCGCGCCGCCCATGTCCATGGTCATGTCTTCCATGCCTCCGGCCGGCTTAAGCGAGATACCGCCGGTATCGAACACGACGCCCTTACCGACCAAGGCCAGCGGCGCGTCATCCTTGTCGCCGCCGTCCCATTGCATCACCACAACTTTTGAGGGGCTGACCGAGCCCTGCCCGACGCTCAGCAGCGTACACATGCCCAGTTCGGCCAGCTTGTCCTCTTCCAGAACCTCGACCTTCAGGCCCAGCGATTCCATCTCGACCAATCTGTCCGCGAACTCAGTTGTCGTCAGCACATTCGCGGGTTCATTTGTCAGATCTCGTGTCATGCGCACACCGTCTGCGACGGCATAGAGCGGCGCAAAGTCAGCTTCGGTCTCCTCCGGCTTGGAGTGACCGATGGTGATCTCACCCGCCGGGTCTGAGTCCTTGGATTTGTGGACATCGAAATCGTAGGCACGCAGTACCATGCCCAAGGCTACCTCTTCGATACGCGCGTGATTGGCGGCCATGACCAGCACGGGTTTGCCCGCTACAGCTTTCGCCAGATTGGCCCCGGCCTTGCGTGCCTCGTCAGAGTCGGGGCGACGCGGCAACACCAGAATATCCAGCGCCTCGGCCACCATTCCGGCAGGCCAGGCCAGCGAAATAACATTACCCGATTTGACCTTGCTGAACCGCTCGCTTTCGACCAGCCGCGCAACCGCGCCTTTGGTCAGGCGATTGGCTCGACGCGCGGCGGGGCTCATCTTGCCATCGGCGGGAATGAGAATGGCCACGCGCCCTTCGGTTTGCGCTATCGCATCAAGGTCAAAGGGGGTGAATCGGACGGGCACAAGACTGCTCATATCATTCTCCTGAAAAATGCGTTGCCCAAGACCTAGCCCGCGCAGCCACCGTTGACCAGATAGCAGTTTTCCCCGCCGGGCAATTGCATTATGGTCGCGCGAAAATAACGGCAGGCTCGGGGGAGAGAACGTGACACCAATCGGCAGTTACAGGCCGTCGCGCATGATTCCATGCCCGATTGTGATTCTTGGATGCCGGGGTCTGACGGGGATGCCCACGTGATCCTCGACCGCTATTTTGCCCGCCGCTTTATTCAAAGCTTTCTTGTTATCGGCGGTATTTTTCTGACCTTGATGATCCTGATCGATCTGATCGAACAGGTGCGGCGGTTCGATGGTGTTGACCTATCCTTTGGCCAGTTGCTGCAACTGACGTTGCTGAACACACCGGCCGCGATCAGCGAGATGTTACCCCTGCTGATGATCCTGGCCACCATCGCGCTGTTTGTCGGCCTCGCCCGCAGCTCCGAACTGGTGGTGACCCGCGCAATCGGGCGATCCGGTATCCGAGCCCTGCTAGCGCCCGTGTTGCTTGCGCTGACCATCGGCGCACTTGCTGTGACTTTGCTGAATCCCATCGCGGCCGCGACGTCGGAAGAGTTCCAACGTTTGTCCGATGGCTATCGCAACCAGGGTGGTTCAGCCCTGTCCATCAGCCGCGAGGGGTTGTGGTTGCGCCAGAGCTCAGCCAACGGTCAGTCGGTGATTCACGCAACCGGCACTGTCAATGGCGACCGGTTCGCCCTGCGGAACGTGACCATCACAACGTTCTCATCCGACGGCAAGCCGAACCAGCAAATCTCGGCCCAGAAAGCTGATCTGGAGGATGGATTCTGGACCTTGCATCAGGCCAAAATCTGGCCCATTCAGGACGACCTCAATCCCGAAGCAAATGCCACCAGCCATGAGATCCTGAACCTACCCACAACGCTGACCAGAGACCGGATTCTGGACACTCTCGGGCAAAAGGATTCAGTTTCGGTCTATGATCTGCCGCAGTTGATTCGTGATCTGGGCGAGGCGGGATTTTCAACCAAGCAATATGAGGTCTGGCTGCAAGTACAACTTGCGCGACCCCTGTTTCTGGTTTCGATGGTTCTGATCGGGGCCGCCTTCACAATGCGCCATGTCCGGTTCGGCGGCACCGGAGTTGCCGTGCTGACCGCTGTATTGCTGGGGTTCGGTATCTACTTCATCCGGAATTTCGCCCAAATTCTTGGCGAAAACGGGCAATTACCTATTCTGGTCTCGGCCTGGGCCCCACCCTTTGCGGGCATTCTACTGTCTCTGGGCCTGTTGCTCCATGCGGAGGATGGCTGATGCGCTCCGTCCTGTCTTTGTTGCTGTCGAGCGCACTGATCCTCTCGCTGCCAGCAGCAGTTGCCGCACAGTCCGAACCAGAAGGTGCCGCCAGCGAGGCTGACGCGACTGAACAGAATCAACCCGCCCTACTGGTGGCCGATGAGATATTCATTACCCCGGATCGCAAACTGGTCGCAGAGGGGAATGTCGAGGCCTTCCAAGGCGACGTCAAACTGACAGCGCAAAGCGTCACCTATGATCGCGAAACCGGCGAGTTGACCCTGACCGGCCCAATCCGGATCGATCAGGGCGGAAACAGCACATTGCTGGCCGATTCCGCGCAGTTGGACAGCGGGATACAAAATGGCCTTTTGATGGGTGCGCGCATGGTCTTTGACCAGCAAGTGCAGATCGCCTCAGTCCAGGCCACCCGTGCGGCAGGTCGCTACACGCAATTCAGCAAGGTCGCCGCAACCTCATGTCATGTCTGCGCGAATGGCAGACCCCCGATCTGGCAAATTCGCGCCCGTAAAGTGACCCATGACCAGCTTGAACGGCAGCTCTATTTCGAAGGCGCACAGTTCCGAATACTTGATGTCCCGGTCTTCTACTTTCCCACGCTGCGCCTACCCGACCCGACACTTGAGCGGGCGACCGGCTTTCTCGTGCCGTCGATCCGCACCACTTCGCAACTGGGCACTGGCGTTCAGGTGCCGTATTTCTTCAAGATCGGAGATCACAAGGACCTGACTCTGACGCCGTATCTGTCGTCCAAGACCCGCACACTTGGGTTTCGTTACCGACAGGCATTCAAACGCGGGCGCATTCGGCTGCGGGGCTCTTATACACGCGACGACCTGCAGCCCGGTCAGGATCGGGGGTATTTCTTCGCCGATGGCCGGTTCGGTCTTGGAAATGACTACCGGCTGACATTCGACATCAAAACAACTTCGGATGACTCGTATCTGGCAGATTACGGCTTGCCCGATTTTGACCGCCTTCGTAGCGAAATTGCACTTGAGCGGATCAAGCGTGATACGGCGTTCAGAACCAGCTTCATCCACTACAAGTCCCTTCGGGATAGCGAAAATCAGGATGAAATCCCATCGCGTGTCTTCGACATCAACTATCGAAAGCGACTCTTCCCCAGCACCTTAGGAGGTGAAGTTGAACTAAGCCTCGATGGTCACACCCACACGCGAACCAGTGACGAAGATATTATTGGTCGCGACGTCGCCAGGGCAACATTCGATGCGGAATGGCTGCGCAACTGGACCTTTGCGACCGGATTACGTGCAGAAGCATTGGTGGGCGCGTCAGTGGATACGTTCAATATCCGCAATGACAGCGAGTTTCCGAACAATGTAACCCGCTCGACCCCGCGTGCAGCTTTTACCCTGCGCTACCCCATGCTGCGCCGCGAGCAGTCCGGTGCAACACAAATCCTTGAGCCAATCGCGCAAATTGGTTGGACGCATGTTTCGAACAATGACGTTCCCAACGATGAAAGTACCTTTCAGGAACTCGATCAGGGCAATCTTTTGTCCCTTTCGCGCTTTCCGGCCCCCGACCGCCGCGAAGACGGTGCAACAGCCGTTGTGGGCCTGAACTGGTCTCGGTACAACGCTGACGGCTGGCGGGCGCTGGCGACAATCGGACAGGTCTTCCGGTCCGATGCGGATCCGGATTTCACGCTCACATCGGGGCTGCAGGGTACCAAGTCCGACATTCTGCTTGCCGGGCAATTGAATAACGGCAAGGGGCTGACATTGGCCGCGCGTGGGCTTTTAAACAGCGATTTCAGTTTTACCAAAGCTGAAATTCGTGCAGGCTGGTCTAGTGGAGATACGGCAATCTCCGGCGGTTACATCTGGCTCGAACCTGATCCTGCTGAAGCGAATAATGATGAAATCTCGGAATTACGGGTGAGCGGTCGCTACCGCGTAGATCAGAATTGGTTGACCCGAGCCAACGCACGCTATGATTTCAGCGAATCTGAACCACTCCGCCTTGGGTTCGGCGTGACCTACGAAAATGAGTGTGTGCAGGTAAATGTGAACGTCAACAGACGCTTTACCTCCACATCAAGTATTGAGCCTTCGACCGAATTCGGCTTTACCGTTGCCCTGACAGGGTATTCCGTCGAAGGCGATGGACAGAAGTTTAAGAGAAGATGCAGTTGATCTCAGGTTTCACAAAATCTCTCCGCTCTGGCTGCCGTAGATCGGTGCTGCCGGTGCTGGCTGCCGCGCTTGTTGCAATGGCCACACCACAGGTTCAGGCTCAAAGCCTGTTCTCGCCTGCAATCCGGGTCAATCAGGACATTGTCACCTGGTATGAACTTCAACAACGTCAGCAGTTTCTCGAATTGCTCGGCGTTCCGGGCAGTTCCGAGCGCGAAGTCCGCGAAGCCCTGATCGAGGATCGTCTGCGCAAACAGGCGATGCGCGATGCCGGCATCGAAGCCGCGCCCGAAGATATCCAGACCGGGATTGATGAATTCGCCTCGCGCGGCAACCTCAGCAGCGAAGAGTTTCTGCAGCTGCTCAACAATGCGGGCGTATCAAAGGAAACCGTCCGGGATTTTGTCGCCGATCAACTGTCCTGGCGCGACTTTGTCAGTACCCGCTTTCTGTCGCAGGCTCGTCCCTCGGAAGATGAGATCAACCGTGCACTGGGTCAGGGTGGCGGCGGCGGCCTGCAGGTTCTGTTGTCCGAAATTATCATTCCGGTAACACCGCAGACCCTGGCGCAGGCTGAAGCCCTGGCCGATGAAATCTCACAACTTCCCGATCAAGACAGCTTTTCTTCGGCTGCTACGCAATACTCTGCCGCTGCCACACGCGAGAATGGCGGGCGACTGGATTGGCTGTCGCTCAACAACCTGCCTCCGGCCCTGCAACCCGTCATTCTGGGCTTGAAAAACGGTGAGATCACCGACCCACTGTCGCTCCCGAACGCCGTGGCTCTGTTCCAGATGCGCGGCATCCGCGAAGTTGCCGCGGGTGCCCCAACCTATTCCGAGATCGACTACGCGATCTACTACCTTCCCGGTGGCCGCAGCACCGAAACGCTTGCGAAAGCCGAAAAGCTCAAGGAAGAGATCGACACTTGCGATGACCTCTACGGCATCGCCAAAGATCAATCGCCCGACGTGCTGGAACGCCTTACCCAAAGCCCCTCGGCGATTCCACGCGACGTAGCGCTTGAGCTGGCCAAGCTTGATCCAAATGAGGCATCGGCCACGCTGACGCGCAACAACGGGCAGACGCTGATGTTCCTGATGCTGTGCAATCGCACCCGCAACCTGGGCGAAGACACCACCCGTGTGGACGTGGCAAACGCACTGACCCAGCAGCGGTTGCAGGCCCTTGCAAACAGCCTGCTGGAACAGCTGAGGGCCGACGCTGTCATCATCGAACAATGATCGCCCCAATCGCGCTAAGCTGTGGTGAGCCCGCCGGGATCGGACCCGAAATCGCAGCCAAAGCTTGGGCAGCCCTGCGCGATACCTGTCCGTTCTTCTACATCGGCGACGCATCACATTTGCCCGATGGAACACCCATTACCCGGATCGCCGACCCGTCTGAGGCGACACCGGCCAGCGCCTCGGCTCTGCCGGTGCTGCATTTCGACTTTCCTGCCCCGAACACGCCCGGCCACCCCGATCCAGCAAACGCACTTTCGGTCATCGATTCTATTGAAAAGGGTGTTGAGCTGGTGAGTTCCGGCGCAGCCTCTGCACTTTGTACCGCCCCGATCCACAAAAAGGCGCTGATCGACGGTGCGGGTTTTGCCTTCCCCGGCCATACCGAATTTCTTGCGGCGTTGGCAGGCCGGTCGCGCGTGGTAATGATGCTGGCCAGCGAACAGCTCCGCGTGGTTCCTGCCACCATCCACATCCCGCTCTCCCAGGTCCCAAGCGCACTCACCCCAGAAGTGCTGCAAGAAACCATCGAGATCACCGCCCAAGGTCTGCGCACCCAATTCGGTATCCACCATCCTCGCATCGCCATCGCGGGGCTGAACCCCCACGCTGGCGAAGGCGGGAAAATGGGTACGGAAGAGCTTGACTGGATCGCGCCACTGATCGCAGACCTCGATCCAATCGACTACGCAGTGACGGGCCCGCACCCCGCCGATACCATGTTCCACGCCGCTGCGCGCTCCCGCTATGATGCCGCGATTGCAATGTATCACGACCAGGCCCTGATCCCGATCAAGACACTGGATTTCGACCGCGGTGTGAACGTAACCTTGGGCCTGCCCTTCGTCCGGACCTCGCCGGATCACGGCACCGCTCTGGATATCGCGGGCCAAAGCAGCGCGAACCCCAACAGCCTGATCGAGGCCCTGAAGCTCGCCCAGCGAATGGCGCAGTCCCGCTAATGCTTCATCTGGCCCCAAATACCTCCGCCGGAGGCAAAAAAATCTCTGGCGCTCTCCCCGCAACCCGCGCGACGGTAAAGTCATGAGCGCCATCGACTCCCTCCCCCCGCTGCGCGAGGTTATCGCAACTCACCAGCTTTCGGCCCGCAAGTCGCTGGGCCAGAACTTCCTGCTCGACCTCAACTTGACCGCCAAGATCGCGCGGCAGGCGGGTGATCTGACTCAATGCGATGTCCTTGAAATCGGCCCAGGCCCCGGAGGTCTGACTCGCGGGCTTCTGTCCGAAGGCGCGCGCAAGGTTGTGGCCGTGGAAAAGGACACCCGCTGCATCGCCGCCCTGAACGACATCGCCATCGCCTATCCGGGCCAGCTGGAAGTGATCAACGGCGACGCGCTGGAAATCGAGCCGCTGGCCCATCTGACGCCTCCGATCCGGGTGGCCGCCAACCTGCCCTACAATGTCGGGACCGAGCTTCTGGTCCGCTGGCTCACCCCGCCCGAATGGCCGCCCTTCTGGCAGAGCCTGACCCTTATGTTTCAACGTGAAGTGGCCGAGCGGATCGTCGCCCAACCCGGCAGCAAGGCCTATGGCCGCCTCGCCATACTTGCCCAATGGCGGGCCGAAGCGCGCATTGCAATGTCCCTGCCACCCGGAGCCTTCACTCCACCGCCCAAGGTCTCAAGCGCCGTGGTTCACCTGACTGCCCTGCCCGAACCCCGCTATCCCGCTGACGCCGCAACCCTGTCGCGCGTGGTTGCCACAGCCTTCAATCAGCGCCGCAAAATGCTGCGGGCCTCACTGAAAGGGGCAGCGCCAGATATCGAGGACCGCCTGATCGCAGCCGGTATCAAACCCACCGACCGTGCCGAGCAGATCCCGCTCGAAGCCTTCTGCGCGCTCGCGCGCGAAATTCGCAAACCCTGAACGAAAAAACCCCAGGCCTTTGCCCGGGGTTTTCATTCAATTCATGATCAAAAAGCGCTTATTCAGCTGCCTCGGGTGCGTCGCCCTTGTCAGCGGGTGCATCCTCAGCCGCAGGGGTGGCAGCCTTTGGCTTCCGGGTGCGCGGGCGGCGCGGCTTTTCCTTACGCTCGGTCGCTTCGGGTTGCTCGGCATCCTTGCTTTCCGGCGTCTCGACCAGCCCTGTATCGGGCGCAGCCGCCTCATTCCCGAAATCCACAACGTCCGGCTGCGGAGCCTCGGCCGGATCGGCCTGACGGGCTGCTTCGCGTTCCTGACGCTCGGCGCGTTCACGATCACGCTCAGCCTGTCGTTCGCGGTTCTGGCGCTCTTGTTCTTCGCGGCGCGCTTCGATCTCGCGCTGCGCTTCGCTTAGCATGCGCAGATAGTGCTCGGCGTGTTGCTGAAAGTTCTCAGCCGCCACGCGGTCATTCGACAACTGGGCGTCGCGCGCCAATTGGTTGTATTTGTCAATGATCTGCTGCGGTGTGCCACGCACCTTGCCTTCGGGGCCCGAGCTGTCAAAAACCCGGTTTACGACGTTTCCGCCAGAAGGACGATTGCGGTTGTTCTTGGCCCGCGAGCGGGATTTGGAAGATCTCATCTTACTTTACGTCAGCCTTATCAATTCACTGTCGATCAACCCGTATCTAACGCTGCTCAGTGGCTTGTGCCGTTACGCGCTATCGACTTTTTGGGCTTGGCGTCAGGGGTGCGCTGAAACAGCGTCAACCTCGCCGACTAATCCTGAGTAAACATGTCCTGAGCGTTCAGACAAGGGGATTCTCGAAAATGTCGCAGCTTTTTTACATCAATCGGCATTTTTCGGCCTCAGTTTCGCTTAGAAGGCGGCATTCTGGCCCCCACAACACGATCACGCCCGTCCAGATCTGGGATCACCTTTACGCCGGTCAAACCAGCGGCATCAAAAAGGGCAGAAACATAAGCGCCCTGTGTCGGGCCAATTTCAACCAGGATACGCCCGCCGGGCATCAGATAATCCGGGGCCGACGCCGCAATACGGCGATAGGCATCCAAACCGTCGCCCTCATCCGTCAGCGCCATGCGCGGCTCATGTTCGCGCACTTCAGGGGAAAGCGCATGCATCTCGTCCGCTGAAATATAGGGCGGATTCGAAACAATCAGATCGAACTGACCCTCAATGTTTTCGAACCAGTCAGATTGCCGAATCTCGGCGCGCGCCTGTACCTTATGCTGAACCGCATTGGCGCTGGCCTGCAGACAGGCAGCTTCGCTGAGGTCGGCGCCGACGCCCGAGGCACTCGCCCGCTCGGCCAGCAAGGTGATCAGGATACAGCCCGAGCCCACACCCAAATCGAGTACATGGTCAAACGGCTCACTCAGCGCCGCCTCGATCAAAGCCTCGGTTTCGGGGCGTGGATCAAGCACATCGCGGCTGACCCGGAACCGGCGGCCATAGAATTCCCGCTCGCCCAACAGATGCGACACCGGCACACGGATGGCCCGCAGCGAAATTAGCTGGTCATAGCGTTCCGCAATATCGACAGGCAGTTCTTCGGGCGCGATCAGAGTCACCCGGCTGGCCTCGATCCGCGCCGCATGCGCCAGCAGCACCCGCGCATCCCGCGCTGGATCAGGCACACCGGCTGCGCGCAAACGTGCGGTTGCAGCGACCATGGCCTGCGCGGCTGTCAGCGCCGCAATCATTGCGCCATTTCGGCCAGAAGCCGAGCCTGATCATCTGCGGTCAGCGCGTCGATCACCTCATCAAGATCGCCCTGCATCACCTGATCCAGCTTATAAAGCGTCAGGTTGATGCGGTGATCCGTCATGCGGCCTTGCGGGAAGTTATACGTCCTAATCCGTTCCGACCGGTCACCTGAACCGACCTGACTGGCGCGATCCGCCGAGCGTTCGCTGTCGATCCGCTGCCGTTCAAGATCATAAAGGCGCGTTTTCAGCACCTGCATCGCTATCTCACGGTTTCGGTGCTGGGATTTCTCGGAACTGGTCACCACGATACCGCTGGGCAAGTGGGTAATCCGCACAGCAGAATCCGTCGTGTTCACGTGCTGCCCCCCAGCGCCCGAGCTGCGCATCGTGTCAATACGGATGTCATTGGCATCGATCTGAATGTCCACATCCTCGGCCTCTGGCAAAACCGCCACCGTCGCCGCCGAGGTATGAATGCGCCCACCGCTTTCGGTTTCGGGCACGCGTTGCACGCGATGCACGCCGGATTCGTACTTCATCCGCGCAAAGACATTGTCGCCCTTGATATGTGCCACCACCTCTTTGACCCCACCAAGATCAGACGCTTGTTCCTCGATGATCTCGAACTGCCAGCCCCGCGCTTCGGCATAGCGTTGATACATGCGCAACAGGTCTCCGGCGAACAGCGCGGCCTCATCCCCGCCGGTGCCGGGGCGAATTTCCAGCATTGCCGGGCGCGCATCAGCCGCATCTTTGGGCAACAGCGCCAGCTGCAAGGCATGCTCCGCCTCGGGGATACGCGCCTGCAGTTCTGGAATTTCCTCTTCGGCTAGCTCTTTCATGTCCGGGTCGGACAGCATTGCCTCGGCCTCGGCCAGATCTGAAACCAGCTGACGCCACGCCATGATCTGATCGACCACCGGCTTGAGGTCGGAATATTCCTTTGCCAAAACTGCAATATCCCCGCCCGAGGCACCATCCGCCATGGCCGCTTCGAGGTATTGGAATCGCTGAGTTATCTGTTCAAGGCGTTCTTCGGGGATCATCCGCGCGGTGTCTATCATCCAGAGGCTTTGGTCAAGGCCCTGCCTTGTGCTAGGCTTGGGCCATGAAGCGACTGATCTTAGCCCTGACACTCATTGCGACGCCCGGAATGGCCGATGTTGTTGGCCCCGGAGGCAAGGTGCAAGATTGCTATTGCACCGACAAATCCGGCACCCGCATCGAGTTGGGAGAGATGATATGCCTGCAGGTCGACGGCCGCATGTTCATGGCCCAATGCCAGATGTCGCTGAACGTGCCCATGTGGCGCGAGGTGCAAGAGGGCTGTTTGTCGTCAGGGTTGCAGCAAAGCAAGCCATTGGGTGACCCGGTCCCGATTAACGCCGAAATCTTTCCGGCCAAATCTTAATCTGGCATAGATACGCAGCGTATCACCGTCTTGCTGCACGGTGGTGTAGTCGGGAAACCCGAATACCTTGGTACGGGTGATATAGGTGATCATGCCCTCTTCTAGAGATCCGGCCAGAACACTGGTGCGTGGTGTTGCGCGCGCAATTTTATCGAGACGCGCCAGCCCATCAGGACCGGTTTCGACGACTCGAACGACACCACCCTTCAGGTCTCGTTCCGCGTCTTCAGGGGCCACATGCCAGCGCACAGGATCTGAAGGCGCAAGTCTGATATAGGCACCCATTGCAAGGCCCACCGCAATCAACAGCCACAGCACCATTTTCATCTGCCCATTCATTCCCGCTATGCCCTGCTTACTCGGTCAGAGGATGGCGTCGCACCCCTATCGTGACGTCACTCCGGGCAGAATGCACAGCATCTCGAACAGTAGATTGGCTGCGGTCAGTGCCGTATTGCCCGACGGATCATAGGGTGGAGATACTTCGACCAGATCGCAGCCCACCACGTTCATGCCCGCCAGCGCATGGATCAACTGCAGCGCCTGCGGAGTGGTCAGACCTGCGATCTCGGGCGTGCCTGTTCCGGGTGCATAGGCCGGATCGAGGCTGTCGATATCGTAGGTGATATAGACCGGGTGATCGTCAACAGTTTTACGGATCAAAGAGCCGATTTCGGTCAGGTTCTGTTGCCACAGCTCCCACGCCGGGTACTGACGGAACCCCCAACCCTGTGCCTCGGTAAAGTCGCTGGCGGCGTAACCCGAGCCTCGAATGCCGATCTGAAAGGTCTTGTCAGGGACAATCAGCCCTTCCTCATAGGCGCGCCGGAAGACAGTGCCGTGGGTTTCCATTTCACCGAACATCTCATCATTCACGTCAGCATGAGCGTCCACGTGCACCAGAGCCACAGGCCCGTGCTTGGCTGCCATCGCCCGCAGGATCGGCAAAGTGATCGAGTGATCCCCACCTATCGCCACTGGTACAACACCTTGCGCCAAAATGCCGTCATAGCTTTCCTTGATGATCCTAAGACTATCGGCGAGCGAGAAAGTGTTGATCGCCAGATCGCCGATATCTGCGATCTGCAAATGGTCGAACGGTGCCGCGCCATTGGACATGTTATAGGGCCGGATCATCGCACTTTCACTGCGAATCTGCTTGGGTCCGAACCGTGTGCCCGACCGCCACGAAGTGCCGATATCCATCGGAACCCCGAGGATCGCCACATCCAGCCCGTCCAGCGACGACGCCTGTGGCAACCGCATAAACGTGTTCGGCCCCGAAAACCGTGCCAGATCATTGCCGCCAATCGGTTGGTTGTATTGGGTCATGTGATGTCTCCGATCCGGTGCCTTAACCAAGCAGATACCGGGATTATGCCTAACCAAAGGTTAAGGCTTCACCAGCTTGTTCCACCCCAAAAGGCAAATGATCTGTGTTGCCACATGAGCCCCCGCAATCGCCGTCGCACCAGAGGTATCGTATGGCGGAGATACCTCAACCACATCGCCGCCCTTGATGTTGATCCCGGCAATGTCGCGCAGGATGATTTGCGCCTGGATGGAGCTCAGCCCACCCCAGACCGGCGTACCAGTACCGGGCGCAAAAGCAGGGTCCAGACCGTCGATGTCGAAGCTCAGGTACACGGGGCTGTCGCCCAGAATACCCCTGATCTTCTGCGCCACCGCGGCTGGGCCGGATTCGTAAACCTCGCGCGCGTCGATGATGTTGACGCCCAACGTGTCTTCGTTGGTGGTGCGAATGCCCACCTGAACCGAGCGTTTCGGATCAACCAACCCCGATTTTACCGCCTTGTAGAACATCGTTCCGTGGTCCACGCGGGACATGTCGTCATCTGCCCAGGTGTCGGTATGCGCATCGAATTGCAGCAGTGACATTGGCCCATATTTCTCGGCATAGGCCTTAAGGATCGGGAAGCTGATATAGTGATCCCCTCCCAGCGTGACCGAAGCCACATCCGCCGCCAAAATGGTACGGATATGATCGGTCAGCGTGTCGGGAAAGGCCGGGATATTGGCATAGTCATAGGCCATATCTCCATAATCCACGATCGCCAACTCGCTGAGCGCGTCAAAGGGCCAGCCATAGGGTGCATCCGGGGATTGCAACGCGCTCGCCTCACGGATTGCGCGCGGCCCCAGACGGGTTCCGGGGCGATTTGTCACCGCCTGATCGAAAGGCACGCCGGTTACCGCGATATCCGCACCCGTCAGGTCTTTGGTATAAAGCCGCCGCAGGAATGAAGTCGCGCCGCCAAAGGTGTTTTCATAGGACAGCCCCTTAAGATCGGGGTTGGTGAATGCCTCATCCACCTGGTTCTTTGCATCTTCCAGTGCCATGTCTTTTCCCTGTCAGCCCAACGGCTGTGCCTTTTCGACGATCCGTGCGAAGAAGGACGCTCCGATCGGCGCGACGTCGTCATTGAAGTTGTATTTCGGATGGTGCAGCCCCGCGCCATCTCCTTGCCCCATGAACAAGTAAGCACCAGGTCGGGCCTGCAGCATGTAGGAAAAATCTTCTGCCCCCATCTCACGCCCAGCATCATCTTTCACGCGTTCCGTGCCGGATACATCCCGCGCCACTTCAGCCGCGAATGCCGCCTTGTCGGCGTCATTGATGGTGGCAGGATAACCCTCCTGATAGTCCAGCTTGGCCTCAACACCGTACGAGGCCGCCTGCCCTGCCACGATCTGCGCCATTCTCTCTTTGACCATCCTTTGCACGGCCGGATCAAAGGTGCGAACGGTGCCGTTCAGATAAGCGGTGTCAGGGATCACGTTATTCACTGTTCCGGTGTGTATCTGCGTCACCGACACCACCAGATCGTCCAGCGCATAGTGGTTGCGGCTGACGATGGTTTGGATCGCCTGCGCCATTCCGCAAGCCGCCATCACCGGGTCGCGCGTCTCATGCGGCATGGCCCCGTGGCCGCCCACGCCCTGAATATGGATCTCAAACGTATCTACTGCGGCCATCAGCGGCCCCGGCGTGGTTTCGAACAGCCCCTCGGGCCGACCCGGAGTGTTATGGATGCCGTAAACCTCAGAGATATTGAACCGATCCATGATGCCTTCTTCAACCATCACGCCCGCGCCGCCGCCCTCTTCCTCGGCAGGCTGAAAGATCAGCGCAACGCGGCCCGCGAAATTCCGCGTTTCGGCCAGATAGCGCGCAGCACCCAGCAGCATGGTTGTGTGCCCGTCATGACCGCAGGCATGCATCTTACCGGGGTTCTTCGAGGCGTAATCCACGCCCGTTTCCTCGGTAATCGGCAATGCATCCATGTCAGCGCGCAGACCAATAGTCGGTCCCTCGCCCTGCCCGTTGATGATCGCGACCATGCCGGTTTTGGCGATTCCCTCATGCAGTTCATCCACCCCAAACTCGCGCAGACGCTCGGCCACAAAGGCGGCGGTCTCATAGCATTCGAACTCCAATTCGGGGATGGTGTGAAGGTGCTGGCGCCACTTGGTCATATCAGCGGCGTAATCGGCAATTCGGTTGACGACGGGCATCTGGGGTGGACTCCTGATCCTGACTGCGGGATGGATGCATCTGACACCGGAACGAAAGGGTTCGCAATGGCCGAAAATCCTCTGATCCACAACACGGACGCAGGTATCGAGCGTTTGCTGGAAATCATGCGCCGCCTGCGCGACCCTCAATCCGGTTGCCCGTGGGATATCGAACAGGATTTTTCGACCATCGCGCCCTATACGATCGAAGAAGCCTATGAAGTCGCCGATGCCATCGAACGCGAGGCTTATGACGAATTGAAGGGAGAGCTGGGCGACCTGCTGTTCCAATCCGTCTTCCACGCGCAAATGGCTGAAGAGGCTGGGCATTTTACCTTTCAGGACGTGGTGCGCACCATGTCGGACAAGATGGTTACCCGTCACCCACATGTTTTCGGTGATGAGTCCCGAGACAAGTCGGCGGATCAACAGACAAAGGACTGGGAAACCATCAAAGCCGCCGAACGTGCGGGCAAAGAACAAAAAGGTGCACTAGACGGTGTCGCCGCGAACCTGCCCGCCCTGCTACGCGCACATAAGCTGCAGAAACGTGCCGCGCGCGTAGGGTTCGACTGGCCCGACGCCAGCCATGTGCTGGCCAAAATCACCGAGGAAGCCGCTGAGCTGGAAGAGGCGCGCGACAGCATGGATGCCGACGCGCTCGAGGATGAATTCGGCGATCTGCTGTTCGTGATTGTCAACCTCGGCCGCCACCTAGGCATCGAACCCGAGGCCGCCTTGCGCCGCACAAACGCCAAGTTTACTCGCCGTTTTGAGAAGGTCGAAGCCCGGCTGGCCGAACGCGGAAAAACGCCCACCCAAAGTGATCTGGCCGAAATGGACGCGCTGTGGGACGAGGTGAAAATCGAGGAACACCGCGCCAACGGCAAACTCCCGCCGGTGGATGCCGCACGCGAGGCCTGAAACCGCTGGACAAGCCCCGCGACACTTGCGAGTGTCCGCCCTTCACGGCCCCGGAGACCACAATGCCCCGCAAGATCATAATCGACACCGATCCCGGACAGGACGACGCCGTTGCTATCCTGCTGGCGCTTGCCAGCCCCGAAGAGATCGAGGTTCTGGGTATCACAGCCGTCGCTGGAAACGTGCCTTTGGAGCTGACCGCCAAAAACGCCCGCATCGTGTGCGAGTTGGCAGGTCACACCGATATCCCCGTCTACGCCGGATGCGATCGCCCCCTGAAACGCCCGCTCGTCACCGCCGAGCATGTGCATGGCAAAACAGGGCTCGACGGCCCTGTTTTGCCAGATCCTGAAATGCCTCTGGCCGAAGGTCACGCGGTCGATTTTATCATCGATACCCTACGCGCGCATGAGCCCGGCACAGTGACGCTCTGCCCTCTGGGGCCGCTGACGAACATCGCCACAGCGTTCCAGAAAGCGCCCGACATCATCAACCGGGTGCAGGAAATCGTGCTGATGGGTGGTGCGTATTTTGAGGTTGGAAACATCACACCAGCAGCTGAATTCAACATTTATGTCGACCCGGAAGCCGCTGATATTGTGTTTAAATCCGGCATTCATGTCGTCGTAATGCCATTGGATGTCACCCACGACGCGCTGGTCACGCCCCATCGCAACGATGCATTCCGGGCATTGGACAGCAAGGTTGGTCATGCGGTCGCAGAAATGACCGATTTCTTCGAACGTTTCGACAAGGAAAAATACGGATCGGAGGGCGCACCGCTGCACGACCCCTGCGTCACCGCCTATCTGATCCGACCCGAGTTGTTCTCGGGCCGCCACATCAATGTTGAGATCGAAACCCAATCAGAATTGACGTTGGGCATGACAGTGGCCGACTGGTGGCGGGTCACTGATCGCGCACCAAACGCCATGTTCATGGGTGACGTGGATGCCCAAGGTTTCTTCGACCTGCTCACAGAAAGACTTGCCCGCCTATGACCGCCGCACTCCGCCTTGCCCGCCCCGACGATCTGGACCGACTGATGGCGCTGGTCGCAGCGTTTCACTCGGAATCCGGCATCGCGCAGGATGACGAGAAACGTCGCAACGCGCTGGCCCCTCTGCTGGATGGAATACCCCATGGGTGCATATATCTGATCGGTCCGGGCCGCGCGCCGCTGGGCTATGTCATCCTCACCTTCGGCTGGTCGGTCGAGTTTGGTGGCATGGATGCCTTTGTAGATGAGATTTACATCCGCCCCGCCGTCCGCGGACGCGGTATCGCCACCGAAGTGCTGCATGATCTCCCCAAGGCGCTGGCCGAGGCCGGTCTGACCGCCCTGCATCTTGAGGTCGACCGGACCAACGAAACCGCGCAGAAACTATATCTGCGGTCAGGTTTTAAACCGCGCGATCGCTACATGCTGATGAGCAAATCGCTTTAGCGCGATTCCCCCCGGAAGATTACCGCCGGATTTGCCATTTCCTGCACCGGATCATCCTGCGAAACCTGCATCCCTGTGATCGGATAGGTCCCAGGCTCTGAACATGCGGCCAGCATCCCCGCGCAAAGCATTGAAATTACGAGAAAGACCTTTGAAGCAGACATATCGTCCCCCTTTCTGCAATGCTTGCAGACTATCGGGAGTCACAGCGCCGCAATAGGAACAAGTTCACACATAACGACATTTATGTTTGTTTAGCTTAACGATCAGCGGCAGTTCTTATTGAACGTCTGCTCCATGGTCTTGAACTGCCGGGGCACGCGTTTGGGTTTGGGCAGCGCATTCAACTGTTCAGTTATGTTCTCACCTGTGTACCAGGACTCGAACAATAATTCTTTGATGTCATCGTCCAAAACCGTGTTGGCGACGTTATAGGTGCACAGGCATTCCTCCATCGTGACCTGCCCGCTGGGATCGCCTTCCACCATTTTCTGGCACACTGCCTGAGGCGGACGATCAGCCCCTGCAAGCTGAGGCAGGATCAATAGCGCCCCAGCGCCAACGATGCGTTTGAATGTTGTCATAAATCGCCCTCTCCCATGTTGGCCTTCGATGCCCAGCTTAGACGGATCGGTAATGACTCAAAGAAAAAAATGGCCCCGGCGTTCTACCGGGGCCTGATCTGGTTTTACCAAGTACGCCAAACTCAGCGCTTCAGGATCGACGCGCCGGCGTATTCTGCGACCTCACCCAGCGATTCCTCGATGCGGATCAGCTGGTTGTATTTGGCCAACCGGTCCGACCGCGCCAACGAGCCGGTTTTGATCTGCCCGCAGTTGGTCGCCACAGCCAAATCGGCAATGGTGGCATCTTCGGTCTCGCCCGAGCGATGCGACATCACGTTGGTATACCGTGCACGGTGGGCCATATCGACGGCGCGCAGGGTTTCAGTCAGTGATCCAATCTGGTTCACCTTAACCAGCATCGAGTTGGCACAGCCACGATCGATTCCCTCGGCCAGACGCTCTGGGTTGGTTACGAACAGGTCGTCGCCGACCAGTTGTACTTCGTTGCCGATGGCATCAGTCAGCGCTTTCCAGCCATCCCAATCGTCCTCGGACATACCGTCTTCGATCGAGATAATTGGGTAATCTTTGACCAAGGTCGCCAGATACTCAGCGTTTTCCTCTGAGGTCAGCGAGATGTTTTCACCCGACAGAACATATTTTCCGTCGCGGTAGTATTCCGTGGCGGCGCAGTCCAGCGCCAGATGGATCTCCTCGCCGGGTTTGTAGCCCGCTTTTTCGACCGCCTGCAGGATGAAATCCAGTGCCTCACGGGTCGAAGCGATGTTAGGGGCAAAACCACCTTCGTCCCCCACTCCGGTGGCCAGTCCGGCAGCCGACAGTTCGCGCTTGAGCGTATGGAACACCTCCGACCCCATGCGCACGGCTTCGCGGATATTCGCGGCCGAGGTCGGCATGATCATGAATTCCTGAATGTCGATCGGATTATCGGCGTGCTCACCCCCGTTGATGATGTTCATCATCGGAACCGGAAGAACGCGCGCCGAAGTACCGCCAACATAGCGATACAGAGGCTGCGTGGTGAAATCCGCCGCCGCCTTGGCCGTCGCCAGCGAGACACCCAGGATAGCGTTCGCGCCCAGACGGCCCTTGTTCTCGGTCCCGTCGAGTTCGATCATCGCCTGATCGATGGCCACCTGCTCGGTCGCGTCAAAGCCCACCAGTTCTTCGGCGATCTCACCGTTAACGGCAGCAACCGCTTCCAGCACGCCCTTGCCCATGTAACGAGATTTGTCACCATCGCGCTTTTCCACCGCCTCGTAGGCGCCGGTCGACGCCCCTGAAGGCACAGCGGCGCGGCCCATGGTGCCGTCTTCCAGAATCACGTCCACTTCGACCGTCGGGTTGCCCCGGCTGTCCAGTATTTCGCGTGCGTGGATGTCGATGATCGTGCTCATGATACGGGTCCCAATGATGCCAACGGTTGCATGCCTCATACCAGCACGCGGCGAAAAGTAAACCGTTTCCGTTATCGCTAACACTTATATTTTTCAGCCTTTAGGGCTAACAGTTTGCTGTTTGCGCCAACAGGTCGCGGGCGCTTAGGCCACTGCCAATGCCCGCGCCAGCTGGCGTTCTCGAATGAAAGTATACAGACCTGATCCGATAATCAGACCGGCACCGGCCAACGTCATGCTGTCGGGGCGTTCGCCAAACATCAGCATCCCGGCCGTGATCGAGAACACCAACCGAGTATACCGAAATGGCGTCAGCGCTGAAGCTTCGCCAATCCGCATAGCGGTTACGATACCGTAATAGCCCAATACGCCGAACCCAATGGCACCCAGATAAGGCCCGATCTGCGCAGCTTGCAGCGGCACAACGGGCTGTGCTGTGAACACCATAAGGGCCGCGCCAGCCAGCGCCACTCCGATATAGGCCTGCAATGCGACGACCGACGAGGCCACGCGAACATCCAACCTGCGTGTGATCAGATCACGTGCCGCGATCGCAACGACCGATACCAAAACAAACAATGATTCCGGCTGGAATCCCTCGAACCCGGGGCGGATGATCATCAAGACGCCGACAAAGCCGATCCCGATGGCGCTCCAACGGCGCCAACCGACCTGCTCACCCAGAAACAGTGCTGCCCCCATCGTGACGAATAGTGGCATCGCCTGAAAAACCGCCGCCACAGTCGACAGATCAACAAGTGACAGCGCGGTCACGAAGCTGAGTGCACCAAAGGCTTCGGTCCCGGCACGGATCAGCGGCAAAGGTTGCCACGCGACCGGGTCGAAGATGCGTTTGCGTGTTGCCATAGACATAAGCGTGAACACAGCCCCGCAGATCAGACCCAATGCGATCATGATCTGCCCGGTCGACACACTGACCGAGAGATGCTTGATGAACATGTCCTCAAGCGCGAAGGCCGCCATCGAGCCGATGATCAGCAAAATGCCGTTTACGTTGTTCATGCGCGTTTCCATTGGAACAGGCCGCTGACAGGCGGACCTTCCCGGCAGCAAAACCGCAACCTTTGCGACGTCGCAAGCAGTATTACGACATGTTCGATGAAATCGCGTTCACCGACCGATCGATTTTCGTGATGTGTCAGTCTTTTTCTAACGGTACGCCGTACAATTCAAGGCGATGGCCTTTCAGCCTGTAGCCAAGCTTGGCCGCAATCTTTTCTTGCAGCGCTTCTATCTCAGGGTCGACAAACTCGATCACCTCGCCTGACTGCATGTCGATCAGGTGGTCGTGGTGATCACGCTCTGCATCTTCGTATCGCGCGCGCCCGTCGCCGAACTCCAGCCGCTCAAGTATCCCGGCCTCTTCGAACAACTTCACGGTACGATAGACTGTCGCGATCGAAATTCCCGCATCTTCGGCTGAAGCACGGGCATAAAGCTCTTCTACATCCGGGTGATCTTCGCTTTGCTGCAAGACCTGTGCAATGGTCCGCCGCTGGCCGGTCATGCGCAGGCCCTTGGCTTCGCAACGGGCGATAATCGTGTCGGACATGGTGACCCCCGGGACTGTTCGGTGTTCTGTCTTAATATGTCTACGCGCCCTGCGCCACAGACGATTTTGCGGTCAGGCGATGCGCCGCAGATCGGCCCAGACCGGCAAATGATCCGAGGCGATATGCGCAGGCCGCGCATCATGCACCCCGTGCAGTGCAGCCTCAAGCCCCTGACCCACCGCGATTCTGTCCAGCGCCCCCAATGGCTGCGCGGCCGGGAAGCTTGGAACCGGAGGAAGAAACCGCATGTCCGGGGCCAAATGATCAAGAACCGGCTGGCGTGACCATTCGTTGAAATCCCCGGCCCAGACGGTGGGCATGTGTTCCAGATCAGAATCACATCGACGGATATGACTGATCTGTTGGCGTCGCGACGCCGGCAAAAGCCCAAGATGCATCCCCATCACCCGCAAAGGCCCGATCTGCGTATCAAACTCGACCCGCACGGCGCCGCGGGGCTCCAGACCCGGCAAATCATGATGACCTGCCTGACGCACCTGAATGGCGTCCCCACGCCAGATCACCGCGTTGCCATGCCAACCAAGACTACCGGCACCGCCCAGGTCCACGATCTGCCACCCGGCCTCATCCAACATGAAATGTGGCAAAGCGGCAGGACGGGGCGGCAATCGTTTGTCCGCCTCCTGCAGAACAACGATATCGGCCTGCATGCTTTCGATGACCTGCAATATCCGCTGCGGCTGCCGCCGGAAATCGAGTCCCACGCATTTCTGAATGTTGTAACTGGCAAGGCGCAAGGTCGAGCGGTAGGTCATCGGCACACTTAAACTGATTTAACCCAAGATCGCCAACTGGTCGGACAAGTGCAAGCCGAACTCAGCGCTGAATGGCAACGCGCCGCTTGCTCCGCTAACATTTGTGCAAAACGGCCTTGAGCCCGCGCAGCCCCTCGGCCACCTTCACGATCATGTTCATAAGGTTTGTCCATCCGATCAAGATAGAAGATATGGACGCGCGTCAGGGGTTCTTCTGCGCGGCCTACCACCTGCGCGACACTGCCGCGCTGGATAAATACACATTCGATCGAATTGAGGCGCTACTGGCTTGGTTCCGGGAAAACCTTGAAATCCCCTATCGTTTCAACAGGACAAAATCTAAAGGCGCCTTTCAGCGCAATACCAAAGGCCTCAGCTGGTTCAAACCCGAAGCCAATGAGGTTTTGGGCAAGTCGTATGAGATGGTCGCACTGCTCAAAGAAAACGGATACCAGATCGATACTCTGCGATCAGACCGGATCGGCTACATTGTCTATGAAGATGCGTGTCAGGTGATCGCCGAGCCCTTTGCAGACACGCCCCGATAGCCTCGAAACCTGAAACTTCAAAAGTTTCAGGCTCAGTTTCTTCATAAGAAACCATCTCTTTGTTACGTACCGCAGAATGTCGCGTGTACGACCTCGTTCTTCGCCGGAGGGCGCATCAGGTCAGCTGATTCTGGTTGATCCTCATACGGCCGTGACAGCACTTCATTCAGTCGATTGAACGGTGCGTAATCGCCCTGCACCGCAGCCTGAATCATCTGCTCCACCCGATGATTGCGTGGAATGAAGGCCGGATTGGCCGCAGCCATCACGTCCGAAGGCGCATCCTCACGCGCCAAGCGTTCCTGCCACCCCTTTGCCCATTCGTCAAAAGCCGCCGGGTCGGCAAACTGGTCTCGCGCGCGGTCGCTGCCCAGCGCGCGGAACGTGTTTGTGAAATCCGCCTGATTCTGCGCCATCCGCGTCAACAGGTCCGAGATCATTTCAAGATCCCTCTCCTCTGCCCGAACCAATCCGATCTTGGCCCTGAAACGTTCCAGCCAATGTGCCTGCATCAACGCAGGCATGGCATGGACAATTTCGGTGGCCTCTTCGACAGCTGCGTCCTTGTCCTCAAACTGCTGAATTAGGGCCGTTGCCAGCTGCGCCAGATTCCAAACCGCAATCTCAGGCTGGTTCGAGTAGGCATACCGCCCCATCCGGTCGATCGAGCTATAGACTGTATTCGGGTGATAGCTGTCCATGAACGCACATGGGCCATAGTCGATCGTCTCACCGGCGATCGAGCTGTTGTCAGTATTCATGACCCCGTGAATGAAACCCACGCTCATCCATCGGGCGATCAACCCGGCCTGCGCATCCCGAACCGCGCGCAACAAACCCATAGCCCCGTCCGCCTCAGGATAGTGGCGCTGAATGGCATATTCAGTCAGCCGTTGCAGGCTCTCTATCTGCCCTCGCGCTGCAAACACCTGAAACGTACCCACCCGCAAATGGCTTTGCGCCACACGTGTCAATACCGCCCCGGGCATCGGACCCTCGCGCAGCACGATCTCTCCGGTTTCAACCGCTGCCAAGGCGCGCGTGGTGGGAACGCCCAGCGCATGCATCGCCTCGGAAACCACATATTCGCGCAAAACCGGCCCCAGCCAGGCACGTCCATCTCCCTGGCGCGAGAAAGGTGTCTGCCCTGAGCCCTTCAATTGAATATCCCGCCGAATCCCGTCGACTCCGACCGTCTCACCTAACAAAACCGCGCGCCCATCTCCTAGCTGAGGGTTATAGGTGCCAAACTGATGCCCGGAATATAACTGCGCCAGCGGCTCGGCCCCCTCGGGCACAGTATTGCCCGCAAAAGCCTGCGCCATCTCTTCAACGTCGCCCGGCGCAATCCGCAACAGTCGCGCCAGATCACTGTTGAAGGCAACAAGCTTTGGTGCACGCACAGGCACGGGCCCCTGCCGCGCAAAGAAGGTGTCCGGCAGGCGAACATAGCTGTTGTCAAACGGGATCATCAAAGTCATGCGGCAAACATATGCTCTGCATACACAATTGCCATAGCAGATCGTGCGCGTGCGTGCATAATCCCACAAACAGACCCGAGGCTCCCATGACCGCGCAAGACATCATCCAACACCTGAACCTGCAGCAGCACCCCGAAGGCGGCTGGTTCAAAGAGACCTGGCGCGCCGACAATCCCGGCCGTGCCACCGGCACTTGCATCTACTTCCTACTGGCAGAGGGTGAGCGCAGCCACTGGCACAAGGTAGATGCGACCGAGATCTGGCTCTACCATTCCGGCGCTCCGCTGATCCTCTCGCTCAGCGCCTCCGATACAGGCCCTGCCAAAGACCACATCCTGACACCTGATCTGACCCAAGGCGCACCGCAGCTTATTGTACCCAAGGGCCATTGGCAGGCGGCGCGCAGCAGTGGAGACTACACGCTGGTCAGTTGCACTGTTTCACCGGGATTTGAATTTGACGGGTTTGAACTCGCGCCACCCGGCTTTGATATTCCAAGAGTGTAATTCCATGGACCACCGCGCCCTGATCGCCGCGATCCCGCCCGACACCAAGGACAGGCTGCAACAGCGGTCAGACATGGCAGGTCTCAGACATCTAGCGATCTATTTCGGCGCTTTGACAGCAACCAGCACCGGTATCATCCTACAGGTTCCCCTCTGGCCACTATTGCTCCTGCCGCAAGGCCTATTGCTGGTTTTCCTCTTTACGCTCAGCCACGAATGCACCCACAAGACGCCGTTCAAAACCCCTTGGATCAACGAAGCGGTTGGGCACCTTGTCTCAATTCCCATCTGCCTGCCGTTCACATGGTTTCGCTACTTTCACCTTGCCCATCACAAATGGACAAACCACCCGACCAAAGACCCGGAACTTGGCGGCAAACCCCGCCCCGAAAACTGGCGCAGCCTTGCGATCTATCTCAGCGGCCGGCCATATTGGACGGGTATGGCCCGTGTGTTGACCGACAACGCGCGCGGCAGGATTGACGCCGCTTACCTGCCAACCCGCCAGCACCGCGCCATACGAACCGAAGCCCGAATATTATCTACACTATATGCCCTGGCCGCACTCAGCCTGTTCTTCAGCCCCTTGTTGTTCTGGCTCTGGCTTCTGCCCGCCCTTATCGGCCAGCCTTTCCTGCGCCTATACCTGCTGGCTGAACACGGCCTCTGCCCGCCGGTGGCAAATATGCTCGAAAACTCCCGTACCACCTTTACCAATCGAATGATCCGATTTCTGGCCTGGAACATGCCCTACCACGCGGAACACCACGCCTTTCCAAACGTGCCTTTCCACCACCTTCCAGCCTTCCACCGCTGGACCCAGGCACACCTGCAATCCACCTCGGACGGCTACACCGAATTCACCCTGGATTACGCCCGCGCCCTAAATCGCTAGATCCGTCCCTTCATCTGGCCAAAAATACCTCGGGGGAGTCGCGCAGCGACGGGGGCAGAGCCCCCTACCCGCTCACCACGACACCCCTCGCCGGAGACGACACGACACCGCCCCCGACCAGCGCACTTACCCCGGTGGTACCCGGGCAAGAGGTCGGCAATCCCCGCGCCACACGCACGGCAAGGTAGGCAAAGGCCTGCGCTTCCAGCATGTCTCCGTCCAGCCCAACCGCCTCAACCGGTTCGACCGGGCAATCCAGCGACACGCGCAGCATTTCCATCAGCACTGGGTTGTGACGTCCGCCACCGGTAACCAGCATGCGCACAGGCGGCTTGGGACAATGCTCCATCCCCTGCAGCACACCCGCAGCGCTCATCCCGGTCAACGTGGCCACCGCATCCGCATCGCTCAGCTCGGTCACCAGACCGATCATTTCCGAGAAATCATTCCGGTCCAGCGATTTGGGCGGCATTCGGTTGAAATAGGGCTCGGCCAGAAACAGCTCCAGTGCGCCGGTCTCGACCGTACCCTCTCGGGCCAGCGCGCCGTCCCGATCCATCGGCATCCCCAACCGCGCCTGCATCAGATCGTCAACCGGCGCGTTGGCAGGTCCGGTGTCGAAAGCCAGCAACGCCCCTGGCGCTTCAGGCCCGTCAAAAGACGGGTCAACATAGGTCAGGTTCCCAACACCGCCCAGATTGAGGAAACACAGCGGCTCTTCCGCCCCGATCCATTTGGCGCAGGCGAAATGAAAGAACGGGGCCAGAGGCGCACCCTCTCCGCCCAGCGCCACATCATCGCTGCGAAAATCCCAGACCACCGGCAGCCCCAAAGCCTGCGACAGACCCAGCCCGTCACCCACCTGCAACGTGCCACGCCCACGCGGCTCATGTGCCAATGTTTGACCGTGGAAGCCGATCAGGTCGACCTCTTCGAACTCTGAAAGAACCTCGGCATGTGCCCGGGTCACCAATTCAGCCGAGATATCAACCTTTGGTCCATGCCAAAGCCCCAGCGCCGCGCGCAGTGTGGCACGCTCTTCCTCGGAATAAGCGCGATACCCGCTGGGACCAAAGCCGAATAACTGCTGCCCATCAGTTTCAACGACCGCAGCGTCCACACCGTCCAGCGATGTGCCCGACATGGCCCCCAACGCTCTGATAGCCCCCGATTTGCTGATGACCCTGCCCACGCCGACCTCGTATTGCGTCTCTCCACCCGTTTCGCCGGGTTCTGGGCACAACCTGCACGGTAATGAGAAGCCAAGGCAAGGCACATCAGGCGTGAGCGGCACTTTTCTTGGAAATGTGCCTTTTTCTTGCCCCTGCCCCCGCCTATACAGTGTACCGAAAGGCATGAGACCGCGAATGAAGGCAACAGGGCGTTCTCAAACGCAGCGCAGTTCCGAGTGCTCATGAAAGAGCTGTACAAAGTCCATTACCACATGTTCGCAGATCGCTACAGCAGGTGCCAAGCTCTCCCAAGAATGCCCATCGCCGGTTTCAGTGTTCCACTTGATCTGAAGCACCTACGATCATTCCATATAGCTCAGCTTCGACAGATTTGCATTGAAACAAGGCGACTGAATAATGGCAGGTATTTTGGGATGTTGAGTGCAATAAAAGCGCAGGCTCAAAACCCAGGATATTCGCAAATGTTGCGCCAATGCTTATAGATGAGATATTAATATGCAGCGAAGCACAGACAACAAATTGAGGACGGGTGAGTAGGTTCATACCGCTTAGTAAAAAGCGGCAGTGAATTGGCCTGAACAGGGTTTATGCCAAACATATACGGTGCATTTCGGACGGACACGACTCTGACTACGAACCAGGCCCAATTCGGCGGCGTTGGAACGACATTTCAGATCTCCGCGTACAATACGATCGAAATTACTGATGGTGTTGACCCCAACACCATCGAGGGAGACGGTGTAAACAACGAATTCCCAGACGACCCCACGCAAACCTATCTGGGGAATGCAATTGCCTGGGATTACAATTACATAGTCACGGATGGCACCAATACCTATACGATTGGCGTTTTCGACTATGATTCCAGCGGCAACGGCGCGTTTGGCGGCGGAGCCGAGCAAGGATTCTTCATCGGCTTTTTGGGGGATGTCCCCCCGCTCAACACAACACTGACGATCACGGCGCTGGGTGACGGTGCCTTCGCCAGTCCAGTCGTAAATCTGCCCGTTGACGACTTTGTTCCCTGTTTCACCAGTGGCACGAATATTCGGGTAAGGGGTGGTCATAAGGCGGTCGAGGATCTGAAAGCCAGCGATGAGATCGAAGTGTTTGATCCCACAGGTGATGGGCCCGGATTTGCCACCCTGCTGCGGGTGTTTCGCCGTACGATATCTGCCCCGGAACTGGCCGCAAACCCCAAACTGCGCCCGGTTCGTATCAGCGCCGGAGCGTTAGGTCTGGGCTTGCCTCAGCGTGATCTTGTGGTGTCCCGGCAGCACCGGATGCTGGTGTCTTCGAAGATTGTCGAGCGGATGTTCAGGACTTCCGAAGTTCTGGTACCCGCCGTCAATCTGACTTCGCTGCCCGGTATTTTCATCGACCAGGATGCCCAGAGCGTCGAGTATTTTCACCTTCTTTTTGGACAGCACGAGGTAGTCTATGCCGAAGGCGCACCATCGGAAAGCCTGTTTACCGGACCGGAAGTGCTCAAGGCCATCAGTCCAGAAGCACGAACAGAAATCCTGAGCATATTCCCCGAGATAGCAGAACTGGAATTTGCCCCCAAGCCCGCCTGCCCGATCCCATCCGGGAAGCTGCAAAAGCAACTGATTGAACGCCACATCAAGAATGAAAAGCCGCTTCTGTCCAGACACACTGCACGCTAGAACCAGAGGTTATCCGGCAGGACTTGGTACGCTTCAAAGACTGACGCGATATTCTGTGTTTCGCTATGCGTTATTTCTTCGCGTTTCCCTCAGAAAGCTTATCCGCAAGATTCTTTCAGTGCGGACTGCACTTGCTCGCCAATGTCTGGACATTCCGCGAGACTTAGGGAATTAGAAGGCCAGTCGCATGAATGTACCTTCCGCCGTGCGACCAAGCGGGTCTGGTTTTGAAATTACTGACCTATGACTTACACCAGCCCTTGCAGAGAGGGCCAGAACACAAGGCCTGTTGAGCGTCATGACCTACCACCCCAAATCGGATTTCATCGCCACGATGATCGAGCGCGGCTTTCTCGCCGACTGCACCGATTATCAGGGCCTTGACGACGCGCTGATCTCTGGGGTGCAGACGGCTTATATCGGCTATGACGCCACCGCACAGTCGCTGCATGTAGGTCACCTGATGAACATTATGGTGCTGCGCTGGTTGCAGAAAACCGGCCACAAGCCAATTACCCTGATGGGCGGCGGCACCACCAAGGTAGGCGACCCCTCGTTCCGTTCAGACGAACGCCCCCTGCTGGGCCCTGAACAGATCGACGCCAATATCGCAGGCATGAAACAGGTGTTCTCGAAATACCTGTCTTACGATGACAGCGACACCGGCGCGCTGATGCTGAACAATGCCGAATGGCTGGATAGCCTGAACTACCTCGATTTCCTGCGCGATATTGGGCGGCATTTCTCGGTTAACCGGATGCTGAGCTTTGAATCGGTGAAATCGCGGCTGGACCGCGAGCAATCGCTGTCGTTCCTCGAATTCAACTACATGATCCTGCAGGCCTATGACTTCCTCGAACTGAACCGCCGGTATAACTGCGTTCTGCAGATGGGCGGCTCGGACCAGTGGGGCAACATCGTCAACGGCATCGACCTGACCCGCCGCGTACTGGATCACGAAATCTACGGTCTGACCACACCCCTGCTGACCACCAGCGATGGTCGCAAAATGGGCAAATCGCAAGGTGGAGCCGTCTGGCTGAACGGCGACATGCTGAGCGCCTATGAGTTCTGGCAGTTCTGGCGCAACACGACCGACGCCGATGTGGGACGGTTCCTGAAAATCTTCACCGAGCTTCCGGTAGACGAATGCGATCGCATGGCCGCGCTGCAAGGGTCCGAAATCAACGAGGCCAAAATCCGCCTCGCCAACGAAGTCACAACTCTGCTGCACGGTGCAGAAGCCGCTGCAACCGCCGAGGCGACCGCGCGCGAGGTGTTCGAAAAGGGCGGCGTTGGCGGAGACCTCCCGACCCTGACCCTCAGCGCATCAGAGCTGGGTGACGGCATGTCCATCGTCCAGCTGATCGTCAAATCCGGCCTCGCCAAATCCGGCAAAGAGGCCAAACGCCTGATCGCCGAAAACGGTGCCAAGCTAGACGATGCTCCGCTGACCGACGCGGGCCTGATGATCGACGCAGGCGCACTGTCCTCGCCCATCAAACTCAGCGCGGGCAAGAAACGCCACGCGCTGGTTCAGTTGGGCTGAGCCAATCAAAGGGCTGCCTTCGGGTGGCCGCGCTCCATGGTAAATCTTGCAGATCGAGTAACTCGAACTGCAACACTTTTTTGGTGCATACTTGGCGAACCTGGCGAAGGTCTGCCTTGAGCCCAAAGTGTTGAATGTTGTGATTGAAAAGAACGTCAGCTTTCAGGTTCGCGTTTTTTGTCACTGCTCGTTTCGCCAAACCATCATTGCGAAGTGCTTCCCGTCACCCAGGTAGTTCGGCAAGGCTATTACATGTTCAAAGCCCGCTTGGAAGGCGATGCCGAGAGGCCGTAGCCCCGACCGCTCCAACGAACCCTTGTCGTCAATTGTCGTCCTTTGAAACTCGGTCGTCCCCGACCGTTCGCGGAACCCAGAGAAGCGTGTAGGGAAAGCAACGCCTTGTAATTTTAGCCTCACGGCTAATTCTTGCAGGGACACAAGGAGCGGACCTATTTCCTTCGATACGTGAGCATGTCCAGGTCCTGCTGTATATGCAAGGCGACTGACATATAACCACGCTCCATTTTTGTCGTGATTTAAAGTCGCTCCATCACCTGTTGCATCCGACCAAACTATTGGCTCTTGTATTGGCTTGCCAGATGTTCGGATCGCACATGCAAAACTGATGATTTGGTCTTCCTCCTCGCTCACAAACATCGCTTGTAGGAAAGTTCCAAAATAAGTCTCTAGCGTTTCTCTACTGTGATTTGGATGGCAGAAAGCTAAGCTTCTCTTGCCTACAGAATTGTGCCCCGGCTTTTTAGGCAGTCGCAACACCGGCTCGAGGTCAACCAATTTTGCCCTTCGAGCTGCTTTGTACTTCAACGGCCTCAATCTCCATTGCTCTTGTTGATGCTAGTCTTAGCTAACCGATTTACGGCGCTCTTGAAAACAGACCTTGGCGCAGATGCAGCGAAAGTTCACTTTCGCCCCGCTTACCTGCCATTGAACAAAATCAAACGCAAAAACCCTCACCGAGGCGTTTTCCGTATTGTCTTTGTCTGGACGTACCAAAGCCCAAGTGGCTGAGAGATCAATAGTACTTCTCTCAAGGGGCGCCCTCCTGTGGCGGTTTTTCCGTGTGCCAACTCAACGTCGCATTTCGCAACAGTCTTTCGCATTCCTGCATGTGGACCTCACCCTTTCCGTTCCACTCTGAACCGGAAGGAGGCACCATATGACCAGAACTGCCACAGCCACACGTACCGGAGGGCGCTCTGCCCGGCGCGCCATGCGCACCGCTCCAAACTTCGAGATGTTGCCGGGCCTGACCCGAGGCATTCCGTTATGCGAAGTGATGGACGGCGCCCAGGTTGAACGCATTGATGCGGCCTCGATGGATATTCTGGAAAACGTAGGCGTTCAGTTCCGTGACCCCATCGCGCTGGAAGACTGGAAGAAGGCTGGTGCCAAGGTCGAAGGCGAACTCGTCTATCTGGATCGCGGTCTGGTGCGTGAGCTGATCGCGACCATTCCGTCAGATTTCACCTACCACGCGCGCGATCCGAAAAAGAACGTGCGGCTGGGCGGTAAACACTCGATCTTCGTGCCGATGACCGGTGCGCCCTTCCTGCGCGATCTGGAAGATGTGCGCCGCAACCCGACGCTGGCCGATCTGGCGATGTTCCACAAGCTCAGCCATATGTTGCCCGCGCTGCATTCCTCGGCCCATCACATCGTGGAGCCCTATGATCACCCGATCAGTCAGCGGCATCTGCGGATTACCTATTCGTCAATGAAGCACTCTGACAAAACCTTCATGGGCATGACCACCAGCCCCAAGAATGCCGAAGACGTCATGGAGATGTGCACCATCCTGTTCGGCGAGGATTTCCTTGAAGATCACCCGGTCACCACTGGTAATTGCAACGGCAATTCGCCGCTGGTTTGGGATGAAACCATGCTGGGCGCGATGCGTGCCTTCTGTCGCCGAAAGCAGCCGGTGTTGTGCTCGCCCTTCGTTCTGGGCGGGGCCAATACGCCTGCCAGCGTTCCGGCGACCGTGGCGCAACTGAATGCCGAGGCGCTCAGCGCGCTTGCCTATACGCAGGTGATCCGCAAGGGCGCGCCCGCGATCTACGGGCACTACCTGTCGACCGTCTCGATGAAATCCGGCGCACCGATGGCAGGCACGCCCGAAATCAGCTTGATGAACTTCATGATCGGCCAGATGGCGCGGCACTACGGCGTGCCATGGCGCACTTCGAACACACTGGGTGGGGCGAAAACTTTCGATGCGCAGGCAGGCTATGAATCTGCCACCACCTTGCAGGCGGTCATCCATGCCGGTGCGAACTACATCTGGCACTCGGCGGGCTGGAACGAGGCCGGGATGCACTGCTCGACCGCCAAGTTCATCGTCGACGCAGAACAATGCGCCATGGCTTATCGCATGGCCGAAGGCCCGAAATGGGGCGATTTCGATCAGGCCGTTTCGGCAGTCGGTGATATCGGTCCGGGCGGGCATTACCTTGGGCATCCGCATACGCAGGACAATTTCCAGAGCGCATTCTTCATGCCGGATATGTTCGACAACAACTCGATCGAACAATGGCAGGCTGAGGGCTGTGTTGAAATCACCGAACGCGCCCTGAAACACGCCCGCAAGCTGCTGGCCGAGTATCAGGAACCAACGCTCGATATCGCCAAGAACGAAGAGCTGCTGGATTACATCGCCCGGCGCGAGCGTGAAATACCGGCTGCGGATGAGCTGAACCAGTCCTACTAAATCCCGGGGAGGTACACGAATGAAGTTCGCCGGAAAAACCGCACTCGTCACGGGGGCGTCGGGCGGGATCGGGGGCGCCATCGTCAGCCAGTTGCGGGCCGAAGGCGCGCGTGTAGCTGTTGCTGACCGCGATGTGGGCAGCCTTGCAGCCGAGGCGCATCTGCCCGGCGATCTGCGCGATCCCGACTATTGCGACGGGCTGGCCTTGGCCGCGCATCAGGCGCTGGATGGTCTTGATATCGTGATCAACAATGCAGGCGTGATTACCCGCGGCCCGGTGACTGAAACATCTGATGAGGATTGGGCCCTTTCCGTCGGAGTGAATGTCGAGGCCCCTTTCCGTATCTGCCGCGCTGCGATTCCAATCATGGCGGCGGCGGGTGGCGGTGCTATTGTGAACACTGCCTCGTGCTGGGGCCTTCGACCTGGCCCGGATCATGCGGTGTACTGCATGACCAAAGCGGCCATTGCCAGCCTCACCCAATGCATGGGGCACGATCACGCCAATCAGGGCATCCGCATCAACGCCGTTTGCCCGAACGAGGTGAACACACCGATGCTGCGTTCGGGCTTTGCCAAACGTGGGTTCGATCCTGATACGGCGATTGCCGAGCTTGGGAAGTCGGTGCCTTTAGGGCGTATCGCCGAACCCGAAGATATAGCCGAAGTGATCCTTTTTCTCGCCTCGGATTCGGCGCGCTACATGTGTGGTGCTCTGGTCGAAGTGAATGGGGGCAAGCCGGTACAATGAAAAGATTTGCAGGAAAAACAGCGCTCGTGACCGGTGGCCGCAGTGGCATCGGACAAGCCATCGCCCGGCGGCTGCGCGAAGAAGGGGCTAATGTCTACACTGCGCAGCGCGGTAAGGATGATGAGTTCCCCTCTATCCCGGCGGATTTTGCAAACCCGGAAAGCCCGGTGCAGATCATCAAGCAGGTTGTGGACAGCGCGGGCCAGCTGGACGTACTGATCAACAATGCAGGCATGATGCAGGAGGCCTCTGTCAACGACATGCCGCTTGAAGATTGGCAACGCAACCTCATGGTCAACCTGACCGCCCCGTTCCTGCTGATCCAGGCTGCACTGCCACATCTGCGCAAAACCAAGGGCAGCATCGTCAATATCGGCTCGGTCGAGGGGTTGGGCAGCAACCCCGGCCATGCCGCCTACTGCGCCTCTAAGGCCGGGCTACATGGGCTGACCCGTGCGGTTGCCGTGGATCACGGAGCAGAAGGCATTCGCTGCAATGCAGTGGCACCGGGCTGGATCGACACAGACCTCAACATCGATTTCATCGAGAGCATGAACGACCCCGGCGCATTCCGCCGGGATATCGCCCGCATTCATCCCGTTGGCCGCACCGGCGACCCGAAAGAAGTCGCCGCACTGGTCGCTTTCTTGGCAGCCGAGGAAGCGGGTTTTGTCACCGGTCAAATTTACACGATCGATGGCGGACGGATGGCAAAGCTCAGCCTGCCCTGATCAGCCTGCAAGCTATTCCGCCCCTGATCGCCACTCTTTCCAGCGCAGATACGTATTGGCCCCAACCGATGCGAAGGGCTCGGGTGGTAAACGCGGTGGCATCGGTTGCGCCAGAAAATGATCTGCAATCTGGGAGTCTTTCCCCAGTACAAGCTCTGCCACGCCCATTCCCTGCAATGTTCCTCGCGCTATACCCAATCCGTTTTGACAGCAGGCGGCATATACACCCTGCTCGATCTCACCGAACGCTGCCGAGCCATTGCGGCTGAGGCACAGCATCCCAGCCCAACGGTGCTGCATCTGTACATTCGGCAAGTTGGGAAATCGCTCCTGAAACTTACGATCGTGCACCGCGCCTGCCCGTTTCAAATGGCTGTCGCCGCTGTGGATTTCAGGATGAAAGCTTGAACAGGTCCGGATCAGAATGCGATCCCCATAACTGCCCGAAACCCGCCGGACCGAAGTGCCCATCGGATCCGCTGGCGTTACCGACCAGCGTGGCTGTCCGCCCAGCGTGGCGATCTGATCTGGCGTCAGCGGTTCCGTTATCGACGCGTAGAGGCAGATGTGCATCAGACGCCGCTGGTAAAACCCAAAGCTTTCCAGGTGACCATTCGTTGCCATCACGATCCGCCCCGTCGAAACCCGCGCCTGTTCGGTCTCGACCACCCAGCCACCGCCTTGTTTGCGAAACCCGGTCACGGCAGAGTTTTCATAAACACCGATCCGCCCAGCCAGATGCGTTGAGAGAGCCCGAACATAGGCTGCTGGCTGGATCATCACCGTCCCGGGCGCAAACAGACCAGATGTGTAATGCGGGCTGCCTGTCAGCGCCTGCATCTGCTGTGCATCAAAAAGCTCGTGGGGCTCTCCCAATCGCGCCAGATGCACTGCGTAGTCTGCGTTGTGCCGATCACCCGCTGCGGTCGCAGCAGCGTTGATCTTGCCGCACGGGTCGAACATCTCCGGCGACAGGTCGCACTCAGCGGCTACCCGGGTCGCAAAGGAAATCGCCTGGCGATTCAGCGCGATTGTGGCCCGATCTGCCTCCAGCCCATCGCTGGCGTAATTGTCCGAGGCCAAGTCATGCGGCAGATCGATCATGAACCCTGAGTTGCGCCCGGCAGAGCCTTCCGCAAAGCGCCCAGCCTCAAGCACCACAACCTTCGGCGTTGGATCAAGCTGATGCAGCCTCAGCGCTGCGGACAGCCCGGCAAAACCACCGCCGATGATGGTCACATCTGCGGTCTGGTCTTGCTCAAGCCGAGGCAGGTCTTGCTGCAGAGGCAGGATGGCATTCCATCCTGCCACTCCGGTTTGCCGGGGCAAACGTTTGGCGGTGTAGATCGTCAATCTACCGCCTCATCTTCGTCATCGGCCAGATCAATCCAGATGGTTTTCAGCTGGGTATACTGATCATGGGCGTGAACCGAGTTGTCCCGGCCACCAAACCCGGACTGCTTGTAGCCACCAAAGGGTGTGGTGATATCCCCTTCACCAAAGCTGTTGATCGTGACGGTACCCGCCCGGATCGCCCGCGCGCCACGGATCGCGCGTTTGGCGTTGGCCGTGAAGATCGAGGCGCACAGCCCATACTCGGTGTCATTGGCAATGCTGATCGCCTCGTCAAAGCCCGAAACTTCGATCACCGACAAAACCGGGCCAAAGATCTCCTCGCGCGCCAGCGTGGCATCGTTTCCGGGCACCTCGACCACCGTGGCTTCAACGAACCCATTCTCCGCCTTGCCACCAATCAGGACAGTCTCGGCCTGATCCAGATAGCCGCACACCTTGGAATAATGCCCCTCGCTGACAAGCGCGCCCATGCGGGTCTCTGGCTCCAACGGGTCGCCTACGTTCCAATGTTTAGCGTGGTGGGCAATACGCTCCAGCAGCTCTGCCTTCACGTCTTTATGCACAATCAACCGCGATGAGGCCGAGCAATTCTCGCCCATGTTCCAGAATGCGCCATTGACGACATGCGCCGCCACCCGATCCAGATTTTCCGCATCGTCCATTACGATGGCCGGGTTCTTGCCGCCCATCTCAAGCACCACCTCCTTGGCATTGCTTTCAGCGGAATAGTTCAGGAACTTCTTGCCCGTCACGGTCGAGCCGGTGAAGGACACCATGTCGATATCCATGTGCCGCCCGATGGGTTCGCCCACCTCGGCGCCACCGCCGGGCACCACATTCAGCACACCGCGCGGCAACCCGGCCTCCGCGGCCAGCTCCGCCACCTTTAGCGCGGTCAGAGAAGTCTCGGCCGCCGGTTTCACCACCACCGAACAGCCCGCCGCCAGCGCCGGCCCGATCTTCCACGCCAGCATAAGCAGAGGGAAGTTCCACGGCAGGACCAGCCCAACCACACCAATGGGCTCGCGCACCACCATGGCAATGTGATCATCGCTGGCGGGCGAGACCTGATCATAGATCTTATCGATCGCCTCGGCATGCCATTTCAGGCAGTGGATCGTCTCAGGCACATCCACGGTTTCGCAGTCATAGATGGTCTTACCGCTGTCGATGCTCTCCATCACCGCCAGTTCCCGCGCGTTGCGGGTAAGCAGCTTGCACAGGCGGATCAGAATGTCCTTGCGATCCGAGGGGGGCATCTTTGACCAACGCCCGTCGTCAAAGGCCTCTCGCGCCTTTTCGACCGCAAAATCCACATCCTCCGATCCGCAGGCAGCAATGCTGGTCAGCACAGCCCCGGTGGCTGGATTGATAGTCTCGAACACCTGCCCTGAGGTCGCCGGGCGGTAGCCGCCATCGATGAAAGCGCCCGTCGGCAGATCCAGATGCGCAGCGATGGATTCGTATTCGTCTTTCGTCAACAAGCCCATGCCTTAACCCTCCGCCAAAATATCTGCGATTTTGCGTTTCAGAACGCGCGTCACCTGTTCCAGCGCGCGTTTGTCATCTTTGTTCAAACCTTTCAGAGGCGGCCTCACCACGCCTGCATCGATCCCGTTCATGGTGACGCCATGCTTGATCGTCTGGATGAATTTGCCGCCCTGCTCCAGCACCCGCATCAGCGGCATCAGCGCGCTCATGATGCGACGGCCCTTGGCAAAGTTGCCCTCGATCACACAAGCCTGATACAGCGCCACGTGTTCGGCGGGCAGAAAGTTCGACCCACCACAGACCCAGAACGGCGCTCCCCAGGCGAAGAACTCCAGCGCCTGATCATCCATGCCGCAGCCCAGCTGAATATGCGGATAATCCCGCGCCAGCAGATGAACCCGGTTGATATCGCCCGAGCTTTCCTTGATGCCACAGAAGTTCCGGCTGCGGCCTACGCGGTCCAGGAACTCTTCCCCCATCATCGTGCCGGTCCGGTGCGGATAGTTGTACAGCATCACCGGCAGGTCAGCCGCCTTGTCGATTGCCAGCGCGTTCAGCGCATTCTCGCGGTCGGTGGGCACCGAATAGGGCGGGCTGGCCAACAAGATCGCATCTGCGCCTAGGTCTCGCGCACCTGAGGCCAAAGCGACGGAGTCCCCGGTCAGCATCGCCCCCGTTCCCACAACCAGAGGCACACGCCCCTTCAGTTGTTCATGCGTAAAGCGCGCCAGTTCCAGCCGCTCATCGACGGTCTGCGCATAGTTTTCGCCGGTGGACCCGCCCGAGATCAGCCCGTGCACACCATTCTCGATCAGGTACTCGATCACCTCGGCCAACGCGTCCCAGTTCACGCCACCATCCGCCGCGTAGGGTGTCACCACCGGCGTATAAATACCCTCAAATCTGAAGATCGGAGTCATGTGTCCCTCATGCAGATGTCATGCCGGGGACCTGCCCCAGCGGAAAATCCAACCCCTCGGGCATCACGAACAGCTCGATCTGATCGCGTGACAGGGTCCAGTGGTCGTCGGCCAGCTGCGCAGCAGCCGCCTCATCGCCCGCCTCGATGGCGGCGATCATGGCGTCATGCTGGTCGCTCGCCTCTGAAAGGTTCTCAGCCATTCGTGCGGTCTGCGGGCGATAAAATGTCATCCCGATCCGCGCGTGATCGATCAGCAACCGGTTGAACGAAGGGGATAAATAGACATTCCCCGCCATCTCTCCGGTCACCTCGTGAAACCGGGTATTGGCCAGCGTCCGCTCCTCAGCCGAGCCTGTACGCAAGGCTTGCCGAAACGTCTCTTGCGCCTCTTTCAACTGATCGATCTGATCGTGCGTCGCATTCGCCGCGGCCAGACGCAGCACCGCGCCATAGACCATCGGCGCAACCAGAAAGAAATCGCGTAGCGTGGTATGAGACATCTCTGACACCCGCGCCCCGCGATGGGTGCGCAGGTCCAGATACCCCTCACCGGCCAACTGCCGGAACACTTCGCGCAAAGGCGTGCGCGACAGGCCAAAGGCCTGCGACAGCTGCGCCTCGTCCAAATCTTCTCCGGGACGCAAACGCAGGGTCAGAACCGACATCTTCAGATGCTCAGCCAACGCCTCTTTCGGTGATTTCCCTTCGTCCCTCATCCGATCCCCTTAATCACGATCCCGCGAATCGATAGCTTGCCCTCTGGTATCGTATAAAAATACATGTTGTATACAGTTAGTTTTCGTGCAGCATGCAGAAAACTGTCAGAACGCCCTGATTCCGGACTATCGATGAACCAAACACAGCACTACGCCTTCATACTGGTCGAGGAATTCTCGCATCTCGCCTTCTCCTGCGCGGTCGAGCCATTGCGGATCGCAAATTTGCTGGCCGAGGAAGATCTTTATCGATGGTCCTTCCTGTCCGAACACGCTGAGCATGCGGTCTGTTCAAACGGATCGGTCACTTTGGTGCATGGCGGATTGGGATCTATCCCAAAATGTGACCAACTGTTTGTTCTGTCAGGAATAAACATGCGCAATCACGTCTCGCGCCCGCTGCTCGCAACCCTGCGCCGAGAGAGGGCACGGGGCACCAATATCAGCGCCTTGTGTTCCGGTGCATGGCTGCTGGCCGAGGCCGGATTTTTGGATGGGATGCAGGCGGCGATCCATTGGGAATACCATGATGCTTTCATGGAGGCCTTCCCCGAGATCAACCTCGTCCGCAGCGTCTTTGTCGCCGACGAAAAACACATGACCGCCTCGGGCGGCACCGCGACCGCCGATCTGATGCTGCACCTGATCGAACGCGACCACGGCCACGACCTGTCGGTCGCAGTGGCCGATCAGATGGTCTATAACGCCGTGCGCAACGCCACTGCCGATCAGCGCGTCTCGTTGCAATCGCGCAACGGGATGCGGAACGCGCATCTGGCCAAGGCGATCCACATCATGACCGACAATATTCAAAGTCCACTGTCGCCCTCGGTCATTGCCAGCGATATCGGTATCTCAACCCGACAACTGGAGCGTCTGTTTGGGAAATTCCTGAACACCTCGCCTAAGAAATACTTCATGGAATTGCGGCTGGACCGCGCCCGCAATCTGCTGTTGCAGACCGAATCTTCGGTGACCGAGGTCGCCTTTGCCTGCGGTTTCGAAAGCGCTGGCCACTTCTCGCGCGTGTACAGGGCTGCCTTTGGTGTCACGCCCATGCAGCAGCGCAGCAGGCTTGATTGATCAAAGCTGTGACTGGACAGAGGGCCATGGTTGGGATTATCTGAACAAGTGTTCAGATCAGGAAGGAACCCGCCATGCAACTCTCAACCACAGCTGCGGTGATCACCGGCGGAGCCTCCGGCCTGGGTGAGGCCACAGCCCGTCACTTTGCCGAGAACGGCGCGCAGGTCACAATCCTTGACCGCGACGCCGAGCGTGGCCCGCAAGTCGCGGCTGAAATCGGCGGACAATTCGCGCAAACTGATGTGACGGATGAGGCCTCGGTCGCTGCAGCGATTGCACATGCGATGGACAAGATGGGTCGCATCACCGCCGCCGTGAACTGCGCCGGGATCGCGATCGGAGCCAAAACGGTTGGCAAAGACGGCCCCCACCCTCTGGAGGCGTTCCAGCGTACCATCGACATCAATCTGGTCGGCTCCTTCAACGTCTCGCGTCTTGCTGCCGCAGAGATGGCAAAGAATGATCCTGAACCGGATGGCGCGCGCGGCGTGATTATCAACACGGCCTCCATCGCCGCCTTTGACGGGCAAAAAGGTCAGGCGGCCTACTCAGCCTCGAAAGGCGGCGTGGTCGGCATGACGCTACCCATGGCGCGCGATCTGGCCTCGACTGGTATCCGTGTGATGGCCATCGCACCGGGCATCTTCATGACCCCGATGCTGGCTGGTCTGCCCGAAGAGGTGCAGCAACAGCTTGCGGCGGACGTCCCCAACCCTGCTCGCCTCGGCGACCCGCGCGAATACGGTCGTCTGGCCGGGTTCATCGTCGAGATGGGCTACCTGAACGGAGAGGTCATCCGCATCGACGGTGCCCTGCGGATGCGCTAAGACGGGTTTCATGACCGAGCGGCAGAAAATGGCAGCAGGCGAGTGGTATTGCTGCCTCGACCCCGAACTGGAAGTGCTTCGTATGAAAGCACGCCGCGCGGTCCATGCCCACAACACCTGCCCGCCCGATGACCGAGGGGCTATAGCTCCCGAATTGGCGGCGCTCTTTGCGGGGATCGGGCAAGATTGCTATTTTGAGGCTCCGTTCCACTGCGCTTATGGAATGAACCTGTCGCTGGGCGACCGGGTTTATCTGAATGCGGGCTGTGTCATTCTCGACACCGCGCCTGTTCGCATCGGCAGTGACTCGATGCTCGGCCCCACGGTGCAGATCTATTGCGCCCAACACGCCAAAGACTCAGCCCTGCGCGCACAGGGTCTGGAAATCGACCACCCGGTGACAATCGGCGAAAACGTCTGGATCGGCGGCGGCGCGATCATAATGCCCGGCGTCACGATCGGAGACCGCGCCATCGTCGGTGCAGGCAGCGTCGTCACGAAGGACGTCCCTGCCCGAGCAACTGTTGTTGGTAACCCTGCCCGCCCCATTTGAGCACGCGCAAACCGGTGCATAGGTTTGTACAACTCAGACAATCTAGTCGATTGAAGTTGTACAACTCGGACTCAACCGGCTTCGGCCTTCTCTTCAAGCATCAGCCACTCTTCCTCAGCCGCTGACAGTTTTTCCTGCCGTTCGACCAGGGCATCGGTTGCCTTCTGGAACTTGATCGGTTCGCGTGTGAACAGCTCAGGATCAGACATCAGTTCTTCGAGCTTGGCGATCTCGGCTTCAAGGCGCGCGATCTCTGCTGGTAGCTTCTCAAGTCGGTGTTTCTCCGAGAACGACAGCCCTGCTTTTGCCTTCGCTTCTTGCTTCACTTTCGGTTTTAAAGGCCTTGCTTTTTCTTCCTTTTTCGCAACTACATCACCTCGCTGAGCGATGTAATCGGACCAACCACCAGCATAGACGGTCGCGCGCCCGTTGCCCTCCATGGCGATGGTTGTGGTCGCAACACGATCCAGAAAATCCCGATCGTGGCTAACGAGCAGCACCGTGCCATCATAGTCGTCCAGCAATTCCTGCAGCAGATCCAGCGTTTCGACATCCAGATCGTTGGTCGGTTCGTCCAGCACCAGCAGGTTAGAGGTTTTTGCCATCAGTTTCGCCAACAGTAACCGGGCTTTTTCCCCTCCGGACAATGACTTAACAGCCGCTCTTGCCTGCGCATCATCAAACAGAAACTCTTTGAGATAGCCCACCACATGCTTGGGCTGCCCGCCGACCATCACCTGATCGGCCTTGCCCGAGACCCGCATCTCGGGATCGCCGGTCAAGCTGTCCCACAGGCTCATTTCCGGGTCCAGCTGTGCCCTCGCCTGATCGAACACGGCGATCTCAAGGTTAGTACCCAGCACCACCGAACCCTTGTCCGGTTCGACCTGACCTAGCAGCATTTTCAGCAACGTGGTCTTGCCCACACCGTTCGGCCCAACAAAGGCCACACGGTCACCGCGCTGAACCAGAAGATCGAAATTGCGCACGATCTGCTGAGAGTCAAATGCCTTTGAAACGCCATTGGCCTCGATGACCTTGCGGCCTGATTTCGGACCGGATTCCAACGTCATGGCAGCCGATCCCTGACGTTTGATCTGCGCTGCACGCTCGGCGCGCAAGGCTTGTAGCGCCCGAACACGACCCTGATTGCGCTTGCGGCGGGCGCTGATACCCTCGACGGCCCATCGCGCCTCGGACTTGATCAAGCGGTTCAGCTTGTGGCGCTGCTGATCCTCCTCTTCCCAGACCTTGTCCCTCCAGCTTTCAAAGGCCGCAAAGCCCTGTTCCTGCCGCCGTACAACTCCGCGATCGATCCACAGCGTCGCACGGGTCAACGCACGCAGGAATGCGCGATCATGCGAGATCAAAACATAGGCGGCGCGGGTCGAGCCCAACTCACGCTCCAACCACGCAATCGCCTCGATATCCAGGTGGTTCGTCGGTTCGTCCAGCAACATCAGGTCCGGCGCCTCGGCCATCAGCTTGGCCAAAGCCGCGCGTCGCCTTTCCCCACCCGAAGCGGTTTCGACCGCACGCTCAGGGTCGAATTTCAGCCCTTCGCCCGCGCGTTCGACCTTATACAGCTCACCCGGCTCCAACCCGCTTGAGGCGTAGTCTCCAAGCGTCGCGAATCCCTGCATTCCGGGATCCTGCTCCATGTAACCCACTGATTTACCAGGAGGGATGACGATTTCACCCTGATCGGCCTCGACCAGCCCGGCCATCACTTTCATCAAAGTGGATTTGCCAGACCCGTTCCGCCCGACCAGCGCCACGCGATCACCGGGTTGAACCACAAGGTCCAGATCGGAAAACACCGGATCACCCCCGAACGTCAGAGAGATACCGGACATCTGCAATAAAGGAATTCTCGCCATACCCGCCAGCTAAACCGGCCAAAGCAAGGCGTCAACGCCCCAACTTCACCTTTTCCCAGATACTCAAATCACCCAGCCACCGCGCGCAGCAACCGTTTACGAGCTGGGGGAATTGCTCCGATTTCAAGGCCGGTGAACACATGCAGGGTGTTCATGTGCCTGTCTACCACCGCATGATCGCTGACCCACCCCCCCATCATCAGATAGGTGCGCAACAAGGGCGGCATCCGAAGCATCGCCTGTTTTACATCGGGGCGTCGGCGCAAACGCGCCGCAAAGCGAAACACATCCGGCGCCTTGACTCGTGGCAACCAACGCCTTGGTGCCAGATGCCGGTGTTTGAGCATCGCAAAAGCGTCAAGATATTCGGCTGTTTCGGTTCCAGCGAATGACGAACAACCAAACAGCATTTCGATCCCGTTCTGATCGACATACGCCGTCATTGCGCCCCACGCGACACGCAAGATATCCGGATCATTGTAGTCCGGGTGGATACAGAACCGGCCCATCTCAACCATCGGTCCCGTAAAATCGCGTAGCGCCGACAGATCATAGAACTGTGCCGAGTAGCTGAGTCCGACTTCAAAGCCGCCCTGCATTGTCAGCATACGGAAACAGCACACCAACGCCCCACCGGCCTGCAGATCTTCGACCAGAACATGGGCGCAGCGTTCGTCAAAAGCATCACAATCCTGACCATCAGTAGCAAAGGTCAGCATCCTCAGCGTCTGCGCCGCCGCCACGTCTTGCTCGGTTTGCGCCAAGCGGGCGCGATATCGGCCCTTGTCCAACAAAACCGCCATGGTCGCATCCTCCTGCGGTTGCTGACCGGTCACATCTGTCTGGTCCTTACTACAGAATGTGTGACTGTCCTGTGACCACTGCAAGAGAATTGGTCGCTTTAGTTGTTTGCGCCAGGAATATTTGCCGGGTTGAAGTTGCCGATGTTACCCAGAAGCTGACGCAGGAAGCCTTTGTCTTCCACGTTGGAATCGGTCACGCGACGATCCAGCACGATGACATAGCCGTCTTCCAGGCCGAACCGCTCGATATTGCGAACGACGCCGCGCTGATCAAAGCTGATCGCGACCAGTTCACGTGAAACGACCTCGGGTCGTTTGGGCCCATAATGACGGACGCGCGAGGCGACATAGTAATAGCCCGAATCCCGCACCACGCCCGCCGAGCTGGGCGCGCCGATGGTTTCTTCAACACTATCGCGGGTATCGACGCCGACCTTGATTTTGGCCAGATCCTCTGGCGGAGGCACGTAGCCGTGATTCTTGAAGATTGGTGAACATGCGCCCGCGACCGCCAGACAGGCCGCAAAGACAAGCGTTTTCGACGCTGGTTTCAACCTGTTCAAACCCTTCAACATGCACATCCTCTTGCCATGGCCCCTTGCGGACCCTATCCGATTACAGAAACCAAGGCTCCGGTTCAACACAGGAAAACCTCACGAATGAGCAACCAGACATCTTTACGCGTCGCAGACCTGCCGCAAAACGCTCCGACCCCGTTTGAGTTGCGCCCGACCGGCGACGCGCTGGAGGTCATAAAACAAGAGCTCGGCCTGCTTGGCCTGCGCAAGCTCAGCTTTGTCGGCGAATTGCGCGCGCAGGGCAAACGGGATTGGATGCTTTCTGGCAAGCTGGGCGCAACGGTGATCCAACCTTGTGTCGTGACGTTGGAACCAGTGACCACACGCATCGACACCCCGGTGAGTCGCGTCTTTCTGGCCGATTGGAGCGATCCGGAAGAGCCCGAGTTCGAAATCCCCGAGGATGACGAGACCGAACCGCTTGGGCCCGAGATCGATCCTGCGCTGATCATGGTTGAAGCGCTGTCGCTGGCCCTGCCCCAATATCCACGGAAGGATGGAGTCGAGCTGGGCCAGATAGACTATACCGAACCGGGCAAACAGGCCCTCACAGATGAGGATGTAAAACCCTTCGCTGGTTTGGCGGGGCTGCGGGATGCGATGAAAAAAGACGAGTGACAGGCGAGGGATTTCCTGTCATAGCAGGCCGTCAGAAAAACCGCTTGAACATGACGAGAATCGCAGTATTTTCGCGCGCTCATTGGAATTTGGGTTGGACATTGCGGGGCAAGCCCCTTAAACGCGCGTCAAACCACGAGAAAACAAAGTACGTAACCCGGCTGACAGCGAATCTGTCAGCCCATATCAGACAAAGGTTGAGACCATGGCCGTCCAACAGAACAAAGTTTCCAAGTCGCGTCGCAACAACCGCCGCGCACACGACGCTCTGGTTGCTGCAAACCCGAACGAATGCCCGAACTGCGGCGAGCTGAAGCGCCCGCACCACGTTTGCGCATCTTGCGGCCACTATGACGATCGTGAAGTCGTCGCTCAGGCCGACGAAATCGACCTGGACGAAGACGCGGCCTAAGCCTGATTGGACGCAGGCCAAGGCATGACGGATCAGCCCACGCAGACCGGACGGATCATCATCTCGGTTGACGCTATGGGCGGAGATTCGGGCCCTGCCGTCGTTGTGGCGGGCATTGCAAAATCTGCGGACAAGAACCCGAAGATCGGGTTCATCCTGCACGGTCAGGAACAGGAACTACGCAAGCTGGTTGCCAAACGGCGTGTCCTTGATGGGCGCGTCGTTTTTCGTGATTGCCCGGACGTGGTCACGATGGAAGACAAACCAAGCCAGGTTGTCCGCAGCGGCAAGAGCACGTCGATGTGGTCCGCTCTGGAAGCGGTGCGTGCAGGTGAAGCGCACGGCGCGGTGTCCTGCGGCAACACGGGAGCGCTGATGGCCATGTCCATGTTGCGGCTGCGCAAGCTGCCCGGCGTGAACCGCCCTGCCATCGCGATCCTGTGGCCCTCGCGCAATCCGCATGGGTTCAACGTGATGCTGGACGTCGGCGCAGATGTGCGCGCTGATGCCAAGGACCTGTTGCAATACGCGCTGATGGGGGCTTCATACGCGCGCAACGGTATGGCGCTCAGCCGCCCTCGGATCGGGTTGCTGAATGTCGGCACCGAAGAACACAAGGGCCGCGCCGAACTGAAAGAAGCCCACGCGATGATCTCGGACTTTGCCGATCAGGCGAATTTCGAATTCGTGGGCTTTGTCGAAGGCAGCGATATCCCCGGCGACAAAGCTGACGTGATCGTGACCGACGGCTTCACTGGAAATGTCGCCATTAAAACCGGCGAAGGCACCGCGAACCTTATCGGTGATTTGCTTCGTGAAGCGTTCAAATACTCGCCCCTATCCCGGCTGGCCTCGATCCTGGCAATCACCTCGTTGAATCGTCTGAAAAAGCGGATAGACCCGCGCCGCGTCAATGGCGGCGTGTTCTTGGGACTCAACGGAACCGTGGTGAAATCCCACGGCGGAGCGGACGCAACCGGCGTTTCCGCAGCGGTTAAGCTGGCCTTCACTCTGGCTGAATCCGGTTTCGCCGAAAAATTGGCGGCACGGGTTGCATCAACAGCCGCACTTGCACAAGATGCGGCCCATTCCGTGACTCAATCGGAATAATAACAAAAAAGGCAGTACCCCAGCATGGCAGGCCGCTCAGTTGTTGTAGGTGTCGGGCATTATTTGCCAGAGCGCGTTGTACCGAACTCTGAGTTCGAGAAAACGCTGGATACGACGGACGAATGGATTCGCACCCGGTCCGGGATCGAGCGGCGACACTTCGCGGCCGAGGAAGAAACCACTTCCGATCTGGCCACCAAAGCGGCCGAAGCCGCACTGGCTGATGCCGGACTGACGGCGGATGATATCGACGCGATTGTACTGGCAACCTCCACAGCTGATCTGACCTTTCCTTCGGCGGCAACCATGGTACAGGCCCGGTTGGGCATGACCAAAGGTTTTGCCTTCGATGTACAGGCGGTCTGCGCAGGGTTTGTCTTTGCGCTCAGCAACGCCAACGCCCTGATCCTGTCCGGTCAGGCCAAGCGCGTACTGGTGATCGGCGCCGAGACCTTTTCACGAATCATGGACTGGACCGACCGGTCGACCTGCGTGCTGTTTGGCGATGGCGCGGGCGCACTGGTTCTGGAAGAGCAAGAGGGTCAGGGCACTTCGGATGATCGCGGTATTCTTGCGACCGACTTGAATTCGGACGGACGCTACAAAGACCTTCTCTATGTTGATGGCGGGGTTTCGACCCAATCCACCGGCCACTTGCGGATGCAGGGCAATCAGGTCTTCCGTCATGCGGTCGAGAAACTGGCCCGAACTGCCGAAGTCGCGCTGGAACGAGCCGGTTTGTCCAGCGATGATGTCGACTGGATCGTGCCGCATCAGGCCAATATCCGCATTATTCAGGGCACCGCCAAGAAGATGGGCCTGCCGATGGATAACGTCGTCGTCACCGTTCAGGACCATGGCAACACATCGGCAGCCTCCATCCCTCTGGCCCTGTCGGTGGGCAAGCAAAACGGCCAGATCAAAACCGGCGATCTGATCGTTACAGAGGCGATTGGTGGCGGTCTGGCCTGGGGGGCGGTCGCACTGCGTTGGTAACCGGCACAATCCGGCTTACAGAGCCTCCTGCAATTCATTGATATTGACAGCGAATTTTGCATAGCCATATGCTCAGACATCAACAGGGGAAAAAGCATGGGCGACAAAACACTGACCCGAATGGATCTGAGCGAGGCCGTCTTTCGTGAGGTTGGCTTGTCACGCAATGAAAGCGCACAGCTGGTCGAAAGCGTTCTGAACCACATGTCTGACGCGCTGGTGCGTGGCGAACAGGTTAAGATTTCGTCATTCGGCACCTTCAGCGTTCGGGACAAAACCGCCCGTATCGGTCGCAACCCTAAAACCGGTGAAGAGGTTCCGATCCAGCCCCGTCGTGTACTGACATTCCGTCCGTCGCACCTGATGAAGGATCGCGTCGCCGCAGGGAACCGCAAGTAAGTTCAGGACATCCAGGTTATGAGTAAGTCCCCCGATGCCTTTCGCACCATAAGTGAAGTTGCGGACTGGCTCGGAGTTCAGGCTCATGTGCTGCGTTTCTGGGAAAGCCGGTTTACCCAAGTCAAACCCGTCAAACGCGCCGGTGGGCGGCGATATTATCGCCCCAATGATATGCGTCTGCTGGGCGGTATCAAGAAACTGCTGCACGAGGACGGGATTACCATCAAAGGTGTTCAGCGTATCCTTCGGGAACAGGGCGTTGCGCATGTTGCATCGCTTTCGCCCAATTTGGATGAAAACGCGCCCGCACCCAGCATCGACGATACTGTGGTTCCGTTCGCTTCAGCGCCGGAACCATCCGCAAACCAGATCGACATGGATTTGGGCGAAACCGCCCATTCCCCTGCCCCAGAGGCTCCGAAACCCGTCGCAACCCCCGAACCCAAACCGATACCGGCTGAGCTGGATGCAGCGCCGCTGATGGGTGGTATTGCCTCGCTGGCATGGAATCGTGACGAGTATGACGATGAGCTGTTGCACCAGATTGCACCCATCGCCAAGGACCTGCGCAGGTGGCTGGATCGCGTCGAACACCACACGGCGGGATAGCAAAAAAGGCGATGATTTCCTCTTGCCCCCGCCGGGAAAGTCTTTATGAACACCTCAACGTCGGGCTATGGCGCAGCCTGGTAGCGCGTCCGTCTGGGGGACGGAAGGTCGCAGGTTCGAGTCCTGCTAGCCCGACCAAATCACACCGACGTTTATGGCACATAGGCCAGATCCCGCTCTGGCAGCAGAGGGGATCGAGATGACAGGTGTTTGCCCAAATCAACAGCTTGAGGCGATGATTGCACGCGGTGAGATCGCCGCAAGCCCAGACATCATCCCTGCACAGGTGCAGCCGGCAAGCCTTGATCTACGTTTGGGAACAGTGGCTTACCGGGTGCGCGCGTCGTTTCTGGCAGGCGAAGGACGGTCTGTCGCAGACCGGCTGGCCGAGTTTGAGATGCACCGCATCGACATCACTGAAGGCGCTGTTCTGGAAAAGGGCTGTGTCTATCTGGTGCCGCTGATGGAATCACTCGCCCTGCCCGATGACGTCAGTGCGGTGGCCAATGCCAAAAGCTCGACCGGGCGGCTCGACTTGCTCACGCGCACGATCACCGATGGCGGAACCGAGTTTGATCGGGTTCCCGCAGGCTACACAGGTCCGCTTTATGCCGAGATCTGCCCGCGATCGTTCTCGGTTCTGGTGCGCCCCGGAATGCGTCTGAATCAGATCCGTTTCCGCAAAGGTCAGGCGGTACTCAGCGACGCCGAGCTGACCGCGTTGCATGGTCAAACGCCGTTGGTTGATGGGCCAGCCGTCATTCAGGACGGGTTGGGGTTTTCGGTCGATCTGCAACTGCCCGATACCGATCTGGTCGGCTATCGTGCCAAGCCCCATACCGGGGTGATCGATCTGGATCGGATCGGCGAATACGACCCGCAGGAATACTGGGAAGAGGTGCATACCAAGGATGGTCGCATCATCCTCGACCCCGGCGCGTTCTACATTCTCGTCAGCCGCGAAGCGGTGCATATCCCGCCAATGTATGCTGCTGAAATGGCCCCTTATCTGGCTATGGTCGGCGAGTTCCGGGTACATTACGCCGGATTCTTTGACCCGGGCTTTGGACATGCCGAAGCAGGCGGCGCTGGATCACGCGGGGTGCTGGAAGTGCGCTGCCACGAAGCGCCATTTGTGTTGGAACACGGACAAGTCGTCGGGCGCCTGGTTTATGAGAAGATGGCAGAAATGCCGACACAGCTATATGGTGCTGGGATTGCCTCGAACTATCAGGGTCAAGGCCTGAAACTGTCCAAGCATTTCAAAGCTGTGGGCTGAGTTTCAGAACTTCATGAACCGACGCATCTGACGCGACACCTGCCGCATCTGCTTTGCGCTTTGATTTTGGCGCTTGGTCGCATCGCGCATCTGGCGATCCGCCTCGGGGCCATTCTCAACATCAGACTGACCCGGTTTGCGGCCCACCTTGCTGGCCATATCAATACCCTTGTCCACACCGTGGTTCACCAGGCGACGCATCACCCGGCGCACGATCATATCGATGATCCGATTGGCATTCATTGGCTCAACTCCGTTTCCTGCACCCTATGATAGGCGGGATCTGCGGCAATAAAAGGGCTGTCCGATCACTCTTCTTCGAACAGTTCGGTTTGATCTTCGTCCTCGTCATCACCCTGCCCTTCGCCCAGCGGCACAGCACCAGGGGGTGGGCGATTCTCCAACAATCCGGCTGCGCGCAACTCCTTCAGGCCCGGCAGGTCACGGGCGTTTTCCAGCCCGAAATGATCCAGAAACTCAGGCGTTACGACGAATGTCACCGGACGGCCTGGTGTCATGCGACGGCGGCCCAGTCGGATCCACTCCATCTCAAGCAGTTGGTCAATGGTGCCGCGCGAAACGGACACGCCCCGGATTTCCTCGATCTCCGCACGCGTGCAGGGCTGGTGATAAGCCACGATCGCCAGCGTTTCGATGGCCGCCCGGCTAAGCTTGCGGGTCTCAACCGTTTCCTTCTGCATCAGGAAGCCAAGATCGGGGGCTGTGCGGATCGCCCAAGCCTCACCAACGCGCACCACACGCACCCCGCGCCCTTCGTATCGTTTCTGAAGCGATTCAACAGCTTGCGCGGCATTGCTTCCATGGGGCATCCGCGCTTCAAGATCACCAATCGTCACTGGCTCGGCGCTGGCAAACAGCACGGCCTCGACCATACGTTCCTGTTCCGCCAAGGGCGGCGCTTCGAACAGTGTGCCTGTCTCTTCGTTGGCGTCAGTCACGTGTCTCAGTCCTCTTACGCAGATGGATCGGCGCAAAGGTCTCGCTTTGCTTGATCTCCATATGTCCTTCTTTCACCAGCTCAAGCGAGGCTGCGAAGGTTGCAGCCGTGGCCGAGCGTCGCCGCACCGGATCAGCATCCCAGCCTTCGGGCAGGTAGGTCTCCATATCCGTCCACGCACCGGCAAAGCCTATCAGGGGTCGCATCCGCTCAAGCGCTTGTTCCATGGTGAAAACGGCGTCGCGGTCCATGACGAAGGGGCGGAACTCGTCGCGCGTGCGGATACGCGCATAGCCCTGCATCAGGTCCAGCAATGTGGCGGAATAGGTCACGGTGCGGATTCGCGTAACATCCTCACCCTGCCCGCGTTTGAAAAAATCGCGGCCCAATTGATCACGCGCCATCAGGCGCGCAGCGGCATCGCGCATGGCCTGCAGACGCTCCAATTGGAATGCGAGGTGCGCGGCGAGTTCCTCGCCCGAGGGGCCTTCATCATCCGGGTCCGGGGGCAGCAGCAAGCGGGATTTGAGGAAAGCTAGCCAAGCGGCCATCACCAGATAGTCGGCGGCCAGTTCGATCCTCAACTGACGCGCTTTTTCGACAAATGTCAGATACTGTTGAGCCAGCGCAAGAACCGAGATTTTGCGCAAGTCCACTTTTTGCGTACGCGAAAGTGTCAAAAGCACATCGAGCGGACCCTCAAACCCGTCGACGTCCACAATCAAAGCCTCGGCGGCCAGCCGATCGGCAACCGAGACCGGGTCTTCGCTGAAAAGGTTATCCTGCATATACCTGCCCGCCCATTAGGGCAGATAGTTCCGCCTCGGCGGCTTGGATGTCAAGTTCCTGTGGCGGTTGTCTCCGGGCCAGCGCCCGATCTGCGCGGGCTTGTGCCGCATCCGACATCTCACCAGCGGCTTCGAGCACCTTAGCACGCTCTTCAAAGGCCCCGTTGCAGTGCAAAGTAACATCGCATCCAGCGTCCAGTGCCTGTCGGGCCAAGTCGGCGGGCGCGCCGTTCAGGGCTTTCATCGTGATATCGTCGGTCATAATCAGACCGTCGAAACCGATGCGCTCCCTAATCAAAGTCATCATTCCAGCAGAAATCGTTGCGGGCCGTGGATCGATCTGGTCATAAACCAAATGCGCCGTCATCCCCATCGGCAAGTCGTTCAGCGCGCGGAATGGTGCAAAATCTGCTGCTTCCAGTGCACTTAGAGAAAGATCCACATGCGGCAACTCGTGATGACTGTCGAGCGTCGACAGACCGTGGCCGGGCATGTGCTTTACTACCGGCAACACTCCGCCATCAAAGTGTCCGTTGGCAACGGCTCGACCAATCGCGGAAACCTTTTCGGGATCAGACCCATAGCAGCGGTTCTTCAGGAACGCATGAGTACCCTCGCGGGCCAGATCGACCATCGGCGCACAATTGCTGTCGATGCCCAATCCCAGCAGTTCATGCGCGATCAGACGATAGCGCAGATACATCGCGCGCTCGGCCTGATCTCCGGCATGCGCGACATGATCCAAAGGGGGCAACCATTCACGGGCTAAAGGTGCGCGCAGACGTTGTACGCGGCCACCTTCCTGATCGACTGTGATTAGGCAATTTCGGCCAACCGCCTCGCGGAAGTCCTCGCACAAGGCGCGGGTCTGGTCAGCGGATTCGATGTTGCGGGCAAACAGAATGAACCCGAACGGGTTCATCTCTTTGAACAAAGCTTTTTCATCCGGCGTCAGGCGCAGCCCTTCGGCATCGGTGATAACCGCGCCAAATCTCACCGGACGGCGACCGGGATACAGTCTGCACCCTGCGCGACTAGGGCCGCGCAAAACTGGCGCGAGTCGCTCAGGTCATCAAACCCCATGACACGCAGGCGATAGAAGGTTCGTCCTCCGCTTGAGGTCTTCTGTATAACACGCTGTTTTCCATCCATATATTCTCCAAATCGGCCATTCAAACGAGCCCATTCGGCCTGCGCCACATCGGCGCTTTCGTATGCCCCAAGCTGAGCAAGTCGCGTGCCTTTGGTCAATGTATCGGGATCAACGTCCAGACCAACAGCAGCCTTTACTGCAGCATTGATCGCAGCTTCCGTAGCGCTGTTGGACGAAATAGAACTTGGCGTAGCGCGGGCTGGACGCACATGCGGACGCAGCGACCGGCGCACACCAGGCAGTGCAGCAATCTTAGGGTCGGGCTGTTGCGCGGCGTAATCAGCCGGATCAATCGCGGGCTCTTCTTCGGGCGTGACCAGGGAAGCCAATTGCACGCCCTGCTCAGGCGTCTGTTCAGGCAGAGGTTCGGCGGCGAGCCCTTCGGCCAGAGCGTTCACGATCGCCTGATCAGTGGCGGGTTCCTCAATCACTTGCACTGCATTTGTGGCCTCAAGCGCGGTCATGGGCGTGTCTTCATCAGTCAGAGACACGGGGCGCGGTGCGAGGATCAGACGATCTGCCGGCGGTGCAGCAGTCCCGACAGCGGCAACTGCATTCACCGCTAGGCCCTGATTATCAGCAGGCGTCCCGCCGGGATTTTCGGGCTGCACGCGCATGGGTCCTTCGGCGGCGCGCACGACCGGTACCCCGCTGACGTCGCGCATGATCAGTTGGTAGCCCCAAACGCCGACTCCGGCGACCAGCGCCAAAGACGCAACCGCCCCAAGCACGTTGACAATACGGCCCAGCCCAGCGCCTGCGCGCGGGGCGTCATCATAGCTATAGCTTTCATCAGGATAATCATACGCATCTTCAGGATGCGATTGATTCGAGTAATGCATCTGCTCGGGGCTATGCTGCCCCGAGTAATCGTAACGTGCCATTTCCGCCTCACCGCCCGATTGCGCCGTAAAAAGTGGCGCGCGGGTCATTTCTTGTCTGCCTCAGACCGGCGGTTCGGGCGATATTTGTTATCGCATCTCCTGCGCCGGGGTAACGCCAAGAATACCCAAGCCCGCTGAAATCACAACAGAAACAGCCCGGGCCAGTGCGATTTTCGATTGGCTTGTGGCAACATCGCCATCCTGAATGAAGCGCAACTGGGTTTCGTCATTGCCCTTGTTCCACAGCGCGTGAAAATCTCCTGCTAATTCATAGAGATAGAAGGCAACCCGGTGCGGTTCATTTGTGCGAGCGGCGATTTCAACCAGACGTGGCCATTCTGCCAGCTTCTTGGCAACGGTCAGCTCAGAGGCGTGGTCGATCTTTCCCAGATCTGCCCCAGATAGCGTAGCATCATCGGCAGAAATCCCGGCCTCAGCGGCGCGGCGCAGCACACTCATGACGCGGGCATGGGCGTATTGGACGTAGAACACCGGGTTTTCGCGGCTTTGTTCCAACACCTTGTCGAAATCGAAATCCAGCGGTGCGTCGTTCTTGCGGGTCAGCATCACGAAACGGGTTACATCAGGCCCGACCTGATCGACTACATCGCGCAACGTGACAAAGTTCCCTGCCCGCTTGGACATCTTGAATGGCTCGCCATTCTTCCACAGCTTCACCAATTGGGTAAGCTTGATATCCAGCGGCACCTTACCATCGGAAAGGGCCGAAACGGCCGCCTTCATCCGTTTGACATAGCCGCCATGGTCCGCACCGAACACATCGATTAGCGCGTCAAACCCACGGCTCACCTTGTCATAATGATAAGCGATATCCGGGGCGAAATAGGTCCAGCTGCCGTCCGATTTCTTGACCGGGCGGTCGACGTCATCCCCGTGTTCGGTCGACTTGAACAAGGTCTGCTCGCGCGGTTCCCAATCCTCGGGTTTCTTACCCTTGGGCGGCTCAAGAACGCCTTCGTAGATCAGGCCCTTGTCGGTTAGCGACTGAAGCGCAGCCTCGATCCGCCCTGTGCCGTAGAGCGACTTCTCTGAGAAGAACACATCCATCTCAACACCCAGCGCCTTCAGGTCGGCGCGGATCAGGTCCATCATAGCGTCGGTTGAGAATTCGCGCAGCTCTTCCAGCCATACGCTTTCTGGCTTGTCGATCAGGCTGTCGCCGTATTTCTCTTTCAGCGCCTGACCGATCGGGATCAGGTAATCGCCGGGATAGAGACCTTCGGCGATCTCGGGACTGAGCCCGTTGGCCTCGCGATACCGTTCATATGCCGACCGCGCCAGCACATCCACCTGCGCGCCGCCATCGTTGATGTAGTATTCGCGGGTCACCTCATGGCCCGAATAGGCCAGCAAGCTTGCCAGCGCATCACCGAACACAGCCCCCCGCGTGTGGCCCACATGCAGCGGGCCGGTCGGGTTGGCCGAGACATATTCCACGTTCACCTTCTGACCATGTCCCATGGTCGAACGGCCATAATCGGTGCCCTTTTCCAGCACCGCAGCCAACACTCCCTGCCAAACCGAAGACGCAAGCCGCAGGTTTAGAAAGCCCGGGCCCGCCACCTCGGCGCTGGTGATCCGGCCGTCTGCAGACAGCTTGCCCGCAAGCACATCCGCAATGTCCCGCGGCTTCATCTTCGCCGGTTTCGCCAGTACCATCGCCGCATTGGTCGCCATATCGCCATGCGCCGCATCGCGCGGAGGCTCAACCGCCACGTTGTCAAAGCTCAGCCCCTCAGGCAGCGCGCCTTCGGACTGCATCTGCGCCAGCGCGTCCAGTACCAGGCCGCGGATCTCGGAAAACAGGTTCATTTCGGATGTCCTTTTGCTTGCCGCGGGGTTTACCACGCAAAGCGCCAAGGTCAATGGACGCCTAAATTTTGCGCTTGGATTAACCGCTATCAGGGCTAAGGTCGGGGAAAACCGTGACCGGAGCCCCTGAATGCGCCTTACCTTGCCCTTTGCCCTGTTGCTGACCACCGCCCTGCCCACATGGGCCGAGATGCCCTCACCTCAAGGCCACGTACTGCTGACGCTCGGTGGCGCCATCACCGAAACCAATCTGCCCGCGCGCGCTGAGAACGACGGTGGGCTGTTGGGTTTTCTCGAAGTCACACATGACGGTGCAGCAGGCTTTGACGCTGCCATGCTGGACGGGTTGGATCAGGTCGAGATCACCATCCCCTACGGCCCGCCAGAGAACCAGCGCGACTATACCTTTTCCGGCCCACTGTTATCCGACGTGATGACGATGGCAGGTGCCAGGGGCAAATCCGCCCTGCCCATGGCTATGGATGGCTATCAGGCTGAAATCCCATGGGAAAGCATCGAGACACATCAACCCATCGTGGCCACCCACGCGGATGGCGTGCCGATGGGCATTGGTAGTTACGGCCCCACGATGATCGTTTTCCCGCCCACGAATGATGCTGAACTGGCTCAAACACAAGCCAGCCAACAGGTCTGGGCCATCGCCTATATTGCGATCGAGTGATCTCCGGTCAGCCGGGCATGGTCTTGCAGCGCAAACCTGTCGGTCATACCCGCGATATAATCCGAGACGATGCGGGCCAGCGCGGTCTCATCCTTTGCCGTCTCGATATCGACATGCCAGTGCCTGGGCATCTGTTTCGGGTCGGACAGGTAAATCGGAAACAGTTCCTCAACCACCTTGCTGACACTGGCGCGCACTTCCATCACGCTCGGTGCGCGATACATGCGCGAAAACAGGAAGGCGCGGATCTGTTTGAGCTTCGCCCAAAGATCATCCGAGAATTGAATGACCGGATAACCCAGATGGCGGATATCCTCGACCGACCGCGCCCCCGAGGCCGCTATCAACGCGCGTGAGGTGTCGATAACATCCGAAACCATGACGCCAAATACCCGTCTGAGCGCCTCGTGCCGACGGCGATAAGGGTCAAGACCCGGAAATTTGGCATCCACTTCGGCGAAACAGGCATCAATTATGGGAAGCTGCTGAATGTCTTCATCTCTGAACAATCCCGCCCGTAATCCGTCAAACAGATCGTGGTTGTTGTAGGCAATGTCGTCCGACAACGCCGCGACCTGCGCCTCAGCGCTCGCATGAGTATGGAGTTCGAGGTCAAAGCCCTGGTTGCATTCGGCCAATGCCCAAGGCAATGCACCAGTGACCGGCCCGTTGTGCTTGGCTATCCCTTCCAGACATTCCCAGGTCAGGTTGCACCCATCGAACTCGGCGTAGTGACGCTCGAGTTTGGTCACGATCCGAATGGCCTGTGCGTTGTGGTCAAAGCCACCATATGGCTCCATCAACGCATGCAGAGCATCCTCGCCCGTGTGGCCAAACGGCGTATGCCCGAGGTCGTGCGCCAACGCGACCGCTTCGGTCAATTCGCCGTTCAAGCCTAAGGCCCCGGCAATCGTTCGAGCCACCTGAGCCACTTCTATGGAATGCGTCAGGCGGGTTCGATAACTGTCGCCCTCATGCTCAACAAACACCTGAGTTTTGTGTTTGAGGCGCCTAAACGCGCTGGCATGAATAATCCTGTCACGGTCGCGCTGAAAGCATGACCGAAAACTGCTTTCCTCCTCAGGTACAAGCCGCCCCCTCGCGCGGCCTGGGTCCGAGGCAAAACCCGCTCTGTCCAAAGGTCTTGTCCTTGTCGCCTGTCGTCAGGTTCCATATATTGTACGATGCTAAGGAAATAAACCTTTGGAGACCGGCATGAATCTGCCCCCAACAGTCACAGAACGCGCCTTTGAACGCCTGGCCGAAATCGGTGCCGCAGATCAGGGCCAGGCCCTGCGTGTCGCTGTGGAGGGTGGCGGATGTTCCGGTTTTCAATACGAGATCGCCCTGGATGTGCCGAAAGAGGACGATTTGGTGCTAGAGGGCAAAGGCCAAAAGGTCATCGTCGACTCGATCTCTCTGCCGTTTCTGGAGAACGCGGTAATTGATTTCACACAGGAACTCATCGGCGCGCGCTTCGTGATTGAGAACCCCAACGCCACGTCTTCCTGCGGCTGCGGCACATCGTTCTCGATGTAGCGTCAGTGGGGGCTTTGCCCCCACACCCCCAAGGTATTTTTAGCCAGATGAAGAGAGATCCACTCTCTGAAAGTCAAAGTCAGAGAGCTTCACCTGGCGCGGTCATCGGCGCCTCCGCCTGTACCGCATACTCAGATTTGACGAATATGGTTAAGAATCCGTTTCTTCATCTGGCCCAAAATACCTCGGAGCGCGAGGCAGAGCCTCGCTTACTTATTCGGCAACTTGCCGTTGCGTGTATTCTGCGCGATAGGTTGCCAATGGCACCGGAGGATCACGCATGAAAATCGCCACATTCAACATCAACGGTATCAAGGCAAGGGCCGAGGCGTTACCTCGCTGGTTGGATGAGGCGCAGCCCGATGTCGTGTTGCTGCAGGAAATCAAATCTATTGATGAGAATTTCCCCCGCGAGATTTTCGAGGAGCGCGGATATAACGTTGAAACCCACGGTCAAAAGAGCTTCAACGGCGTTGCAATCCTTTCGAAATTGCCGCTTGAGGATGTCTCCCGTGGGTTGCCCGGTGATGAAAGTGATGAGCAGGCGCGCTGGATCGAAGCTACTGTCACAGGAAAGAGAGCACTGCGCATCTGCGGATTGTATCTGCCAAATGGCAATCCGGTGCCGGGGCCGAAATATGACTACAAGCTTGAGTGGATGGAACGCCTCTATGATCGTGCCCGCGATTTGATGGCATCAGAGGAACCCGCGTTGATGGCCGGGGATTACAATATCATCCCGCAGGCCGAAGATGCCAAGCGCCCCGACGCCTGGCGCGAGGATGCGCTATTTCGACCCGAAAGTCGCGCTGCATTCCGTAAGGTATTGAATCTGGGCTTCACCGAAGCCTTTCGCGCACGAACGCAAGGCCCCGGTCATTACTCATTCTGGGATTATCAAGCCGGCGCGTGGAACAGAAACGACGGGATTCGCATCGATCACTTTCTTCTGACGCCGCAAGCTGCAGATTTGATGCGTGATTGCAGGATCGATGCCGAAGTGAGGGGGCACGAAAAACCTTCGGACCATGTGCCGGTCTGGGTTGATCTCGACCTGTGAACGCTTACGCGGTCGCGTCGTAGCTATAGATCCACTCGTAGCGCCGTGCCAAGCGTGGACCAACCGCCATTAAGGCGGCCTGCGCGGCCAGCCTCATTGGCCCACGAAGGTGGAAATTACGCGCATTTGCGCCTGCAGCGCCAACCACTTGCCTGGCACGCGGTCGTCGAGTGGCTTCATAGGTAGCCAATGCGCGGGCGACGCCTGAGTTGTCCTGGAACGCGCGTGTCAGGACCCAGGCATCTTCCAGTGCCAGGCAAGCTCCTTGGGCCATAAAAGGCAACGTCGGGTGCGCCGCATCCCCAAGTAAGGCCAATCGCCCATTCTGCCAGATTTGCGCCACGGGGCGCAGAAACAGCGCCCAAAGGTGAACCTCGTCAATCTTTGACAATATGTCACCAACCGGTCCGCCAAAATCGGCGAACCGGGTTCGCAGGTCGTCGGGATCACCCTGACGTCGCCAGCCTTCCTCTTGCCAGTCGGAACGCTCTTCTATGGCCACGATGTTCACGAGGCGTTGATCGCGCAGCGGGTAGGTTACCACGTGCCGGCCTGGCCCCATCGTCAAGGACGCGCATGGCAGTTCTTCTGGCTGGGTCCAGGGGATCGTAGCTCGCCAGGCAACCTGATGGGTGAACACCGGGACCTCGGGGCCATTCAAGATCGGGCGGATAGCGCTGCGCCCACCGTCTGCGGCGATCGCGCATTCCGCACGCAGCCTTTCGCCGCTTTCCAGAACGATCTCGGCTTCGCTTGGGTGTTTATGAACCGTCGCGACAGGTGCATCCAGCCGAATATCCACCCCAGAGCGCAAGGCGGCTTTGTGTAACAGGTCCAGCAGATCTGCCCGGTGATAATAGTAAGTCGACCCAGCGGCAGGGACCGGGACTCGACTGATCACGCGCCCATTACGGTAATCGCGCAGAACGGTCCCACCCGAGATTTGTCCAGCTTCCGGGACCTTACCAGCAACGCCTAGCGCACGCAGTACCGCCATCCCGTTCGCACTGATTTGCAATCCAGCACCAACTTCGGTCAGTTCTGGGGCCTGCTCCAGAACCGTCACCTGAGCACCCTGACTTCGCAGTGCGAGTGCCGCCGCCATGCCCCCAATGCCGCCGCCAATGACGCAGAAATTCAGACCATTGATATTCATGGACCTGCCATAACGCAAAAACGCCGAGGCGACAGGCCCCGGCGCAGTTGTTTTGTTGCAATTTCCCAGCGATCAATCGTCGCGGTGGACCTTTTCGCGGCGCTCGTGACGCTCTTGCGCCTCAAGCGTCATAGTCGCGATAGGACGCGCATCCAGGCGCTTGAGCGAGATCGGATCACCGGTCTTCTCGCAATATCCATACTCCCCTTCTTCGATCCGACGCAGGGCCGAGTCGATTTTGGCCACCAGCTTACGCTGACGATCCCGGGTGCGCAGTTCCAGCGCACGGTCGGTCTCTTCGCTTGCGCGGTCAGCGACATCGGGTATGTTTCGGGTGTTGTCCTGCAGACCTTCGATCGTATCACGGCTGCCTGCGAGTAGTTCTGTCTTCCAATCCATCAGCTTGCGGCGAAAATACTCAAGCTGGCGGTCATTCATGAAAGGCTCATCTTCGGCCGGACGATAATCTTCCGGCAGAAAAACTTCCTGCTTCATATTTGCTCCCTCGGTATGGCCTGAAACGTCGGTTGCGATTGTATTACCTGACATTCGGCACCCCCTTCTGCGGAGCGTGTAACCGACGGGGCAGAGATTGTCACTACACAAACGTATGCCTCGCCGCCGCGTCACTCCGACTGCTCTAATATTGAGACTTGTAACAACAAAACCTTGTTTTTCTGTGGTTCTCGCAAGGCGTTTTTCAGGCAGCTTCAACCCCTGCGATACCCCGCCCCGAACGAATCGCCCAAAACAGATTGGACTTACAGCCCATCCCATCCTCTCGCGACGCTGCGGCCCGGCTTGTAAATAACCTTGCCTCTCTGTAACCCGAGCAGAGCAAACCCAGCCCGCATTCCGCGGAAACCACATGAGGGGTCCCATGACCGCACGTTTTCAAGGCACCGCAGAATATGTTGCCACCGACGATCTGAACATTGCCGTGAACGCTGCCGTCACGCTGGAACGCCCCTTGTTGGTCAAGGGCGAGCCCGGAACTGGCAAGACCGAGCTGGCGAAACAGGTCGCAGGCGCGCTGGGGCTGACGATGATTGAGTGGAACGTGAAATCCACCACCCGAGCGCAACAGGGGTTGTATGAATACGATGCGGTCAGCCGTTTGCGCGATAGCCAGCTTGGCGAAGAGCGCGTGCATGATGTCTCGAACTATATTCGCAAGGGCAAGCTGTGGCAGGCATTCGATGCGGATGAAAAGGTCGTGCTACTGATCGACGAGATCGACAAGGCTGATATCGAATTCCCCAACGATCTATTGCAAGAACTCGATAAGATGGAGTTCCACGTCTACGAGACTGGCGAGACGATCCGTGCCAAGAACCGCCCTATCGTCATAATCACGTCGAACAACGAAAAGGAACTACCTGACGCATTCCTGCGCCGCTGCTTCTTTCACTACATCCGCTTTCCAGACGAAGCCACGATGCGCCGTATCGTCGAAGTCCATCACCCCGGCATCAAAGATGCGCTGCTGACCACCGCGCTGACCCAGTTCTACGAAATCCGCGAAACGCAAGGTTTGAAGAAAAAGCCCTCGACCTCGGAAGTGCTGGACTGGCTGAAACTGCTCTTGGCTGAGGACTTGAGCGCTGAGGACCTTAAACGCGACGGTGTGAATGCACTGCCCAAGCTACATGGTGCGCTTCTAAAAAATGAGCAGGACGTACACCTGTTTGAACGGCTGGCCTTTATGGCGCGTAGCAAGCGGTGATCACAGCTTGTCATCGGTACGGTCGGGTGTCAGCATTACATCAACGAAAGACCCCGCGCCAATCGGGCCTCCAGAGCAGGAAATAATAAAATGTCTAACGCCCTCACAATTCGCCCCTTGCGACCAGAAGACCGGGATCAATGGGCCGAAATGTGGCGTGACTACCTGGCATTTTATGAAACCGAAGTGCCGGATTCGACTTTCCAAAGCACCTTTGCACGGCTCTTAGGTGATGATCCGAATGACTTTTCCTGTTTTGTCGCGGATTTGGATGGGCAATTGCTTGGACTGACCCACTACCTGTTTCATCGCCACGCCTGGAAGGAAGAAAGTGTCTGCTATCTGCAGGATCTCTATGCCCGCCCAGAAGCGCGAGGCACCGGAGTTGGACGCGCCCTGATTGAGGCCGTCTATGAAGAAGCGGACAGGCAGAAAGCCCCCTCAGTCTATTGGCTGACGCAGGAAAACAACCATACCGCACGCAAACTCTATGACCGCATCGGCAAGTTGTCGCCGTTCCTGAAGTATCAGCGACCATGAGGCTTTTGGGCGCAACCCTCCTTCTGGCGGCGCTGTCTGCCTGCACCACGGTCGACCGGATCGAGACGCCGACTCGTACCCAGGTGATTGAAGCTTCGCTGCCGCCGTCTAAATCCTTCGGCGCTGCTCGTCCAAGCCCGCCTGCCCGTTCAAACAAGAACATCGCCGCAGATTTCCTATCGCTGCATTTCGCACTTGAGAGCGGCGCAGAGTTGCCCGTTTTCACCCGGTTTGATGGACCCATCACGGTGCGTCTGACTGGGACACCGCCACCAACGATGCAGACCGACCTGAGCCGGCTACTGACCCGGTTGCAACGTGAGGCGAAGATCGACATCCGGCAGATTCCAGAGGGTCAGGCGAACATCACGATCGAGGCTGTAAGCCAGAAACAGATCCGCCGCATCCTGCCGCAGGCCGCCTGTTTCGTCGTGCCCAACTCTTCAAGTCTGGAAGAATACCGCCGTGACAGGCGCAAAAGCAAAAGCAACTGGACCGAACTGCGAAAACGTGAACGGATCGGGATATTCATCCCCTACGATGCCAGCCCACAGGAAATTCGGGACTGCCTGCATGAAGAATTGGCTCAGGCACTTGGACCTCTGAACGACCTCTATCGCCTAACCGATTCAGTATTCAACGACGACAATTTCCACACGGTTCTGACCGGATTCGACATGTTGATCCTGCGCGCAGCCTATGCGCCTGAGTTGCAAAATGGCATGACACGCGAACAGGCGGCGGCGGTTCTGCCCGGCGTACTCAGCCGGCTGAACCCCAGAGGGGATCGGGTTGCGCCACAACAGGTTACTGAGACGCCTCGGGCGTGGATTAACGCAGTTCAACGCGCTTTGGGGGCTGGCGCTGGTACGGCCAAACGCGTCAACGCTGCGAACGAGGCAGCGCGAATTGGTCAACAGCAAGGCTGGACCGACCACCGCCGCGCCTATCCGCATTATCTGCTGGGGCGCATGGGGCAATTCGACGACCCTGAGGCGGCGCAGCAGCAATATGAAATTGCCCTGAAATACCTGAACGCCATCCCGGGAACAGAAATTCAGCGCGCTCATATCACGGCACAAACCGCAGCCTTTGCTTTGGCACAGGGTCAGGGCACCGAGGCCCTGCCCGAATTGAACAAAGCAATCAATGTCATGACCAAGGCCGAGAACGCCGCCCTTCTGGCCACTCTGCTGCTGCTCAAATCCGAGGCACTGCGGCAGTCCGGTCAACTAGATCAGGCACGTCGCGTTCGGCTGGACAGTATCGGATGGGCACGTTACGGCTTCGGCTCGGATTTGGTGGTGCGCTCGGTCACACAAGACATCGCGCAGTCAGCCGCCACAAGCACGGGTGGATAACGTCACATGATAGTGGTTCTGGGCATGGCTATTCTGGGCGCGATTCTGGGCGCGTTGACAGCACGCAAACGTAACGGAAGCGGTGCGGATATGGCGCAATACGCTGCGGGCTACGGCATTGCCTTTGCGTTGGTCGGGCTGGTGATTTCACTGGTCATTGTCCGTCTGGTATAGAACGATGTTCCTGCCCTTCTTCGAAAACCTCCGAAACGCTGGCATTCCCGTATCTCTGCGCGAGTACCTGACGTTTCTGGAAGGGATGAAAAAGGGCTTGGCGACATACGATGTCGAGGCGTTTTACTATCTCGCCCGCGTTTCGATGGTGAAAGACGAGCGCAACATCGACAAGTTCGACCGTGCCTTTGCCGCCAGTTTCGAAGGGTTGGGTGGAATCAGTTTCGATCAAGTACTCGAGGCGGTCGATATTCCTGCCGAGTGGCTTGCAAAGATGGCCGAAAAGCACCTGTCGGATGAAGAAAAAGCCGAGATCGAGGCGCTTGGTGGCTTTGAGAAGCTGATGGAGACGCTACGCGAGCGCCTCAAGGACCAACAGGGTCGCCATCAGGGCGGTAACAAGTGGATCGGCACCGCGGGCACCTCACCTTTCGGCGCCTATGGCTACAACCCCGAAGGCGTACGCATCGGCCAGAAAGAAAGCCGCCATCAGCGTGCCGTAAAGGTCTGGGACAAGCGCGAATTCAAGAACTTAGATGACACTGTTGAACTAGGCACCCGGAACATCAAGGTTGCCTTGAAACGCCTGCGCCGCTGGGCGCGTGAAGGTGCAGCGGAAGAGCTTGATCTGGATGGAACGATCAGGGCTACGGCTGAACACGGATATCTGGATGTCAAAACCCGACCCGAACGACACAACGCCGTCAAAGTGCTTTTGTTTCTGGACGTGGGCGGATCGATGGACCCGCATATCAAGGTCGTCGAAGAACTGTTCTCAGCGGCCCGAACCGAATTCAAACATCTGGAATACTACTACTTCCACAATTGCCTCTATGAAGGCGTCTGGCGCGACAATCGCCGCCGCTGGGATCAGCAAACTCCGACGCACGAGGTCTTGCGCACATACGGGCCGGACTACAAATGCATCTTTGTCGGCGATGCCTCGATGAGTCCCTACGAGATCGCTTATCCCGGCGGTGCAAATGAGCATTGGAATCAGGAATCTGGCCAAGTCTGGCTGGGCCGTGCACGCGAACAGTGGACATCGAACCTGTGGATCAATCCAGTGCCAGAGAAGTATTGGGAATATACCCATTCGATCGGTATGATCCGTGAGATATTCGAAGATCGCATGGTACCCATGACGCTGGCGGGTTTGGAACAAGGTATGCGGGAACTGACGCGCTAGCCACCGTCGGAGTCCTGGTTGACTCAGAAACCGGAAACAATAGGCCTAGTTTTCAGAGATATTCGCGTCAAAAGCACCACCAAAGAAACAATCTCGGCAAAATTCCCTGCCTCTCTCGAATTCGTGATATACGACAAAGGGATTGAAGCTGGGGGGCTGAGATGACCATTTCAAAACTACGAAATATCCTGACATCTGTTTTGACCATTACAGCGTTCGCAATTGCATCGGGTGCGACCGCGACATTGGTACTTTCCCCTGACGCCGCTTATGCCAAGAATGATAATGGCAATGGAAAGGGCCGCGGCGGCGGCAAAGGTAATTCTGGAAAAAGCAACGACGGCAACAAAGGCAAGGGAAAGTCCGGAAAAGGCAACGACGGCAACAAAGGCGGCGAAAAGGGAAAATCCGGCAAAGCTAAGGGTTCCAAAAGCGCGGGTAAAGATGCCGGCAAGGCCAACTCCAAAACGCACCGCGTGGAAAAGGCTTTCGGGTTTAACAAGAAGCAAAAGGCAAAACACCACCGGTCAGCCAAAACCTCTGCTAAAGCTAAGGGACGGAACGGCAAGGTACAAAAGACCACACTGGCGGGCTTTGGAAGAGAGTTTAAACGCGATGTCGAGCAACTATTTGGCAAGCGTTCGCCGGTAAAAACCAAGTCAAGCGCGAACCGGGTAAAGAAATCGTACCGCAAGGCCTCGGTTGCTCCTGTTGAGTATTCCCCGCGACCTGTTGCTCGCACAGATTATAAATCCAAGCACTATGACAATAAGAAGCCCGGCAAGCGTCGCTATCGCGACCCGCTTGTTGCAGCGATCACCGATCCCTATGGCTCGGACAAGCTGCGTAACCTGAATGCGTCTAAGGCAGCGGCCCCGGCGTTCCGCAATGCTTCACCCAACAGCAATGTCGGCAAGATCGCGACCTACCAGGCGGCGGCGGAAACCTATTACGACTTACGCGGTGACCTCTATGAGGCGCGCCGTGAACTGCGTGATCTGAACGAAGACTACGATGGCCGCAGCAGCGAAGATATCGCCGATGATATCGCCGCGCTTGATCCTGCGGACCCGGACTATGATGACAAGCTGAGTGCGCTTGAGGATGAGCTGCGAGACGCTGAAACCTACGAGGAGGCGCGCGACGATCTGCGCGCGGATCTGAGGGATCTGAAATACGAAACCCGCGACGCGTTGCAAGATGCGGAGGCTGCCTTTTATGACGCTTCGAGAGGGCGTACATTGACCAAGGCGACGCTGGGCGAGTTCCACGGCAATCTCGATCTGCCACAGCCAAACCACCGGCACAAGGACTGGGCAACGATCCAGCCGGTGCCTTACGATCCTGACGGCTACCGCTATTCGGATGATAAGAAGTTCTATGATGAAACCGACTATCGACTGCGATACGACAAGCCATATTCCGATCGCAAGAAGGACCGCTACCGCTATTACCGCGACCCGCTTGTTGCAGCGATCACCGATCCCTATGGCTCGGACAAGCTGCGTAACCTGAATGCGTCTAAGGCAGCGGCCCCGGCGTTCCGCAATGCTTCACCCAACAGCAATGTCGGCAAAATCGCGACCTACCAGGCGGCGGCGGAAACCTATTACGACTTACGCGGTGACCTCTATGAGGCGCGCCGTGAACTGCGTGATCTGAACGAAGACTACGATGGCCGCAGCAGCGAAGACATCGCCGATGATATCGCCGCACTTGATCCTGCGGACCCGGACTATGATGACAAGCTGAGTGCGCTTGAGGATGAGCTGCGCGATGCTGAAACCTACGAGGAGGCGCGCGACGCTCTGCGCGCGGATGTGAGGGACCTGAGAGTTGATGCTCTGGTCGCAGAAAAGGAAGCTGAACGCGCATTTTTTGAGGCTTCGAAGGGCGAGGTCTTAACCAAGCAGTCCCTTGCCGAGTTTCATTCGAACCTGCACCTGCCCTCGCCAGGCAGGTAAGGCTGGATTGAGCCGCATAACTGATCGGGCGTGAAGGGCGAGTTACCGCTTGCCTCCTCGGGGTGGGCCGCCCATATCTAACTCATGCTTCGCTTAACACCCATCCTGCTGGCCATAGCCTATGCCGTTGTGATGTACCGGATATCCGTCTGGCGCACGCATCGTGAGTTGGATGCGAAGTCCACCGAACTGGCCGATCCTGCGCTAAAACGCATGACGGACCGGCTGGCTGCAGCCTTGGAAATTGATCGAGTCCCAGTCTACATCTACGAAATCGATCCGGTGAACGGGCTGGCCGCGCCGGACGGGCGCATTTTCATCACTCGCGGTTTTTATCGCAAATTTGGCAACGGCGAAGTATCAGCGGAAGAAATGGCAAGCGTAATCGCGCATGAATTGGGCCATGTCGCCCTTGGCCACGCCCGGCGGCGGATGATTGATTTCTCGGGTCAAAACGCCCTGCGTGCTGCGCTGATGATGCTATTGAACCGCTTCATCCCGTTCATTGGAGCCTGGATTGCAAATATGCTGACTCATTTGCTGGCCTCCCGCCTGTCGCGGAGTGATGAATATGAGGCGGATGAATATGCGGCTGCGCTTTTGACAAAAGCCGGGATCGGGATTGGTCCACAGAAGTCTTTGTTCCACAAGCTTGAGGATCTGACACAGCAGCGCGCGGGCGTTGTGCCCGCTTGGTTGATGAGTCATCCAAAGACGGATGAGCGGATCGCAGCTCTGGAAGTACTTGAACAAAAGTGGGGCGTGGGAGTTTAGGATAGGAGCGAAGGGCCAGCCCCTCGCGCTCCCCGAGATTTTTTTGGCCAGATGAATGGGATCCCGAATTAAGTACTCAGGGCTTTGCCAAGGCGCGGCAGGCGGGCTTTTTTCATTAAGCTGCGCAAGGTCCATTGAGCACCGGATAGCCGGTTGGCTTCAGCAAGGACCGCTTTGGAAACCTGCGTCATGCCTTCGGGGTCGGACAGCCAGAGTTCATGCAGCAGCCCGTCCGGATCGCGCCGCTCAAGCCCTTCGTCGGCCAAAATATTCTTGGGAAAGTCCTTGGCATTGACGGTGACAATGACATCTGCCGAGCTTGTGACCGCCGTTGCGAGAACGTGGATGTCGGCGGCATCCGGCAACCATAGGCGCTGTTCAACACCGAGGTTGGCGGGTTGCTCGGCATTTGGCCAATGGGCCTGAACCAGCGCGATTTCGGCGCGCGCCTGCGCCTCTCCCTCGGGGCCGAGTTTGCGGGCGGCACGGGCCCATTCTTCGAGGATACGTGCAGACCAGACGGGTGTGAAATAGTTAAGCCTCGCAGCGCCCAACAGCATCTCTCGCATCACCGTGGGATAGATGACGCAGGTATCAAGAACCGCCTTCACAGACGGTAAAACACGGCTTTGAGGTAGCCGCTTTCTGCCAGCTGCGGCAGTTGTGGATGGTCCGGCCCGGCAAAGCCAGTTCGGATCAGTTGGGCCTGTCGTCCTGCCCGTCCGATCCCACGGGATGAGGCATCGCGGAAGCGGCCCAGATCAGCGGCATGAGAACAGGAGCAGAGGCCAAGATACCCGCCCGGTTTGACCAGCGGAGCCGCCAGACGTGCGGTACGCTCATAGGCGCGCAAACCTGCATCCAACGCCTGTTTCGAAGGTGCAAAAGCCGGGGGATCACAGATGACGACGTCGAACAACGCGCCCTCTTCGCCGAGTTTGGTCAGTATATCAAAGGCGTCGCCTTGTCGGGTCTGGAAACGGGCAGAAAATCCTGAGGCTTCTGCGCCCTTCGCCGCCAGTTCGAGCGCCGCTGCCGAGCCGTCAACGGACAATGCCTGTGCTGCGCCGCCCGCCAGCATGGCCAGACCAAAGCCTCCGACGTGGCTGAATACATCCAGCACCTGCGCCTCGGGGTGAACCAACTTGGCGGCAAACGCGTGATTGGGGCGTTGGTCATAGAACAGGCCGGTTTTCTGCCCACCAGTCAGGTCAGCCATGTAGGTTGCGCCATTCATTGGCACCGGCAGAGGCTTATCGGGCGCGGTGCCGCGCAAGGTCAGATTGGTGTCGTCCAACCCCTCGAGCACACGCGTGCGCCCTGAGGCGTTCTTCAGCACTGTGTCGACCCCGGTCACCTTGACTAGCGCGTCGGTCAGAGATTCAAGATGTGCCTCAGCCCAGACTGCGTTGGGTTGGATCACGCAGGCGTCGCCGAACCGGTCGATGATCACCCCAGGAAACCCATCCGCCTCGGCATGGATCAGGCGGTAGTACGGCGCATCGAACAGTCGCTCGCGCATCTCAAGCGCGCGGCGCAGACGGGTTTCAAACCAGTCCGCATCCAACTGCGCGCCGATATCGCGATCAAGTACCCGGCACATGATCTTCGAGACCGGATTCACCGCGACCAGAGCGATTGGCGCGCGCTTCTCGTCTTCCAGCACAGCCAAGGACCCCGGCCCGATTTTGCGGGTCCGGCGGTCGGTGACGATGTCATTGGCATAGACCCAGGGAAACCCGTGGCGCAGGCCACGCGCATTGGCCTTGGGTTTCAAACGGATACGGGGGCGGTCAGCTACGGGTGTCATGGCGCCCTCATAATCGTGAATGCACGGGGGTGAAAGCCCCGTTAACGATTGCGCTTGCGCCAGCCGCCACGACGCTTGGGGGCTTGGGCCGCCTGCAAACCCTCGGTCAGGACCTGCGTCATCGGATGATCAGCAGCCTGTTCCGAATAGACTGCGTGCAGGTTGGTCAAGGCCTGATTTTGATCAAGCTCTCCGGGCAGGCTCAGCGCCCAATCCAGAAAGATGCTGCGACACTCGGGCAAGGTGATGCCTTCAATGCGATACGCCTCGCGGATCAGGCCTTTGTGGTCATTCGGATCATCACTGCGTGCCATCTTCAACCCTTCCGACAACTGCGCCAATCAACGAGGCCGCAGTGCTGTAATTGTCTTGCAACGCGGATTGCAGCTGTTCGACCTGATCGAACCCGGTCGCCCGACACAGAAAGGCCGTACCGCCTTCACCGATCTTGTCGGCCTCGATCACCTTTCCCGACAGCAGACGCGCCGCACATTGCACCGACCAGCATAAATCGTAACAACCCTTCAGGGTTTGCGCCTGTGCGACATCCAGCAGCCCGACAGCGACCGCCCCGTCCAGACCCGAATGGACATCGCGCTGGGGGAATCCGGCCAGCAATGCGCCCGTCTCTGCCATCAGCTCGATATCCATCATGCGGCCCGGCCCATTCTTTGCGTCCCAAACGCCCGCTGGTGCTTTGGCTGCGGCCAGTCTTTCGCGCATCTCGGCGACTTCTTTCAGCACCTTCTGGCGGTCGCGCGTTTGCGACAGGAAATCGGCGCGGAAGCTTTCGATATCCTCGGCCAGACCGGCGTCGCCTGCGACCACATGGGCGCGGGTCAAAGCAAGGTGTTCCCACACCCAGGCCTCATTCTGCTGATAGTTGGTGAAGCTGACCCAGCTTGTAGCCACCGGCCCCTGATTGCCCGACGGGCGCAGACGCATGTCGACCTCATAAAGCCGTCCCTGCGACATTGGCGCGCTGAGCGCCGTGATCAGAGCCTGGGTGAAACGAGCGTAGTATGTCCGCGTTGCCAGCGGGCGAGGGCCATCGGACATGTCCTGATCCTGAGGATCGTAGATGACAATCATGTCCAGATCGGATTGCGAGTTGATGCGCCCTGCCCCAAGTGACCCCATGCCCAAAACCGCAGCGCCGCGCCCCGGCACCGGTCCATGCTTTTTGGAGAACTGGTCGACAACGCAGGGCAGAACCGCCGCAATCACGGCCTGCGCCAGTTCGGCATATTGCTGCCCGGCCTGCGCCCCATCGATCAGTCCGCGCAGATGATGCACACCGATGCGAAAGTGCCACTCCTTGCACCAGCGACGTGCGAAATCGAGCTGTGTTTCATAGTCGCTTTCCTCTGCCAAGGCCTGCGTCAAGTCCAACTGCAAGGTCGCCTGCCCGGGCCAATCGCTGAAGAAACTGCCACCAATCACCGCATCAAAAACCGAGGCGTTGCGCGACAGATGGGTGGCGAGCGCATGTGACGTCCCAACGATATCGACCAGCAGATCAATCAGATGCGGGTTCGCTTCGAACAGGGAAAACAGCTGCACCCCAGCGGGTAATCCTGCCAAAAACCCATCCAGCGCCAGCAATGCTTCGTCGGGTTTCGCAGTTTTCGCCAATCGCGCTAAAAGTTCCGGTCTGAGCCGCTCGAATATCCGTGCACCACGCTGCGATCGAAGCGCCGGGTAAGTCGGCCAACGGGCCAGCACACCCTTGTCAAACTCAACCTCCTGAAGCGGCACGGGTGCCGCGCCTGGTCCAGGGGCGAAGAACCCTTCGGTCAGTTCGTGCACTTCGGTCAGGCGGCGGGTCAGTTCGGCGGTCAATTCGGCGCTGCTGATCCCCATCAAGCACGCGACCCGTTCGAAACCGTCCTCTGAATTTGGCACCTTATGGGTCTGCGCGTCATGCACCATCTGGATTCGATGCTCGACCTCGCGGTGGGCACGGTAATGATCGGTCAGCTTCTCGGCGACATCTTCGGGCACCCAGCCTTTTGAGGCCAGCGCCGCCAGACCGGGAACGGTGCCCCGGACGCGAAGGTCTGGATCACGTCCGCCCGCGATCAATTGACGGGTCTGAGTAAAAAACTCGATCTCTCGAATACCGCCCTGCCCCAGCTTCATATCGTGGCCGGGAATCGAGAGACTTCCGCCCGTTCCCTTGTTCTCGCGAATGCGCAAGCGCATGTCATGGGCGTCTTGAATGGCGGCAAAATCCAGATGCCGCCGCCAGACGAACGGGCGCAATGCATCGAGGAATCTTTGACCTGCCGCGATGTCCCCGGCGCAGGGGCGTGCCTTGATATAGGCCGCGCGTTCCCACGTGCGCCCAAGGCTTTCATAGTAGCGCTCAGCCGCTTCCATCGCCAGACACACAGGCGTCACCGCCGGGTCGGGGCGCAATCGCAGATCGGTGCGGAACACATAGCCATCCGCCGTCTTGTCGCTAAGCGTGGCACAGAAATTCCGCGTGGCGCGCACCATGCCCTGTCGCGCTTCGTAGAAATCATCGGGATCAAAGCGGGTTTCGTCGAACAGCACGATCAGATCGATATCTGAGCTATAATTCAGCTCATACGCGCCCATTTTGCCCATCGCCAGAATGACCATTCCGGCAGCGGTATCGACATCATCTTCGGTCATACCCGGCAGCTTGCCGCGCCGGATCAGCGCAGCAATTTCGGCCTTCGCTGCCACATCTGCGGCCAAAGCGCCAAAGTCGGTCAGCGCGGCGGTTACCTTTTCCAACGGCCACGCACCTGCCAGATCGGCCAGCGCCGTCAGCAAGGCCATGCGCCTCTTCGCTTGCCGCAAACCGGGTTTCAACTGATCCGATGGCAGCGCGCGCGCCGCGTCCATCACTTCCGACAATGCCTGGTCCGGTTGCTGCAACGCTTGTGGCAACCAGTCCCTTTCTTGGTCAATCAACCCTTTCAGGTAGGGGCTAGAGCCCGCAGTTCCCGCGATCAACTCCCCCTGCTCGGCAGTCAAATCGGGCAGCGCCGCGCGTGTTTCGTCACCCAGATCGGTATGAAAAGCGCGCGGCAAGCGGTTGATAACAAGAGACTGGCTCATGACCGTTCCAGTGGTGTGTCCTGGCTGAAACTGTTGATCCAGACATCGTGACGCCGCTCCCACAGGGATGAGATCAGCATCGCCTCCCATTCCTGTGCTTCGGGTCGCAGATAATCTGCCCTGTATGAGAGTAAAACCAAATCCGCCGATAAAACGCGCAACCTGGTATCGCTGAGTTCATATTGCGCCATCGTAGGCGCATCGGCGAACTGGCCAACATGATCGTCGCGATTGGCAAAACCCGTTGGATACACGCCCAGAAAATCGGGGCTCAGCAGCGCCCGGTCGGCCTGTGCATTGCCTTCGACCAGCGCAGTCCATACCTGTTTTTCCAGCGAGAGGATCTGATCCAGTGACGGTGGGCTGGTGTTTTCAATATCTTCCATTTGCCTATGACTTGTGACGGCCGAAAATCAGATGCGGCCAGCGCACATGATCGGACAGAGTTGGCTTAGCCCTGTCCGATTGAACAGCAGAAAGGGCCGAATGTCCAAATCGTTATAGCCACTGATCCACTGGCGGCAAATCGAAAGTGAACGGATTTTCAATCCCCTGCCCGGCCAAATCCCACTCATCATAGTGCTCGTCTTCACGAAGCCGCAGAAACACCGCCTCAAGCTGATCGTTCAAACTCACCAACTCGTCCCAGGCGTCACCCATATGAGCCTGAAACATCGCCAGTTGTTGGAACAAACCATCTGGCAAAGGGCCAAATTCCACACTCCCCAGATCGCGAGCTGGGAAATACATATCCTCTTCAAACTCAAAGTAGCGCGACATTCCGTCGTTAAAGTCAATTTGGCCATCGAACGAGACCGCAGCAAATACTTCATAAAGACCGGTCTCATTCATTTCGAGCTCGAACGACACCTCGAAACTAAGTGCAAAATCAGAAATTCCGTTTTGGTGAAGCTTGCCTGCGATCTCGACGACCTCGTAATAGCCGTATGACGCCAAAACCAGATCGCCATTTGTATCGAACCCATGCACATCGAACATCTCCCCCTGTTCGCTGGCTATAGACAGATGCTGAAACTGTGCTGCCTGACCAATGTGAACGCCCTCAAATCCAAAGGCGGACCGGGCCTCATAAGAAACAGGTATGTCCGTTCCATGCATGCTTATGGTTTCAAGCGCGACTTGCTGTGTATGGTACAGCTCGGAAATGAGCGTGGCGCTTCCGCGTGTCGCGATCTCGTGGTTCACCATCCAAAGATTGAACTCAACCTCGTGAGACCCAGCACCTTGATACGCGCTGACCGTGCTGTCGATCACCCCGTCCCAAAACCCGCGCAATTCGATATCCGGCAGATCTTCTTTCCCTTCGAGATCATGGGGATCGAGGTTCAAAAAAGGCAAATCGACTTGATCAATCGAACTAGATACGCCGCCTTGCGAAGCTAGGCCTGGTTCGGTCGACAAGATGAAACTCTCCTCTGACCCGAACGGCCAATGAGTTGTGTTCACAACATTCATTTCAGCGACCTCCCTTGATTGCTCCTCGGAAAACTATGTATGCAGCCATTGCGCAAACCCTATGGAAGGGTTTGATTATTAAGCGTTCTTAATGAAACGTTTAACCGATGGGCTGCGTCGCTCGGCCTGAAATACTGAGACGCAAATCCGCCTTACCCCGCTGATTGATTCGCCCGGTCAGACGCTGGATTCGGAAAAATGTAAATCTTTTTCACATACCCCCTTGCAACCACCTATCCCCCCTCCCATCTTGGTAATGTGAAAAGCATTTACATCCTAACTGGAGAGAGCACATGACCGCATTGTCCGACCACGCCGTTCCCCAAAATCCGGGATGGCTGCACCGAAGCGAAGCCTGGCTTGATAGCAAGGGAAAAGGCGCCTGGATCGCCGCAATGGTCCTTGGCTTTATCTTCTTCTGGCCCATCGGCCTGGCCTTTCTTGCCTATATGATCTGGAGCAAACGCATGTTCAGCAAATCCTGCAGCCGCCGTTCGTCGTGGAACAGCCACATGAGCGCCATGAAACCTTCGGGCAACAGCGCGTTCGACGCCTACAAGGCCGACACACTGGCGCGTTTGGAGCGTGAACAGAAAGACTTTGAGGCGTTCCTGCACCGCCTGCGTGAAGCCAAGGACAAGGCCGAGTTCGACGAGTTCATGGATGAACGCGCCCGCGATAATCGTGATGACGAAAACGGCGAACAACCTGCCTAATCGTGGCTTGCCCTGTCCCGGCCATCGGGACAGGGTGTTACCGTACAAGACCCGGACCACAGTATATGTCTCATCTGCCTGACCCTGACAGCCAACCCGAATTCTATCAGTCCGTAGCGACCAAGCGCTTTTTTGCGTGGCTGTTCGATATCGCCTTTATCTCATTGCTCTGCACGGTTGCGATCCTGCTGACCTTTGGCATGGGCTTCTTCATTCTGGCGCTGATCTACGCCGTCATCAGCTTTGTCTATCGCGTCGTCACCATCGCCAACGGCTCGGCCACACTGGGGATGCGGTTCATGGGGATCGAGCTGCGTGACGCGTTTGGCGCCCGGATGGATACGGGCAAAGCCATTGCACATACGGCAGGTTACTTTGTCAGCATGGCGATCCCGGTACTACAGATCATTTCGGTCATCATGATGATGACCAGCGCCCGCTGTCAGGGCCTGACCGATGCCTTCCTCGGCACCGTGATGATCAACCAGCGCGCCTAAAAACACCTGAGTGAAACACTTGGCTGCGCCAAAAACCGTTGCTATCATCGGTTCCGAGGAAATGCGGGACCTTCATGCGACACACGCTGCCAATTGCGCCACAATTCTATGTGACGGCACCCCAGCCCTGCCCTTACCTTGAGGGCAGGATGGAGCGCAAACTGTTCACCGCCCTACAGGGGGAAGGTGCGGATCAATTGAACAATTGCCTTTCGCAACAAGGATTTCGCCGCTCGCAGAACGTTCTGTATCGCCCGTCCTGCACCGACTGCGCCGCCTGTCTGTCTGCCCGTATCGATGTGTCAGCCTTTCAGCCAAGCAAAAGCCAAAAACGGGCCCACAAGCGCAATTCCTACTTGATCCGACGTGCAACATCGCCCTGGGCAACGGATGAGCAGTTCGACCTGTTCCGTCGGTATCTGGACGCGCGCCATGCGGATGGCGGCATGGCCGATATGGATGTCTTCGAATTCGCCGCGATGATCGAGGAAACCCCGATCCGCAGCCGAGTCGTAGAATATGCCGATCCCGAAACCGGCGAGCTGATCGCCGTCAGTTTGACCGATGTACTGGATGACGGGCTGAGCATGGTTTACTCATTCTACGATCCAGAGTTCCAGCAAAGCTCGCTGGGCACTTACATGATTCTCGACCATATCGAGATCGCGCGCGAGGCTGGGTTGCCCTATATTTATCTGGGCTATTGGGTGCCCGGCAGCCCCAAGATGGGGTACAAGGCCAAATTCGCGGGCTTGCAGGTCTATATGCAGGGTGAATGGCAGCGAATTAAAAATCCCGAGCAGTGTGACCATACGGCCCACCACCCCCTATCGTCGGCCCCGATTGCCGAGCAGGTGGCCAACATCCAACTGCCTGACCGCCACCCCACCAAAGGTTAATCTATCATGCGTCAGAGCCTTCATGCGGTGACGCTGGTCGTCCCGGATTATGACGCAGCGATCGCGTTCTACACCAAAGTGCTGTGCTTTACTCTGACGCAGGATATTGATCTGGGCGATGGTAAACGCTGGGTGCGGATCACGCCTCCGGGCTCGGATGGTGCTTCGTTGTTGCTGGCCAAGGCGGTGGGCGCGGAACAGATCGCATCGGTCGGCAATCAAACCGGTGGGCGCGTTGGCTTTTTCCTCGAAACAGATGATTTCTACCGCGATCACGCGGCGATGCTGGAAGCAGGCGTAGGATTTGAAGAGCGCCCGCGCCATGAACCCTATGGAATTGTCGCCGTCTGGCGGGATCCTTTCGGAAATCGTTGGGATTTGATCGAATTTTCAGCACCTGTATCGACAAAATAAATACATTTTTTTCATCACGTTAAACTACCTTCCGCCATGCTGCGCCCAATTGTTAAGCAATCTTAATCGACCTTCCCCCACCCGTGCGATTGAAAGTTGACGCTAGGTCACCAAATTAGCCGCACTTCTAAACGTCCAGCCCAAACCTGAAACCCGCAGCTCAATCAGACGCTGACCGGGCTGGCTTTATTGTCGCTACGGCAGGCCTCCCACCCTGTCGCAGAGGTTCTGAAGGAGGGGGAAAATGACATATGCCGCACGCCGACTGGTTTCGGCCACGCTGACGACCCAGATTCTGGTCGCGCTCGCCTTGGGCTCGATCTTTGGTCTGGTCTTGAACTATCTCGATATCGCTGCGCTCAACGCAACACTTGTGCAGGGTGTGCTGTCCATGTTTGGGCAAATGTTCCTTAATGCACTTCAAATGCTTGTTGTGCCGCTGGTTGTGTTCTCATTGCTGTGCGGCGTTGTCGGCATTGGCGATGTCAAATTGCTGGGCCGTGTCGGAGGGCTGACCTTCGTCACCTATCTGGCCACCACGGCCTTGGCCGTGACAACTGCCTTGATCTTTGCGGGCCTCATTGGGCCGGGCACCGGATTCACGAGCCTGCATCTGGCCGGTGATAGCGTAAGCGTCGCCGACCCGCAGACCACTTGGGAAATACTGGCGAACATCATCCCAAAGAACCCGATCAACGCTCTGGCCAATGGTGAGATGCTGCAGATCATCTTCTACGTGATGGTCGTTGGTATTGCAGTGCTAATGATGGGCAGCCGCGCCAAGGCCTTTGTGGAAGGCTGCGAGTTCATGAATGAACTGGCGATGAAGATCGTCAATATCGTCATGGCCTTCGCCCCCATCGGCGTCTTCAGCCTGATTGCCAAAACCTTTGCGATGGAGGGCTTTGGCCTGTTCGGACCGGTGATCGGCTATCTGACCACGATCAGCCTGACGCTGGTATTCCATCTGTGTGTCACGTTGATGGCGCTGCTGTATTTTACGACCGGGCTGAGCCCTCGGGTATTCCTGCGCAAGATGCGCTCGGCGCAGGTGTTTGCGTTCTCGACCTCAAGCTCGAACGCGACAATTCCGGCCAGCTTACAATGCGTGACTCAGAGAGTCGGCGTTGACCGTTCCGTGGCGTCATTCGGTATTCCCCTAGGGGCGACGATTAACATGGATGGCACCGCAATCATGCATGGAGTGGCGACCGTTTTTCTGGCTAATGCCTATGGCATTGATCTGGGGCTAAGCGGTTATCTGACCGTGATTTCAATCTCGGTTCTGGCCTCAATCGGCACGGCAGGTGTGCCCGGTGTGGGGATAGTGATGCTGGCGATGGTTCTGAACCAGTTGGGTATGCCGCTGGAAGGCATCGGCATCATTCTGGCCGTCGACCGGATCCTCGATATGATGCGGACGGTTGTGAATGTCACTGGCGATGCGGTGGTGACCACCATTGTCGGGCAAAAGGTCGGCAAGCTGGACAAGGCCACGTTCGACAATCCCAATGCCGGACTTGTCGAGACCACAGACCTTGCAATCGATCATGCCACTGAAGCGGAGTTCGAAAGGCTGACACACCCACAGCCGAATTCCTGAAAAACAAACGGAGGCCCTAATGGGCCTCCGTATTCGTCAGTCTAAGCGACAGATCAGTTCGGGATCAGGTCAGGAACGATGGTTACAATCGACGGGAAGAACCACAGGATTGCGATGCCCACAACCTGAATGATCACGAACGGTATGATGCCGCGATAGATGTGGCCAGTGGTGACCTCTTTCGGTGCAACGCCCCTGAGGTAGAACAGCGCAAACCCGAACGGCGGCGTCAGGAACGAGGTCTGCAGGTTCACCGCCACCATGATCGTCACCCATTTCGGATCAAACGATCCGCCATAGATCACCGGCCCAACGATCGGGATCACGATGTAGATGATCTCAAGGAAATCCAGCACAAAGCCAAGAATGAACAGCACCAGCATCACGATCAGGAAGACCGTGAATTCATTATCAAAGCTGCGCAGGAACTGCTGTATATAGTGCTCTCCACCAAAGGAAATCACCACCAGGTTCAGCAGTTGCGATCCGATCAGGATGGTGAAGACCATCGACGTCACCTTCGCTGTCTCACGCACCACCGGTGTCAGAACCCCGCTTGAGAACAGCACCCAGCAGCCGTAGATCAAGCCGAACAGCGCATAGAGGTAGGCCGAATAGGCGATGATGAACGCGATCCAGCTTTCAACCGAAACATTGCCCTGATTGATGCGCAGATCAAAGTTCACTCCCATCACCAGTGCGATGATCACTGCGAAGGTTGACCAGATGATCACTTTGCCCGACCGGTTCTGATCCTGAAGTTTCCGATAGGCCGCTAGCATGATCGCTCCACCCGCCCCCAGTGCCGCAGCCGGCGTAGGGTTGGTGACACCGCCAAGGATCGAACCCAACACCGCGATGATCAGCACCAGCGGTGGGAAGACCACACGGATCAGATCATTGGTCGCGCAACGGGCGGCAGCTTCTTTGCACCCATGCATTGCGAGCGCAAAAGGTATGGCGAGTATCAGGAACGTAGCCCCGGACGAAGTCGTTGGCGCGATCAGCAACACGTCGACCAACAGCATCAGCAACAGGCCAATCGCTCCGACGATCAGAGGCTGCGGCGCTTGCGACGGTGCGATTCCGCGACCCAGTACCAGTGTCAGACCCAGCAGTACCACAATCACGGCGACACCGTTGCCAATTGGCGCTGCAGCGGCGATCTTGGCCTCTTGCGCAGCAGCCAGTTCCTCTTCGCTCAGACGCTGCGCTTCGGACGAACCACCTGCTTCGTCAATCGCTTCCTGCTCGGCCACGGCCTGATCCCAGGCTGATTGCCCATGCAGTTCGATCATCGAAGCCTTACATTCTTCGGACACGTTCGTGCGCAGCGAGGCGCCCTGCCCGATATCCGTAAATGCCGAGACCGAGATGTTCTGGCTGCCAATCACTCCCGCGCTTCCCAGAAGCACCGCGCCAACAATCAGAGCAACCGGAGCGCCCAGCAGCCAGGTCAGCCCTTCCGAGCGCGTGATGGTTTCACCCGAGCCTCCCGACAATTCAACAGCCGGGGCCTTTTCCGGGTTCAACAGCGCATAGCCAAAGGCATAGAGCGCATAGAGCAGCGCCAACATGATCCCTGGCAGCAGCGCCGCCTGGAACAGTGTACCCACCGAAACAACTGCAGGCTCGCCCAGATAGGTCAGCGCGTCGGTGCACCCGGCCTCAACCGCGCGCGTTTCCTGCGCGGTCGAATAGAGGTCACCAGCCAGTGTACCTAGCAGAACGATCACGATGGAGGGTGGAATGATCTGCCCCAACGTACCCGAGGCCGCGATCACACCTGTCGCCAATTCCGGCGAATAGTTGTTCCGCAGCATGGTCGGCAGGGCCAACAGTCCCATGGTAACAACGGTCGCGCCGACGATTCCGGTCGAGGCAGCAAGGAACGCGCCCACGACCACAATCGAGACCGCAAGGCCACCGGGCAGCGGGCCAAAGACGCGCGCCATCGTGGTCAGCAGGTCGTTTGCAATTTTTGAACGCTCCAGCGTGATGCCCATCAGAACGAACATCAGCACCGCCAGCAGCGTCTCGATCGACTGCCCGGCCAGAACACGTTCGTTCATGCGGTTCACGATGAAGGAAACATTCCGGTCCAGCGCGGTTTCCCAGCCTTGTACAAAGACCGGCTCGGCGATCCTTGGCAAATCCGGGTATCGGAACACGGATATCACATCAGGTTTGACGCCAGAATTCACCACGTCGCGGTAGGCTTGCGAGCCGGTGTCGATCGCCTGGTGGATCAACAGTCCGGCACTATCCAATGCAGCGATAATCCCGAACGAAATCACCCCGGCCCCACCGATGGCAAAGGCCACGGGGAAACCCGAAAGAATGCCTCCGAAGAGGCAGAAAAATACGATAATGAGGCCTATCTCGACGCCATCAAGTCCGAATAGCATTGTCTGGTTCTCCGTCCCTAATGCGCGCCTTCGTAGGCTTCTTCACCCTCGCCAAGGCTGTCCTTGTCGAGGTATTTTCCTTCACTTTCCGGCCCTTCCACGTATTCCAGATACGAGCGATACAGGAACGCAATCGCGTGCAGGAACACCATGGCGGCAAAGGCCACCAGCAGGATTTTGAACAGGAAGTAGGCGTTGAACCCGTTAGGACTAAACCCGATGGTTTCCACGTTCCAACGCAGCGCTCGGGACTTGGCCACAAGCCTATCCAGCGTGTCACTGGCCGAGGGTTTCGGCACGATCAGGTGCCGCCACATGAAGTACCATCCATACATCCAGGTCAGAACGGCCATGGGCATCATGAACAGAACCGCCCCGCACATATCAACGACGCGTTTGGCCTTGTGACTGATGCCCGCATAAATCAGGTCAACGCGCACATGGCCGCCCTGCACGAATGTGTAGGTGCAGCAAAGGCACACAACCATGGCGTTGTAGAGTTTAAGTTCTTCGGCGAACCAACTGATATCCATTTGAAAAGGGATACCCAGCCCAAAGGACATATCCGGCCGTGTGAACACCCGCTGCATGAATACGATAACGATCTGCTGAATTACCATCAGCAATCCCGCCCACGCAAAGAAGCGGCCAGTGGTATTGGCGAAGCCTTCGAGCCCGCGCACCATTCCCCACATGAAGTTCCGATAGTAAAGACCAATGGCCGTCAGCACCAGAAACAGCGCGAAGATCACGAAGAAGAACTCGACAGACCCGCCATAATAAACAAAGCGCATGATTGCTTCTTTGTTCGACCAGTCCAGCCAGAGCTGCGGATGCGTGATGGCGTATCCGAAATTATAGAAGGCTTCGGCAATGTTCTGAATGAACCAGACCAGTCCATTCCACAGGGCGCCGAAGAACGAGATACCGTTTTCGTCCTGCATGTTGTCCCCAGGTCGCATCGGTTGCACGTTTGGTTATGACGGCATGTCCGGGCCGCTTATGTGCAACAGGAAAGGCTCCCCCGCTGACGGGGGAACCGATTGCATTGAGCGGATTGCTTAGCCGCGTACGCGGTCACGCTGCGAGGTGTAGACACCCGACGACAGGTTGTTCCATGCCGACGATGCTGCCATCGACTCCATGGCACTGTCGTGAATGCGCTTGAACAGCTCATCACCCATGTTTTCATCCAGAACTTCTTGGCTTGCTGCACCAAACGCATCCCAAACGCTGTCCGGGAATTCCATGACCTTGACACCACCGGCCTGCAGACGCTGCAGCGCTGCACCGTTATTGGCCAGGAATTGTGCCAGGTTCCACTGGTGGCACTCGGCCGCTGCGATCTCGATGATCTTCTGCTGCGCGGCGGACAGGCTGTCATAAACCTCGCGGTTGGTAGCCAGCGACAGACCCGCACCCGGCTCGTGGAAGCCCGCAGTGTAGTAGGTCTTGGTGATTTCCTGGAAGCCTGCTTTTTCGTCAGCCCAGGGACCGATCCACTCGGTTCCGTCAATCGCACCGGACGAAAGCGCCTGATACACCTCTGAGCCCGGAATGTTTTGAACGGATGCGCCTAGTTTACCCAGCGCCTTGCCACCCAGACCCGGCATACGGAACTTCAGGCCGTTAAAGTCTTCGGGGCTGTTGATCTCTTTCGAGTACCAGCCACCCGCCTGCGCGCCAGTGTTACCGGCCAGGAAGGATTTCAGGCCGAAGATTTCGCCCAGCTCATCATGCAGCTCCATCCCGCCGGCATGGTAGTACCAGTTCACCAATTCCTGCGCGGTCATGCCGAACGGAACAGCGGTGAAGAACGCATAGCCCGGGTGCTGACCCACAAAGTAGTAGTCTGCCGCGTGGTACATATCGGCCTGACCGGACGATACCGCGTCAAACACTTCGAACGCACCAACCAGTTCACCGGCTGCTTTGATTTCAACGTTCAGGTCGCCATCCGACATGGTGGTGATGCTGTCGGCGCAGCGCTGCGCGCTGTCGAACACACCCGCAAGGCCACGGCCCCACGAGGTGACCATAGTCAGCGTGCGCTTGCCTTGCGCATAGGCGGGCGCTGCCAGCGTGGTGGCTGCAGCGGCCGAGCCGCCCAGTGCTGATGTTTTCAGAAACTTACGACGATCCATATGAGTGATCCTCCCCTTCATATTCATTCCCCGGGTGATGCCGGGTCGATCGTTTCTAGTGCGCGTTAGCCTAGTTCCACACACATGAATGTGAATACCTACTACTACGTAGCCAGTCGGGTTTTTCCACATTCAAAAGCACAAATCCGGTTGATTTTACCCGCTCACGCCCAAATCGCTGTGGCCGAACGCTGTGTTCTTCCAAATTTTTTGCAATTTCCCGGCAGCTTGCGTATCGATTCGAACATGGGAGGAATCCGGAACCTAATCTCGCTAACCTATGCGCAAAAACTGTCGCTGGTTGCCGCAATCCCGCTGATCGCAGCGGTTGCGGCCATTGCAATGGTGGTCGCTTATGAATCGCGCGCGACCGCCGAGAGTGAGATACAGGCCCTCGAGCGCCGCCTGATCGAAGCCAAAAAAGAAGAGCTGCGTAATTACGTGACCCAGGCGCGGAACGGGTTTGCCTATATTTACGGTCGCGCCTCCCCGGATGACGAAATCGCAAAAAACCTCGTGACCCAGATTCTGTCGGCGATGATTTACGGCAAGGACGGGTTCTTCTTTGTCTATGACTATGACGGCAACAACCTCGTCAGCCCGCGCCAGACCGAATTCATCAATCGCAACTGGGCCGATCTGACCGACAGCGATGGCACCCCGATTGTGGATGAGTTTATCACGCTCGCCCGACAGGGTGCAGGCTGGCACAGCTTTATGTGGCAAAAACCATCGACCGGTGAAGAGGCTCAGATGATCGCCTATGTTGTTGGCCTGCAGGACTGGCGCTGGGTGGTGGGCACGGGTGTGTTCATCGATGACATCGTCGCCACCGTCGCCAATGCCCGGGCTGAGGTTGAGGCGCGCGTGCAGCGAACCTTCCTTTATATCGGAGGCATTGTTCTGGCCGCTGTTCTGATCGTCTTTGCCTCGGGCATGTTGCTGAACTTCCGCGAACGGCGGCTGGCTGATGCCAAGCTTAAGGAACTGACACAGCGGGTACTGGACGCTCAGGAAGAAGAGCGCGGGCGCGTCGCCCGCGAATTGCATGACGGCATCAGCCAGATTCTGGTTGGCGTACGCTATGCACTGGACAACGCCCGACGACGTCTGATCCGCGGGGACGACGTGTCGGCGCAGGAACCATTGCAAACAGGTATCGACAATCTGGCAACCGCCATCACCGAGGTTCGCCGCATCAGCCGCGACCTGCGTCCGGGTGTTCTGGATGATCTGGGGCTTGGGCCAGCGCTCAAGGCTTTGACCGACGATTTCAGTGAACGCACGGGTATTGAAACCGATTTCTCAACCGTGGTGTTCCGAAACCGATTGGATCAAGACAGCAAGATTGCCCTCTACCGTATTGCGCAGGAAGCCCTGACCAATATCGAGCGCCACTCGGGAGCAACCCGTGTTACCATTGACCTGCGGGGTCATAAGAAAGGCGCCACGATGCGGATTACAGACAATGGTCGCGGGTTGCGAAATGAACCGGGCCATGTCAGCACCGGGATCGGGCTACGCAACATGCAAGAACGGATCGAACAGCTTGACGGTACTCTGCGCATCCTTTCATCGCGTGGCGGGCGCAGCGGCACCGTGATTGAGGTCAGCCTGCCGCTCAGTCATATGCTGCCACCACAGGAAGACCCAACGCCAAAACGAAAGGCCGGTATCTGATGTCCGACACAATCATCCGGGTCCTTATTGTCGACGATCACCCCATGGTCGCCGAAGGCATTCAGTCTCTGCTGGAAAGCTATGATGAGATCGAAGTTGTCGGCACACTTTCCAACGGACAAGAAGCTGTCGATCGAGCAACCCACCTGCAGCCGGACGTGATCCTGATGGATCTCAATATGCCCGGCCTGAGCGGGTTGAACGCCACCGAGATCATTTTAGAGCGCCTGCCCAAAACCCGCGTTCTGATCCTGTCGATGCATGACAGTCCCGAATACATCTCAACCGCGCTCAGCCACGGCGCCAAAGGCTATATCCTCAAGGACGTTCCCACCGAAGAGATCAAGCAAGCCATCGATGCCGTGATGCGGGGCGAGCGGTATCTATGTACCGGGGCCAGCGGCTCGCTGGAGCCCAAGGACGGCAACACGCGCGAGGCGCTGACCGGCCGGGAACAGACAATCCTGCTCGAATTGGCGCAGGGTAAATCCAACAAAGAGGTGGCACTGGCGCTGGATATTTCGGTGCGCACGGTTGAGACGCATCGCAAGAACATCAAGCGCAAACTCGGCATCTCCTCCACCGCCGGCTTGACCCGCTATGCCCTGGAGCATGGCGTCCTGCAGGGCACCAGCCCCGGGCTATGACCGCAGCGCGAAACGCGCTGCCCGGCCCAACCGAAGGAGATGTGCCAACGGCACATTGAAGTCGGGCGGGAGCACTACCCGCTGCCGCGTTCACTGATATCTTCACCAAAGAACACCAAAGTCCCGTCTTCATCGAGGACATGAAATTCGCGCTGCTGATAGGGCTGATCGAATGGCGGGCGCACCCGCCCTTCAGGCAGCTCCTCCAACCCGGGGCGCAGGCTTTCGAACAGGCTGTCGATTCCTTTGACGTCAACATAAAACGACTGCTCATCCCCCAATGCGCGCCCATCCTGACGCGGTGGACATTCCAATAATCGGATCGCCACAGGATCACGGCGCAAAAAGGCATAATTGTCCTGCCTGAATGTGCAGGAAAACCCAAGCCGCTGAATGTAGAACTCAATCTGCGCGTCCAAAGAGGAACAAAGGACAAATGGTGTAAGTTGTAATATCTGCATCAAAACAGCCCTCTTCCAACCTCGGGTCCGAGACTAGCACATATCAGTCAAGCAGTTGATCACCCCGCAACCCTTCACGCTCATAATGATGCGGCAGCACACGGCCATAGAGTTGACGGGTCCGCTCCACCCCACCACACATGCCTTCGGTTTCGACAAACGAAAAGATACCAACATAGCGTTTCTGTTGTCCTTCAACCGGCGCTACCCGGTGCAAGGCATAGCGCCCCTTGAAAATCTGCAGGTCGCCCGGTTGCAGTTCCAGTTGGTGTACGCCCCTCCTGCTGCCATCCAAAATCGCAGCGACGCCCTTGAAATTCTCGTCTTCACTGGTCCGCAGATTGGGTGCGTATTCGAATGCACCGCCCTCCTCGCCATTCTGGATTGCCAGCGTCACGGTGTAATTATTGGTGTCAAAATGCCACGGAAAGCCGCCTCCCTTCTCGACCACATTGATGATCACATCCGCCAACGGGTCATCATATCGGAAGAACCGATCCTCCGGCTCGTTCAAAGCCATGCGGATGAAAGGCATGAAACCTTCATACTGATAAATACGCCGCAGCGGGCTTGTGACAGGGAAGTTGTCAGCCGGAACAAAGGCGTTTGATCGGTCATAAAAACGTCGGATTGGATGACCGACCCCGTAACTGGGATCATCCTGCGTAAAATAGGCATTCGTGCGATTGAACGATCGATGGGCTTTGGGAGCGACGTGATCGGCCTCAGCGATCAGTTTCCCAAGGCCATCTTCGTGCACAAAGCCGGGGAGGACCGCGCATCCATCAGCTTCCAGGTCCCGCCTCAGGTCCGCGATCAGCTGCCTGTACCCGTATGAATCAGGCCGATCGATCGGATAGCGCCCCAGATCCACAAGATCGTGCAGCATGTCTGACCTCCCGATTTAGCGCTGTTTTCACCAGCCTGCCTCAGCATCGGGCGCTGCTCTGGTCTGTTTCAGACATGGGCCTGACGCAATCAGACCACTGTTGATCACCCGATCGCCCACCAATTTGCGGCGAATTTTCGCGGATATTTCTCGACCTGCGTCATTTTGCGCAACAAAATATCAAATCCCACAAGCCCAGACTTACAATATTTTTGTATTTGCCTGTTGACGCCCCTTCCCCTCAACCATAATGTCCCTGCACGCAAAGAAGGAGCCTCTGGCGATGAAAGCGCTAGTCGTAATCGTAGGAAACACGCGCATGGGCCGGTAACGGTAAACCATAATCGAACCCATGCGCCTCCGAAAATCTCGGGGGCTTTTTTTTGGCAACACGCAAGACACATGTCGCGAACGGAGCAAAGCAGATGACACGTGAGATGACCGGCGCAAAGATGGTTGTTCAGGCCCTCAAGGATCAGGGCGTGGACACGGTATTCGGATACCCAGGTGGCGCCGTCCTACCGATCTATGACGAGATCTTTCTGCAAAATGACATCCGTCACATTCTGGTACGGCATGAGCAAGGTGCGGTACATGCTGCCGAAGGCTATGCCCGCTCGACCGGCAAGCCGGGCGTTGCTTTGGTCACATCCGGTCCTGGCGCGACCAATGCCGTGACCGGCTTGACCGATGCGTTGTTGGACTCGATCCCGATTGTCGTTCTGACCGGGCAGGTTCCGACCTTCATGATTGGATCTGACGCCTTTCAGGAAGCCGACACCGTAGGCATCACCCGCCCCTGCACCAAGCACAACTGGCTGGTGAAGGATACGGACTCGTTGGCCGCAACGATGCACGAAGCCTTCCACGTGGCCACTTCCGGCCGCCCCGGCCCCGTGCTGGTCGACATTCCGAAGGACGTTCAGTTCGCTTCGGGTGAGTATACGACGCCAAAACCGTCGACCTCTCACTATCAGCCGGTATTGAAGGGCGATCTGGAAGAAATCACGGAACTCGTCGCGGCAATCGAGACCGCGAAAAAGCCAGTGTTCTACACCGGCGGCGGCGTCATCAACTCCGGCCCAGCTGCCAGCCAGCTGTTGCGCGAGCTTGTGGACGCAACCGGCTTCCCGATCACCTCGACCCTGATGGGGCTTGGGGCTTATCCGGCCTCGGGTGAAAACTGGATCGGTATGCTGGGGATGCATGGACTCTACGAGGCCAACATGGCGATGCATGATTGCGACCTGATGATCAACATCGGCGCGCGATTTGACGACCGTATCACCGGCCGTATCGATGCGTTCTCGCCAAATTCGATCAAGGCCCATGTGGATATCGACCCGTCGTCGATCAACAAGGTCATCCGCGTAGATATCCCTATCGTTGGCGACGTTGCCCATGTGCTTGAGGATATTCTGAAAGTCTGGAAAGCCCGTGGCCGCAAGACCGACGCAGCTAACATCAAACAGTGGCAGGACCAGATCAATGAATGGCGTAAGGTCAACTGCCTTGCCTTCACAAACAGCGAGAAGACCATCAAGCCGCAATACGCGCTGCAACGGCTTGAAGAGCTGACGAAGAAATACGACCGCTATGTCACAACCGAGGTTGGACAGCACCAGATGTGGGCGGCGCAATACCTGGGTTTTGAAGACCCCAACCGCTGGATGACCTCGGGCGGTCTGGGCACCATGGGCTATGGTTTCCCCGCCTCGATCGGTGTGCAAATGGCACATCCCGATGCGCTGGTCATCAACGTGGCCGGTGAGGCCTCGTGGCTGATGAACATGCAGGAAATGGGCACGGCCGCGCAGTACCGCCTGCCCGTGAAGCAGTTCATCCTAAATAACGAGCGGCTGGGAATGGTGCGCCAATGGCAAGAGCTGCTGCACGGCGAACGCTATTCGCATTCGTGGTCAGAGGCCCTGCCCGATTTCGTTAAACTCGCAGAAGCTTTCGGCGCAAAGGGTATTCTTTGTTCCGACCCAGCTGATCTGGACGACGCGATCATGGAGATGATCAATTACGACGGTCCGGTCATCTTCGACTGCGTGGTCGAAAAGCACGAGAATTGCTTCCCGATGATCCCATCGGGCAAGGCCCACAATGAGATGCTGCTGGGCGAAGCCGAAACGCAAGGTGTTATCCAAGCTGGTGGAGCTGTGCTTGTTTGAGCACCGCTTTGCCACATCTAGGTCAAATGCCGGAGCTAAGGTCACCGCACGTGACATGAAAAAGGGTTAGATCATGCGTGATCTCAGCAGTCAGTTCTCAGCCAGAGCTTCGAGCCCGGAAGAGAATTTGTCGATATTCGCCGGCCGTCGCGGTTGGCAAGTGGGGCTCATGGTTCCACTCTTCGTTCTAGCGTTGATATTGTTCTGGGTCGGCACAGGCTGGTATGCCGTTGTTGATCAAGGAAAAATGGCGTTATCCGTTGATTTCAAGGTGTTCTGGGCTGCAGGTCACCTCGCGCATTTAGGCGAACCGCTTGCGGCATTTGATATCGACAGATTGTCGGAAATACACGAAGCGTCCAAGGAAGACGATTGGATGCCTTGGTCTTATCCTCCCTCGTTCCTTGTCGCACTCCAACCACTCGGGGCATTGTCGTTTTCTCCGGCTTGGGCAATTTTCACGGCGATCTCAATTGTCGCAATGCTTCTTGCTGTGCGACCGTTTTCCTGCGGAATTGTACCGGTTTGGTTTGCTTTTGCACTCTCCCCCGCCATGTTGCCAAACTTGTATATGGGGCAGACCACAACCCTTTGGGCAGCAGGCCTTCTGGCCGCACTAGCGGCGCTAAAGAACGACCGCTTCGTGCTGGCAGGGTTCTTTATTGGATTGCTGACGCTTAAACCCCAACTCGGCCTGCTCATACCGCTTGCGCTTTTGGCAAGCGGTGCGTGGAAAACGATCATATCAGCAACGGTCACGACGGTGGTCTTGTCCGTTCTGGCCACCCTGGTCGTTGGCGTCGAATATTGGACCGAAATGCGCAACATGATGGGCGTCCACTTTGAAGAGATACGAGAATCCATCCATCTCAATACGCTGATGCTTAGCCCTTATTCCTTGTTGGCCAGCATCGGTGTGCCAGAAACGCTCGCGCTTGCGATGCAATGGACTCTGACAGTGTTGTCTGGAATTGCAGTCTTCGTTGCATGGCGCAGCCCAAGAGTAGGTTTTGACTTGCGGGTAGCGGTGCTCTTTCTAGGTATTTCCATGTCTACACCGTACTTCTGGTTCTATGAATCTGGGCTGCTTGCAATCGTTGCACTGTTCCTGCTTCGAGCTGGCGTCCTGACAACTTCTCCATGGCGTCTGGTACTGGCCGCCGCAATGTGGATCGGTATCGGACCAGCAACACATATGGTGCTTTTCAAGATGACCGAGATATTGTCTTTGCGCCTCGTGTTTGCCCCGATCCTAATACTGGCTTGCGTAGTTTGCCTCCAAGCGCTGATCTCTGCGCTACGAAAGCCCGAAGAAACTTATGTCCAAGATGAGGTCTATCAATGACTCCGCTAAACATCGTCAAAGGCTCCACCCGCCATTCTGCATATAACCTACGCCCGACATTCTCGGACGTGCAGGAACAACACACGATCGCGGTGCTGGTTGAAAACGAACCGGGGGTTCTGGCGCGCGTAATTGGTCTGTTCTCGGGTCGTGGCTATAATATTGAAAGTCTAACGGTTGCTGAGGTTGACCATACCGGGCATCTCAGCCGAATTACCATCGTCACCACCGGCACCCCGCAAGTGATCGAGCAGATCAAGGCGCAGCTTGGACGCATCGTGTCAGTCCGTGACGTGCATGATCTGACCGTCGAAGGTGCTTCGGTCGAGCGCGAGCTGGCGATCATAAAGGTTGTGGGTGAAGGCGATAAACGGGTCGAAGCCCTGCGACTGGCCGACATTTTCCGGGCCAATGTCGTCGATAGTACGCTGAATTCGTTCATCTTCGAGATCACCGGTGCACCGGACAAGATCGATGCCTTTGCCGATCTGATGCGCCCTCTTGGCTTGATTGAAATCGCCCGTACCGGAGTTGCAGCCCTGTTGCGCGGTGACTAAGCCCCCATTTCCGCCCCGGGACTGAATTCATTCTCGGGGCGGCGGCCTGCTTGGCCATGGTGCCCTGCTAACCTCAAAAAGGCTTTATGCGTTCATCAAATATGAGCAACAGCATGAAAAAGATCATGCAAATAGGCTGAAAGCCTATTGATTTTGCTTATCATCAGACTAGCCTGTGACGCGTAGCGAGGCGCTTTGCAGCGCCCGTTGGGGTCAACTTTACGATTTCTGAATACTGCGCGGCCGCTGTGCCGCCGCAAACCTGTTTTTGCTGAAGATACAAACGGAAATCTGGGACAGAAGTGACCGACATCAATCGCAGCCCCGCAGAATTGCGCAGCATGTTCGGAGCCAACCTCAGGCAGCTCGCAAACAGTTATCGGTCGGTTTCAGAGCTTTGCCGCCAATTGGGTATCAATCGAACTCAGTTTAATCGCTATCTGTCAGGTGAAAGTTTTCCCAGGCCGGATGTGCTGGACCGGATGTGTCGATTCTTCGATATCGACGCGCGTATCCTGCTGAAACCTTTGGATGAAATAGAACCGGTCGCCGCTCATCCCGCATCAGAAATCATCGATCGATTTCTCGTCACCGGGTCAGAAAAAACTATGGCGACCGGATTTTATCACGCCGCTGAGGCCCCGCCAAACCGACGCGAACCAACACTGCACCGGCTGCTGTTTATCCGCCGCATTCGGCATTGCACCTTGTTACGCAGCTATGAGCCCTTGTCGCAGATGCCCGGATGCTCCGCCCCCACGCGTGAGGTTCAGGGCATCGTTTCTCACATCGGCAGACAAGTCTGCGCATTGATGTCCCGGCCCGGCGCACAGGATTGCAGAATGATGGTTCTAAACGTTCCGCCTGAATGGGCACCTCAGGAATGGTCGGGTTATGTGTATCGGTTGGCCGTTGGCAGTGGATCCGATATAAGACGGCTTACGCTGCATCACCTTGGGCATGATTTGTCCGCAGCACTTCAATCGGCCCGAAAGGCGCACAATTCATCAGGGCCTGACTTAAACGGACAGATTTAAGAGGGTTTCGGCTGAGCAGCCCCGGACGCATCGTTTTCCAAGATCAAGCGATAAAGATGCCAGCTGGCATGCCCCAGCAAAGGCAGGACGATAAACAGGCCCAGGAACCAAGGGATCATCGCCAAAAAAGTGATGATCGCGATGAAGGCCCCCCACGCCAGCATCACACCCATGTTCGCTTTTACATAGGCAAAGCTGGTGATCATCGCGGTCACAAAATCCAGCTCACGATCCAGCAGCATAGGAATCGACAGCACGGTGATCATGTACAGAATGATTGCAAATACGGCCCCGACCAGTGTGCCCAGTACCAACATGCTCAGCCCATTGGGAGTCAGGAACACCTCAAATGATGTTGAAATATTGGTCATCGTCGACAGCCCCATGAACAGCGCAAAGATCATGTGGCCCAGAAAGAACCAGAACAGAAAGATCACCACGATAATGGCGCAGATCGACGGCAGTTGCCTTCGGCTTTGCTGTATGACCACGCCGAATATCGCACCGGGATTCAACGGCTCGCCCTGTTCCAGCCGGTGCGAGACCTCATACAATCCCACGGCAGCAAACGGCCCGATCAGGGGAAAGCCGATCGCGGCCAAAACCAGCCAGAACGACGTTCCCGTCTGCAGCGTGACCCACGCCATCAGCCACCCGGCCAGCACGTAGAAGCCCGCAAACAGAAGCCCAAAAAGCGGCGCGCGGCGATAATCCTGCCACGCTCGGCGCAGTGCCTCTTTCAGTATCGCGGAATCGACGGGTTTCAGCGTCGGCACACCAAAGGGTTTATCCATTCTTGTTTTCTCCTCCCGGGCGGTTGTTCTAAATGGCGGGTCGTTTCTGAGGCCAAAGCGTTGCAGAATGATATGCCGCCCCAATCGACAAGATCCGCGCATCTGCACCACGCGGACCGAACAGCTGCATTCCCATCGGCAGCCCTTGTGGTCCGAAACCGACAGGCGCACCCAGACAGGGCAACCCTAAAAGGCTGACGGGTGTCACGACCTGCATCCAGCGATGGTAGGTATCCATCCCCTGCCCCTTGATTTCGGTTGGGTACGGCGTTTCAAGCTCGAACGGCCAGACCTGCGCTGCGGGCAACACCAAAGCGTCATAGTCTTCGAAAAGCTCCACCGCCCGCTTGTGCCAGTCAGACCGGTTCACACTGGCCCGGTGCACATCCATCGCGCTGAGCGCCAGGCCTCGCTCCAATTCCCATTGAGCGGTGTCTTTGAGTGATGATTTCTTCTTCGCCAAAGGCTCCAACCCTGCGGCCACTGACCAGGAGCGCAGAGTAATCCAACTGTCCCAGATCAGGTCCGCGTCAAACGGGGGTGCAAGCGCCTCAACTCGCGCACCGCGTTCTTCGAAAACGTGCAACGCATCGCGGCATAGCGCGAGGATACCCTCTTCGCATGGAAACGCCCCGCCCCAGTCGCCCAACCAGCCTATGCGCATCCCTGTCAGATCAGCCGCTTGAACGGGCGACACGCGCTCGACCTCTGTGCTTAATGGCATCCTTGGATCGGGGCCGGATATGACGTCAAGCAATAGCCCGATGTCTTCGGGGCTGCGCGCCATGGGCCCCAGTGTTGAAAGCTGATGCAGATAACTGTCCCCAACTGGCTCAGACGGAACGCGCCCCCAACTTGGCCTGAACCCGTAGACGTTGTTCCATGCGGCCGGGTTGCGCAGGCTGCCCATCATGTCCGAGCCGTCTGCCAGCGCCAGCATTCCAGTCGCCAACGCCACTGCTGCACCGCCCGACGAACCTCCACAGGTTTTCGTGGGATCATAAGGGTTGCGGGTTGCACCATAGACAGGATTGAACGTATGCGAACCCAGTCCGAATTCCGGCGTGTTGGTCTTACCGATCAGAATTGCCCCAGCAGCCCTTAGCCGGGCGGCCAGCAGATCGTCAGTTTGCGGCACATGATCCTTGAACAATGGCGAACCCTGTGTCGAAGTGATCCCTGCCACATTTACCAGATCTTTCACCGCTATCGGCAACCCGTGCAGCGCGCCGCGAGATGACGCGGCATCCGCCGCCCGCGCCTCGGCCATCAAAGCGTCTTCATCCCGCAGCGCGACAATCGCGTTTACCTCACCGTTCACCTGGGCGATCCGATCCAGCGTCGCGCGCATCAGTTCTGCAGCTGAAAGCTGTCGGCGGGACAAGGCGTCAAGGATGTCCGTCGCGGATGCTCTGGTCAAATCCATGCGGGTTGGTCCTTTGGCTGCTCGTCATCAGCCTAGCGACGTGCTCGGACCATTTAAAGCCACTGTTTAAATGTATCTTTTTAGAATTTCGCGAAGAAGAGCGGCGCAAGAGCGCGCATCATCTGATACTGAGGTCGATCCGCACATTGCTATCGCGGCCCAGCACATTCTTCAGACCAAAGACGATCATCACCAGACTAAGCACCAGCCACAACCCGCCCCACATCATGGTGGTTCCGCCGAATTCTTCAGCCAGCATATATGCATCTGATCGCAATCCCGCGCGTCGGATCGTGTCATCGAAAATGTCAAACGGAACGTAGATCATGCTGGTCAGCCCGATGACCCGTAGAATCAGATCACACAGGTTGCGGTTCAGGAACCACGCGGTGGCCAGCATCACCGCTCCACAGCCCGCGCTGAACGCCATGGCAAACGGTTCCCGGATATACAGGAGCGCAATAATCAGCATGACTCCCCCAAAGAGACCAAGCGCAGCCCGATCGGCATTGGTGCGCAGGGCGATCATCAGCAGGCCCATCCCAAGCATCAAGGACCCAAGATATCCCGCTGACAGACTGACAAACCGATTGCCTCCTCGGCCAATAACCAGACCACCTTGTTGTGGAGAGACCGAGAAACTTTCAACCGAACCACCGGTCAGGATAATGGCACCGGCATGTGAAAGCTCATGCAGGAACACAACCAGGATTTTCAACGGAAGCACCAGCATCGTGTTCCAGAACACAAACACCAACGCGACAATTGCGATCAATTGCCAGTGGCCCTTGATCAGGTTCACAGCCGAGGTCAGGGACTGCCGCAATTAGCCCTCGCCCTGCGCCTCGGACCGGCTTTTGCCCGAGACATTCAGGGCCAGTGTCGCCGCCATGAAACCATCCAGATCGCCATCCAGCACACCTTTGGTGTCGGATGTTTCATGATTGGTCCGCAAGTCTTTGACCATCTGATAGGGCTGCAGCACGTAAGACCGGATCTGGTTGCCCCAACCCGCATCGCCCTTGGCTTCGTGGGCGGCGTTGATCTCGGCGTTTCTGCGATCCAGCTCTTGCTGGTACAGCCGGGACTTGAGCGCCTTCATGGCAATATCTCGGTTCTGGTGCTGCGATTTCTCGGAACTGGTCACCACAATTCCGGTTGGAATATGCGTAATCCGAACCGCCGAGTCGGTGGTGTTCACGTGCTGACCACCGGCACCGGACGACCGATAGGTATCTACGCGGATATCGGCCGGGTTCACCTCAATCTCAATATTGTCATCCACCACAGGATAAACCCAGACCGAACTGAACGAGGTATGACGCTTGGCCGCCGAGTCGAACGGAGAGATACGCACCAGACGGTGCACGCCACTTTCCGATTTCAACCAGCCATAGGCGTTGTGGCCAGTGATCTTGTAGGCGGCGGACTTGATCCCCGCCTCTTCCCCCGCTGTCTCGGATTGCAGTTCGACCGTATAGCCCTTTTTCTCGGCCCAGCGGACATACATCCGCGCCAGCATCGAGGCCCAGTCGCAGCTTTCCGTACCGCCCGCGCCCGAGTTGATCTCAAGGAAGGTATCATTGCCGTCCGCTTCGCCATCAAGCAGCGCCTCAAGCTCTTTCTTTGCGGCCTTGGTCTGCAGCTTTTTGATCGCTTCTTCGGCGTCGGTTACGACCTCTTCGTCCTCTTCCATCTCGCCCAGTTCGATCAGCTCGATATTGTCGCTGAGATCGGTCTTGATGGATTCGTAGGTCTCGATGGCGTCGACCAGCAACTGCCGTTCGCGCATCAATTTCTGCGCGTTCTCAGGATTGTCCCACAGGTTCGGATCTTCAACACGCGCGTTGAATTCCTCCAACCGGTGCGGCGCTGTTTCATAGTCCATGCGCTGCGCCAGCAGCTCTAGCGACTTTTCGATTTCCGCCACAATATTCTGGGTTTCGGCGCGCATGGTCAGGTCCCAACTTGCTCAATCAGGTGTGCGTGATAGCAAGAGGTGCGAGGCACCACAAGACGACTGAGCCGGGAAACTTGGGCGGATCAGTAAAGCCCGCCGCCCTGCAGATCGCCCTGGCTGGCATTGGGGCCAACCGTGATCGTATCCCCGGTTGAGGTGGTCACCTGACGGCCCGAACTTGCCTCTTCAAACAACGGCAGGTCAGATCCCATCGCGAAGCCACCGTCATAGACGCGATCGATAAAACCATCCACGCCATCACGGAAATACTCGGCGACCACATATTCTCCACTCGCGTCTTCTGGCAGGCGCGCGCCGCTGAACCGGTCAATCTTGATGAAATGGCCACCCGGAGGCACCTCGAACGGGCCACCGCCGTATTTCTCGACTGCTTTTTCCATAAAGCTTTGGAACACAGGACCGCACAAGGTGCCGCCGTAGGCTCCTCGGCCCATAGGGCGCGGGCGGTCATAACCGATGTAGCAACCGGCCACGATATTTGAGGTGAAACCGATGAACCACGCATCCTTGGATTCGTTCGTGGTGCCGGTCTTGCCCGCTGTGGGCACGGGCAGGTTCACAACACGTGATGCAGTGCCGCGATCAACCACGCCCTTCATCATCGACGTCAATTGGTAGGCGGTGATGGCATCCATGACCTGGCTGCGATCGGTGAGGATCGTGGGCGATTCATCAGGCTCAAGCCAGCTAGAGTTACAATCGACGCACTGGCGATCGTCATGGCGATAGATGGTCTTGCCAAACCGGTCCTGAATACGGTCGACCAGTGTGGGTTCAACCCGCTCGCCACCATTGGCGAACATCGCATAGGCAGCGACCATTTTGTACAGCGTAGTCTCTTCAGACCCTAGCGAGTTCGCAAGGAACGCACCCATCCGGTCATAAACGCCAAACCGCTCGGCATAGCCTGCGACCACGGGCATTGTGACTTCTTGCGCCAGACGGATGGTCATCAGGTTCCGCGACTGTTCGATCCCGGTACGCAAGGGCGTTGGACCGTAAAACTTGTTCGTCGAGTTCTTGGGTCGCCACAGTCCCTGCGGTGTATTCACTTCAATCGGCGCATCCACAACGATCGTTGCGGGGCTGTATCCGCTGTCTAGCGCCGCTGCATAAACGAACGGTTTGAAGCTCGACCCGGGTTGGCGCTGTGCCTGAGTGGCGCGGTTAAACACGGTATCCTGATACGAGAACCCGCCCTGCATCGCCAGAACACGGCCCGAATTCACGTCCATCGCGACAAAGCCGCCCTGCACTTCTGGCACCTGACGGGCAGACCACTGCCCCTCTTCGCCAGCCATTACCAGAATGACATCGCCGCGTTTGAAATTGTCCTGGAAATTGCCCTGCATCCACTTGATGTCTTCGCGCGGGACGGTGCCATCTGCTGGGCCATCTTCGATCCCGACGGTCAGGGATTGGTCGGCCACGTTCAGAACAACGGCAGGATACCACTGCGTCGGCAGCACCACGTCGCGGGGGATTTCCATGATCGCCAGCGCCTCGCGCCACTGTGCTTCATCCGCCAGCTTCTCCTCGGCGATGACCTCGCCTGTGCCGCGCCACCGCCCACGAGAGCGGTCGTATTTCTGCAGCGCCGTGCGCAGGGCTTTCGCCGCTTCGACCTGCATTTCCTCATCCACCGAGGCGCGTACGGTGAAACCGCCAGTGAAAAACTCACCCTCGCCAAAATCCTCGCTCAACTGGCGACGGATTTCGTCGGTGAAATAGTCACGCGGCGGCAGTGCAGTGCGGAAGCTCTCAAAATCGCCGTTCTGAACCGAACGCAAAGGCATCTCGACTTCGGTCTCATAGGTGGCCTGATCGATATAGCCGTTCTGTTGCATCTCGCGCAGCACATAGTTGCGGCGGTTCAGCAAACGTTCTTTCTGCCGCACAGGATGGTAGTCCGATGGTGCCTTGGGCATCGCCGCCAGCATCGCGGCCTCATGCGGGGCCAGTTCCTGCAGAGTTTTGTTGAAATAGGTCTGCGCAGCAGCGGTCACACCATAAGAGTTCTGACCCAGAAAGATCTCGTTCATATACAGCTCGAGGATCTGTTCCTTGTCCAAGGTATCCTCAAGCCGGGTGGCGAGGATAATTTCCTTGATCTTGCGCTCGGCCCGGCGGTCGCCGGACAGCAGGAAGTTCTTCATCACCTGCTGTGTAATCGTTGATGCACCACGTACGGTTTCGCCCTTGGTGCGCACGGCCTCGACCCCGGCAGCAATGATACCCCGCGGGTCATAGCCCTGATGGGTATAGAAATTCTTGTCTTCCGCCGAGATAAACGCTTGTTTTACCAGATCGGGAATTTCCTCGGACGGCGTGAACAGGCGGCGCTCCTGTGCAAATTCGTCGATCAGCTGGCCCTCACCCGAGTAAATCCGGCTGATCGTCGGTGGTTTGTATTGCGCCAATGACTCGTGGCTGGGCAGGTCTCGGCCATACATCCAGAACACCGCGCCAACGACCAGCGCGGCCATAAAAATACCTAAGGTCACGAGACTGAAAATTGCCCCGAAGAACGAAAGAATGAACCGGATCACGTTACTGCCTTTTACTCGCGATGACGCCTATATAGTGTCGCCCCCGCGCAGGGTCAAAACACGAAAGGCTACAATGGCTGTTTTGCGCCGCTGCGTCATTGTCCGATCAGAGATCGCTTCACCAGATCGTCCCGACGCCAGTTCTCAAGCCCCTGCACAAGCCCATGCGCCATGGATGCGCGCCAGTTCGGATCAGAGATGTTCTTGAAATCGCGCGGGCTGGACAAAAAACCCAACTCAACCAGAACCGATGGGATATCTGCTGCCTTCAACACCGAAAACGACGAAGAACGTAGCGGACGACGATTCATCGGGCCTCCCTGCTGCGTCATTCCATCCACCAGCGAGCGCGCCAGTGCGCTACTGCGTGGCACGGTCTCTTGCCGAGCCAGATCCAGCAACACATCAGCGACCTGATCGTCCGCACCGCTGAGATCAATGCCTGCGATCAAATCACTCCGGTCATGCCGTTCGGCCAGCTTTTGACTGGCAACGTCTGAAGCTTCCTCTGAAAGAGTGTAGACGACCGACCCATGCGCCAGCCCTTCGGAAAGCGAATCCGCGTGCAGTGAGATAAACACGTCGGCCCCGGCCTGATGTGCCAGCGAGATACGGCGTTCGAGCGAGACGAATTGATCGTCAACACGCGTCATCACCACTTCGAAACCGCCGGTACGCAGCAGCGCCTCTCGCAGCTCTCGCGCGAACGTTAGCATCAGTGTTTTCTCATTTGTATCAGCGAATTCTGCCCCGGGATCAATGCCGCCATGCCCGGGATCCAGCATGACCCGTACCGCCCGCACACCGTCGCGCCGTGGCAGTGCCGGTGTCACTGCGGGTTCCGGCAAATCCCAGCCGGGCTGACGGGGGGCACCTGCGCTGGCTGCAAAACTGTCAAAATCAGTGCCTTTTAGGTGCAGCGATAGTTGAGCAGTGCCCGTCGCCTGATCAACCCGCAGATCAGCTGTTTCCACCGCCAGCGGAGCGCCCAGCTCCAACACCAGACGCGACCAACCGGGCACGTATGCGCCGAATTGAACACCGCTGATCCGGCTGGTTTGCAGAAAGGTCTCGCGGTTCAGGCCAGACCAGTCGACCTCTTGGAAATCCAGCACCACGCGGTATGGATCGCGCAGTGTGAACACGCGGTATGGCACGCCTTGAGTCAACCCAAGTTCGACCCTTACGCCGGTATTGCCATCATCGACGATTCCGCTCTGGTCCGGAAGGACGCGTGCAAGCGCGCTAAAGTCCTGCGCGACAGCAGCACCAGTCAGCGCCCATATCAGGGCGATTGCGTAGAAAATCCTGCTCATGGCCTCAAGTTATCCCGAGATCGTTTGAGGCAGAGCCTATCGCATGACGCCGCCTTTGTGAACGCTTTAGGCCGATTGCGGGATCGCACCCCGCTTGGCCATAAAACGTTGCAGCCGATCCAGCCCATCCTGAATGTCTTCGGTCGATCGCGCATAGGAAAATCGCAGCGTCGTGTGCCCGCGTACTGGGTCGAAATCCAGCCCCGGCGTCACGGCAACCCCGGCTTTGTCGAGAATCTCGGCTGCAAATGCCCGGCTGTCATCGGTCAAGTCTGAGACATCCGCGTAAACATAAAACGCCCCATCCGGCGGTGCGATATTGGTAAAACCGGCCTTGGGCAACCCGTCCAGCATCAACAGACGATTGCGGCGGTATACATCCAGATTTGCCTGCAATTCGTCGTTACAATCCATAGCTGCCAATGCGGCCACCTGACTGGCGTGAGGCGCGCAGATGAACATGTTCTGGGCAATCCGCTCAACCACCCGTACCTGATCTTCGGGCACAACCATCCAGCCAACGCGCCAACCGGTCATCGAGAAATATTTGGAGAATGAGTTGATCACATAGCACTCATCCGTCAGCTCCAGCGCAGTGACGGCTTTGGCCTCGTATTCCAGCCCGTGATAAATCTCATCACTGATGAATGATGCGCCCTGCCCCTGTGCGCCTTCGATCAGCGCCTGCATCGCCGCATGATCCAGCATTGTCCCAGTCGGGTTGGCAGGCGAGGCAACCATCAATCCCTGCAAATCAAGCCCCGTGAAATCGGCGGGCACCGGCTGCAGCCGGTTTTCCGGTGCTGTCGGCAAGTCTACCGGCACCAAACCCAATGCTTTCAGGATTTGCCTATATGAGGGATATCCCGGGGCACCAATCCCCACCCGATCACCGCTGTCGAACAGAGCGGTAAAGGCGAGCAAAAACCCGCCCGATGATCCCGGTGTGATGACCACCCGTTCTGGATTGAGATCAACGCCATACCATTCACCATACATCTGCGCGATCCGCTGACGAAGAGCGGGCAAACCCAAAGCCACCGTATACCCAAGCGGCCCTTGTTCCATGGCCATCGCCAATGCTTCGGTTGCCCCTTTGGGTGCGCCGGTCCCCGGTTGACCTACTTCCATGTGAACGACATGCCGCCCGGCTTCTTCCGCCTTGCGCGCGGCCTCCATCACGTCCATCACGATGAAGGGATCGACCCCGGAACGGGTTGAGTTTCTCATGGCCATCTCCCATGTTGCAGCCATGGCTTTTGAACGCTTATCCCGGCTGGCGTCAATCCCGGCCGTGTTGCTGCTGGCAGTGACATGGTCGATCAGCGCCATGCAGGCCAGCGCGCAAAGCCTTATCCGCGATCCCGACATTGAACACGGGCTGCAAGAGCTCGCCTTTCCGATCCTGCGGGCCGCTGGCCTGAACACCAACCGGGTGCGCGTACTGATCGTCAATGATGGTACGTTCAATGCCTTCGTGATCGATTACAACACGATCTATATCAACTATGGCTTGATCCTAAGCGTCGATACGCCCGAGATGCTGCAAGCGGTGATCGCACACGAGGCCGCGCACATCGCCAACGGCCACCTGGCCAGACGCTCAGAGAACCTGCGCGCGGCGCAACGTAACGCGCAGCTTGGGACGCTTTTAGCGCTTGCAGCCGCGGCCGCAGGTGGCGGAGAAGCTGCAGCAGGAATTGCAGCGGGCACACAAGCCTCGGCGCTGCGAAGCTTTCTGGGCCATACGCGGGCCGAAGAAGCCTCGGCGGATCGAAGTGCTGCCAGCTATTTGCGTTGGGCGGGAGTATCTCCGCACGGGATGGTCAACCTGCACCGTAAGTTCGCGGGGCAAGAGCTGTTGAACCCCGTCAATCAAGACCCCTACATGCGCTCACACCCTACCAGCCGCGAACGTTTGCGCGCCGCCGAGGTCTTTCTGAACGAATTCGGCGACAAGGCAGAGCAAAACGCAAATGCCGATTACTGGTTCGCGCGGATCAAAGGTAAGTTGTCAGCCTTTCTTCGATCCCCGACCTGGACCATGCGTCGCGCGGGCGAAGAAAAAGATCGTGACATACGCCTGATGCGCGAGGCATCGGCCCATCATCAAAATCGCGATCTCGCCCGTGCCCGCGCCGCAATCGATGGTGCGCTGGAGATTCGCCCTGACGATCCGTTTTTTTATGAATTGAAGGGCCAGATTCTATTGGAGAACCGGCGCGTGCCCGAAGCTGTGGATGCCTACGGTGCAGCCGTTGATATGGCGCCCAACAATGCCCTGATCCTCGCCGGTTACGGACGTGCTTTGCTGGCGGATGGCAAGACGAAGAAAGCCCTGCAAGTGCTTGAAAAGGCGCGCGCACGCGACTACCGCAATGCCCGGCTGATGCGGGATCTGGGTTCTGCCTATTCGCAGGTGGGCAACAACGGAATGGCGTCTGCGGTGACTGCAGAACGCTATGCGCTGCAGGGCCGACTTGATGATGCGGGCATACATGCTAAACGGGCTGTTGCACAGCTCCCCGAAGGCTCTCCGGGTTGGCAAAGGGCACAGGATGTGTTGATTGCCTCGGAGCGCGCAAAGAAGAAGAAAAAGAGGAAACGGAAATGATCCTGAGACATGCTGCACCGGCCCTATTGGGTCTTTCCCTGATCACTGGTCCTGCGCAGGCGCTGGAACTGAACGCGATGAGCGACGCCGAGAAGGCCGAGTTTGGCGCACAAGTGCGCGAATACCTTCTGGAAAACCCCGAAGTGATCTTCGAGGCGATCAACATCCTTGAGGAACGCAATGCCGTTGCCGAGGCTCAGGCTGACAAGGAGCTTGTCGCGGCCAACGCTGACGAGCTTTTTAATGACGGTTACAGCTGGGTCGGTGGCAATCCGGACGGCGATATTACTCTGGTCGAGTTCATGGACTACCGTTGCGGTTACTGCCGGCGCGCCGTGCCCGAAGTGGCCACCCTGCTGGCCGAGGACGGCAATATCCGTCTTGTGATTAAGGAATTGCCGATCCTGGGCGATGCCTCTGTCGCGTCATCCCGCTTTGCCATCGCAACAAAACAGGTGGCGGGAGACGATGCCTATAAGCAGGTCCATGACGCTCTGCTGGAATTCAGCGGCGAGCCCTCCGAGGTGACCCTGCGCCGGATTTCAGATGGGCTGGGTCTGGACAGCGACGCGATCATCGCAGCAATGAACAGCGATGAGGTCACCGAAGAAATCGCAAAAACCCGCGATCTGGCGCAAAAGCTGCGGATTTCAGGCACACCGTCCTTTGTTCTGGGCACCGAAATGATGCGCGGGTACCTGCCCGCAGACCAAATGCTCCAGATCGCAAATGGTGTTCGGGCAGAACAGGGTTAAGTCATCACTGTGGGTTTCCAGCATGGATCGACGGAACCTCTTACTCACTGGAGGTGCGCTGAGTTTTATGGGCCTGTCTAAGCAAACCCTCGCTCAGCGCACCTCAAACTTCTTTGTACCGGCGGAAGAAGCGCCCCACGAACGCACATTTATGCAATGGCCGGTCAGCCGCAAAGTTTACCGTGACCAGATCTTTCTGGATATGGTGCAACAAACCATCGCGGAAATCGCGAACGCCATTTCCGCCTTTGAACCCGTGACGATGCTTGCGGCGGGAAAGCACCATGCGGATGCGCGTCAAAAACTCTCCTCATCAGTCGAGCTCTGGGATGTTCCAACCGAAGATTTGTGGTGCCGCGACGCAGGTCCAATCTTCGTGATCGACAATCGAGGCGGGATTGCGGTCAGTCATATCCAGTTCAACGGCTGGGGCCGGAAACAGGTGCACAAACACGATGCGCAAATCGCCAGTAAGGTTGCCGATCACCTCGGCCTACCCCTGCTTCCGTCCGGCTTGAGGGGCGAGGCCGGTGGTGTAGAACAAGACGGGCATGGGTTGATCATGGCCCATGAAAGCTCGTGGGTGAATGAGAACCGCAATCCAGACCTGTCACGCAACGAAATTGAATCCCGATTACTGGCAGCCTATGGGGCTGACCGCATGGTCTGGTCTGATGGGGTCTGGGGCGAGGATATCACCGATTACCACATCGACAGTCTGGCGCGCTTCACCGGCCCTGGGCGCGTTTTGATCAACCTGCCAGACGAGCCGGATATGGATGATCCGTTTCATGTCGCGGCCCTTGATACTCATGACCGTCTCGTCGCCGAAGGATTGCAGGTTGTGGTGATCTCTGAACCCAATAGGCGCCGAGTTAACGATCCCGAATTCGTGGCGTCTTATGCGAATTACTATGTTTGTAATGGCGGCATCGTGATGGCCCAGTTCGGAGACCGCGAAACCGATGAGATTGCACAGATGGCCCTAGCTCGTCACTACCCCGGGCGCGAGATCATTGCATTGAATGTCGACGTATTGGGCGAGCTGGGCGGCGGCATTCACTGCGCAACACAGCAAATGCCTGTTGCATAGGCCTTGTTACTCAGCAGCTTCAGCTGCCGCATCCAGCTCTGCTGCCTTCTTTTCGACCTCTTCAACGATGTGATCAATCATCTGGTCGTTTGACATCTTGTGGCTGGCTTTGCCTGCCAGATAGACCATGCCCGAGCCTGCCCCGCCACCGGTGAAACCGACATCGGTCATCAGCGCCTCACCCGGACCGTTCACGACACAGCCGATGATCGACAGGCTCATGGGTGTCTTGATGTGTTCCAAGCGATGCTCCAACGCCTCAACCGTTTTGATTACGTCAAAACCCTGTCGCGCGCAGGAGGGGCATGAGATGATGTTCACGCCGCGATGGCGCAGGCCCAGTGATTTCAGGATCTCATAGCCGACCTTGACCTCTTCCACCGGATCAGCAGACAGGCTGACGCGGATCGTGTCGCCAATGCCCATCCACAGCAGATTGCCCAGACCGATGGCCGATTTGATGGTGCCGCTGACCAGCCCTCCGGCCTCGGTGATGCCCAGATGGATGGGCGCATCCGTCGCCTCGGCAATGCCCTGATAAGCCGCCGCTGACAGGAATACGTCGCTGGCCTTCACACTGATCTTGAAATTGTGAAAGTCGTTGTCTTCGAGAATACGGATATGCTCCAACCCGCTCTCGACCATCGCTTCGGGGCACGGCTCGCCGTATTTCTCAAGCAGGTGCTTTTCCAGGCTCCCTGCGTTCACCCCGATCCGGATCGAGCAATTGTGGTCTCGCGCGGCTTTGATGACCTCTTTCACCCGTTTTTCATCGCCGATATTGCCCGGATTGATCCGTAGACAGGCCGCACCGGCCTCGGCGGATTCGATTCCGCGACGGTAGTGGAAATGAATATCAGCCACGATAGGAACAGGGCTTTCGCGCACGATCTCTTTCAGCGCTTTTGACGAGGCCTCATCCGGGACCGAGACCCGCACGATATCCGCCCCCGCCTCTGCTGCCGCCTGCACCTGTGCCACGGTCGCAGCCACGTCGGTGGTCAGCGTGTTGGTCATGGTCTGCACGGCAATCGGTGCGTCACCTCCGACGGGCACATTGCCAACCATGATCTGGCGGGATTTGCGGCGATAGATATTGCGCCAGGGGCGCACGTGATTGAGCGACATGAGGATCGATCCGGATCAGCCTGAATTGACCCTTAGATAGTTCGCCATCCCTTGGGGAGCAATGCCAAGATCACTCGGCGGGCGCTTCTGCCGCCTCGGTCTGCAACTCGGCCACCAGTTGCTTGAGTGCGCTGTTCTGATCGGCCTCAAGATCGGCAACTGCGAAGGTTTCTGCAACGGCATCTTTTGACAGAACAACACCTTTGGCCACCGTACCCGGCGCGCCCACAGGACCAAAATGTTCGCCATTCATCGAGAAATAGACCGACCCCGCAGCTCCTGCTCGCAGTTGCGGGGGTTCCTCGGTGAGCGGCACTTCAAACGTGCTGCCCTGCTCAACGGTGCCCAGAGTTCCTTCGAAAATCACGCTGCCATCGGCTGCCGTGACACGCATCCAAGCAGGGTTCACGGCCACGATCTTCAGCGTCGTTTCCAGCTTTTCAACCACTTGAGGCAAGGCCGGGCGTTCAACCGTATGAACTTCGGTCACTTTGATTTGCGGAGGTTCAGGCGCGCGGAACGTTCCGACATTGCGCGGATCAAGGGTGGAAATCGGCGCATCCCGCGCCACCAGCACCGGCACATCAAGCGCCTGCGGACGATACAGACGATCCAGCGCTTCAGAGCTTGGCACCTCGGCGCTGGCCAGTTCGGTTCCCTCGGGCCGGGCCTGTGCGGCATCCAGCGGGTCAAGGTCTGTAAGCACAACGGGGGCCTGCTCAACCGGGCTGACCTGCACCTGCTGAATGCGGTTCAAAACCGACCAGCCCCCATAACCGATGCCGCCAATGACGGCCAACAGCACCAGCGTCGATCCAATAGCACGCGGTTCAATCTGGCTGACTACGGATTCGCGGCCCGGTATATAAGGCGTACTGGGCGAGACAAACGGATCACGTCCCATCGGCCCGCGTGAGGGCACTCCACCTTGCGCCTTTTTGACCACCGACGCCTCAGCCGACATGCCATGCGCAACCTCGAAACCGCTTTCCTGACAGAAGGTCGCAAAAGTCTCATCGGGGTTCATGCCCAGATAGCGGGCATATGAACGCACATACCCGGCGATGAAGCCGGGTGTGTCAAAGGCATCGGGATCTGCATTTTCGATGGCGGCGATGTAGTTGGCTTTGATTCGCAGTTCACGCTGCACATCCAGAAGCGACTTGCCCATCGTTGCACGTTCGCCGCGCATGACATCGCCAAGCCGTACCTCATAGTCATCAAAACCCTTGGGTCTGACGTCCATGTCTTCTTCGGAATCGCGCTGTGATCTGCGCCCAATCATTCCTGCTGCCCCATCTATGCCTGTCGCGTGTTACGCGCAAACGTCGAATCGCCCCTATAACGATTCGTCCGCTTCTTTTGTTAGCGTAAGCTTAACACGCAGCAAACTCGTTGCACACTTTAGCGTGAGGTTATCCAGCAAGTTCGGCGCGATTTAGCGCACAATGTGACCAAAGTTCGTCCATCGCCTGCACCAGACGGTTCATTTCGTCGGGTCCATGCACCGGAGATGGCGTAAACCGCAGACGTTCGGTGCCGCGCGGAACGGTCGGGAAATTGATTGGCTGCACATAGATACCATAGTCATCCAGCAGCATATCGCTCAACTTCTTGGTGTGGACTGGGTTGCCAACGATCACCGGCACAATGTGGCTGCCGTGATCAATCAGAGGCATGCCAAGCCCTTTCAGCCTCAGCTTAAGAATGCTGGCCTGGGTCTGGTGCTGCTCGCGCAGTTCAGGCGCGCGCTTGAGATAGGCCACCGAGGCTGCCGCCCCTGCCGCAACCGCAGGTGGCAGCGAGGTAGTGAAGATGAAGCCCGGCGCATAGGACCGGATGGCGTCACACATCTTGGCACTAGCCGCGATGTAGCCGCCCATGACACCATAGGCTTTGGCAAGCGTTCCGTTGATGATGTCAATGCGATGCGCCAACCGATCACGCTCGGTTACACCCCCGCCGCGGGGGCCGTACATGCCAACCGCGTGAACCTCATCAATATAGGTCAAAGCACCGAATTCATCGGCCAGATCGCAAATCTCTTCAATGGGTCCGAAATCGCCATCCATCGAATAGACCGACTCAAACGCGATCAGCTTGGGGGCTGCAGGGTCATCAGCCTCCAGCAACTCACGCAGATGTGCCACGTCATTGTGGCGGAAGATGCGTTTGGCACCCCCGTTGCGGCGCACGCCTTCGATCATCGACGCATGGTTCAGTGCATCGGAATATATAATCAGGCCGGGGAACAGTTTTGGCAGAGTGCTGAGTGTCGCGTCATTGGCGATATAGGCACTCGTGAATAGCAGTGCGGCTTCTTTGCCGTGCAAGTCCGCCAATTCAGCTTCCAGCCGTTTGTGATAGACTGTCGTGCCTGAAATGTTGCGCGTCCCGCCCGAGCCTGCGCCTGCGGCCTCCACCGCCTCGTGCATGGCCTCCAAAACAACAGGATTCTGACCCATGCCCAAATAATCATTGCCACACCACACGGTGATGTTCTGCTGCGAACCATCGGGACAAGTCCGTACCGCATACGGAAAATGACCGTTCCGACGTTCAATATCGATAAAGGTTCGATAACGTCCTTCGTCATGCAGCCTGGCAATCGCTGTATCGAGCTGAGCAGTATAGTCCAACGGACCCTCCTTGGATGCCCGGTTATTGTAGCCCCGGGCGACTTTTTTCGCCCCTTCACAAGCCGGGCTGGAAGTATGGCGTCGCGTTCATCTGTCCAACTGGCCTACAGCCGAACAGCCGAACCCAACTTTGATTTGCATCAAATAACGCCAAACGCCTAAACCGACAAGCAAAGTTACGACCACAAGACGCGAGGAAACGCCGCAGGCCTTTCCCCCAGATCCAGCACAGAAACCTGCTGGACGGTACCGCCCATGCTGATAGGCTCTGCCCAATTTCAAGACCTTCCCAGGAGACCCCTATGTCGCTTGACGCTGTACTGAGCCGGATCGACGCCGATCTGACCACCTCCATCGACCGCCTGATGGAGTTTCTGCGCATTCCCTCCATCTCGACTGACCCGGCCTTCAAGGACCAAGTCGACCTGGCTGCCGATTGGCTGGTGGCGGATCTGAAAAGTATCGGTATTGCAGCCGAAAAGCGCGAAACTCCGGGACATCCCATGGTCGTTGGCCATGTCGGTGAGGACAGCGGTGGGCCGCATGTTCTGTTCTATGGGCACTATGATGTGCAACCTGTCGATCCGCTGGAGCTGTGGACACGCGATCCTTTCGATCCGGCTTTGGAAGACACTCCACACGGACAGGTGATACGCGGGCGCGGCGCTTCTGACGACAAAGGCCAACTGATGACCTTCGTCGAGGCCTGCCGCGCCTGGAAAGCAGTGCATGGCACCCTGCCCTGCCGCATCACGTTTTTCTTCGAAGGTGAGGAAGAATCCGGGTCGCCCTCGCTCGTGCCATTTCTCAAAGCAAACAAATCCGAGCTTCAGGCGGATCTCGCGCTGGTCTGTGATACTTCGATGGTGTCGCGGGGGGTGCCTTCGATAGCGTCGCAATTGCGCGGCATGCTCAAGGATGAATTCACAATCATCGGTCCCCGCATCGACCTGCATTCGGGCCACTATGGCGGGCCGGGTCTGAACCCGCTGCGGGAACTGTCGCGCATCGTCGCATCCTTCTATGATGAAGAAACCGGCCGCGTCGCAGTCGAAGGTTTTTACGAAGGCGTACACGAAGTCCCGGCCGAGCAGTTGCGCCAATGGGAGAATTGCGGGTTCGATGAAGCGGAATACCTGAATTCGGTTGGCTATACCGAGCCGCACGGTGAAACAGGCTATTCCACGCTGGAACAACAATGGGCGCGACCCACGCTCGAAGTGAATGGCCTTTGGGGAGGTTACAACGGCGCGGGATCCAAAACCGTTATCCCGTCCGAGGCACATTGCAAGATCACCTGCCGCCTGGTCGGCGACATGGACCCGGACGCGCTCCGCAAAAGGATCCGCAAACATGTCGAAGAGCGCCTGTCTACGGATGCAAAAGTGGTCTGGGACAGTGATCTCGAAGGCTCTCCTGCTTCGGTGATGAACCTTAGCCGCCCAGAATTCGAAGCGGCCCGCAGAGCACTTTCGGACGAGTGGAATCGCGAGGCCGTTTTCACCGGGATGGGCGGATCAATCCCGGTGGTTGGATATTTCAATACAGTGTTGGGGCTGGATTCGATGCTGGTTGGGTATGCCAATGACGATGATGCCATCCACTCGCCGAACGAGAAATACGACGTCAAAAGCTTCCACAAAGGCATCCGCTCGTGGGCCCGTATATTGGAAGCAATAAATAAATGAGGATCCTTTGCGAGGCTCTGCCTCGCGCTCCGAGGTATTTTCGGCCAGATGAAGTACGGATCCCCTGCTTCATCTGGCTATAAATATCTCGGGGGAGTCGCGGCTTGCCGCGGCGGGGGCAGAGCCCCCTGTCCTTACATGTGGATCACGCGTCCATAGGCATCCAGCACGCTTTCATGCATCATTTCAGACAGCGTCGGATGCGGGAAGACGGTGTTCATCAGGTCTTCTTCAGTGGTTTCCAACTGGCGACCGACCACATAGCCCTGAATAAGCTCTGTGACTTCGGCACCGATCATGTGTGCACCTAGCAGTTCCCCAGTCTTGGCATCGAAGACGGTCTTGATCAGTCCCTCGGGCTCACCAAGCGCGATGGCCTTGCCGTTGCCGATGAACGGGAAGCGTCCGACCTTGATCTCATAGCCCAGCTCTTTGGCCTTGGCTTCGCTATACCCAACCGAAGCGACCTGAGGCTGGCAATAAGTGCAGCCCGCGATGCTTTCAGGCTTGACCGGATGTGCGTGTTTGCCCGCGATCAGCTCAGCTACCATCACGCCTTCGTGGCTGGCTTTGTGTGCCAGCCAGGGCGCCCCGGCGATATCACCTATTGCGTAAAGCCCGTCTACCCCAGTGCGGCAGTATTCATCGGTGACCACGTGCGTGCGGTCGATCTTCACACCCAAGGCTTCAAGCCCGAGGTTTTCCACATTGCCGACGATGCCCACGGCCGAGATCACCGTGTCAAAATCGTGTTTCTCAACCTTGCCTTTCAGCTCGATATGCGCAGTCACCTTGCCCTTGGCGCGGTCCAATTGTTTAACCATCGCCTTTTCCATGATGGTCATGCCCTGCTTGGTGAAAGCTTTCTTGGCAAATGCACTGATCTCGGCATCTTCTACAGGCAGCACTCGATCCATCACCTCGACCACGGTCGTGTCCGCGCCCAACGTGTTATAGAAGCTGGCGAATTCGATCCCGATCGCACCCGAGCCGATGACCAGCAGTTTCTTGGGCATCCGCGGCGGTTGCAGCGCGTGTTTGTACGTCCAGACCAGATCGCCATCCGCTTCAAGGCCCGGCAGTTCGCGCGCCCGGGCACCGGTGGCCAGAACGATATTCTTCGCGGTTAGGTCTTCCGTGCCTTTGTCTGTTTTGACGCTGACCTTGCCCTTGGCGGGGATCGATGCCTCGCCCATGACAACAGCGACTTTGTTCTTTTTCAGCAGATGACCTATACCGCCGGACAACTGCGCGGCAACACCGCGCGAGCGCTTCACAACCGCATCCAGATCGTAGCCGACCTTGTCGGCTTTCAAGCCAAAATCCTTGGCACGCTCCATCAGGTGAAACACTTCCGATGACCGCAGTAGTGCCTTTGTCGGGATACAACCCCAGTTCAGGCAGATACCACCCAGATGCTCGCGCTCGACAACAGCGGTCTTCAGGCCCAGTTGCGCCGCGCGAATAGCGGCTACATAGCCACCGGGGCCAGCCCCGATTACGATCAGATCATAAGATTGTGCAGCCATGTTTCCCTCTCGGCACAGGTCAGTTCAAAAACTAGTTTACCGTTAAACTATTTTTTACAACGCATCAACATCAGAGCCCGCGACATATGTGACGCGGGGTCAAATCAGGTATTTGGGGCTGAATTCAGCCTATACCCACGTTACCGCAAAGGCTAGAACTGACGAATATGCACTACCAGTTTTTGACCTTCCCGATTTTCGAAAGGCGTATCATGGCTAAAACGCTCAAAGATTTACTGCTCGCTCTTTTGAACGCGACATTGATATTGTTGGCTTTATGCCTGTTTCTGGGGTGGAAACTTGCGCAGTCTGTCGATCAGATCCGGGTCGGGTTTGCTGAGAACCTGCAGGTCGTGGCGCCGCTACGAGATCAGGCGCAGGGAATTCGTGGGGAACTGGCCGCGTTGCGCAGAGATCTTGCAACCCTTAGCAGTCAGGGCACGCAACTCGATGCGGTCACGCGCCAACAGCTGAATGCGGCATTGCGACGTTTGGGTGATCTGGAGGGGAAGCTGGAAGACACTCAGACCCGATTGGCGGGCCTGGTCGAAAAACCAGAAGACTTGATCGACTATGCCATCACGACATCCGCCGACACTGTCACCGACCGCCTTCTGATCCTAAAAGGCTGTGAGCCCACGACCTAGGTCGCGGCCTGCAACTCGCGCACAGTCGAACCATATCCGCCATTACTGACATATGCGGCTTCGTGTTCAGTGGTCGCGCGTTCCAGCGCATCGTTTCGATACGGGAAACGACCGAACTTGCGGATCACTTCACGATGAGCGCGCGCATGAAGCAGATTGCTCTCGCCGCCTTCCGGCATCCGTTCGATCATAAGGCGCACACAGCGCTCCTGATCGCACAGATTTTCCGAATGCATCATCGGCAAATAAAAGAACTGCCGCGCCGGTTCGTCGATCTTAAGATCCCAGCCTTTGTCGACCGCGCATTTCGCTGCAGCCAGTGCTGCCCGATCCGATGCAAAGGCCTGTTTGCTTCCTCGGAACATGTTGCGAGGCAACTGATCCATAAGAATAATATAGGCCAGCGAACCGCTAGGATAGGTCAGCCAAAGCGAGAATTTACCCTCACACGCGGCTTCCCATGTTGAAAGAAATTTATCCCGGATCCGCGCATCCAGCGCTTCATCCTGCAGGTACCACCCCTCGGGGCCAACCTCATCTAACCAAAAACTCAATACTTCTTCAGGACCTACCATTGCCCTAGACTCCGTAATTGCCCTCCCCAGGACGTAACGTCATTAAAATCACTTTTACAGATTTGTGACAGTAACATATTGCAACACAAAAGTCACATTTCCGGCGCTCAGGCGGGTTCTTGCGTATCCTGCTCGTCCTGGGCTGCCTCAATGGCGACCTCTTGCGCAACTTCCAGAGCAACGGGCGAAGATGTCGGGTAAATCGGGGCAATCGATCCGGTTTCATCCACGGGTTTGTAGACGCGCTGGGTCATACGATAGGCCGCATAGGCGGCCATGATGAACATCAGCGCCGCGATGAACAGGAAAAAGCCTTGTGGGCCGAGCACGCCAGCCCCCATTAGCCAACCGGTGATAATTGGACCTGCGATAGCGCCCAAGCCGTTAATAAAAACCAGGCCGCCCGAAGCCGCCGACATATCGTCATACTCCAAGTAGTCATTGGTATACGCGATCAACAGAGAATAGAGCGGGCTTGTCATGCCGCCGATGATAAAGGCAGCTACGAGAAGCATGGTGAAAGTGACGCCCAGTATCATGCCTATCACGGCGCCTACCCCACCAACAGCGGCCACCAGCATGATCAGCAGACGGCGGTCCATTCTGTCGGACATCCAGCCCAACGGATATTGCAGGACTACGGCGCCGATATAAAACACCGCTACGAAGGTCGAAATCTCGACCAGACTCAATCCAACCTGGGCGCCATAAACGGCGCTCATCCCGAATTGCGCTGAAAATATCCCGCCAAGCAAGAACATGCCGACGCAGCCCAGCGGCGATGTTTCCATCAGCTGGCGCAATGTCATCGGTTTGGTGGTATCGAACGCCGGGGTCGGAGAAATGGACAGCAGGATAGGCGCAAATGAGATCGAAACCAGTATAGAAGCGATGACAAAGGTCTCATATCCTGCCGGGTCGCCGACCAGCAACAAGGCCTGGGCACTCACCACACCTGTCATCTGCACCATCATATAAAGCGACAGCGCCTGCCCTCGGTTCTCGTTGTTTGCGGCATTGTTCAGCCAGCTTTCCGCGGTCACATACACGCCCGAAAAACAGAACCCGATAATCACGCGGCCAATCGACCATGCAATTGGATCGGTCAGCATCGGATACATGATCATGACCGCCGAGATAAACGAGGCCAGCGCCGCAAACACGCGCACGTGCCCGACGCGGCGGATCATTTCAGGTGCCAGACGCGAGCCGCCAAGGAACCCAAGGAAATAGGCCGACATCACAAAGGACATCTCTAGAGTCGAGAATCCCTCGATTTCTCCACGCACCCCCAGCAACGTGCCCTGCAGGCCGTTGCCGACCATCAGCAACCCCATTCCCAGAAGAAGCGCCCAAGCGCTGGAAAGAACCTGAAGCATTCTGCCTATCCAAAATTGCCGGTGTGTTTTGTCCGCTTTGCCGTCAATGACGAAGCACGTCGCGCTTGTCTACGACATTGTAAGGGCGCAGATGGCCAAGATACGACTATGGTATCAGCAGAGACGCGTCGCCGTATGAGAAAAAGCGATATTCTTCTGCGATAGCGTGGTCATAGACCGACTTGATCCGATCCTGCCCAATCAACGCCGAAACCAGCATCAGCAATGTGGATTTCGGCAGGTGGAAGTTGGTCATCAGCGCATCAGTGACGTGAAATTCAAAACCTGGGTATATGAAGATATCGGTCTCGCCTTCCCACGGCGCGATCCGGCCGCAGCGTGCCGCGCTTTCGATCAGTCGAAGGGCGGTTGTGCCCACCGGGATAACGCGCCCGCCCGCTTCTTTGGTCGCCGCAATCTCGGCAGCGGCCTGCGCGCTGACCCGTCCCCATTCGGCGTGCATCTTGTGGGAGGTCACGTCTTCCACTTTGACCGGCAGAAATGTGCCTGCCCCCACATGCAGCGTGACATGCGTGAACTCGACACCGCGCTCCGATAGCGCCTGCAAAAGCGCATCATCAAAATGCAAGGACGCGGTTGGGGCCGCTACGGCTCCGGAGTTTCGCGCCCACACAGTTTGGTAGTCGGTCTTGTCCTGTTCATCCGCTGCACGTTTCGCTGCGATGTAGGGAGGCAACGGCATCGCGCCGGCCTGCTCCAACGCTTGATCGAAATCCTCTCCGGTCAGGTTAAAGCGCAGATAGGCTTGGCCATCGGCAACTCGGTCCAGGGTTGCGCTCAGATCGTCTGAGAATACGATCTCTTCGCCCGGTTTGATCTTCTTAAGCGGCTTGATCAGCGCGGCCCAACAACCATCAGATTGTGGGTCCAGCAACGTTGCCTCAATCGCGGCAGATACCGGCCCTTGCGCGCTGTCACGGTGGCGGCGACCGCTGAGGCGAGCGGGAATGACGCGGGTGTCGTTCAGCACCAGACGGTCCCCGGGCTGCAATATGTCCGGCAGATCGAACACGTGCCGGTCCTGAACAGCATCACCCTGCGCAAGCAGCAGTCGCGCGGACGAGCGCGGGCTGACGGGACGCGTGGCAATCAGGTGTTCGGGCAGGTGGAAGTCAAAGTCGCTGAGTTTCATGGCCGCGCCATACATCGGCCCGACAGATTCGGCCACAGCTCAGATCAGCGATCCTCACCACGTGTCTGGAAGGCGGGATTGGGTTCGCCAGATCGATCCGGTGTGGCATTCGGGCCATCCGAGACCGTTGGCGCAGGCTCGCGCAACAGGTTGCGCAGAAACAGAGGTGCGAGACCAGACAGAGGATTGACCGAAACTTGCGGGTCGGACAGCGGTCCGGACAGAGTGTAGTTGAAGGCAAAGATACCTTCCCCCTTTTTGGTCAGAACGCTGCCAATAGCATTGACCAGATAGATCGGTGAAATCGCGCCGCGCAGGTTCAGCATCCCGGCTACAGTGTCGACCGTACCATCAAAGGACAGCCCTATTGATGGACCTACGGCACTACCGCTCAGCACTTTCACCTCGGTCGGAGTGATACGCATTTTGCTGTCGATGGCTGCGAAGAAAATACCTTGCCCCGCCATTTCATCCAGCAACCCCACCAGACTGATCGCGTTCAATATCGCTGCCATGGCCGGGGCGTCCGTGATCCGCGTATTTTTGATTTTCAGGTCGACGTCATAATTTCCAGGCTCTGCGATCGGATCCAGTTGCAATTGCATTGTTCCACCGCGTGCCTGCGTCAGAACCCCCGCTGATCTCAGAACCGCCCCAGCATCGTTCGAGGTTAGACCAACCGCAGATCGGGACGCGCGCGGGGTGACCTGACCGCGGATCGCTGCACCGCCATTGACTTGCGACGCAAAGCTGCCGGTCAATCCGCCAGTGGTTTGAAACGAGCCAGTCAACCCGGTCAACGCAACGGATTCAGTGACTTGTAGTCGGTCCAGCTTCACATCCAGCTTTGGCCCGGGCCCGGCAGCACCACCGCTGCTACCTCCCTCACCGATGGTGGATTTTCCCAGATCAAGCACGCCGCCCAACACACGGATATCTGGCAGCGCGGCACCACGCCCAATCAATTCAGCCGGAACTGCAAGCCAGTCGCCCAGTTCGAACGTGCTGAACCGTACCCTTTCGAACCCGCCATCCCGGAACGAGATCGCTGCAGTTGTCCGCAAACCAGCAGCGTTGATCCGAAGGGAATCGACACTTAGCTGAGCGCCCAGCGTGGCCTCGGCAGTCAGAGAGCCGCCAGTGCTGGCTGATTTGCGCCATCCAAGCTCAGGGATCGCCAACGCCACGCCAACCAAATCGGACTGTGCCGACAAGCGCGGGGGCTCACCCGCACCAAGACTCAGGCTGAAATCGGCGATCCCCTCTCCGGTCAACATGCCACGCGGCAGTCCGGCATTGATTTGTTCCATCAAACGCGGGGAGAGTTCGATTTGACCTGTCAGTTCGCTTTGCTGCGGGGTTTCGCCTCCGATCGGCTGCCGCCAAAGCGCTTCAACCGGTACAACACCAAACAGCCCCTCGCCCTGGATGGCCACTTGCGTCTGGTCGCCGCTCAGGTCCAATCGGTCTGCGCTGACTTCAAATCCGGGTACCAGCTTGCTGCTGTCCAAATTCGACAACTCGCCAACAAAATGGAACCTGGTATCTTCCAGCTTCAGGCCCTTAATCAACGGCAAGGAAAGCGTTCCACTCAGACTGACCTGACCGTCGGCCAGATCCACCGGCAGATTGGCCTTGGTCAGCAGTTGCAGCGGCGGCCGGTCCAGCAATGACATGGCTGCGGTTACACTGCCGCTGGCCTTAATCCGCGCAATGGCCGGGGTGGTTTTTTTGATGCCGGTATCGGGGATGATGAACGAGGTGCCCGAGGTATCAACGGTACCTCCTTCATCCGCGATCACAATCCCCTTTTGCGCCGAGACGGTAAAGCGCCGGTTGAGCAGGCTGGCCTGCCCCTGCGCGTCTTGGATAGTTGGCAACGTCTTGGCGAACCGAATCTCGGTCTCGTCAAATTCGAAATCCGCATAGATGTCCGGCTTTTCGCCGGGCCGTAGACGCAGGGCGAAATCCAGATCGGACATTTCTCCGTGATAGAGGTTATCGGTGACCCAAAGGCGCGGTTTCGGGGCAAGTCGTTCGGGCCAGTAGTTCAACAGCTGATCAGAGCTCATCCGATCAATCTGCGCGTCAATGGCTGCGACCCAGCCGTCGGTCAAACCAGCCAGAGACCCGCTGAGCCGTGCGCGATGTGCACCGTCTTCAACCGTCATTTGCCCCAGCTGTATACGGAACGGCGCAAGTTTCATCTGGAAATCAACATCGGCCCGCGTCAGATTCAGTGCTTCGGGGAACAGATTGGCCGGGTTGATCTCAATCCCGCTGAGGCGGAACTGCCCCGACATACTGTCCAACCCGCCAGCTTTGACCCCATGTAGAAAGGCCTTGCCATCTGCCTGCACCGTACCCCAGGCAGACTGGATCGAGACTTCATTGAAATCCAGCGCCTGTTGTTTCGGGTCGTAGGTAAAATACGTCCGCGCCGCGTCGAATTTGATCGGTGTTGTTTCAGGCGTGGGCTGCACGGCGCCTGCACCCAGATTCAACGTGGCAAAGACCGGCCCCAGCGCGCCCTCAGTATCAATGCCCCCCCTCAAAGCACCTGAGATCGGTGTGCGAAGTACCTGCATCCATGCCAGCGCCGGGCTGTGGCCTGCGATATCCTCGGCGGGAAGATCGGTGATCGAGATGCCGAACTGCGCAGCGGGACTGCCCAGCAAACTGGTATAGTTGGCCTCGATCGTGCTGACATAATCGCGACCGGCCAGCACCGAGAAATTGGTGGCCAGACGAACCTCACCCGCGCTGCGGTTGGCCTGAATACGCCCGCCGTCCAGCACCCAGGACCGGCCCAACCGCAGGTCCTGATAGTCCAGCGTAATTGCATCCAGTTCGACCGAGGTCAGGGCTGACAAAATAGGCGCCTGGAACACCTCGTCCGATGATTCAATCAGCTGCGCCAGGTTCCGGGCCTGACCGACCGGCGCACTTCCGGCACCGACGGTCAGCGACAGCGCTCCATCGACACCCCGTGTCAGTGCAATCTGCGCGCCTTGCAATATGATCCGCTTCGGGCGCACATGCCCGCGCAGCAGCGGGCGCATCGACAGGCTGGCCCGCAGGTCGGACACTTCGGCAATCTGCCGTCCGTCCGCATCGCTGATACGAACATCAGTCAGTCGCAGTCGCGGACGCCAGCCTTCATGAATGATGAAACTGACATCGCCGAACCGAACTTTGACGCCACCCAATGTCTGATCAAGGCGCGCCTCGACCCGGTCGCGCAACCAATCCGGCGCGTGCATGCGCTGGCCGACAACCATAAAGCCGGTGACCAGTGCCAGAAATCCAAGGATGAAGACACCGCGCAATGTCCACAGCCCGGCGGTCCGACGCCGCGACCGACGGCGGGGTTTCTTATCCGCCTTCGTGTCATCCTGCTGTTCTTGCTGGACCAATTTGCGTCTCACGCCTTTCAACCTGTCAACGGAGCCCTATGATATGCGGCAACCGTTAATTTCTCAGCCGGAGTTTGAATATGCCCGAAGTCTCAGACATCGCACCCGACTTTACACTGCCTCGCGACGGCGGCGGCGAGGTGACCCTGTCGGAACAGCGTGGCCGCGCGGTCGTTCTGTTTTTCTATCCCCGCGATGATACGCCGGGCTGCACCAAGGAATCCATCGGTTTCTCGGAACAACTACAAGCCTTTGCGGATGCGGGTGCTAACGTTTTCGGCATCTCGCGCGATACCGTGGCAAAGCATGACAAATTTGTCGCCAAGCACGGCCTTACGACGCCGCTTTTGTCCGATGAGGGTCAGAGCGTGTGCGAAGATTATGGCGTCTGGGTCGAAAAGAACATGTACGGACGCAAATCCATGGGGATCGAACGCTCGACCTTTCTGATTGATGCGGATGGAAAAATCGCCCGTGTCTGGCGCAATGTGAAAGTGCCGGGTCATGTGGACGAAGTGTTGGAGGCCGCACGCGCGCTCTAGCCCTCTCGACCCGCGCGGGCATCAAGGGTATGACCCGCGCGGAGTGCAGCGTAAGGGGGCAAGCGTGTCAAAAACACTGACCGAAATGGCGACCGAGGTTTTGACCACATCAGTCGGTCGCGAGAAAACCGCCCTGTCCAAACGATACGCCGCTGCCTGGTTCGCAGCCCGGCAAGGCGACGCGCCCAAGATCGAAGTGGGCACCGCAAAGCCACCGCTATACCCTGCGCGACCTGAAAAGCCCGAACTGTTGTCGCCTCGTGATGTACCGCGCCGAAGGGCGGGGTCCGAGGCCGGCCGCATCGCACTGTTGCACGCTGTCGCTCATATAGAGTTGAACGCCGTGGATCTGCATTGGGATATCATTGCCCGGTTTGGCCATGTGCCCATGCCCATCGGCTTCTATGACGATTGGGTGAAATGCGCCGAAGAAGAATCGCGCCATTTTGAGATGGTCTGCGACTGCCTCGAACAGATGGGGAGCCACTATGGCGCCCTGCCCGCCCATGCAGGCATGTGGCGCGCCGCCGAGGACACCGCACAGGATCTTATGGGTCGTCTTGCCGTCGTCCCAATGGTGCTTGAGGCACGTGGGCTGGACGTGACCCCCGGAATGATCGACATTTTCCGCAAGGCCAAGGCTGGCGACGCAGTCGCTGCACTGGAAGTGATTTATGCCGAGGAAGTTGGTCACGTCGCCTATGGCTCGAAATGGTTCCACTTCTTGTGCGGGCGCGAGAATGCCGACCCCAAGGATGTATTCCACGCCCTCGTCCGCCGCTATTTCCACGGCGCGCTGAAACCACCATTTAACGAAGAGAAACGGGCCGAGGCCGGACTGCCGCCAGATTTCTATTGGCCCCTGACCGAAGACCTGCCACCACCCGGAGTTGTGTCGGACTGACAGCAAATGCTCGCTATCGGCAAGTTCTCGCCGATCACGTGCGGTAAATCTCCGTTCATAGCTCTTGATTGGTTAACAAACTTGCCCGAATGCCTCGACCGCTTTATGCAATCGCGTCAAGGAGCGGCTACTCACTCACGACCGGCTCCGAGATATGGGGACAATTGAGGTAGGACGCGTGCGGACACGTCTGGCAATTAAACTACACTCACTGCTCGAGCGGCACTTTCCAGAGCGCCGTGTTTTTCTGAAATCTGACAACGACACGCGGTTCATCCGACTGAGTTCTGAAACTCAGATCGCTGCAGTCGCCGGTGTGTCGGTGATGGTCGCCTGGACCGCGATTGCCACGTCAGTTCTGTTGATGGACAGCATCGGATCGGGCAATTTCCGGGAACAGGCCAAGCGCGATCAGGCTACGTATCAAGAACGTCTGAACATTCTGTCGGAAGAGCGCGATGCGCGTGCGGCCGAAGCGCTGGCTGCACATGACAGGTTCAACGCAGCTCTGGAACAGATTTCGGTCATGCAGTCCGAATTGCTGGAATCCGAGAACCGCCGGCGCGAGTTGGAAACCGGCATCGAGGTGATCCAAACCACGCTGCGTGCCACTATGAAGCAACGCGAAGACGCGCGGACAAAACTGGCCGAACTGCAACCCAGCAATGATGCGGACGCGGCTTATGCGATGGCATCGGCAAACCCGGAACAGATGGCATTTATGACCGATGCCCTGGCCCGGACCGCGGCGCAGCGCGACCAGATCGCTGCCGATGCGCAAGGCGCGTTGGACCAGCGTGACGAGCTCGAGCTTGAAATCCGCCTGATGCAGGAGCGCAGCGACGAGATTTTCCGCCAGTTGGAAGAGGCGATGCTGATCTCGGTCGAACCTCTCGACAAGATGTTCCGCAGCGCGGGCATGCCAACAGATCGTATCCTCGACGAAGTTCGGCGCGGATATAGCGGTATGGGCGGTCCGCTGACCCCTTTATCCTTCAGCACCCGCGGTGAGGAACTGAGCCCCGACCAGATCCGCGCCAATATCCTGCTGGAACAGATGGACCAGCTGAACCTCTATCGCATCGCTGCGGAAAAGGCCCCCTTCGCCAGCCCGGTGCGTGCAGCGGTTCGTTTCACCAGCGGCTACGGTACGCGGCGCGACCCAAAGACCGGCGGTCGCCGCATGCATAATGGCGCTGATTTCGCCGGCCCCTCGGGCACCGATATCTTCGCGACTGCTGATGGTGTTGTCACTCATGCAGGCTGGCAATCGGGTTTCGGACGGCTGGTAAAGATCAAGCACGCCTTTGGGATTGAGACACTTTACGCTCATAACACCAAGGTACGCGTAAAGGTTGGTCAAAGGGTCTCGCGCGGGGATCATATTGCTGATATGGGTAGCACCGGACGGTCGACCGGCACACACCTGCACTACGAGGTCCGTGTGAACGGAAAACCTGTTAACCCAATGACTTACATCAAGGCTGCGAGAAATGTTTTCTAAGAGCAAAATCAACGAACCCGGATCGAAAGAGACTGAGGCAGCAAAACCAGCCGCTCCGGCCACTCCGGCAACACCTGCACCGGCTGAAACAAAGGCCAGCACCCCTCCCAAGCCCAAGCCACCCGCATCGGTGCTGTCCTCGGATTTGCACATCACCGGTAACATCAAGACCTCGGGCGATATCCAGGTCGAGGGCACCGTCGAAGGAGACATCCGCGCTCATCTGCTGACCATCGGCGAGACTGCCACCATCAAGGGCGAAGTCACTGCAGATGACGTAGTGGTCAACGGCCGTATCGTGGGCCGCGTCCGTGGCCTGAAGGTCCGCCTGACCTCGACCGCCCGCGTCGAAGGCGACATCATTCACAAGACCATCGCCATTGAAAGCGGCGCGCATTTCGAAGGTTCGGTGCAGCGTCAGGACGACCCGCTGAACCCGGGCCGCAGCGGCAAATCGGGTGCCAACCCGGCGGCGGAAGTGAAGCAGTAAACACTTATCGGCAAGACCAATCAGCAACGCCGCAGGATACCCTGCGGCGTTTTTTTCATTTTGGAGTGTTCGTATAAATCTGACAATGACCTCAATGCGGGACGAAGCGGCCTTACACCGCGCAAGTGCCGCAATGCGCTTGGTTGATCAGGAGGGCTTGGTCTGCGCTTCCCCCGCTACTCGTACTGCACGATCATCGAAAGAAAATCATCATCGCTTGTTACAACTGTGTGGTGGCCTTTGCCGTGTTTGTCTTCCATATGCCAGACGTCACCCGGACCAATATCTCTGAATTCCCCGTCGCTCGCGGTCACGCGCACTGAGCCAGAAAGACAAATGAGCTTTTGAGCGACAGGTGTGGGATGAATTGGCTCATCCCAACCCTTCTTGAGTCTCAAGAACATGGTTTGCTTGACAGCTTCTGGCTTTGAAATCTCGATTGCTTTCGCAGGTGGTGCAAAGCTTTGCTCTTCAAGTTCGACTTCGATGTCTTTCCAATGGCTTTCGCCTTGAGCATCCGAATACAGTTTTTTGAACTTCACTTTGATACCCCCGCCACATCACAAGCCCAAAACCGATACCGGACATTGGGGCGCAAAGGAGAAAAACGCAAGTTGGGCCGAGTGTGTCGTTCTTAATCGCCAACACACCGGAATAAGCATATTCCCTAACAGCCCCCCTATCTGACGTGTCTTGAAGGAAAATTCCCCGCATTCTCACAGTTTCACAAAAAGCGTTTTTTGAATTAACCTTAAAGTCATTGATTTCTGGAGGGCTTTTCATGTCATCAAAACTCATGGCCGAATTCTTCGGTACATTCTGGCTGGTACTCGGCGGCTGCGGCAGCGCGGTACTGGCTGCAGGTGTGGCCGATGTGGGTATCGGCTGGCTGGGCGTTTCGTTCGCTTTCGGCCTAACGGTGCTGACCATGGCCTACGCGGTCGGTCATATCTCGGGCGGGCATTTCAACCCGGCGGTCAGCCTTGGGCTGATGATCGGCGGGCGGTTCGATGCCAAGGATCTGATCCCCTACTGGATCGCGCAGGTGATCGGAGCGATCGCCGCAGCAGCGGTGCTGTACCTGATCGTCAGTGGCGCGCCCGGATTCGAAGGTGTCGGAGGATTTGCTTCGAACGGGTATGGCGAGGCGTCACCCGAAGGCTATTCGATGATGTCGGCCTTGGTGATCGAAATCGTCATGACGGCGTTCTTCATCGTGATCATTCTCGGTGCGACCTCCAGCGGCGCGCCTGCCGGGTTCGCCCCGATCGCGATTGGTTTGGGATTGACGCTGATCCACCTGATTTCGATCCCGGTGACGAACACCTCCGTAAATCCTGCCCGGTCAACCGGCGTGGCGTTGTTTGCTGATGGTCCGGCACTGGCGCAGCTGTGGCTGTTCTGGGTGGCACCTTTGATCGGCGGTGCGATTGGCGCACTGATCTGGCGGGCGATGTCGGACGACGATTGACCCGGCCGCATCAAGAACCCCCGGCCCGCAGAAGCGCGCCGGGGCTTTCTTTTATTCGGTCACAGTGACCTTTTTCATCGCATCCGGTTGTCCGATCACTGCGCCATTAGGGCCATCGCCCCGCTTGATCGCATCGACCACGTCCATCCCTTCTGTCACCTGACCGACAACCGTGTACTGACCATTCAGGAACGGGCCGGGCTCGAACATAATGAAGAATTGCGAGTTCGCGCTGTCTGGGTCCTGCGCCCGCGCCATACCCACGACGCCCCGGTCATAATTGAAATCCGAGAATTCAGCAGGCAGATCAGGGCGATCCGATCCACCCGTACCCGCACGACGCATGTCGCCACCGACACGGCCAAACTCAACATCGCCGGTCTGCGCCATGAACCCATCGATCACACGATGGAACACAACCCCATCGTACTGACCAGCAGCGGCCAGAGCGGTGATCTGCTCCACATGCTTGGGCGCAATATCTTCGAACAGGTCGACGGTGACGGTGCCATTGGCGCCCTCGCCCTCGATCTCAATCTCAAGCCCGGTTGCCAGCGCAGGGCTGGCCAGCAAGGTAAAAACTGCGGCCAGCTTATGCATCAGCAGCCACCTTAACGCTGATCATGCGGTCGGGGCTCGCTGGCGGCTCACCACGCACAATCGCGTCTACATGCTCCATCCCGTCGATGACGCGGCCATACACGGTGTACTGGCCGTTCAGGAAATGGTTGTCCTTGAAGTTGATGAAGAACTGAGAGTTGGCCGAATCCGGGTTGGCCGAGCGTGCCGCACCCAATGTTCCGCGATCATGGGGCAGTTTCGAAAACTCTGCCGGAACGTTCGGCAGCGACGATCCACCGGTGCCCGCCATACGAATGTTGAACCCGTCTTCCATGTCGCCATGCTGCACATCGCCGGTTTGCGCCATGAACCCGTCGATCACACGGTGGAAGGCGACGTTGTCATATTCACCACCACGCGCCAGCTCTTTCATGCGGGCCGAGTGCTGAGGGGCCACGTCGGGCAGCAGTTCGATAACGACATTGCCGTCTTTCAGCTCAATGATGATCGTGTTTTCGGGGTCTTTGATCTCGGCCATCTGGCCCTCCTGTCTTTGAAACTTGCGCAAATACCTATGACGCGGGCGCGCGAATGCCAAGTGACGCATTGACCTGAACGCAAAATGCAGGAAAAGAACCGCTGAAACTGGATGCAATGGGCAAGGATGAGCGCGATGGGCTGGAAATCTCTGGACGATATGGATCTTGGCGGTAAGCGGGTTCTGGTGCGCGTGGATATCAACGTACCGGTCGCGGATGGCGTGGTGACCGACGACACCCGCATTCAACGGATCGTGCCAACCGTGCGCGATATCCTCGCCGCAGGCGGTAAACCCATCCTGCTGGCCCATTTCGGACGCCCCGGTGGTCAGCATGTACCCGAGCTGTCATTGAAGCAGCTTGTGCCAGCACTTGAATCCGCTTTTGGGGCTCCCGTGCGCTTTGCCGATGATTGCGTGGGCTATGAGGCTGAAACCGCCGCCTCCGCCCTGACGGAAGGTGAGGTTCTGCTGCTGGAAAACACCCGCTTCCATGCCGAGGAGACCAAGAACAGCGTCCCACTTGCCCAAGGCATGGCAAAGCTGGGCGACATCTATTGCAACGATGCCTTCTCGGCAGCGCACCGCGCCCACAGCTCGACCGAGGCGCTGGCCCGTCTGCTGCCCGCCTGTGCCGGACGCCTGATGCAGCAGGAACTGAGCGCACTTGAGGCCGCCCTGGGCGCGCCCAAGCGGCCTGTCACAGCGGTTGTCGGGGGCGCCAAAGTGTCGACCAAGCTGGACCTGCTGGGCAACCTGATCGAGAAGGTTGACTATCTGGTCATCGGTGGCGGCATGGCGAATACATTCCTACTGGCGCAGGGGATCGATGTCGGCAAATCACTGGCCGAGCACGCCATGACCGATACCGCCGCCGAAATCCTCGGCAAGGCCGAAGCCGCTGGCTGTACGATCGTCCTGCCGCGCGACATCGTCGTGGCCGAAGTGTTCGAGGCCAACGCGCCGCATCAGGTGCTGCCCGCTGATCAGTGCCCTTCTGACTCGATGATCCTAGACGCCGGTCCCGAAAGCGTCGCAGCCGTGTCCGAAGTGCTGGAAAAAAGCCAGACCCTGATTTGGAACGGCCCACTGGGGGCGTTTGAGCTGACCCCGTTCGATGCCGCAACCAATGCGGCGGCGCTGAAGGCCGCAGCACTAACCCGCGATGGCAAGCTGACCTCGGTCGCGGGCGGGGGCGACACGGTGGCCGCGCTGAACGCCTCGGGCGCGGCAACGGATTTCTCATATATCTCTACTGCTGGTGGTGCCTTCCTTGAATGGATGGAAGGCAAGACCTTGCCGGGTGTGGCCGCGCTGGACCCGTAAGCGCTCAAACCTCAGGTCTCAGCTTTTTCTACTCAGGGGATTCACAAGCCGAATCACCTGTGACATAGTGCGTCGAGACATCCAAAAAGGGTGCGTTTCTGAGGCAGTATTTCACACGGCGGTTAACACAGTGTCCCGTTCCAATCGGCCCGGTTTAGGGGCCTTCATTTTCTTCACGATCGCCTTCATGCTGGGGGTGTATTTCACCTTTGCCGCCGTTCAAGGGGATTACGGTCTGTTTCGCCGGGTCGAGATTGCCGCCGAGCGCGATGTTTTGTCTCGCGATCTGGCGCAGCTGAACGCCGAGATCGAGCAGATGGAGAACCTGACTCGCCGACTGTCAGACACCTATCTGGATCTCGATCTGCTGGATCAACAGGCCCGCTCAGTGCTCGGCATGATCCGCGCGGATGAGATCGTCATCCGCTAACGAAATTTTTGACTAAGAATCTCTGCACCTTAACGCCCGGAAGATAAGCTGTGGCAGGCCGCAACTCGCGTATCCTGCCCTCGCGTAACATTAGTACTCGCCAGAACGTGTGAAATGCTCTATGAGATAGTTTAACGCTAAACTATCTTGCCGAAAGGGGGAGATCGCCACTATGGCTGCGCGAAAAACCACAAAGAAACCAAATGTTTCTGCGGAAGAACTGACCACATATTACCGCGAGATGCTGCTGATCCGCCGATTCGAGGAAAAGGCAGGTCAACTCTACGGCATGGGTCTGATCGGGGGTTTCTGCCACCTCTACATCGGTCAGGAAGCGGTTGTTGTCGGCCTTGAGGCCGCGGCCAAGGAAGGCGACAAGCGCATCACGTCCTATCGCGATCACGGCCACATGCTGGCCTGTGGTATGGACCCGGGCGGCGTAATGGCTGAATTGACCGGTCGCGAAGGCGGGCTGTCCAAAGGCAAAGGCGGCTCGATGCACATGTTCTCGAAAGAGAAGAATTTCTATGGCGGCCATGGCATCGTTGGCGCACAGGTTCCGCTGGGTGCGGGTCTGGCCTTTGCTGACAAGTACAAAGAAAACGGCGGCGTCACCTTCACCTATTTCGGTGATGGCGCGGCCAATCAGGGTCAGGTCTACGAGACCTTCAATATGGCTGCTCTTTGGGAGCTTCCGGTGGTATTCGTGATCGAAAACAACCAGTATGCCATGGGCACCGCGCAAGCACGCTCGACCTCTTCGGCCGACATCTACCACCGCGGTCAAGCCTTCGGAATACCGGGCGAAATGGTGAACGGCATGGACGTTCTGGCCGTCAAAGCCGCAGGTGAAAAAGCGGTCGCCCACTGCCGTGCGGGCAAAGGTCCCTACATCCTCGAGGTAAAAACCTACCGCTATCGCGGCCACTCGATGTCTGACCCGGCCAAGTACCGTACACGCGAAGAGGTTCAAAAGGTCCGCGAACAAAGCGACCCGATCGAGCACGTGCGCGAGCTGCTGCTGACCGGCAAACACGCGACCGAGGATGACCTGAAGGCGATCGACAAAGAGATCAAAGAGGTCGTCAATCAGGCCGCCGAATTCTCGAAAGAAAGCCCCGAGCCGTCGCTGGACGAGCTCTGGACTGATATCTACGCCTGAGAGGACGAATAAGACATGGCAACCGAAATTCTCATGCCCGCCCTTTCGCCCACGATGGAAGAGGGCACATTGGCCAAGTGGCTGGTCAAGGAAGGCGACACCGTATCCTCGGGCGACATCATGGCCGAGATCGAAACCGACAAGGCGACGATGGAGTTCGAAGCCGTCGATGAAGGCATCGTCGGTAAGATTCTGATCAGCGAGGGCACCGAAGGGGTCAAAGTAAACACCCCTATCGCGATCCTGGTCGAAGATGGTGAAGACGCCTCCGCCCTGCCCGTGGCTGCGCCCGCAGCCGCAGCGGAGGCCGAAGCCGCCCCTGCGGCGGTTGAGGCCCCCGCTCCTGCCGCAGCAGCCCCCGCTGCTCCGGTTGTGGACCTGTCGCCCGATTGGCCTGCCGACGCCGAGATGGCGCAGCAAACCGTCCGCGAAGCCTTGCGCGACGCGATGGCCGAAGAAATGCGCGGCGACGAAGATGTCTATCTGATGGGCGAAGAAGTCGCTGAATATCAGGGCGCCTATAAAATCTCTCAAGGCCTGCTCGATGAATTCGGTGCCAAACGTGTCATCGACACCCCGATCACTGAACACGGCTTCACCGGCATTGCCGTCGGCTCGGCCTTTGGCGGGCTGAAACCGATTGTCGAGTTCATGACCTTCAACTTCGCCATGCAGGCGATTGACCAGATCATCAACTCTGCCGCCAAAACGCTTTATATGTCTGGCGGTCAGATGGGCTGTCCGATCGTATTCCGTGGCCCTAACGGTGCCGCTGCCCGCGTGGCCGCGCAACACTCGCAGGACTACGCCGCATGGTACATGCAGGTGCCCGGTCTCAAAGTGGTGATGCCCTATTCCGCAGCCGATGCCAAAGGTCTGCTGAAATCAGCCATCCGCGACCCGAACCCGGTGGTCTTCCTGGAAAACGAAATCCTCTACGGCCGGTCCTTCGACGTGCCGCAAGTGGATGACCTGACCATCCCGCTGGGCAAGGCCCGCATCTGGCGCGAAGGCTCGGATGTGACCGTCGTCAGCTTCGGCATCGGCATGCAATATGCGCTGGAAGCCGCAGACAAACTGGCCGAAGACGGCATCAGCGCCGAAGTGATCGACCTGCGTACTATCCGTCCGATGGATACTGGCGCGATCATCAACTCGGTGATGAAAACCAACCGTCTTGTGACCGTCGAAGAAGGCTGGCCGCAAGGTTCCGTTGGTAGCTACATCAGCTCGGTCGTCATGCAGGAAGCGTTCGATTATCTCGACGCCCCGGTCATCACCCTCACCGGCAAAGATGTTCCGATGCCATATGCGGCGAACCTCGAAAAGCTGGCGCTGATCACCACTGATGAGGTGATCGCTGCGGTGAAACAGGTGACCTACCGGTAATGGAGATCAGGGGCCGCGATCCAGCAACCGAATGCTACCGTGTCGAGATTGACATCGACAACCGCATCGTGCGGGCGCTTGTACCCGAGCGATTGGCGGCGGATATGCGGTTGATCGGCGCGCGCCCCTCACACCAGACCGCCTATCTCTGGATGGCGGAGAACAAAGACAAAATCGAGGCTGCGATTGCGACACTCGCACGCGGCACCGGGCGCCCCAAGGCGCCCTTTGACCAAATTACTCTGATTGAGGAGCGCTGAAATGCCCACCGAAATCCTGATGCCTGCCCTGTCCCCGACGATGGAGGAAGGCACACTTGCAAAATGGCTCGTCAAGGAAGGCGACACCGTCTCCTCGGGCGATCTGCTGGCCGAAATTGAAACCGACAAGGCAACAATGGAGTTCGAGGCCGTTGACGAAGGCACCGTCGGCAAGATCCTTATTGCTGAGGGAACCGAAGGCGTTAAAGTCAACACCGCCATCGCAGTCCTGCTGGAAGATGGGGAAAGCGCTGATGATATCGGTGCAACGCCAACCGCTGCTCCCGCGGCTGCGCCAGCTGCCGCAGCGGGCAACGAGGCTGCCGCACCGGCGGCACCCGAGGCGCCCGCCCCTGCCCCAGCGGCACCGGCCAAAGCGGATGGCGGTCGTATTTTTGCCTCCCCCCTTGCTCGTCGGATTGCCGCGCAAAAGGGTCTAGATCTGGCTCAAATCTCAGGTTCTGGCCCTCATGGCCGTATCGTCAAAGCCGATGTGGAAAGCGCCACAGCCACACCTGCAGCGGCACCTGCGCCTGCTGCTGCAGCCGCCCCAACCGCCGCCGCTCCCGCAGGTCCATCGGCGGACGCCGTGGCCAAGATGTACGGAGGCCGCGAATACGAAGAGATCAAACTCGATGGCATGCGCAAGACCATCGCCGCGCGTCTGTCTGAGGCCAAACAGACCATCCCGCATTTCTACCTGCGTCGCGACATTAAGCTGGATGCGCTACTCAAGTTCCGCAGCCAGTTGAACAAGCAGCTCGAAGGCCGGGGTGTGAAGCTCAGCGTCAACGACTTCATCATCAAGGCCGTCGCCAACGCGCTGCAGCAGGTGCCCGAGTGCAATGCAGTCTGGGCGGGTGACCGGGTTCTGCAACTGAAACCTTCGGATGTAGCTGTTGCCGTCGCCATCGAGGGCGGTCTGTTCACTCCGGTCCTGCAAGATGCCGACACCAAATCGCTGTCGGCGCTGTCGACCGAGATGAAAGACCTCGCCGGACGCGCCCGCGAGCGCAAGCTGGCCCCGCACGAGTACCAAGGCGGTACTTTCGCAGTCTCGAACCTCGGCATGTTCGGCATCGACAATTTCGATGCCATCGTGAACCCGCCGCATGCAGGTATCCTCGCAGTTGGTACCGGCCTCAAGAAACCCATCGTGGGCGATGACGGAGAACTGACGGTCGCAACCGTCATGTCCGTCACCATGTCGGTCGATCACCGGGTCATCGACGGCGCGCTTGGCGCTCAGCTGCTGCAAGCCATCGTCGACAACCTGGAAAATCCGATGGTCATGTTGGCCTAAGCCCAGAAGATCATGCACAAAAAAGGCCGCCTCGAACCCCGAGGCGGCCTTTTTCGTCTATTCACTCCGAATTACTGGTCTTTCCCCAGCATATGATCCATCGAGATTGACGGCTGATCGCACCCGGCCTCGCCCACGATCTTGGCGGGTATGCCAGCGACCGTCGTGCACGGTGGCACTTCCTGCAGCACCACTGATCCGGCGGCGATACGGCTGCAATGGCCAACCTCAATATTGCCCAGAACCTTGGCACCCGCGCCGATCAGAACGCCGTCACCGATGGTTGGATGGCGCTGTTCTTCTTCCTTACCGGTTCCGCCCAGCGTCACCGAATGCAGCATCGAAACATTGTCCCCAACCACAGCGGTTTCACCGATCACGATAGAATGGGCATGGTCGATCATGATGCCTTTACCGATGCGGGCAGCTGGATGGATATCAATGCCGAATATCTCGGAAGATCGCATCTGGAAGAAATACGCCAGATCATGGCGCCCCTTGTTCCAAAGCCAGTGGGCTACGCGATAAGCCTGCATCGCCTGATACCCCTTGAAATAAAGGATCGGTTGCAGCAGGCGGTGGCAGGCCGGATCGCGTTCATAAACAGCCATCAGGTCCGCGCGCGCGGCTTCAATCAACGCTTTGTCGTCAGCATAGGCCTCATCCACGATCTCACGCAGTACCATCATCGACATCTCATTCGAGCATAGCTTGGCCGAGATGCGATAGGACAATGCCCTCTCAAGACTGCGGTGATGTAAGATACAGGCGTGTACCAACCCGCCCATCAGCGGCTCTTTCTCGACGGCTGCATGGGCTTCCGAGGTGATGCGGTCCCAAACCGGGTCCACGGGTGTCACTTGGCTGCGCGTTTCGAACATGGCTTTTCATCCTTTGCTGCGCTTAGAATAGCCATCTAGTCGTAAAATTACCAAACGCAAACCCTTGATATGCACTACAACAAAAAATGAACTCAGCCGATCTGGACCATTTTCGGAAGCTTATTCACCAGCGCCTTCGCGATCTCGCCGCGCAATCCGCCGCCGGTCAGGATGCGCAATCAGTTGTGGAGCTGGATCAACAGGCAGTGGGTCGGCTCAGCCGGATGGATGCGTTGCAAAATCAAGCAATGGCCAAGGCGCAACAGGCCCGGCGCGACACCGAAACGCATCGGCTTCGGGCCGCGCTGAACCGGATGGACGAAGACGAATTCGGCTATTGCGAAGATTGCGGCGAGGAAATAGCGCACGGAAGGCTAGAGCTGGACCTTGCCGCCTCAAAATGTGTCAGCTGCGCATCTGGCTGATTTGGAACCGGATCAGTTTTCGCAGAACCATCTCGAAACATTGGCAATATTGCAGATCGTCGAAATTTGGCTCGTCTGCCAAGGGCCGGCAGCGCGCGGCTGCCATCAACGAGCCATTTCCATAAACAGGATGCAACCGCCCTGTTCTGGCGACATGTCGATCCGCCAGTTCGGCCTCAGCAATCAGGAGGGTGCTTATCCTATCGCGGTCGGTTCGCGGCGCGGCCAGCAAAGCCCGCGCCGCCGCGCTGAGATCTCCGTGCAGGACTGGCCGCACGGCTAGCCGACCGAAAGGCGCGCAAACGCCCCGGGTCCGTAGGTAGCCGAAACCTGCGCGACTGCGATATCGTAGGGTCCGGCCAGCCCGTCATCGGCTTTCATCGCGGCAGAATACTGCCAAACCGGATCACTGGTGACAGTTTCGCGCAACAAAGCACCCTCAATGAAGACGCGGATCAGATAGGATTCGCTTTCTTCGCCCAGAGGCACATCCAATGCGCTCCAGTCATCGCCATCAATCCGGGTGCGGCGCACCCACGAGATCTTGTCCCCGGTAGCCGACGCAGAAGCCTGCAAATGCACTGGCGCATAAGGTCTCAGCCCATTGCCATCGAACGCTTCAACCAGATGCACATATGCCGGGTCCTCGTAGCCGCGCGTTGCAGGGCCGATACGGTAATGCTTGGCCACGCGGCGTTCGGTGCGCAGCAACCCGGTCTGATAAACACGTTCATCCAGTAGGACAAAGGTAGACGCTTCAGGCCATACATCCGGCATCAGGGCATCCGTACCCAACTGACCACGCAAGCGGCCTGACAAATTGTAAACGCCAGTCTCCTGCAAGACCGCATCCGAGAACTGAAACACTTCCCAATTGCCCGGTGTTCCGTCACCGATGGCAGCCAGATTGGCACCACTCAGCAACGCCGAGCGTGGACGCGACTCCAAAACGCCATCGATCAGGTTGACACGCAACGCGGCCCCTTCGTCCCAGATCCCAGCGCCTGCGCGTCGCAGGGGTGTTTCGGTGAAGCCAATCACCGCCTGCCCCGCGATCACTTGATGCAAGGTATAGTCCTCATCCTGTGCAGCCGAATAGACAGCCACGTTACCGGGCCAGGGCTCGGCCGATATCGCCAGATACGGCGCATGGGGCGCTTCGGATCCAGTGATCAGCGGCAGATCCATGAACACCGGCAGAACTGGCACCGGAGCAATGAATGGCTTGGCTGTCGCTACATCATCCAAAACATCGGACGGGGTATAAACTCCGGGTTCAATCCGCACTGCATCCGCCAATTGCATCTCGGCCTGTTCCAGCCGGTCGATCCGATATAGCGTTCCGTCCCCGCCATCCGGCAAACGCACCACATCGCCGGCTCCGACATGCAGCAGCGAGGGCGGCAGAGCAAATCGTACAGTCTCGCGCGAGATGCGGGATTCGCTTAGCCAGCGCTCGACCGTCTGACGCCCTTCGGCGCGAGTCATCGACAATGGCATTTCGTTGACGGCGACCGAATGGGTTCTGTCATCAGGCAAGACGGCCTCTTCCGCGACAACATCATAGTCCGCATCCGATTGGACAAACCGCAGACGCACACGCCCGGTCATCTCGGCGTCTGCCTCGCGGCGATGTTCCACTGGCCCGTCGATATCCGCGCTGATGGCGATCTGCTCGGGGTCAATGTCAACGGCCCGACGCCCGTCGCGGGTTCTGAACTTCAGCACCCCGTCCCGCTCGATCGCGTCGAACCCATAGCGCAGCATCAGCGGCTGCAAGGCCTGCCGAGCATTCATTACGTCCTCAACCGCGTAACCGCGTACCACGCCGTAGAGCTCGGACACATCAATCGCCGTCACCCCTGCCTCAAGGCAGATTTCTGTCACGACCGAGGCCAGAGTCCGCGACCCGGATCGCCCGTTCAGCCAATGCCCACGTGCATAGTTATCGCCGTCCGACCACTGCGACCGCAGGTTCGGGAAAGTCGGGAACGGACGCGCATCCCAAGCCCAGACAAAGGCGTTCGACAGGTCCACCATCGGACCGTCATAGATATCTGAAACCGGGTTGATCTCAGCATCACCCCAATAGCCAAGGACGGCCCGAAGGTACTGAACCATGATAAAATCATCCCGTACCCCGTTGGAATACCGCGGCAAATTTGATTCAGACGACTTTGGGTCCAAGAATTTGTTCGGCTGGTTCGTGCCCTTGTCGATGGCCGCGCAGCCCAGTTCGGTGAACCAGATTGGCTTGGACCCCGGCACCCAACCCGTTGGCGTTTCCTGCCGCACACCCCCGATCCGCTCATGATGTCGGTTTGCCCACCAGTTGCGCAGGTCCTTGTACCGCCAGACCCACGGCTCGCCATGATCGTCATCAGTGATCGGGCTTCGGATCTGCGCCTCAGCTTCCTCCGGTGAGGCATAGTACCAATCATACCCCTCGCCACCTTCGATATTGCCGCGCAGATAGTCCAGATCGTAGATCGACCCATTCGACACCTCAGCGTCCAGATGCGAGCCCCCATCCCGCCAGTCGGACAGCGGCATATAGTTGTCGATGCCGACAAAATCTATGTTCTCATCGGCCCAAAGCGGGTCGAGGTGGAAATACCGGTCTCCGGTGCCGTCTTGCGGCTGATACCCGAAATACTCGGTCCAGTCTGCGGCATAGCCGATCTTAGTTTCCGGCCCCAATATCGCGCGCACTTCCGCGGCCAGAGACCGCAGCCCCGCAACTGCAGCGAAGCCAGACGCGCCGCGGATTTGCGTTAGCCCGCGCATCTCGGACCCGATGCAGAAGGACTCCACGCCGCCCGCCGCCTTGCAAAGGGCCGCATAGTGCAGAATGAACCGCCGTAATCCCCATTCGCTAGGGCCGCGATAGGTCACTTTGCTGCCGCTGGCCGAGAAATGTGACGCGCGCGCCGTACCAAAGAACGCCGCCACCTGCGCATCCGCATCGGCAGTTTGATCCGGCGAGCCTGGCCGCCCCGGAGCAACATCCAAAGTGATCCGCCCACGCCAGGGTAAATGTGGCTGATCCGGCGCATCGGACCACGGATCAGGCAGGCCGTTGCCCTCTGATTGCTCCATCAAAATAAACGGATAAAACATAACCCGTTTGCCCGAGTTCTTCAGGTGCCGGATCGCCTGCACTACGGCCGCATCAGCCGGTGTGCCGCCATAAACCGGACGCCCATCCTGCCATTTCACCTGCCCCGCCGCAGTTCGGGACAGACCTGAAACACTCCAGGGCATGTTTGCGCCCTCGATATTCTTGCGTTCAACCTTGGGGCGGATCTGGCATTCTCCGCAGCGCAAATCATCGCCGAACCACGACACGATCAACGAAGCCACCTCGCAGCCCGGCAATTCCTGGCCGAGCGCCCGCGTCGAGGTCACCAGATCGGACTTGCCCGATGGTGAATTGACATTCGCCGCCCAACTGCGCCCACGGCCCTTGGTGTAATTAACCTGAGATGAAGCCAGCGCGTATTCCCCCGTACCCGGCATCAAGGCCACCCCCTTGATGATCCGAGTCAGCGCGTCCTCGGCATCCGGCATCTCGTCTTGTTCCTGCCGCACCACCTCGAACGAAAACTGCGGCACTCGGTTGCCAAAGGGGCCCAGCGCCAGATCTTCGATCACGACATAAGCCGTGCCGCGATAGGCGGGCACCGTGCCTGCCCCTTCGACCGCTTCAATGAGCGGGTCGGGCAATTGCTCGTGATCGCCGCGATATATCCGCATGTTCAGCGTTCGGCGCTCGACCTCTTCACCATCGGCCCAGACACGCGTGATATCCGCAACCTGTCCCGCGCCCATCGCAATCGCCAGAGACACCGAATAGCTGTAGCTATGCGTGGTTGTTGTTGTCGTCACTTCAACGGGCTTGGGTTTCCCCTTGCCTCCACCGCCACCGCCTGATGTTTGCGTCGTCGTCGAGGTCGATCGGGTTTCCAGAAAGTCCGAGGCCCAGATGACCTGTCCTCCAACTCGCATCCGGCCGTAGACCGTCGCGACGGTCGCACCCTCACCGGTTTCGGTGAGACGGAAACGATCCAGACGCCCGGTCTCGACCACCTCGCTGCCGCCGCCCATTACGGATTGGCTGGCCATCAACCGGTTGTCGATCACCCGCCCCAGCGTCGCCCCGACCGCGCGGCCAATCACCGCCGTTGACAGGCCCGCAACCGAGCCCCCGATCGAACCACCTATTGCCGCACCTGCAGCAGACAGAACTATTGTGGCCATCAGAAATCCTCCAGCGGGAATTCGAAACAAGCGACCACGCGGCGACGCCAAGGCTCGCTCAGCGTGTTTTCAACAACACCATGCCCGGTATAGGCGTGGATGAATCGCATCGGGTCTTGGGCGCTGACGATGCCCAGATGCTTTGCCACTGCCGCATCCCGCATCCGAAACAGCAATACATCCCCCGGGGCCAAATCATCGGGCGATTTCTCGACTAGATGGCGACGGGCTGCGGCCCACATGCGTTCCTCACCCTGCGGCTCGGACCAATCCATGCTGTAGACCGGCACCGCCTCGGGCTCATGCCCCATCACCGCGCGCCAAACGCCCCGCAGTAAGCCGAGACAATCGGCGCCTGCACCCCGAACAGAGGCCTGATGAACATAAGGTGTGCCCAGCCATCCGCGCGCTTCGTCCACGATATCTTGTTTTGTCCGCATCACCGCCTGCTTCCCCCTTTGTGTTGACTACTGCGCTTGGGTACGGCCATGACCCAATCCTCGTGCGGCAGGTCAGGGAAGCCCTGAAAATTCAGCATGTTGTTGAACTTCAGTCGGCAAGTGGTCATACGCTTGTCACACCCGGCGGTCAGCTGGACCCGATCCCCAACCGCCAGCCCGCCGCCAATCGCCGACCACAGCGTGACATCGCGGCCATCTCTGACCTGTTCATCCAGCTTGATCGAGGCCCACAGGCCCTGCGTAGCCCCGTCCAGCACATCCAGCCTGCCGCGTTCAAACCAACCCGCATCAGAACTCTCCGCGCCCTGCAAACGCAAAGCCGCGCCGTCCAGCGCGACAATTTCAGCCTCAGCGCGATAACCCGACGTCTCCAGGGCAAAGCGGCACGCCTTATCCCCCAACACTGCCATACAGGGCTTCTGATAAATCCGCCCTAAAGGCCGGTTCAGCAGATCGGTCAACCCGCGCAATTCCGCATGAAACGCCCCGCCAGCGCGACGCAACTCACCAATCGAACCACGAAACTGCAGCATCCGCTGCTCAGGATCGGCCCAATTGACCAGCCAGGCCCGCACCTCGGCCCCATCAAAGCGCCCCGCCTCGATATCCTCTTCCCGGACCGAGGCATCAGACAGCGCGCCCATCGCCTCGGTATTATCGATCGACAGGCCGGTTGCCTGCTCGATCGCCGCAGCGGTCAGACCGGTGCTGGCTTTGAACACCAGCCCGTCAAAGCGCAACTCCATATCGTGATCCGTGAAACCATAGACCTGTGCGTCGCTGCGCGTGATCGCCCAGCAACGACAGGTGGTGGTCAGCCCGCTTTGCAAATGCGCCTGCAGCGCCTGCTTGTCCCCGCTCATCAGACCCGCACCTCGACCACCGGTACGTTCGGGACGTCACCGGCCTGAAAGCTGGCCACGCTGGTCTGGATCTTGTCGGTGTCGAACCGTACCGGAACGTCGAACTCAAACCCGGCCGTAATCTCGACCTGCTCAGGCGGCGGGGCCGAGAACATCACGCGTCCGGTCGCCAGATCGACTTCAAAGTCCACGCCTTCGCGTTGCGCGTCCTGATCCAGCCCCAGCGTCACGGTCCCCAGTACCGGCTTCAAAATCGGCCTTACATAACTGAATCCACCCGAGCTGTAGCTCTTGATCAGCTGAAAATCGGTCGTCTCGCCATCCCCGCGCGCAATCACCTGATCGCCCTTGTCGACCTCAGCCGTCGCCGCGCCCGATTTGAAATCCGACCAGTCCTTCCAGCGGAATCCAAACATCTGGCCTTGCCGCGCCTCGAAGAAGGAAATCAATGTCTCGATATCGTCTAGCGACCGCATCCCCAACCCGGCATCATAGCGCCTGCGCGAATGCGCCCAGGGCGTGTTGCGTTCTTCGAACCCGTTGGCCAGCGTCACGATATCCGTGCGCCGTTCCGGCCCACCGACCGAGCCAAAGCTCAGGCTGGCGGGAAATCTCACCTCGTGGAAATTCATCGCCTGCTCCCCTTATCTGTTGCGATTGCCGCGGCCCAATGCGCGGCTCATCTGCGCCGCAATCTGCCCCTGAGAGCGGCGGAACCCCTGCACGTCCGGTGTTGAGATATTCATCACCACGTTGACCGCTCGCCCGCCGCCCTGTGACCGCACACCCAGCTTGCCATCGGCCCCGCGCGCCAGTGGCATGATCGCCTCGGGACCCGCCTCACCCATCAACCCGGTGCCGCCTCGCATCGGAAACATCGTCGGGCTGCTAACGACCCCACCATTGGCAAACGGCATCACACGGCCCTGAGAAAAACTGCCTCCATCCGCAAAGGGCAGTATCCCCTGCACCAAGCCACCAACCCCGTTGGCCAGCATGCCGCCAAAATGATCCGTCACAGGTTTGATGGCCGCCGAATAGGCCGTGCGGATCATCGAGTTCTTCAGCACATCCAGCGCTCCCGACAGGTTCATCCCATCCAGCACCACGCCATCAAAAGCCTTGCGCAACCCGCCCGACATGCCACGCTCCAGCGTGGCCACATCTTTTCCAGTCTCTTCAAACGCAGCCCTGATCCGCCGCATCTGACCATCAAACGCTGATGCCATTGTCGCGGCGTCGCCCAACGCATCGCCCAGCGCCTCTCCCCGCTCCTGCAGGTCGTCAAAACCATCACGATCCGTCATCACGCTCTCCTTGTGTCTTGTCCGGATAGGCCGCCAGCAAGGCATCCAGGCCCGCCCGCTTCATCGAAGGCATTCCCGCGCCTTGCCCCAGCATCAGCCGCAGCTCGGCGGGGGTCAGATGCCAGAACTGATCCGGCATCAGACGCAGGCCGAGGAACCCGGCCCGCATCAATACGGGCCAGTCGAACCCGCTCACTCGGGCACCATGAAGGCCCGCGCCAGCAACTCAGCCGCTGCCTTGGCCCCCGCCATCGGCCCGCCCGCAATCTCGGCATGCATCAGATCCTCGCGTGAGACCTGCGCACCGCCGCCCCGCAACCCGGCGACAAGCAGCGCCAGCACATCCCCGCTGGAATAAGCCCCGCCTTCAAACCGCTGCACCAGCTCGACCAGAGACCCGGCCTGCAGCTCCTGTTCCAGTTCCGCCAAAGCACCCAATGTCAGCTTGAGCACCCGCTGCTCCCCATCGATGGCCAGCGCCACCTCGCCCGTCCACGGATTGGCCATCAGAGCGCCGTAAAGCTCAGCGCACCGGCGCTTGCCATGCTCATCTCATAGGTCGCCTCACCGTTGTGCGAGCCCGCATATTCGATGCTGCTGACCTGAAACGGGCCTTCGACAATACCGAAATCGGGGATGATCACCTGAAAGCCGGGCGTCTCACCGTCAAAGAACAGCTGGCGCGCACGCTCATCTGTGCCCGCATCCTTGAACACGCCCGAGCCCGAGATCGCGGCCGATTTGACCCCGGCCCCCGACAGCAGCTCGCGCCACCCGCCTTGGCTTTCCAGACTGGTCACATCCACACTTTCCGCGTTGAAACTGATCCGCGTGGCGCGCAGCCCCGCGATGGTCTCGAACAGGCCGGTGCCGTTCATATCCACTTTGACCAACAGGTCTTTTCCGTTCTGGGCAGCCATATGCTCACTCCGTTGATTGCTTAGTCGTCTTCCACGCGGGCGCGGAATCTCAGATCGATCTGGCGGATCGCGCCGCCAGTTCCCGTGCGTCGGGCGCTAGCGCGTTCGAACCACAGCCCCACCAGATGGCCCCGGTCGAATGTCAACGCCGCGCCTTCCAGTGCGTCACACACTGCGCCCGCCAATGTCTTGGCCGCGCCAAAGCCCGCCGCTTCGGACACCACTGAGACCGTGAACCGATGCACCGCGCCTGCGCCCGTCCGGTCCGACGCGTCGCGCACCTCTTCCGGGCCAAGTGTCACGTAAGTTTGCGGCAACACTCCCGACGGCACCGCGTCATAGATCGCACCACCCGAAAGGGTGCTGACCTGCGCATCCCCCGCCAATTGTTGAAACACCGCCGCCTGCAAAGCGGCTGCAACGCCATAGCTCATGCGGCCACCTCTTCATCCGCGAAACAAGTCAGGTACTGGCCGCGTGGATCGCGCTCGGCCACTGCACGAATGACAAACCGGCGCGCCCCCTCAACAAATCGCTGATCAGGCGTAGGCCGCATCGAGGACCCCTCAGGTGCGCCCCGGACTACGATCCGATAGCCAACCCGCGACACCGAGGCGCCACCGACCGCGCGTTCCGCCCCGCTACGTGCCGTCACCTCGGCCCAAAGCGAACCCAGCGCAGTCCAGGTCTCGGTATACCCCCCCGCGCCGTCCGCGCTGCGCACCGGAGCCTCCAGCACCAGCTTGCGGTTCAATCGCGGCGCGCTCATTGAGTCACCCCTGCACTGAAGCGCACCGTGCGATAGCGCTGGATCAAACTTGTCACGCCAAAGGGCATGCACCCCGCGCCCAGCGCCGTCTCATCGCGGTATTCGTAGTAATGCGCCGCCAGCAGCAGCACCGCCTGCCCAAGGTCAGCGGGCAGCCCGCCCCAATCCGTGGCCATCCCGACAGTGAAGGCAATCTTCACCGAGCCGCCGGTCTGCACCCTTGGCAAGCAAGTGCCAACCGGACGCAACCGAGGGCGCTGCATGTCGCGCTCCAAACGGTAAGCTTCGGCATCCACAACCATGTCGGTCCCCGCCGCATCCGTCAGCGTGATCGCAGCAACCGAGACCACCGGGGCCACCGGCAGCACTTCACCTGCTGGATCGCGCCAACCGTTCAGGCTCCACGAGAAATCCCGTTCGATCAGCACCTTACCGGTGCGCGCCTCAATCGCCGCAATGGCCGCACGCAGAAAGCCATTCAACACCTCGTCCTGCACATTGCCCTCGGCAAACCCCGTGCCCAGCCGCAGATGCGCCTTGAACTGATCCACCGGCAGCGCCGCATCCGCGATGGCGGTTTCTTCGATCAACATCATCCATTTACTCCGCAATCTCGGACCCCTCCGGGGCCGTATCCTTGGAAAATGACGGGCACGCGCCGCCCCACGTTGCTCGGACGGAGGGGAGCAGCTAGACAACGCGGGGGATCTCACCCCGGCCCGCGCCCGCCGCCCGAGGGGCTTGCAGCCCCCCGGATCCGCCACCGCTTAGGCGATGCCGAATTTCAGCAGTTTGATTGCAGCAAAATCGCTTATGTCGCCGCCCACGCGCTTGGTCGCGTAGAACAGGACATGCGGCTTAGCGCTGAACGGGTCGCGCAGCACGCGCAGATCGGGACGTTCGGCTATGGTGTAGCCCGACTGGAAGTCACCAAAGGCGATCGAGTAGCTGTCTGTCGCCGCATCCGGCATGTCCTCGGCAATCAGCACCGGATAGCCCATCAGACGCGCAGGCTCACCCGCCGCCAGACCATCCGACCACAGGAAGCGGCCATCGCTGTCCTTCAGCTTGCGGATCAGACCCGCGGTTTTCGAGTTCATCACGAATGTGCCGTTCACCCGGTACTGCGCGCCCAGCGCGTAGACCACGTCCACAATGGCATCCGCATCAACGCCGCCATCAATGCCCGACGCGACATAACCCAGGCTGTCCCAGCCCCAGCTGCCGTTTTCCATCGTGCGGTGGGTCAGGATACCCTTGGGCTTATCCACACCATCACCATTGATGAACGCCGCCGCCTCGGCCCGTGCAAACTTGTCGGCGATGCGACCGGCCAGCCAGCCTTCGACATCAAACGCACTGTCATCCAACAGACGCTGCGACGCTTTGGGCAGCGCGCTCAGCTCGTGCAGCGGGATCGAAATCCGATCAATCGATGGGGTCGAGGTCTCAGCCGTAGCCGAGTTTTCATCCGCCCAACCCGCGCCCACATCGGTGTGGTCGATCAGCACGTCGAACGAGTTCGCCTCGACATTCACAACTGACGCAATCGAACGGATCGAAGCGGTTGAATTCAACACCGACTTGATCATCTCAGCCGTCTGCGGATCGACCAGATAGCCACCGTCGCTGTTCACCGCCGTCGAAAGCGACTTGGCCTCAATCTCCAGCCCGCGCAGCCCGTCATCCTCGCCCGAACGCACATAGGCGTCAAAAGCCTTCTGATGCGGGGCGCCTTCTTCGATCGATGCCGCAAGGTGCGGACGCGCCGCGATGGTTGATTTACGATCCAGCATGGTCAGTCGCTCTTCTGTCTGTTGCAGTTGGGTTTTAACTTCGGCCTTGAGGCCGTTGAATTCATTCACGAAGCCAGCCATCGCCTGCTTCACCTCCTGAACCAGGGGCGCACCCTCTCCGGTCAAGGCCGGGGTCTCGGTCTTGCTCATCAGCACTTCCTTATTGGGGGGTTAGAGGCGCTAGATTCGCGCCAGCTCCTGCCGGGCGTCGTTGAACACCTCAGCAATACTGCGCCAGGTGTTTTCAACGTCAGGCTCCACGCCTTTCGCCGCCACCCGCGCACTGGGCAGCATCGGGAACGTCACCAAAGACACCTCCCACAGCTCCAGTTCGGTCAGGACCCGCTGGCCCTTGTCATTTTTCACGGCCCGTTTAGTGCGATAGCCAATCGACAGGCCGTCCATTGCCCCCGCCCGGATCAATTCGGCCGCCTCACGGCCCTTTTGTGTGGACTCCAGCAGACGTCCCTTGACCCACAGGCCCTTGTCATCCTCGCGTACCTCATCCCAGACACCGATAGGCTGCGCGGGATCGTGTTGCCACAGCATCTTGACCCGCTGACCCGCCTTGGACAGCCCGTCAAGCGAGCCCCTATACGCCCCGCGCTGCACCACATCGCTGCCCTGATCGACCTGCCCAAACAGGCTGGCATACCCTTCGATCACCGCATCGTCGGTCACCGACAAGCTGTCTCCGAACTGTGCGAATTTATGCTCCAAATCCATGAACTTCTCCATGTAACCCACTGACATTATGGCGTTACCACAAGGAATGACTGAAACGCCTGCGCCAAAATCACCGCCGCCACGCCGTAAACCGTCAGCCACAACCGCTTCTCCAGCCGCTCCATCATCTCTTCGATCTGATCCAACCGCCGACACAGGTGGGCGTGCTGGATCTCGGCCACCCGTTCATGCGCGGCCAGGCGCAGGCCCGGCGCGCAGTCGAACGGAGGATACCCATCACCCATCCCCACGCTCCGGCAGCCCCAGCAACGCGCGTTTCTCGGAATCGCTCAGGAATTCGGCCCCGCTAACCCGCGCCCATTGCGCATCGCGTTCCGCAGACAGCGCGGGCACCTGATCCAGATCCGGCTTCAGCACCAAATCCTCACCCGAGATCCCCGCCAGCCACTCCGACACCGCCGCCGCCACCCGCGTCACCAGGGGCAGCACGGTCAGGCGATAAAACGCCCGGTTGGCCTCCTGATAGTTCGAATAGGTCGCATCGCCTTGGATCCCCAGCAGCATCGGCGGGACCCCAAAGGCCAGCGCGATCTCACGGGCGGCGGCTTCCTTGGTCTTTTGAAACTCCATGTCCGAGGGCGAGAAGCCCATCGGCTTCCAATCCAGCCCCCCTTCCAGAACCATCGGACGCCCAGCATTCCGCGCCCCGCGATAGTTCTGCTCGATCTCGTCCGACAGACGCCGAAACTGATCTTCGGCCATCACCCCGTGGCCATCACCCTTCCACACCAGCGCCCCCGAAGGCCGCGCCGCATTATCCAGCAGCGATTTCGACCACCGAGACGCGCTGTTATGCACATCTATCGCCATCGCGGCCGCCTGCATCGGCGAGAACCCGTAATGATCATCCTGCGGATGGAATGACTTGATATGACAGATGTTTTCCGCCGCAAACCGGTGCTTCTTGCCGCCCACAGCGTAGTCATACGCCTTGGGCCACCCATCCGCCCCCGGCACCACGCTCATCCGGTCCGAGCGCAAGACATGCAGCTCTATCGGCAAACCTTCATCGGCCTGAACCGCCTCAACATAAGCATTGCCCGACAGCAGCAACTGTCCAAACAGCGCTTCCATCAATTCCGCCCGCCCCTGCGCCGCATTCGGACGGCGCATGAGGCTCAGGATCGGATGCACATCAAACCGCTGCGCCTGATCCTGCAGCACCAGAGGCAAAGCCGCCGCCGCCTCGGCAATCAGCTTTACCGAGCGAAACCCCACCGGGTTCCCCGAAAACCCCGTCCGCGTCAGCGACACCGCGTCCCGAGGGCTCCACGCCACGCGCCCGCCCGTCTGCCACGCCACCACAGGCCCCGCTGCGCTCGCCTTCGCCTCGGGCGCTTCCCCAGCCGATCCACGACGCAAGAAATCGAATACCATCTGTGCTCCTTTCTGCCGCCGCTCTGCCCGGCTTGTTGAAAGGAGTTATGACGGAAAGAAGTTTAAGTCTCGGGAATGGGGCGTACGGGGGTTGGGCAACGGATACATGACGTGAAATAGAACTAGAGCGAATTCAGAGAGTTCACCGTAAAACCACTGCTCGCACGCATTCAATCTAGACGCGAAGATTCTGTTCGAATACTCCTGAAATATAACTTTATGGTTTTCAAGAATGTAGTGAGGTTTCATGAATTTAACCAAAGCAATCGTACCGGTCTTGCTTTTAGCAGTGTCGGGATGTTTCGGACCAAATTTGGATTACAGCGCAGAACCAACGACCTTCAAGTATACCGAAGCCGGAACCTCAGGCTTAAATCCAGTCAGACCCTACCCGACACCCGAAGACGTTTGCCAAATCATCAGTGAAAATCGAGAGATCCGCGAACCCGTCAACGATGGATCTTTTTTGATTGCTTGCCCAAAGCACGAACGCGGCGCAATCAGCGACAGGCAAAGCGAAGGCGCGCAAGTGATAGCTCACGCGCGACACTGGACAATACTGTCTGTACCTGCTCGCTAGTGCCACATTTTGCTACTTAACAGCACTTAAACTGGGCAGTGAAACTGCTATAGCGCCCGCACCCAAGGCCGCCGATAGACCCCCGCAGGCTCCACAACCAACTCATGCAACGCAGAGACTAACGGGTCGACCGGGTCGGGCGAGCCCTGACCCAGACTCTAGCTTGGCTGATTGCAAGATTCAGAAGTTTGTTCAACCGATAGCCTAAATCCTTTGCAATCACCGCCAAGTTTTTGTGATTTCATGCCACGGCAATTGTCTGCGTTTCACATGCCCCCACGTGTGCTTCAAATTGAAGAGGCCACCCGATGACTGAAAACGAACCTGTGCCGTCTGGACACTCCGATACGCACAAATACTGGACCAATGAACCTACTGCTGCCGACAAACACGTCTATGAGGTGTTTGCCTCCAACGTAGTCGTTCTTGTGCAGCTACTTGATGACTACAAAACAATGATGTCGCCGGATGTCCACGCAAGGCTGTTTTCTTCGCTGCTGACGTTGTCCCGGTTGCTCGGCGAATACGAGGACAGTTGGAATCAAGAATACCCAACGCCCTGAACCTGAATGCGCCCAGCGAAAGATCAGCCCTTTAGGAGAAATATGATTGTTTGTAGAGCACCCCTCAGAGTGCTCACAAACTCCGCACCCTCGGCCTTCTAAACGCCCCCGCAGGCCCCACAACTAACTCATGCAGCGCCCAGACCAGCGCGTCGACCCGGTCGGGTGAGCCCCGCCCTTCGAACCCGCGCGCGGTCATCTGGCACATCTGCTCCTCCAGCGAGTCCAACCCGGCCAAATGGGCCACACGCCCCTGATCGTATAGCGCCGCTACAGGCTCGGCCCGCGCGACCTTGCCGCGTGACGCCCGCACCGCGCGATAAGGCACCAGAGGGTCCACCTGCCGCACGACCTCTTCCACCAGTTGCCCGCCCTGATTGACCTCGGCCACCAGCCGTTCGGCCCCGAACTCATCCATCGCGTCAATCGCCGCCTGCGCCCAGCCAGCCGGGCCAACGCCCTGCACCGTCCGGTCAGCCAGTACATAGGCCCGCCAGTCCTCGGGTGGCCCCTGTAGCTGAGCACCAACGACCACGATCCCGCAGGCATCCGCATCCGACCCCGCCGTCACCGCCGGGTCCAGCGCCACGACAACCCGGTCCAATGCGGGCACCTGCGCACAGCGCGCCGCCTCCAGCATCGAACCCGTCCACAACGCGCCCTCGGCATCCGACAGCAACACCCCGTCTAATTCTTGCCGCCCCAGCCGCGTGCCGGCATAGCGCGCGCGTACCTCTTCCAAAAAGGAACCCGCCAGATTGGCCCGGTTCGCCTCGGTCGGCGCGTGGGTCTGTACCGTGGACGGAGACGCCAGCAACTCCTTCAAAACCTTCACATTGCGCGGCGTCGTGGTCACACAGACCCGCGGCCGTTCCCCCCCAGCCGCAGCGCAAATTGCAACATATCCAAGGTCTCGCCCGCCTTCTTCCACTTGGCCAGCTCATCCACCCAGGCCGCATCGAATTGCGGCCCGCGCAACCCCTCGGGATCATGTGCCGAAAACGCCTGCGCCTCGGCCCCGTTAGGCCAAACCAGCTTGCGTTCGGACGCCTTCCAAACAGGCCGCCGATCCGGCGGTGAACACTGCAAGATCCCACTATCACCAAAGATCATCACATCGCGCACCTGATCGAAGGTCTCACCGACCAGAGCCACGCGACTGGCCTCACCCTTCTCCAACGGCAAAGACCCCTCGACCACCGACCGCACCCATTCGGCCCCCGCCCGCGTCTTACCGGCCCCACGCCCGCCCATGATCACCCATGACCGCCAGTCCCCCTCAGGCGGCAGCTGATGCGGCAGCGCCCAGAACTCGAACAGGAAAGGGAGGGCACACAGCCCCCCCTCCCCGATCTCACTCAGAAATCTGTCCTGCACCGCAGCAGGCGCGGAGGCGAGCCAGCCTGCACCCGATCTCAGATCGTGCCCGATCAAGGTCGAGCGCATAGCCCCCTTGGGCAATTCCGGCTTGTCTGTGATGTTGTTCGACAAAGCTTGTCTCCACTTTCTGGCAACTGCGGATCAGCCCCTCTAGCTGACCCAGTTGCTTGCCTGTTCCGGCAAGGTCTGCATCCTCCCCGGCACCGATCTGTTTTCGCAGTTCTTCCGCTGCTTGGCGCAGATCGCGAATGGATCGTTCAAGCGACTGCAACAAATCAGCCGTCTGAGAAATCCGCTCTTCCGGGGTAATCAAAGTCATGTTTGCCTGTGACCTCATGCGTGAGTTTTTCCGCACGAGAGAAACGAAAAACGACCGCCGGGTCGCCCCGGGGCCGTTGCCCACCTCTTCTAGCCTGACATAATTTCTACCAAGAAAAGTGCGCAAAGTCAATGCGTTACGCAACGCAGATGCAACACCCGGCGTCCGATCGGTTAACGATCAGCCCCGCATGACCTCAAGAAACGCAGCGCTTACGATCAACGCCGCACCCAATGCTTCTCTCATCCCAAACGGCTCGCCCGAGAAGACCGCCGCCGAGATCAGGCCCACCACAACTTCGCTCATCAGCAGTAGACCAACGCGTGCCGGGGTCAGCTTGGTTGCGGGCCAAATCGTCAGAAAAAACATCGGCAAGGTGTACAGGACCGACAGCAACGCGACCGGGCCGATACGTATAACCATCTCGCCGACTGCCTCTGATGACGCCAAACCGCCGCCGAATGGAACGCTCAGCAGAGACAACACCAAAGCGCCTGAAACAAAGGCAAAAACCTGCCCCGGAACAGAGATACCGGACGTCCGATAAAGCCCCAGCGATCCCATCGCCCAAGTGATCCCCGAGATCAGGGCCAGCCAGTCTCCAGTATTGCGCGGCCAGGGAAACCCCTGTTCTCCGCCAAGCACGATGAACATGCCACCCAGACCGCAGAGCAAGCCCAGCACGCGCGCCGGGCCAAGACGTTCACCCAGAAACACCATTCCAAGGATCGTTCCCCAGACCGGTGTCAGATAGAACAGCAGGATTGACCGGACGACATCTGTGTAAACCAGACTGATGGTAAACAAGCTGAACGCAGCACCGGTAAACATCCCGCTCAAGATCAGCCCGCGCCAGTCTTTCAAAAGCGCTTGCCGCTCGCGCATCAGGAAAGGCGTCAGTACGATCAACGCCGAGGTGTACATCACAATACCGGGCCATGGGCCATCCAGTCCTTGGTCGACAAAGTAGCGAACCGGAATCCAGTACAGCCCCCACATCATCCCGCCGATGACAAGGGCGACGCTGGCGGTCCTCAAATCCGCTCCGTGTAAAGCTCTGAATGTCATGACCCGCCTCATAAAACCTTCCGAACCGTATCTGGCAAACGCGCAACCCGCGCAAGCTTATGGCCGACACGGCGCTTGACAATCGCGACCGCAAGGCGCATGTGCCCCTCAAACAGCGCTACCGCGTGAGCACGTGGGCGACACCGCCCCCAACAGCGCCCGATTCACCCATAGTTCCCCATCACGCAGGGTTCTTGACGCGACAACCAGATGCTGCAGGGAACGCCTGCACGTCCTGAGGTTTCGCACAACCCCTGCCGGTCGCGGATGCGGCCCATCACGACTTGCCCGTGGACCTTTGCCTCGGGCTGTAAAGGATAGATATTTGTTCGACTTCGATATGCTGGGCCTTGCGCCCGCTCTAAATGATGCGCTCAAACGCGCCAACTTCACTCAACCGACCCCGATCCAGAACCAGGCGATCCCGCTGGCCCTGAATGGTCACGATATCCTTGGCCTCGCCCAGACCGGTACAGGTAAGACATTGGCCTTTGGCCTGCCGCTGATCGACCATCTGCTGGCCCAGCCCGGCAAGCCCGATCCCAAAACCGCCAAAGCGCTGATCCTCGCGCCCACCCGCGAGTTGGTCAACCAGATCGCCGACAGCCTTCGCAACTTGACCAAGAAAACCAAGATCCGCGTCGCGACCGTGGTTGGCGGTCAGTCGATCAACAAGCAGATCATGTTTCTGGCGCGCGGCACCGACATTCTTGTCGCCACCCCCGGTCGCCTGATCGACCTGATGGATCGCGGTGCGGTTAATCTGGGTTCAGTCAAGCACCTCGTACTGGACGAGGCTGACCAGATGCTCGATATGGGCTTCATCCATGCCCTGCGTCGGATCGCGCCGGAACTGGGCACGCCGCGCCAAACCATGCTGTTCTCAGCCACCATGCCGAAGCAAATGGAAGAGCTCAGCCGCGCTTACCTGACCAACCCGCAACGGGTGCAGGTCTCGCCCCCCGGCAAAGCAGCCGACAAGATCACGCAGTCGATCCACTTTGTTGAAAAGCCTGCAAAACCCGCCAAACTGCGCGAGATCCTCTCGGCTGACATGGACGCGCTGACGTTGGTCTTCTCCCGCACCAAACACGGGGCCGAAAAGCTGATGAAGGGGCTTGTCGCCGATGGCTACAATGCAGCCTCGATCCACGGCAACAAAAGTCAGGGCCAACGCGACCGCGCCATCAAGGCGTTCCGCGCCGGTGAGGTCAATGTTCTGGTCGCTACCGACGTCGCCGCGCGCGGCATCGATATTCCGGGCGTGGCCTATGTGATCAACTACGACCTGCCCGAGGTACCGGACAACTATGTCCACCGCATCGGCCGCACCGCTCGTGCAGGCCGCGAGGGCGAGGCCATTGCCTTCTGCTCGGCGGAAGAGGTCGACCTGCTGCGTCAGATTCAGAAACTGATGAAGATCGAAATCCCGGTCGCCAGCGGTGAGATGCCTGAAGCAATCTCACCAAAGAAAACCCCGCGCCGCCCAAGCAACCGCCGTCGCAGCCCGAAACCTCAGCACTCTGGTGCGCCCAAACCGGGCGGTCAGAAACGCCGCCGAACGCGTCGCGCGAAAGCGGCCTGAATAAGAAACGGCCCGGTCGATTGACCGAGCCGTTGCTTTATCGGGGTAAGAGATTCGTGTTGTACAAGTCGGACAAAGTGCCGTTTCAAACCTGTACAACACGGACGATTGAATCAGTTCCCGGAATTCCGCTCAGCCTCGATCTCACGCCACTTTGCGACGTTGCGATTGTGCTCTTGCAGGGTCTCGGCAAAGGCATGACCACCGGTTCCGTCCGCAACAAAGAAGATGAAATCCGTGTTGTCAGGTGCCACCGCAGCCTCAAGGCTCGCAAGACCCGGATTGGCAATCGGGGTGGGTGGCAGCCCTTCGATGACATAGGTGTTCCAAGGCGTCGCACGGCGCAGTTCGCTTTGCCGCAAACCGCGACCCAAAGTACCCTGCCCTTTGGTTACACCATAGATCACCGTCGGGTCTGTCTGCAGCCTCATACCTTGGTTCAGACGGTTAACGAAAACGCTGGCTACCTGGCCACGCTCTTCCGGCTGACCTGTTTCTTTTTCGATGATCGAAGCCAAAATCAGCATCTCTTCGGGGCTGTTCAGAGGTAAATCATCCTGACGCCCCTCCCACGCCGCGTTGATTCTAAGCTGCTGTTTTTCCTGCATTTCAGCAAGAATTGCATTCCGATCTTCACCGGGTCTGACCTCATAACTGTCAGGGGCCAACATCCCTTCAGCGGGCAATTCGGCTACTTCGCCGGTTAGCAAATCCATCGCCTTCAGCGACTCGACAATCTGCCAACTGGTGACGCCTTCAGCTAACGAGATGCGATAACGCGTATCCGCCTCACCGCGTTTTTCTGCATAAACTTCCGGGGCGTCCTCTTCGCCGATCACAAAGGAAGCCACCTCATCAAAATCCAGAGTCGCCGGGTTCAGTTCCCGCACGCGGGTCTGCATACGGGTCACGCCAATGCGGTATTCGATCTCGGTACCGCAAGTGCTGGCGCCGCTATGAGTTATGTCGTCGACGATTTGCTCCATCGACGCGCCTTCGCGAACCAGAAAGCTACCCGCTTTCAGCTGCTGAGATTTGTCTGTGTAATCAGCAGCTAAGCGGAAAATCAACCCGCTGCTGATCGCACCTTGGTCCTCGAGGTCACGGCTGACCCGTGTCATGTTGGAGCCTGGCTTTACCTGCAGGCAGATCGCGGTTTCCAGCGGTCCTTCGGACTTGTATTGCGACTGCCCCCACAGGACGACACCGCCCATCAGGAACAGCCCAACGATCAGTATTGTCAACGCGTTCGAAGCGAGCGCTCGCCACATTTAGCTGACCTTTCCGAAGATCACACTTGCATTGGTGCCGCCAAACCCGAACGAGTTCGACAAAGCCACGTTGATCTCACGCTCTCGTTTTGCATTCGGTGCCAAGTCGATCGGAGTCTCCACCGCAGGGTTGTCCAGGTTGATGGTCGGCGGTGCAACCTGATCGCGGATCGCAAGGATCGAAAAGATCGCCTCAATCGCGCCAGCGGCGCCCAGCAGGTGACCAGTGGCTGATTTGGTCGAAGTCATCGTCGCGTTGCTGGCGTGATCCCCCAGCAGGCGTTCTACCGCGCCCAGCTCAATCGTATCCGCCATGGTCGAGGTCCCATGCGCGTTAATATAATCCAGATCCTTCGGCTCAAGCCCCGCACTACGCAGCGCTGCTTTCATCGAGCGTTCGGCCCCGTCGCCATCCTCGGACGGCGCGGTTATGTGATAAGCGTCACCCGACATCCCATAGCCCAGAACCTCGGCATAAATCTTGGCACCGCGCGCTTTGGCGTGTTCGTAATCCTCAAGAACTACAATGCCTGCACCTTCGCCCATGACGAAACCGTCGCGGTCGATGTCATAGGGGCGGCTCGCTTTCTTTGGATCATCGGCGTATTTGGTCGACAGCGCCTTGCAGGCGTTGAAGCCGGCGATACCGATTTCGCAAATACAGCCCTCGCCTCCACCTGCGATCATCACGTCTGCATCCCCGGCGCGGATGATGCGGCTGGCATCACCGATCGCATGAGCACCGGTCGAGCAAGCAGTCACGACCGAGTGGTTCGGCCCCTTGAACCCATGACGGATCGAAACCTGCCCCGAGGCCAGATTGATCAGCGCGCCCGGGATAAAGAACGGAGAAACCCTGCGCGGACCTTTGTCGCGGATCAGGTTGGCCGTGTTGGCAATTGATCCCAGCCCACCGATACCGGACCCAATCAGAACGCCCGTGCGCAGGCGGTCTTCTTCGTCTTCGGGCAGCCAATTGGCATCCTTGCAAGCCATCTCGGCTGCAGCGATGGAATATAGGATGAAATCTTCAATCTTGCGCTGTTCTTTCGGCGGCATCCAATCGTCAGGATTAAACGTCCCGTTGGTGCCATCTCCGCGCGGCACTTCGCAGGCATAGGTCGTGGTGACCCCGCTTGCCTCGGCATCAAACTGCGTGATTGGTCCTGCGCCGGATTCTCCATCCAGCAGCCGTGACCATGTTTCCTCAACCCCACTGGCCAAAGGAGTGACCAATCCAAGACCGGTTACAACGACTCTGCGCATGAAGTGCCTCTTGCCTGCTTCCTGTTATGAGAACCGCTCATACCCCGGCCCGGGGTGCGGGGGCAAGAGCAACGGCATATTCTGAACCGGCATCCTTGTGCCGTAACCTGTTCAAATCCTCTGTCAATTGAGTTGAACGATGCCTGAAAAGCAAAAACCCGCCCTTCCTTCAACGGGAAAGGCGGGTCGTCTGGTACTGAAGTTTACTGGAACTCGGCGACTGGCTCGTGTGCCGATTGGGCGACTTCCAGTGCTTCGGACAGATCGACGGACTTGCGGAACAGTGCCCGGCCAACGATCGCACCCGAAATATTCGAGATATAGGCGAGACGAGAGATATCGTCGCTGGTACGCACGACACCGCTGGCTATGATCGGTGTACGCGATTTTTCGGCCAGTCCTGAAATCAGACCCAGCTGCGCCTCGACATCTTCCATATCACTATCGATATCGGTCACCAAAATTGCTGCAAGAGGCGTATCCGCGAAAGCTTCGATGAAGGCTTCCGGGGTAAACGCACTTTGGCTACGCCAACCTTCGGTCATCACTTGCCCTTGCCAAACATCGACCGCCAACACGATCTGATCGGGATAAAGCTTAGCCAATTCCTTAACCAACTGTGGGTCCCAAGCCGCAAGTGTGCCAATCACGATTCGGCCAGCCCCTTTGTTGATCCAATGTTCAACATGCTCGCGGGTCCGCATCCCCCCTGCCAACTGCACTGACATTTCAGAGGAGCGAATAATTTCTTCGATCAGTACTGAATTGGTATCCCGGCCTTCGATCGCGTCAAAATCCGTAAGCTGCATCCATTCCGCTCCAGCCGCAGACCAGCCGCGCGCGGTCTCGACCGGATCGACATGCCAGATCATCGCTTCATTCAGACGCCCCTTGTCCAGCGTAACGCACCGACCGTTCTGCAACTCCATCGTGGGGTAAATCATCATGATTCATATCCTCCGCTGAATCATTCCGTAATTCCACGATAGCATAGAGTCTCAGTTTGCCGCTTTGTTTCACAAGATCGGCAAAGCTCGTCCATTTTGCGGCATCGCACTGCCTAATGCGTTTCACACCCGTGTAGGAGGTCCGTCACGGCGAAACAGATGAACGGGGGTGTCGCGGTATTCAGCTTCGCGCAACAGCTTGTAGCCCAGCTTTTCAGCCAATCGCTGTGAGGCTGCATGGTCCGCGTCGATCAGCGCAACCAACGGGCCCGGAATGATCCGGTCGAACCAGTCGTGCGCCGCCTGCGCGGCCTCACACCCGTATCCTTGCCCCTGCATGTCCGGGGCCAGAACCCAGCCGGCTTCGGGAAAACCATCGAAATCATCGCCCAGAGACCGGTTGCCATAGAAGAACCCGGCTTGCCCGATCAGAGTACGATTCGACTGCAGCATCACACCCCATTGACCGAACCCGGTCATCTGCCAATGTCCAGCGTTGCGCAGGAAAGAATCCCACGCCTCGCCGCGCGTTTTCGGGGTGCCTCCGATATGGCGTACAACTTCGGGGTCGCGCCAGATTTCGGCGAACCGGTTGAAATCCTCGGGGCGCATAGCACACAAGGTCAGACGCGCCGTATTGATCATCGGGGTGGATCTTATCATGCCCTTGCCCGCTCAGAAACTTGCCTCAGGTGTCAGAGTGCGGAGCCTCAACGCCTCAAAGCAAGCGCGAAATGTGGCAGAGCATAAAAAAACGGCGCTTCCGTTGCCCGGAAGCGCCGTTTTTGTCTCAGTCAGGTCAGCTTAGGAAGCTTCGCTGATGAACTTGACCGCGTCGCCAAACGTCTGGATGGTTTCGGCGGCGTCGTCCGGGATCTCTATGCCGAACTCTTCTTCGAATGCCATTACCAGCTCAACGGTGTCCAGGCTGTCTGCGCCCAGATCGTCGATGAACGAGGCGTTTTCAGCAACCTTGTCCTCTTCAACACCCAGGTGCTCAACAACGATCTTCTTTACGCGATCTGCGACGTCGCTCATGTCTATTCCTCATTTCATTTCAGGGCTGTCCGCCCGGTTCTGCCCTTGCCCGTTCGGGATGGACTTGTTTTGCCCTTTCCGGGCGGTTTGGGTCCCGGGTCCCCGGGAAATCAGAGAACCGGCCCTTGGACCGGTTCCTGCGCATATGCGCCGCCTATAACACAGACAACGCACAAGGCAAACGCTTTCGCATCCGCCCCGAATTGCGATTACAACATGGCCATACCGCCATTCACATGCAAGGTGCTTCCGGTCACATAACCCGCCTCGGGGCTGGCAAGGTACAGAACGGCTGCGGCGATTTCATGCGGATCGCCCATGCGACCGGCCGGAACCTTGAGCAACAGACCCTTCTTTTGCTCATCCGTCAGCTTTTCGGTCATGGCGGTGGTGATGAAACCCGGTGCCACCGCGTTGACCGTAATTCCACGGGTTGCAACCTCATGCGCCAGCGCCTTGGAAAAGCCGATCATACCCGCTTTGGAAGCAGCATAGTTCGCCTGCCCTGGGTTTCCGATCGCAGCCACAACGGACGAGACATTGACGATCCGACCCCAGCGCGCCTTCATCATGCCCCGGATCACGCCTTTGCACAGCTTCATCGTTGCGGTCATGTTCACGTCGATCACGCTCTGCCATTCTTCATCCGACATGCGCATGAACAGGTTGTCGCGTGTGATGCCTGCGTTGTTCACCAGAATATCAACCGAGCCCATCGCCTCAGCCGCTTGTTTCGGCAGGGCCTCGACGGCTTCGGGATCGCTCAGGTTACACGGCAAGACATGCGCACGATCGCCAAGGCTGTCGGCCAGAGCTTGCAGAGGCTCCACGCGCGTTCCGGAAAGGCCAACAGTTGCACCAGCGTCGTAAAGCGCGCGGGCGATATCGCCGCCAATACCACCCGAAGCACCGGTGATTAGCGCATTCTTACCTGTCAAATCAAACATCTATGTTTCCTCTCTGGCCGCCGAATCCGGCGGCTGTCCCTTGTTCATGCGCCGGGGTTAACGGCTTTTTGTACATCTTCAGGCGTCCCGACCGCTGTGCACGCCAATGCTCGATCGATCTTGCGGATCATGCCCGACAAAGCTTTGCCCGCGCCGATCTCCCACGCTTCGGTCACACCCTGCGCGACCATGTACTGTACGCTCTCTCGCCACCGAACCGAGCCGGTGACCTGTTCCACCAGCAACTGACGGATCATATCTGGATCAGCCACAGCTTCGGCGCGAACATTCGCAACCAAAGGCACGGCAGGCGCTTTGATTTCAACCGAGGCCAAAGCCTCTGCCATTACATCTGCCGCAGGCTGCATCAGCGCACAGTGAAATGGAGCACTTACCGGCAACATAATTGCACGCTTGGCACCTTTTTCCTTGGCGATCTCGGCTGCGCGCTCAACAGCGGCTTTTGAACCAGAAACGACTACCTGGGTTGGGTCATTGTCATTGGCAGCCTGACAGACCTCATCTTGCGCGGCCTCTTCCGCAACGGCGCGCACCGCTTCAAGATCGAGCCCCAGAATGGCGGCCATTGCGCCCTCGCCCACCGGCACTGCACTTTGCATCGCCTGCCCGCGCGTCCGCAGCAGGCGGGCAGTATCGGCAACCGTCAAGGCTCCGGCCGCAGCCAGCGCCGAGTATTCACCCAGCGAGTGACCCGCCACATAAGATGCCATTGAAATCGAAACGCCTTCGGCCTCAAGTGCGCGCATTGCGGCCATCGAGGTTGCCATCAGCGCGGGCTGTGCATTCTGAGTCAGGGTCAGCTCTGCGATATCGCCGTCCCAGATCAGATCGCTCAGTTTTTCGCCCAAGGCCTCATCGACCTCATCGAAAACGGCGCGGGCGGCTGGATATGCCTCAGCCAAGGCCTTGCCCATTCCGATGGTCTGGGCGCCCTGCCCGGGGAAAACAAACGCGCGTGTCATTGGTGCCTCTTGCGTGACGTCAGATTTCGGCGGGGTTTAAACTGACAATCGGCGCGGCACAAGCATTGCCTGCGTTCTGCATCAGGACACCTTTACTGTGCATTTCTCTGTCTTGTGTCCACACGGCATCCATTTAACTTACCCTCAATTCAGAAACTCGGAGAGCCAATCGATGCCCCTTACCAACACCCGGTCCAGCTATGGTGGTGTAACCAAAGCATTTCACTGGCTGACCGCGCTACTGATCCTGACGGCTCTGCCGCTGGGCTGGTTCGCGAACCAATTGGCCCATGCGATTTACGATCCGAGCATTCCCACGACCGAGGATGACATCGCCCGCGCCGCCCTGCTGTTTTCACTGCACAAAACCATTGGTGTTACCGTGTTCTTCGTCGCATTGGCCCGAATCCTTTGGGCTGTTACCCAGACGAAGCCGGGCTTGCTGAACGCTGAAAACAAACCCGAGGCCTTCGCCGCCGAAACTGTGCACTGGCTGCTGTACGGCTCGCTTGTACTGGCTCCACTCAGCGGCTGGATCCACCACGCCGCCACCGACGGCTTCGCGCCGATCCTATGGCCCCTTGGTCAGAACCTGCCGCTTATTCCGAAGTCAGCTTTCCTTGCCGACATCGGCGCCAGCCTGCATTGGCTTTTCGTCTGGGCCCTGGGTGTGGCACTCGTGCTGCACATAGCGGGCGCGCTGAAACACCATGTCGTGGACAAAGACAGCACCCTGCGCCGTATGCTGCCCGGCCAATCGGACGCGCCGGAACCCCCGGCACAGCACCATTCCATTGTTCCCGCCTTCGCCGCCTTGGCAATCTGGGGCGCGGTGCTGGTTGGAGGTTGGTCCAACGGTGTCTTTGACGACCAGTCCAAAGCATCCGAAGACACGGCCGAACTTGCGCAAGTTCAATCGGAATGGGAGGTCGAAGACGGATCCCTGTCGATTACTATCTCGCAACTGGGCAGTCCCGTAAGCGGCGAGTTTGCAGACTGGACTGCAGCGATAGCGTTTGAGGATCCCGCCGAGCCGGGGTTGGCCGGTTCCGTCGATGTAACGATTGCCATTGGTTCACTCAGCATCGGCACAGTCACCGACCAAGCGATGGGTGCGGATTTTTTTGACAGTGCGCAGTTTCCTACGGCTCAATTTAAGGCCGACCTGTTCAAAACGGATGCGGGTTATGAGGCGCGAGGACCTCTGACAATCCGGGACAAATCTATCGATGTCGTCCTGCCATTTACGCTGGAACTGGCCGACGATGCAGCGACGATGTCGGGGAATCTGGAACTCAACCGAATGGATTTCGACGTTGGAACATCGCAACCCACCGAAGATTCGTTGGGGTTCACGGTTATCGTTGCAGTTGAATTGACGGCAGAACGCGACGACAAATGAAAAACCGCCGGGGCGCATAACCCCGACGGTTTCTTTTTTTGGGATCATGAAGGGATTAGTCGGCCTTCTGCGCCTCGATCGAAATATTGACCTCGACCTCGTCACCCACGAATGGAGCGAATTGGCCCAAATCAAAATCGCTGCGCACCAGCGTTGTGGTGGCGTCAAATCCGGCCCATGGCTTGCCCGCCATCGGGTGCTCACCCACCTGGTTAAGCTTGGCATCCAGAACCACGGATTTGGTGACACCATTCATGGTCAGATCACCGGTGATGTTGGCTGTGTTTTCGCCAGTGACCTCAATACCAGTTGAAGTGAAGGTCACCAGATCACCTTCGGCTGCGCCAAAGAAATCTTCGGTCATGAAGTGATCTTCGCGCGGTTTCCAACCGGTGATCATCTCAACGACCGGCATCGAAACAGTCACGCTCGATGCTGCCGGGTCTTCCTGATCAAACATGATTTCGCCCTCAAAGCCCGAAAACATGCCCGTGGTGGTCGAAAAGCCAAGGTGGTTATAGCTGAAGATGACCTGGCTGTGGCTGGGGTCCAGAACGTATTTCTCGGCGCTGGCAAACGCCGAGGTCGCTGATACGGCCAAAGCAGCAGCAAGAAGGGTGGATTTCATGACAATCTCCGCAAATTTGTGAATGCAAACCGAATGGGTTGCTCGATAACAAAAATGTGCTGCCCAAGGGCAGCACACAAGTTTTTTTGATTCACAACTTCTGTTCCTTTTTGAACAGAATAAAAGTCAGGCGAAAATTGTTACGTTTTGGCTGAGTTGACCTTTGAGCGCTGAGCCAACATCCGCCGATTCCAGTGGCAGCTTCATCAGCAGGCTTCCGTCTACATCGTACAGTTCGACCTGGTCGTCAGCGAAACGCGCGCCACCCAGCGAGTCGTAGCTGCGGCGCAATACCGTTTGCGGCCGACCGTTTTCGTTTTTCTGAAGAATGCGAACCTCGCGGCGGATTGGGTCAAAGTAGGCGTCTGGGCGCGCATCCATCACCTCGATGGTCAGCAGGCTGACGCCAACAATCAAGAACATCAGCGAAGCGACTAACTTGATAGGCCAAACCTCGGCCCCCATAACCGAACCCGGCATCAACCACATCGAAAAGGCCGACACAATCAGAAAGACACCAACGGCACGCAGAAGAAACATCCGAGCCCGCCAATTCGGCGCAAACGTAATCAGCACGGGGACGGATTTATCAAATACCGCGGCAGGTGCCGATTGTTCAAAAGTGTTTGTGTTCATGACGGCCATTGTCTTGCCCTGTCTATGTTTTCCAATCTACCGGGTTCTCCCGGCTTCATGAACAACCTCGGGGCGAAAAGCGTCAGGAATTGGGCGCACCAGTGGAAATAGGGCGACTTCACAAAGGCATATGTGGCAGGGCTTGCCCCGCCCGCTCAAACGTGTATACGGGGCCATCCTTCGCAGGAGTTATGAATCGCGCAGCCTCTCGTGGCAGGGTCGCGAAGGACCATATGGCCCCGCCTTTGAAATGCGCCTTGATATAAACAGGAGTGCACATGCCACTGTATGAGCATGTAATGATCGCGCGTCAGGATTTGTCCAACGCGCAGGCAGAAAGCCTTGTCGAACATTTCGGCACCGTTCTGGCTGACAACGGCGGCAACGTCGTCGAAAGCGAGTACTGGGGCGTCAAGACGATGGCTTACAAGATCAACAAGAACCGCAAAGGCCACTATGCCTTCCTGAAAACCGATGCCCCTTCGGGTGCGGTTCAGGAAATGGAACGCCTGATGCGCCTGCATGATGACGTGATGCGAGTTCTGACCATCAAGGTCGACGAGCATGCCGAGGGCCCTTCGGTCCAGATGCAGAAGCGCGATGAGCGCGAAGGCCGCCGCGAGCGCCGCTGATCAACGCCTGACGAAAGGACATAAACCATGGCCGCAAAACCATTTTTCCGCCGCCGCAAGGTCTGCCCGTTCTCGGGTGAGAACGCGCCGAAAATCGACTATAAAGACACCCGTCTGCTGCAGCGCTACATCTCTGAGCGTGGCAAGATCGTACCTTCGCGCATCACCGCCGTTTCGGCGAAAAAGCAGCGTGAACTGGCCCGTGCTATCAAGCGCGCCCGCTTCCTCGCCCTGCTGCCCTACGCCGTGAAGTAAGGAGAGACTGACATGCAAGTTATCCTTCTGGAACGCGTTGCGAAACTGGGTCAGATGGGCGACGTCGTTGACGTCAAGCCCGGCTACGCCCGCAACTTCCTGCTGCCCCAAGGCAAAGCGCTGAGCGCATCGAACGCCAACATCGCGTCGTTCGAAGCCCAGAAAGCCCAGCTTGAGGCACGCAACCTGGAAACCAAGAAAGAAGCTGAAGCGCTGGCTGAAAAGCTGGACGGTCAGCAGTTCATCGTGATTCGTTCGGCATCGGATGCCGGCGCACTGTACGGTTCGGTCACCCCGCGTGATGCCGCAGACGCCGCAACCGAAGCTGGCTTCACCGTCGACAAGAAACAGATTGCCCTGATCGCTCCGATTAAGGAACTGGGTCTGCACTCGGTCGCAGTCAACCTGCACCCCGAGGTAGAAGTCGAGATCAAGATGAACGTCGCACGTTCGGAAGAAGAAGCCGAACTGCAGGCATCGGGCAAATCGATCCAGGAACTGGCTGCTGAAGAAGAAGCCGCTGCCGAATTCGAAATCGCCGAACTTTTCGACGACATAGGCTCTGCCGCTTCGGAAGACGAAGATCTGGTTGCCGAAGAAGCTCCGGTCGAAGAAGACGAAGCAAAAGCCTGATCTGGCTGCATATCCAATTTCAAAGGGCCGCGCTTTTACGCGGCCCTTTTTCTTTTTGTTACATCGCAAGCAAAATTCAGCCCGATTGTTCGCCTGGCCTTGCAGACCGGCGAAGGTTTCATATCATCGCCATTCGCAATCAGGAGTATTTTGATGACCCCCCTCCTTCGTCGCCGCGTCTTAACCTTGTTGCTTATGGCGCCGCTTGCAGCTTGTGGCAGTCCTGGCAGCTCGGGTTCCGGCGATACCTTCGATCCCCCCCTCTACCCCAATGAAACACCCGAGCTTCGCGCCTCGATCAATAAATGGGCTGACCACTACGAGCTCCCGCGGGAGCTGGTGCACAAGCTGGCCATCCGTGAAAGCACACATCGACCGTGGGCGGTGAACCGGCCCTATTATGGGCTTCTGCAAATCCTCCCGGCCACTGCGCGATCAATGGGTTACACTGGAAATGCCAAAGGCCTGCTGGACGCCGATACCAATCTGGAGTTTGCCGGAAAATACCTGCGAGGCGCCTGGCTTTTGTCTGATGGAGATCAACAACGTGCCATCTTTCTTTATGCCAAAGGATATTGGCCCGAAGCAAAGGCCAGGGGCATGCTCGTCGAGACGGGTCTGGTTTCTGCCACAGAATAGGCATGTTTTATTCGCATTTCGATTGTAATGCACATACATAACCTTCGAAATGCCACGGCGAATCCCATGACCTACTGCACAACTCTGACGTTAAATCTTTTAAAGGTGCGTAATTGTGTGCCCGAAAGGCACATTTACCTATAAAAGGCAGACATTTCCCACATCTTCTTGTCTTGACAAGCGAAATGTGGTGTCCTGCTTGACGTCAGGGAAGACAGTATCATTTTCCTGGCCAAGGGGATCCGCCCGCTCACTCGGGTCTAACTGGTCGTTACCGTATGGATATTGTTGATCTCAGCACTCTTCCCGAACAGGATACTCGGTATGACGAGTTCCTGCGTCAGGTCTGTGACAAATATGAAATGGACCACGCAGCCTATGCGGGTATGAATCCTGCTGCAGGTACGATTCACGGCCATGTGACTTATGGGGACGACTGGAAAACCCACTATCAAGAGCAAGGCCTGCACCTGATCGATCCGACGCTGCACATGAGCCAGCGCAGTATCGCTCCGGTCGACTGGAGCCGTCTGGAACGCGGTAAAGATTTCCAGCGCGTTTTTCGCGATGCACATGATTTTGGCATTCCAGATCAAGGCATTACGATTCCGGTTCGCGGGCCGTACGGAGATATCGGCTTGCTTAGCGCAGTGCGCGAGTGCAGCCGGGATGAGTGGAAGAAACTGGTGCCCAACGTGATAAGTGACCTGCAATCATTGGCCGTACACATCCATGACAATGTCATGACATCGGATACGATCAGCCGGATGCTGTACCACCCGACCCTCTCCAGCCGAGAATTGGAGATTTTGCAATGGGCCGCAGCGGGTAAATCGCAACAAGATATCGGCGATATCCTGTCGATTTCGCACCGCACGGTTGAGGTGCACTTGCGCTCTTCTCGCGAAAAGCTTAATGCACTGACGACTCCGCAGGCTGTCGGTCGGGCCATCGGAATCGGCTTAATCTACCCAGGATAAAGCCAAATTTTGCCGAAATTGGGCTAAAAAAAGCCAATATTACGGGAAACCCCCAATAGATTCGCTGTGGAAACCGGGTAACGTCTTATCCACAGACAGATCACTCGAAGGGGGTTAACATGATTTTGGTAGTTGATGGGCTGAACAGACATCTGTTCACCGAAGTTCTTGACGATATGTTCGAACTGCGCGCTCGGGTTTTTGGTGGACGACTTGGATGGGATGTCCACATCGAAGACGGCAAAGAAATCGATCAGTTCGATCACCTGGATCCTGCATACGTAATTGGTCTCGACGATGAGGGGAACGTCGTAGCCGCAGTACGTGCACTCCAGACAACCGGCCCGCACATGCTTTCAGATGTGTTCTCGGATATCTTATGCGGCGAAGCGCCAATGCGCAGCGCGACCATGTGGGAATCCACCCGCTTCTGCGTCGACACGCAGCGACTGACCCGAGGAAAAGAGAAGAACTCGGTTTCTTACGCGACCTGTGAGCTGATGATCGGATCTCTGGAATACTGCCGTAGTGCGGGTATCCAGGACATCATCACCGTGATTGACCCGGTTATGAACCGCGTTCTCAAACGCTCGAACTGTGCGCCTTACGACTATGTGGGCGAAACCGTTCCGATGGGCAAGGTACCGGCAATGGCGGCGTTGCTGGATTGCACAGAAGAAAGGATTTCGGGTCTTCGCGAATTCGCAGACATTCACCACGATGTCTTTATCGAAGAAGAAAAGGCGTTGGAGTTCTTCGAGGCCAAAAAGGCCGCCAAACTCAGCCCGGCAAATCGTGACCACAAGCCGCTCACCGATCTTGAGAAGTACTTTGTCGAACAGATGAGTGCGGCCAAGACGGAAGAAGAAAGGCAGGCAGTGCTGAAACTGATCGAAGCGCTGTCCGACACATTCACCCCAGAGCAGAAGACCGCTCTGTTACAGACCCCCCGTGCTTTTGCTCATGAGGCCTGACCCCCTCACCTCATAGTACAAAGCCACCCATGCGGAGCCGTCTAATTCGAGACGGCTCCGCTTTTTTTTGACCCCTAATGGGGGAAGGAAGAGGATTATTCCTCTTCCAGTGCCTCAACGGCTTTTTGCAGATCGTCCTTGCTGACTTCTTTGTCCGCAACCTGAGCCAGTTCGAAGACGTAGTCGACAACCTTGTCTTCAAAGATAGGCGCACGCAGCTGCTGCTGCATTTGGGCGTTCTGCTGCACAAATTCAAAGAACTGGCGCTCCTGGCCCGGGTACTGACGCGCCTGGTTCATGATCGCTTGTGTCATTTCCGAGTCGGTCACTTCAACCTCGGCCTTCTGGCCCAGTTCGGCAAGCAGCAGGCCCAGACGCACTCGGCGTTCGGCAAGCTTGTTATGCTCGTCGGTTGGTTCGATCGGATCGTGATCGTGACCTTCAACGTCAGGGTTTTCCTCGTGCCACAGCTGATGCGCGATCTGCTTGGCTTCGGCTTCTACCAGTGACGGCGGCAGGTCGAACGAGACTTTCTCGTCCAGCACGTCCAACAAAGCGCGCTTCATTACTGCACGGGACGCACCAGCATATTCGGCTTCCAGACGCTCGGCGATCTGTGCCTTCAACCCAGCCAGATCTTCGGCACCAAATTTCTTGGCCAACTCGTCGTCGACCTCAGCCGCGACCGGCTCTTTCACCTCTTTGATGGTGCAGGTGAAAACGGCGTCTTTGCCGGCCAGATGCTCAGCACCGTATTCTTCGGGGAAGGTGACGTTGACGTCTTTTTCTTCCTCGGCCTTCACACCGACCAACTGCTCTTCAAAGCCGGGGATGAAGCTGTTCGAGCCCAGAACCAGCGGGTAATCTTCAGCCGAACCGCCTTCGAACTCTTCGCCGTCAACTTTACCAACAAAGTCGAACACGATCTGGTCACCGTCCTTGGCTTTCGAACCCTTACGACGCGCTTTGAAGTTCTGCGCGGTCTCGGCCAGGTTGTTCAGCGCTTCTTCCACGGCTGCGTCGTCCGCTTTGACAACCAGCTTCTCCAGTTCAACCGATTTCAGGTCAACTTCTGGAATCTCGGGCAGCGCTTCGTAGGACATCGCAACTTCTACGTCGTCGCCTTCTTTCCAGTCCTCGTTGGTCATCTTGACCTCGGGCTGCAAAGCAGGACGTTCGCCGCTGTCCTCAAAGTGCTTGTTCATCGCACCGTCGATGGTTTCTTGCATCGCTTCGCCAAGCAGGCGCTGGCCGAACTGCTTTTTCAGCAGAGCCATCGGCACCTTGCCTTTGCGGAAACCCTTCATTTCAACCTCGGGCTGCGCTTCGGTCAGTTTCTCGTTGACCTTGTCGTCCAGCTCGGCTGCGGTCACAACGATGTTGTAGCCGCGCTTCAGACCTTCGTTCAGCGTCTCGGTAACCTGCATTTTGGTAGTCCCCATAGGATTCGGGGCGCGCAAAACGGGCGCGCCGGGCAAATTTGACGCCTTCTATTTGCACAGCCGCCTGCGTGCAAGAGGCAAAGGCCCTTTCAGGCTGGTTTTACCCCTATTACAGACGAAAAAACGCCCCGGCACAGGCCGGAGCGTTCGATCATCGAAAGCTGAGAAATCAGAACCTCCAGCGGGCCCCCAGCACCCACGCCTCGTTGTTGTCGAACGAAGCGCCATCTTCGAAATCGTGATTGCGGTATTTCAGATATGCATCTGTATTGATGCTGTCGATACGCTGAACAACAGCGATGCCCCAAGCATCAGTGCTGGAGCCGTCATTTACGAAGTCCGAACCCGAGTAATAGTCGATCCCGATACCGGTTTTACCCCAGGATACCCACTGATCCTCATAGGCAATCTTGCCGTAGAAGTAGTTCGGGTCAGACGCACCATCCGCGTCATTGTCCCGCGTACCGGCGGCTACGGTGAAACTCAGGCCGTTTTGCAGCATAACCGAGGCCGACCCGATCGTATCCTTGCGGTCCCCCGATCCATCGTCAGCCGAACGCACCGAGTATGCAACCGCCGCTGCAAATTCAACCCCGCCGCCGAAGGTGTTGTTATAGCGAAGGCCGATATCGTAATAGTCATCGTCATCGCTGCTGGACAGAATGTTCTGACCATAGGCGATGCCGGCCTTAAAACCGCTGAACTCCGGCGTGTCATACCGAACGCGGCCACGGCGCGCACCGTCAAAGTTGCTGCTGGAATCGCCAACGGTGATGTCGCTCAGCAAACCGTCAGTACCGCGATAGAAGAACCCGCCATTTTCATCGTTGGTAAAGGAATACAGCGCAGTTCCAACGTAAGACAGATCCACTTCGGCAGCGCCATCGGCCACCATGCTGCCCTGACCGGCCGAGAATTTACCCCAGTCACCGGCAAGTGCGAAATCCACGTGACGGATATCTTCACGGGTCCAGCCGCTGAAATCTGTGCCCAGCTGGTTCCACTCGCTCGAGCTCGGCAGACCAAGCCCGGTTTCAAAACGGAAGGTGAAATCGTTGTTGCCGAAGGGCTGCAACAGTTCCAAACCGACGCGGCTGTTTGACAGGTCATTGTCCAGAACGCGCGTTTCGGTCTCTTCACCGTCGTCAACCGAGATTAAGGCCGGGTGCAACTGACCATAAAGCAGGACATAACCGCCCGTGTTGTTTTCGTATTTCAGTTCGGCGGCGGCGGGGATTGCCGTTGTTGCGACAAGCGCCGCGGCTATCGAAGTCAGCTTAAAATTCACTGTCATGTCATTCACCATAGATGGGTCAGTTTTTTAGATATTGCCGATATGCGCACCTGGATTAACGGTTCCAATGATTGCTAAAGCTTATTAGCCCGGCATTGCATTTCTGCCACAGGCGGAAGCGGGGACCTTCAGGGAAAGCGTTTTATAATCAATATTTTGACCTAGTTCGAAAGCAGCACCCAGCTAACCTGCAAGACAATTCTTGCGCTGCGTGTTGCAGCTTGCAAACACCCGTTATGCGCACAGGTAAATCATAAGGCGAAACATTGCCGCTTTGACCCGCGATCGGCCAATATTTGCCTATGACCCATTGATTTCAAGCCGTGCGAATACCGCTGGCAATTGTTCCGGCAGATCTTCAGCAATCAACCCCGGCCCAAATTGCCTGGCGCATTCCACATGTAACCAAGCTGCGGTCTTGGCTGCAGCCATCGGGTTGAAGCTCCGCGCCAGTAGTCCCGTTATGAACCCGGCAAGCACATCGCCCGACCCTGCTGTCGCCAGCCAGGGCGCCGCCCGGTCAAACAGCGCCGCATTGATCGCACATTGCCCATCCGGTGCAGCAATCACCGTGTCAGGGCCCTTGTATAGTACCACACAGCCAGCCTGCTTGGCCGCCTCACGCACGGCATCCACTTTGGAATAAGCCGGCCCTCTGCCCGGCTTGATCGAGAGCTTTTCGGAGATCTCCGGGAACAATCGCGCAAACTCGCCCCCGTGCGGTGTCAGAACACATCTGTCATGGAGCATGTCCAACAGCACCTCTGGCGCATCAGCAAAAGCCGTCAAAGCATCCGCGTCCAGCAACGCGGGACGCCCCGAGGCCAGCGCCACAGGAACCAGCTCCTGCGCACGCGCCAGCCCCAAACCAGGACCGAGGCATAGTGCATTCAACCGCGCATCCATCAGGACTTCCAACAGATCATCGCCGCTCTGGACCCGCTGCAGCATCAGCGCAGTGATGTGACTGGCAACCTCCATCTGAGCCGAGGGTGGAACACCCAGCGTCACCAATCCGGCCCCGATGCGTAATGCACCACGTGCCGCCAGCCTTGCTGCGCCGGTTGCCCCCGCGCCTCCGCTAATAATCAAGGCATGCCCATACGCATATTTGTGTAAGGCAGTTGCCTTCGAAAAATCAGCATCCGGGGCGGTCACCAGTTTGACCGCACCCTGAACTCCCTCCTCCAAACCAATGTCCTTGACGACCAATCGGCCACTTCTGACCGGCCCCAGCCCCAGATAATGCCCCAGCTTTGCAGTATGAAACGATACCGTGAGCCTGGCCTGAACCGTCGCGGTCCCCGGGGCCAGCTCACGCCCACTATCGGAACACAGGCCAGACGGCATATCAACGGATACTGTCTTTTCGGCGATGGCTGGATCCGAGGCAGTCATTTCTGCCCATTTTAGAACATCACCCTCAAGCGGTCGCTGTAAGCCCGTCCCGAATAACGCATCGACATAAAGGTCAGCCCCTTGATGCGCGGCAAACACTTCGGAAAATGGGTGAACCTCCCCCAATTCGCCCCACCTGTCATGATTCACACGCGCATCTGGTGGCAGCTTCGCCGGATCACCAAGAAGAAATGCCGCCACCTCCCAGCCGCGCTCCCGCAGCAAGCGTGCAACAACAAATCCATCCCCCCCGTTATTTCCTGGCCCGCAAAGAATTACCGCACGCAGCGGATCCTTTTCACCTGGCCCCAAATACCTCGGGGGTGCGGGGGCTGGCCCCCGCTGCAGCTCTGGCCATTCTTCGAATACGGCTTGAAGAACACCGCGCCCCGCCCGCTCCATCAGCTCCAGCCCGCTCACGTCATCAGACTCAATCGCGGACTTTTCAATCGTCCGCATCTGTGCCGCTGTCAGCAACTCTGCCATATTGCGCCCTCACGCGATTCAATTCCGATTACATTTTGTGCATATCGATCAAAATTTAACCCGTTGCACGATTTCGCAGCACCACAAGGCGACCAAATTCGCGGTTCCATTGCCGCCCGATCTTAGACGTGATCATTGCCATCAAGACAACCATACAAGGTGAACCGGAATGAAAAAGATCGAAGCGATCATCAAGCCGTTCAAACTGGACGAAGTGAAAGAGGCGCTGCAGGACGTGGGAGTCCAGGGCCTCAGCGTGGTCGAGGTGAAAGGCTTTGGTCGCCAGAAAGGTCACACCGAACTTTATCGCGGCGCAGAATATGTTGTCGACTTTCTACCCAAGGTAAAGGTCGAGGTCGTCCTGGATGATGATCAGGTTGACGCAGCGATCGAAGCCATCGTTAGCGCTGCAAAGACCGACAAGATCGGGGACGGAAAAATCTTTGTCTCACCTATCGAACAAGCCATTCGTATCCGCACCGGCGAAACCGGTTCGGAAGCCCTGTAACACAGCAATCTTCAAATCAGAGGAACAAATAGTATGAGCAAGGACGCAGTTCTTCAGCTGATCCGTGATGAAGACGCCGAATACGTCGACATCCGCTTTACCGACCCGCGCGGCAAACTTCAGCACGTCACCATCATGTCCGATCAGGTCGATGAGGACTTCCTGGAAGAGGGCTTTATGTTCGACGGTTCGTCCATCGCGGGCTGGAAGTCGATTGAAGCTTCCGACATGAAACTGATGCCCGACACCTACAGCGCCTATGTCGATCCGTTCTATGCGGAAAAGACCATCTGCCTGCACTGCTCGGTTGTGGAGCCTGACACTGGTGAAGCCTATGAACGTGACCCGCGAGGCACCGCTCAGAAAGCCGAAGCGTACCTGAAGGCTTCCGGTATTGGTGATGTGGCCTACATGGGTCCTGAGGCCGAATTTTTCCTCTTTGATGATGTTCGTTTCTCGAACAGTATCAACAAGGTATCCTACGAAGTTGATGCGACTGATGCATCGTGGAACACCGACACCGAATACGAGATGGGCAACATGGGCCATCGTCCGGGCGTCAAAGGTGGTTACTTCCCCGTAAACCCCGTTGACGAAGCGCAGGACCTGCGCTCGGAAATGCTGTCGACCATGAAGCGTCTGGGCATGAAGGTCGACAAGCACCACCATGAGGTTGCATCGTGTCAGCACGAACTGGGCCTGATCTTCGACAGCCTGACCAAGCAGGCCGACGAGCTTCAGAAATACAAGTACGTGATCCACAACGTTGCACATGCCTATGGCAAATCGGCGACCTTTATGCCGAAGCCAATCGCAGGTGACAACGGCACCGGCATGCACGTGAACATGTCGATCTGGAAAGACGGCAAGCCGCTGTTCGCGGGCGACAAATACGCCGACCTGTCTGATGAGGCGCTGTACTTCATCGGCGGCATCCTGAAGCACGCCAAAACGCTGAACGCCTTCACCAACCCGGCGACCAACAGCTACAAGCGTCTGATCCCAGGTTTCGAAGCCCCCGTCTTGCGCGCCTATTCGGCCCGCAACCGTTCAGGCTGCGTGCGTATTCCGTGGACCGAAAGCCCGAAAGCCAAGCGCGTCGAGGCCCGCTTCCCCGATCCGGCCGCAAACCCCTATCTGGCGTTCGCCGCGCTGCTGATGGCCGGTCTGGACGGCATCAAGAACAAGATCGATCCGGGCGAAGCCATGGACAAGAACCTGTACGATCTTCCTGCCGAAGAACTGGCCGACATCCCGACCGTATGCGGCTCGCTGCGCGAAGCTCTGGAAGCGCTGGCATCTGATCACGACTTCCTGCTGCAAGGCGATGTGTTCACCAAAGACCAGATCGACGGCTACATCGCGCTGAAGATGGAAGAGGTAGAAACCTACGAGCACACACCTCACCCGGTTGAGTACGGCATGTACTACAGCTGCTGATTAAGAATTTTCGACGAAAATTCTCAGGGGGCGCCCATCGGGCGCCCCTTTTTCTGTATCTCCGCGAGATTTGACGGATCGATGATGATCTTTCAAAATTTAAGCTCAACATCAGGCAGAGAGAGCACATGCCCGCAAGCGACAAACCCTTTTCTGAGTATTCAGGACTTGTAACCTCGGAAAAAGATCTGGAACGCATTTGCGGGCAACCCTTGCCGCAGATCATTGCAAAGGAATTGCCTGCACTTGATGAGATGTGTCGAGACTTCATTGGCATGTCCTCGTTCTGCCTGATCGCTTCGGCCAATCCCGATGGGCATCTCGATATTTCGCCTCGTGGCGATCCTGCGGGGTTTGTGCAGGTGCTCTCGAACTCGATGATTGCGATCCCGGACCGGCCTGGGAACAAGCGCGTGGATACGTTTCATAATGTGCTGAAAGATCAGCGCGTCAGCGTGATATTCTTTGTCCCCGGAAAATTGGAAACTCTGCGCCTGCGGGGATCCGCGAGAATTAGCGCAGATCCCGAACTTCTTTCAAACATGGCCGTTGGTGGACGCGTGCCCAAGGTGGCCCTGTTGATCCATGTCGAAACCGTCTTTGCGCACTGTCCCAAATGCATCATTCGATCAAACCTGTGGCAACCCGATGAATGGCCGGACTCATCCAGTCTGCCAAATATGAACGCGATGATGGTCAAACATGCCAAGATCGACAAAACCCCGGATGAATGGTTCGAATCCCTGAAAGGCACAGACGAGCTTGATCTCTATTAAACCACTTTGCGGTAGGTCGAACTCGGCTTAGGCTGAGCATGGTTTTTTTTTGCACTCGGATTTCCTCTATGCCTCGTCTTCGCCTTTACGCTGCACTCGCGTTCCTTCTGCCCTCAGTGGCACTGTCCGCCCCTTGTGGGAATACCAGCAGCGGGTTTGAGGCCTGGAAAGCCGACTTTGCCAAAACCGCCAAACGGGCGGGTGTGAAAAAGAAGGGTCTGCAAGCGCTCGCACAAACGCAATATGCAACACGTACGATTGCCGCGGATCGCAATCAGAAGAGCTTTAAATACTCATTAGACAAATTCATGCAGGTGCGCGGGGCAAACACCATCGTTGCGCAAGGGCGCAAGCGCAAAGCTCGCAATCCGCAGTTTTACGCCGCGCTCGAGCGTCAATATGGCGTACCGGCGGGTGTGCTAATTGCCATTCACGGCATGGAAACCGGCTTTGGAGGTTTCATGGGAGATAGTCAGGTTGTTTCCGCAATCACGACATTAGCCTATGATTGTCGCCGATCCGAATTCTTCATCCCGCACGCTATCGGCGCCTTAAAACTGGTTGACCAAGGTACCCTTACGATGGCGACAAAAGGGGCAAAACATGGCGAGCTGGGGCATACACAGTTCCTGCCCGGCAACGCCCTGACCTATGGTGTGGACGCCACCGGTGACGGTCGGGTCGATTTTTATAACATGACCGACGCGCTCGCCTCGACCGCGAATTTTCTACGTAAGAAAGGGTGGAAGCCCGGTCGCGGCTATCAACCCGGAGAGCCGAATTTTGCGGTCATACAGCAATGGAATGCGGCCTCGGTCTACCAGCAATCCATTGCAATCATGGCGGCGCGAATCGACAACTAGGGCGGTCATAGGCTTGACGTCAGAGCACCTGAATTCGGCCACATTGTTGCCACATAGATTTAAGGAAACCCCGATTTTCTTGGTTTCCAAAGCGTAATCAATCTTGGAATATTTCGACTTTTTTCCATTTTGGTCAAAATTTGCGCCATTTCGCCTGTTAATTTGTTGTGAAGATTATGACAGCAAAGGAACATGCTGTGACTGCAAAGCATAGTTACCACGGTGGCCTCCAGTTTGACGGGTCGGCAGATGGCGCGCTTGAGCGTCTGTGCGAGGTCGTCTCGACGACGCTGGGTGACTATGGCCATCTGGTCGAGCGCAAGACGCTTCTTAGCGCATCAGAGGCCAGTATCGTCAGCAGCCAATATCTCGTGCGTCTGACATTGGACTCGGAACCAACCCAAGTAGATCACAACCACCATGAGCGGATGGATCGAACCGCTGGTCTCAAAACTATGCCGCGTGCTGCGGTAACCCTGCCGGGAAACCGGCTGACGATCTCGATTTGTCCGGTGTCAAAACTGCTCGATGACAGTGAAATATCCGAGTTGATGCTTGTGGTGATCCTGTACCGAATGGTCGACATCTGCACGACCCGTCGTGTCGAATGGTTGTCGCCCAAAACCGTTCTGACCATCGAACAATTCATGAGTGCCTTTGATTCAATTGCGCCGCGCAACGCCCGGAACCGAAAGCAGATATTCGAAGCAGTCAGCGGCCCATTTGCGGGGCTCGATCTGCCTGATCCTGATGCGGAAGATGCACAGACCAAACACGCCAAGCCGCGTCCGATCAAGCTAAGTGACGACCAACTGCTCAGTATCGCCTTCCGGACCGAGGCTGATGCTCCCCTGCCCGCCGGCAACATTCACCAGTCCGAGGACGAAACGGAACGCCCAAGCGATATTCTGCGACTGACCAGCTGGGGCATGACTGGTGCTGTGGCAAGCATATCGACACCGATTGCCATATCCCTGGCAGCAGTCAATCTGATCCGGGGTGAGGATTTCCGCCTCAACACTCAGGTTCTGGCTTTTACCACAGCGATTTTTGGCCTGAACGCTACGAATGCTTTTGCCGAGGTCGCCAGCGCGATTGGCATGTAATCAAATTACCCAAGACCCTCCTTGGAGGCCCCGCCGTCAGGCGGGGTTTTCCATTTTAAGGACCTGATCAGCGGCCATTACATAAGTGTGGATCGCGAACACCACTGCGTTTGTCTCAGGTAAACGCAAGAGAGTCTGACGTTCACTACGCAGATATCGGGCCGAATTTTCGTCCTGCGGCGTGCGTCGCTGCATGAGACTACGCGGTTGGAACAATTCGGCATCATTGTACCAAAGCGCATTGAACCGCCAAAGTGGCCGGTTGGGCTGAATGCCGTCAAACAAACGTTGAACTCTGCGGGCAATATTGGCGTCGTAGGCATCAACCGGTTCATGGATCCCAATCAAAGGGCGCATGAACTTTTCTGACAGCATCCAGCTTGCGGGAAAGCACAGGATCGCGCCAGTCAAAACATGCTCGTCATCGTGTTTCTGCAGAATGCAGAAATCCTCTTGCACCAAATGGCATAGCGTTTCCAACGGGCGTTCCCGGTCAACCTCAACCCGTACACCGTCGGGCCGCACAACGTTATCGGAGACATTCGGATAAACTTGCTGAATGACCAGTTCCAGCAACTCCTGCGCAGGTGCCAACGCCTCGGGGCTTTGCGCCAAGACGTCCGGTTTTTGCTGCGCCAACAGCGCGGCGCGTCGTTGCATCTGGGCAGAAAACGCATCGTCGCGATGCAACCAGGCCCTGGGGTCCGCAGGCTTAATGCCAGGCAGCGGGTTTTGGGCGAGTGGATCATAGGGAATGGCTTGCTGTAATATCACGGTCATAGTCGAGGCATAGCACCCTGCTCTGGTGCTGTCGGTCAAAAAGCGACCAGAAGACGGTCGCAAACCTAGAAGACGCAGCGCATCTGGATTTGCAGGTTGGGCAGGCAAGCAGAAAGGTCCAACCGTGAACACACCATATCGTGACACCCGTAAGATTGACCCGACCCGGGGCGCCACCCTCGGGGACGGGACACCGAACGACAATGACAGGATCGAGATCGGACCGACACAGCTTGCCTTCGACGAATGGGCCGCTGCCGGGCTTAGCCTGCCCAATCTAGAACAGATGCGTAAATACCGCTGGAAACGCCTCACTCAGGCCATCGTGCAGCGCGATTGGGGCGGGATCCTGCTGTTTGACCCCCTGAATATCCGCTATGCGACTGACAGCACCAACATGCAGCTCTGGAATACCCATAACCCGTTCCGGGCCGTTCTAGTTTGCGCTGACGGATATATGGTGATCTGGGACTACAAGAACTCTCCGTTCTTGTCGAAATTCAACCCGCTGGTGCGCGAGCAGCGCTCGGGCGCCGATCTGTTCTATTTCGACCGGGGCGACAAGATTGACGTTGCCGCAGATGTGTTTTCAAACGAGGTGCGCGCCCTGATCGAAGAACACGGCGGCGGCAACATGCGGCTGGGTGTCGACAAGATCATGCTGCACGGCCTGCGCGCGCTTGAGGCTCAGGGGTTCGAGGTGATGGAGGGCGAAGAGCTTACCGAGAAAACCCGTGCTATCAAAGGCCCAGACGAAATCCTCGCCATGCGCTGCGCCAGCCACGCCTGCGAGACCGCTGTGGCCGAAATGGAGCGCTTCGCACGTGTCAATGTCGGAGACGGGAAGACATCCGAGGATGACATTTGGGCAGTGCTACATGCTGAAAACATCCGGCGCGGTGGTGAATGGATCGAGACCCGCTTGCTTGCCTCGGGCCAGCGCACCAATCCCTGGTTTCAGGAATGCGGCCCGCGCATCACGCGGCAAAATGAAATCATCGCGTTCGATACCGACCTGATCGGGTCTTACGGCATTTGCGTCGACATCTCACGAACCTGGTGGATCGGCGATCAAAAGCCACGTGCGGATATGATTTATGCCATGCAGCACGCGCATGAGCACATCATGACCAACATGGAAATGCTGAAACCAGGCGTCATGATCCCGGAACTAACCGCGAATGCCCATCGGCTGGATGACAAGTTTCAGGCACAGAAATACGGCTGCCTGATGCATGGAGTTGGATTGTGCGATGAATGGCCCTTGGTGGCCTATCCCGACAAGGCGGTCGAGGGATCCTATGATTATCCACTTGAACCCGGAATGGTGTTGTGCGTCGAAGCGGCAGTTGGCGAGGTTGGCGGCGATTTCTCGATCAAGCTGGAAGATCAGGTACTGATCACCGAAGACGGCTATGAAAACCTCACGAAGTATCCGTTCGACGCACAGTTGATGGGGTCTGGCTAAGCGCTATGGCCTAGTTCGACCAGTGGGACCGTCTGACATTACCGTGCCAATCTTCAGGCGCGGTGAGAGTTGGCGTGTCCTCAGACGTATTGGTCAGCGGCCAGCTTTGTCCCAGTGCAAAACCAATTGCGCCAGTCACGAGAATTGCCAACAGAACTCCGGCGTGGAGTGTCGGGCTTAGCGGTGCAGATGTTGTATGTGCCATTTTGACCTCTGCTTTGGATAAGAAGGATGATTGCAAGTTGGGGTCCAAGTATAAATAAGTAAAATGAATGTTTATCCGAATTATCATCACATTTTTTGATTGTTCAAATACCAACCCCAACAATGCATTGATGCGACGCGCCAAGGGCTACGTGGTCCCACCCCCTCACCTTCCTGTTACGCCACTGACACAGGGGTTGAGAGAACCGCACACAGCACACAGTATTGTCGAAACCTGGACCACCAAGGATTCATCATGCCCACCGAACGCATTACTTTCGCCGGTCACGACGGCAGCCAATTGGCCGCGCGCCTTGATCTGCCGGACGGGCCGGTACTGGCAACGGCTTTGTTTGCGCATTGCTTTACCTGCTCTAAGGACATACCTGCCGCACGGCGCATTTCGGCGCGTTTGGCGGCGATGGGCATCGCCGTGCTCAGGTTTGATTTTACAGGCCTTGGCCACTCGGATGGAGAGTTTGCGAATACGACATTCACCTCAAATGTCGAAGATCTGATCGCTGCAGCGCACTACCTGTCCGGCCGCAACATGGCCCCCGCCCTGCTGATTGGCCATTCACTTGGCGGCGCTGCGGTACTGCGCGCACGCGCTGGCATACCGTCGGTTAAGGCGGTCGTCACATTGGGTGCGCCTGCTGACCCGGGCCACGTATCACACCATTTCGAGGCCGCCCTGCCCGAGATTCAGGCGCAAGGCAGCGCAGAGGTTTCGCTTGGCGGTCGCCCGTTTCGCATTGGCAGAGCTTTTGTCGATGACATTTCAGAGGCCGCGCTTAGCCCTGCCGTTTCAGATTTGAAAGCAGCGCTTCTGATCCTGCACGCACCGCGCGATGACACGGTCAGCATTGACAACGCCAGCACCATCTTTCTGGCTGCGAAGCATCCAAAAAGTTTTGTCACGCTGGACGATGCCGACCATCTGATCACACGCGCCGCTGATGCGGATTACGCGGCGGATGTCATTGCGGCTTGGGTGTCGCGATACGTCAAACTGTGCCCGCCCGCCCCACCACCCGGCGCCCCGGAAGGTGTTGTTCGCGTGACCGAGGCAGACCCGGCAGGGTTCCTGCAAGACATCCAGTCCGGCCCGCGCCACCATGCGGTCGCTGACGAGCCCGCTTCGTACGGAGGAACGGACCGAGGCATGTCCCCTTATGGATTTGTGTCCTCGGGATTGGGCGCCTGTACCTCGATGACCATTCGCATGTATGCGCGGCGCAAGAAATGGCCGCTGACAGGTATCACCGTCGATGTCTGCCACGACAAGGTACACGCGCAGGACGCCGGACTGGCCAGCGATGGCAAGGTCGATCAGTTCCGCCGCAAGATACGGCTACAAGGGCCGCTGGATGCCGCGCAACGTGCTAAGCTATTGGAGATCGCAGATAAATGTCCCGTGCACCGAACCCTTGAAGGCTCGGCCCATATCACGACTGAGCTGCTGGACTGAAAACCACCTTTGTCAGCTTATGATAATGATTGAAGGGGGCTTTTGCCCCCTTTTTCTAACGGCGCCTCGGTGAGGGTCGGTGAATTGGTGGCCGTGCCGTCGGAGGACGCGCCACCGGGGGATGCGGGCGCGACGGCGGTTTGGCGATCGGTGGCTTTGGCCGCGGTGGAGGGTTCGGACGAACCGGTCGATCGGGGCGGTCGGGCCGGTCTGGGCGGTTTATGTCAACATCTACATTCACGTTACGGTCGTGGTAGTAATCATTCCACAGCATCGAGTCGTAGAACGGGTCATACCCAACGCCATACCCTACCCCGACGGACACGCCATCGCAGGCGGACAGTGTAAACGTTGCAGTACCCAACCCCAGCGCCAGAACAGACCGTTTTAACAGTTTGCGAGTCATCCGAGCCTCCTTACTGCAAAGACCGGAACGACGCGAAAACGGCGTTCAAGGCATCAACATAAGACGGGTCGGCCCCGTCACGCAGGATCGCAACCCCTATCGCAACACGGTCACGCGGCAGGTCAATCACGGTGGCGGTAAAGTTTACGCCTCGCCCATCCCGATTGCCGGTGCCTCGAATAACGTGGGCTGGCCGCCCACCAATCCTTGTATTGCTGGTGCTGGTCACGGTCGGGTCTTTGACGAGGAATTTGTCGATATCCTCAAGATAGCTCAGCCCGCCCTGAATGCTGGAAACCCGTGATGGTGAGACGAAGCCCATCCAGACATTATCGTCGGTCACCGGTCTGATCCCCATGACGCGCGAAACCGCACGGGCATCGCCCAGATTGGTATCCTCGATTTCACGCGGGCCACCGGTACGCAATGCCCAAAAGTCGGGAACCTCAAAGCGGAACAGGGCGCGCCCTTCATCGGTGTAGGTCACCGGTGTGTCAGCTTGCACAGGCGTTACAGCCAACCAAGTCACGGCACTTGCAGCAAGCGCCAAGCTTAACAAAATACGCATATCTCAATAACCTGATCAATTTTCTGATGTCAGGTTGCCCATGCAGTTTGACTTTGTCCAGTATCCTGTTCTGCAGACAATAAAAAACCCGCGTCCGGAAAGCTCCGAACGCGGGTGTGTCTTGCGCAAGAGCGCGCTATCAGGTGCGTGCGTCGCCCAGCAGCTTCCACAGGCCAGGGATCAGCAGAGCGGCCAGCGCCAGCTTGATTGCGTCACCCAGCAGGAACGGTGTCAGACCCCATTCCAGGATCGGCTTGTCCCAGCCATACAGCTGACCCAGCCACAGCAGGCCCGGCACATAGATCAGGACATTGGCCAGCACCAGCGCCAGCGCCAGCTTGCCGACCGAACGATCCCAGCCGCGCGCGGCTAGTGCGCCCAGCAGAATGGTCGCCATCAGGTAACCGACCAGATAGCCACCGGTGCCACCCATCATGTAGGTCAGGCCGAATTTTTCGGCCGAGGAACCCGCAAACACGTCAAAGCCCAGAGCACCAACCAGCAGGTAACCCAGCATCGTGATCAGGCCAAGGCGCGCGCCATAGGCGGTGCCGATGGTCAGAACGGCGAATGTGCCCATGGTGATCGGAACCGGCCACATCGGCACTTTGATTTTGGCTGCAACAGCCAGAGCAACGATACCCAGGGCAACCAGAGCCACCTGCTTGACGCGCAGCGCCGTCCCCTCACGCGGGCCAAAAGCATTGGCCAGTACGTTTGCGTTCATCTCATTTCTCCACATTCGGACTTATTTGCACATGCAGCAATGCCCGTTCCGGGCCGTTGCTGCAAGATGATTACGCTATCGCAGCGCGTATTTGGTCTCCATTTCATAGGATTTTCGCGGTCCTGATACAGTCCAGCGGACTGTCCAGCGCGGCCATCCCGAGAAATCATAGTCTGCATCATAGCTGTCCGGCGGGCAATCGTGATGATCCTTGACGCGGGTTTGGCCAAGTTTAAGTGCGTGAAAAAACCGATCATCATCAAAGTGAATGGCGATCCGATCACCGGCGTCGCGCCAAAGGTATCGACGCGTTCCCGTCATTGCAGGCTGCCCCGGAACACGCAGCGTGACCGTCTCATCATAGACCAACCCTTGGGTATCTTGCCGTAGCTCTGCCTTACCCTCGGCCTGAATGATCTGGCCTGCACGCTCGTCCCGGATGAGGCGGCTCAGGTCCCAAACCCCCTGGAAATCATAAATATTTCTGGGCAGGCTCACTTCAAATAGATTCCGTCAGTTGTATTACCTGAATCATCCACAAACCGGATGGTTTCACCGCTTTGCTCAACATCATAACAAGCCCAGAAATCCGAAGGCGGCCAGACCGAGCAATAGCGATCATCACGAACGGCCCATCGTCCCGAACTTGGGCGGCCTGAAAAGTACTGCGTTTGCATATTGCTATCGAAGGTCTGGGTGATCCCCTCGCCATAGTCGAGCTTCTTGCCAGCAAGCGCCATCAGAATCTCATCACCCGTCAGTTGCTGAAACTCGTCGGCGGCCACAAATCCGGGCCAAAGCAATAAAATCAGGGCAAACCGTCTCATCCCAGCACTCGCGCCTTGTTCCTTGGTCAATGCGCGGCTAAACCCCGCGCCAACGCCTCATCCCAATCATAAAAAGGTGCTGCCGCCAATGATTCCCCGCTATTCACGCCCCGACATGGTCGCCATCTGGTCACCCGAGAGCAAGTTCCGCATTTGGTACGAGATCGAGGCGCACGCCTGCGACGCCATGGCCGATCTAGGCGTGATCCCGCGTGAAAACGCCGAGGCCGTGTGGAAAGCCAAGGATGTGGAGTTTGATGTCGCCCGTATCGACGAGATCGAAGCCGTCACCAAACACGACGTCATCGCCTTCCTGACCCATCTGGCCGAACATGTGGGTAGCGAGGAAGCCCGCTTCGTGCATCAGGGCATGACCTCCTCGGACGTGCTGGACACTTGCTTCAATGTGCAACTGACCCGCGCCGCCGACCTGCTGATTGCAGACCTCGAAGGTCTGTTGGCTGCCCTGAAACGCCGCGCGATCGAGCACAAAGACACCGTTCGCATCGGTCGCAGCCACGGTATCCATGCCGAACCCACCACGATGGGCCTGACCTTTGCCCGCTTCTATGCCGAGATGGACCGCAACTTGTCCCGGATGCGCGATGCCCGCGCGGAAATCGCCACCGGAGCGATCAGCGGCGCGGTCGGGACGTTTGCGAATATCGACCCGCAGGTTGAAGAGCATGTCTGCGACAAGCTGGGTCTGGTGCCTGAACCGATCAGCACACAGGTCATTCCCCGCGACCGTCACGCAGCATTCTTCGCCACACTGGGTGTTATCGCCAGCAGCATCGAAAACATCGCTATCGAAATCCGCCACATGCAGCGTACCGAAGTGCTGGAGGGGGCCGAGTTCTTCTCGATGGGGCAGAAAGGCTCATCCGCGATGCCGCACAAGAAGAACCCGGTGCTGACCGAGAACCTGACCGGTCTTGCGCGCATGGTGCGTGCTGCCGTGATCCCGGCGATGGAGAACGTGGCGCTGTGGCACGAGCGCGATATCTCGCATTCCTCGGTCGAACGCATGATCGGGCCGGATGCCACTATCACGCTGGACTTTGCACTCGCGCGATTGACCGGTGTAATCGACAAGATGCTGATCTTCCCCGAGAACATGATCGAGAACATGAACAAGTTCCCTGGTCTTGTCATGAGCCAACGAGTGCTGTTGGCGTTGACCCAAGCCGGTGTAAGCCGCGAGGATGCCTATGCCATGGTTCAGCGCAACGCGCTGAAAGTCTGGGAGCATCGCACCGACTTCAAAGAGGAACTGTTGGCCGACGCCGATGTCACCGCCGCGCTGAGCCCGAAAGAAATCGAAGAGAAATTCGATCTCGGCTACCATACCAAACATGTAGATACGATTTTCGCCCGCGTATTCGGCGAATAATTCAAACTCAAACAGTGCTAAAAACTTGGCCCGGCTTGCTCAATGCAGCCGGGCCTTGTGTCTTTGCCAGATTGGCAAAAATCGGTTAATCTGTTGGCACAGTTTCCGCGAAAGGAAAACTCGATGCTACGAACTGCTCTATGCGCAATTGCTCTTATCTGTGCGGGCACCGCCGGATTTGCCTGTAACGGTAACACCAAGCAAACCCAATCCTGTGCTGAAGGCACAATTTGGGACAGCGAAAGCCAAAGCTGCATGAAAATCGTCAATAGCTGACATTTTTATTTCCTGCTTGTGAATAAAAGCGATCAGTCAATCGTTAGCTTTTTTGAAGATCAAGCTATGATTGTAACAAGTCTCTTTGACAACGGAGTAGGAAAATGCGTCTTGTACTAGCCTCGGCCATCGCTCTTCAGGCCTTTACCTTCGCGCCCATGGCCATTGCTGCGGGTGGTGGGGACAGCAGCCCGCCCAAGCCCACCAACACCACCAAGAAATGCCTGTTTGGCCGCGTTTATGACGAGGCAGCCGGGCGCTGCGTCAAACCCAACAAGACAAATTTCACCGAAGACCAACTGTATGATGCCGTGCGCGAGTTGGCTTACAACGGGCAGTACGAAAATGCTCAGGGCATTCTGCGTATCATGGATCAAGATGATGATCGGGTGCAGACCTATTGGGGGTTCACCTATCGCAAGATGGGTGAGCTGAAACTGGCTGACGCATTTTACCAGAAAGCAATTGAATCCAACCCCGACAACATCCTCGCCCGCAGCTACATGGGTCAGGGATTTGTTACCCAGGGCAAGACCGAGTTGGCCATCGCACAATGGCGCGAGATCAAGGCGCGTGGTGGCGAAGGCACATGGGCTGAGACATCGCTGCGCGAAGCGATCAGAACAGGGCTGACATATAGCTACTGAGTTTCAGGGTTTCTTTACCCGACTCTCTATATTCTGCCTGCAACGCGAATGAGGCATTGCAGGCAGATGCAGGACACGAACCTAATGGTGCAGATGACGCCGGGCACGCAAACCCCGGTCGTTGAACAAGACGATGATGCGCCACGTGTTGTGCCGCGCGCCCTCAGCAACCGAGAGAAAGCCGCGGTTGTGGTTCGGCTGCTGCTGAACGAGGGGGCGGATATCCCGTTGGAAGAGCTTCCCGATTCACTGCAGGAACAACTTACCCACCAACTTGGACAGATGGGGTTGGTTGACCGGGTAACGTTGGCCGCCGTCGCACAGGAATTTGCCGATGCGCTGGATGGCGTAGGGCTTGCATTTCCCCATGGGCTAGCCGGTGCTCTGGACGCGGTGAACGGCAAGATCGCCCCAGCCACCGCCGCCCGGCTGCGCAAGGTAGCTGGCGTGAGGCAGATCGGTGACCCATGGCAGCGTTTGCGCGAAGTACCCTCAGAAGATCTGGCCGAAATGGCCAAAGCTGAAAGCACAGAAGTCGCCGCCGTTATGCTTTCGAAACTCGAAACCGCCAAGGCTGCCCAGTTGTTGGGCCACCTGCCCGGCCCCACAGCGCGACGGATAACTTATGCAGTCTCGAAAACGGCCAACGTGACGCCCGAGGCGGTTGAGCGGATCGGATGGTCCTTGGCCGCTCAGCTGGATCAACGCCCCAAGCCCGCCTTTCGGGATGGGCCGGGTGAGCGTGTGGGCGCGATCCTCAACCAGTCAGCCGCGGCGACGCGTAATGGTTTGCTGACTGCGTTGGACGAAGAAGACGCCGATTTTGCGGATACCGTCCGGCAATCGATCTTCATCTTTTCGCATGTGCCCTCGCGCATCCAACCCCGCGATGTTCCAGCGATTCTGCGCGGTGTGGATCAACCCGTTCTCATCACGGCGTTGGCCGGAGCCAATAGCGACGAAGACCTTGCCACGGTCGAGTTCTTCCTAGCCAACATGTCCTCTCGCATGGCGGACAACTTACGGGAAGAAATGGCCGAACGTGGCAAGGTCAAACAATCCGACAGTGAAGAAGCGATGTCGCAGATCGTTGCAGCCATCCGCGCGCTTTTGGACGAGGGCGCGATCGCACTGGTCGAGGCTGAGGAGAATGCAGAATAGTCCGGCAAGGCGCGACCACTTGTGATCGCACGATGGGGCCTGTATGTCTCGTCGCGCAGTTCACAACGCTCAGGTGTCTCTCCCCATGCCCGTCGAAAAGTCGGAACTAAGCCGATTTGAGCTTGGAAAATACTACGTCGCCAACCTGTTTCTGACCGGCGTAATCCGCGGCATGCGCCTGCTGCCATATGAGCGCCGCATCGGAGCGATGGGCGCGATTGTGCGCTGGCTTGCCCCCATTGTCGGCTTTCGAACCCGCGTGCGCCGCAACCTGAAACTCACCTGCCCAGACCTGCCCGAGGCCGAGGTCAAACGCATCTGCCGCGCCGTGCCTGACAATGCCGGGCGCGCGATCATGGAGCATTTTTCAGCCGACGGTTTCATCGAGCGACAAAGCAAGGCCAAAGTATCGGGCTCGGGTGTCGAAGCATTTGATGCCGCCGTGGCGGAAGGGCGTCCAGTGATGATGATCACTGCGCATTTCGGGCACTATCTGGCCGCGCGGGTCGCGCTGCAGGCGCGTAGCGGTAAACCCATCGGCAGCCTCTATCGCCGCATGGCAAATCCATATTTCAACGACATGTATGTCGAGGCATTCTATCAGACCGGGTCGCCCATGTTCGAACAGGGCCGCCGAGGTATGGTCGAAATGGTCCGTTCACTGAAAAGCGGAGGCATCATTGCCATTGTATCCGACCTGCATGCGCATGGTGGTGAGGAGCTGACCTTTTTCGGCAAACCCGCCGTCACCTCGGTGCTGAACGCGGAACTTGCGATCAAATACAAGGCTGTGCTGATCCCCTGCTATGCAGTGCGCCAACCCAACGGGATCGATTTTGAGATCGTCCTGCACGACCCGGTCCCGCATACTGATGCCAAAACCATGACCCAGTTCACCAATGACGACCTGGAAGCGATGGTGCGTCAGCACATGGGACAATGGTTCTGGATTCATCGGCGCTGGAAGTCCTGGAGGGGACTGGGGGTCCAGCCAAAGGATATGCCCTGATCACTTAACCCGCGCTGCGGCCACGATCGGACCATGGCCACTGCGCTGGATCAGAACAACGGCAGGCAATTCCGATGACAATGTTGCGGTGAAACTCTGCGGTGTTTGGCCATCCCAGCGACCGGCAATCTGCCAATTCTCGACCACGTTTGCATAATCCAGATCATGTCCGGCCAATTCGCCACGCCGGATCGAGGTGCGACGCATCGGCGAATACTGCACAATCCGAACATCATAGGTTTCGTCGTCTGGTAACTCGATCGGAACGACATTCATGGATACTTCGTTCGCGGTACGCGTGGCACTGACCTCGGCCTCCGGCGGCGCAGTCAGGTGTGCATCGACTAGCCGGTTCAGTTCAATTGACTTGGCCCCAACCACATCCTGCTGCCCATTCACAACCATCTGCGGCGTGTAGATCATCGTCCTCCCGCCTTCACGTGCATAGGCGCGCTGACGATCGGTGTGGTCGGGATTGGCGTATTCATCTTTCCAGCCAATGTAGTCCCAATAATCCACATGCAACGCCAGACCGATTACATCATCCCGCTTGGCCAATTCATGCATGATCCGGTCTGCTGGCGGGCAGGACGAGCACCCCTGCGAGGTGAACAGTTCGACCACCACCGGGTCATCCTGCGCCTGAGCCGGGGCAGCAAGAAAGAGTGAAACAAACGCGGTCGCAGCGACTGATCTGAGCATGTTTTCTCTCGATAGAGGATGATTGCCTGAAAGGTTTAAGTCGGAACCGAATAAACTGCCAATCAAGGTTTCTTGAGACCTCAGACACAAGCTTTCGACAAAATGTGTGCAATGGTATACAAAAAACCACCCAAACTGCCCGTTGCACCTTGAAACAACTGGTGTGGTAATGCAGATAACCCTTAGCGAAGCCCGTATTCCAAGTCATTTGAGAGGGAGGCCACAGATGCCCATCAAGGTCGGACAGGACACCGCCAAGACACGCCGCAGCCTGAACGTGAATGGCAAATCCATTTCCTATTATTCGATTCCAGCCGCGCAAGAAGCAGGCTTAGGCGATTTTTCGAATCTGCCTGCCGCGTTGAAAGTGGTTCTGGAAAACATGCTGCGGTTCGAAGATGACGGGTTCTCGGTTTCCGTCGATGACATCAAAGCCTTTGCCGAATGGGGTGCCAACGGTGGCAAGAACCCACGTGAGATCGCCTATCGCCCTGCCCGGGTTCTGATGCAAGACTTTACCGGAGTTCCGGCCGTGGTGGATCTGGCAGCGATGCGCGACGGCATCAAGGGCCTTGGTGGGGACGCGCAAAAGATCAACCCGCTGAACCCGGTCGATCTGGTCATCGACCACTCGGTCATGATTGATGAGTTCGGCAACCCACGCGCGTTTCAGATGAACGTGGACCGCGAATATGAGCGCAACATGGAACGCTATCAGTTCCTGAAATGGGGTCAGAACGCGTTCAACAATTTCCGCGTCGTGCCTCCCGGCACCGGTATCTGCCACCAAGTAAACCTGGAATATCTGGCGCAGACCGTCTGGACAGACACGGACCAAAGCGGCGAAGAAGTCGCTTATCCCGATACACTTGTTGGTACTGACAGCCACACCACCATGGTCAACGGCATGGCCGTCCTGGGTTGGGGCGTTGGCGGAATCGAGGCCGAAGCCGCGATGCTGGGTCAACCGATCTCGATGCTGATCCCCGAGGTTGTGGGTTTTGAACTGACCGGTTCGATGGTCGAAGGCACAACGGGAACCGACCTTGTCCTGAAAGTCGTCGAGATGCTGCGCGAGAAAGGCGTGGTTGGTAAATTCGTTGAGTTCTTCGGCGAAGGTCTGGACCGCTTGCCCTTGGCCGATCGCGCAACCATCGCCAACATGGCCCCCGAATACGGCGCGACCTGTGGTTTCTTCCCGATTGACGGCGAGACCTTGCGCTATATGCGCAATACTGGACGCGACGAAGACCGCATCGCATTGGTCGAGGCCTACGCCAAGGAAAACGGCTTCTGGCGCGATGCCGATTACGCGCCGATCTACACCGACACTCTGTCGCTGGATATGGGCACAATTGTTCCTGCGATCTCGGGCCCGAAACGGCCGCAGGATTATGTCGCACTAACCGACGCCAAGGCCGCATTCACCAAGGAAATGGCCGAGACCTTCAAACGCCCGATGGGCAAACAAATAGAGGTCAAAGGCGAAAACTACGGCATGGAATCGGGCAAAGTCGTGATCGCCTCGATCACCTCCTGCACCAACACGTCGAACCCGTATGTGATGATCGGCGCGGGCCTCGTCGCACGTAAAGCCGCCGCGCTGGGATTGGATCGCAAACCGTGGGTAAAGACCTCATTGGCGCCCGGCTCGCAGGTTGTGTCCGCCTACTTGGAGGCTGCGGGTCTGCAGGAAGATCTGGACAAGATCGGCTTCAACCTAGTTGGCTATGGCTGCACCACCTGTATTGGCAACTCGGGTCCGATCCAAAGGGAAATCAGCGAAGCGATTGCCGAAGGCGATCTTGTTGCCACTTCGGTGCTGTCAGGCAACCGCAACTTTGAAGGCCGCATCTCGCCCGACGTGCGCGCCAACTATCTGGCTTCACCGCCGCTGGTGGTGGTTTATGCTTTGGCTGGTACGTTGGACATCGACCTGACCTCGGAACCGATTGGACAGGATCAGGCCGGCAACGATGTCTACATGAAAGACATCTGGCCGACCCAAAGCGAAATCGCCGAATTGGTTGAGGCAACCGTGACCCGCGAGGCGTTCCAGTCGAAATATGCCGATGTCTTCAAAGGCGACGAGAAATGGCAGGAGGTCGAGGTTCCACAACAGGAAACCTATGATTGGCCACCGACGTCAACCTACATTCAAAACCCTCCCTATTTCCAAGGCATGGGGCCTGAGCCGGGCACAATCTCGAATATCGATGGTGCAAAGGTTCTGCTGATCCTGGGTGACATGATCACCACCGACCATATCTCGCCCGCCGGTTCGTTTGCGACAACGACACCTGCCGGGAAGTATCTGACCGATCGTCAGGTTCAGCCGCGCGAATTCAACTCGTATGGCTCACGCCGTGGCAACCACGAGATCATGATGCGCGGCACCTTCGCCAATATCCGCGTCAAGAACGAGATGCTGGATGGCGTCGAAGGCGGTTATACAAAAGGCCCGGATGGTGAACAAACCTCGGTCTACGAAGCATCGATGGCCTATCAGGAGCAAGGCACCCCGCTGGTCGTCTTTGGCGGCGAACAGTACGGTGCAGGTTCGTCACGTGACTGGGCGGCCAAGGGCACAGCTCTGCTTGGCGTCAAGGCAGTGATCGCCGAGAGTTTTGAGCGCATCCACCGTTCAAACTTGGTGGGCATGGGCGTCATACCGTTCGAATTCACCGATGGTGATACCCGCAAGACACTGGGTCTGAAAGGTGATGAGACCGTATCGATCCACGGGTTGGATTCAGTTGAGCCCTTGCAGGAAGTGCCCTGCACCATCATTTACGGAGATGGTACCGAAAAGACGATCACCCTGAAGTGCCGCATCGATACCGCGCCCGAGATCGAATACATCGAAAACGGCGGTGTGCTGCAATACGTGCTGCGCAATCTCGCAAAAGCGTCATAAATCAGCAGGTTGATATCCAACCTCAGCCCCCGGCCCTGCGCCGGGGGTTTTGTTTTCTGGCCATTTATTCAAAAATCTGAAACTGTTGAGCAAGACAGTCTTCGGAATTTCATCACCATGAAAAAGCCCAACGCCCTATTGGTTTGCTCGCTTAGCGTCATCGCCGTGATCGGGATCTGGGGCGTCGTCGATATCAAAAGCTTGGTGACTTGGGCCAATATCATCGTGCAACAAACCTTCCACAGTCGCGGTTGGTTCGTGATGCTCGCGGCCTCAGGCATGTTGATCGGGTGTTTAGTTCTGGCCTTTTCGCCATATGGCAAAATCCGTCTGGGCCGGGATGATGAAGAGCCCGAGTTCTCGACCGCCACCTGGATCTCAATGCTGTTCTCCGCAGGAATGGGCGTTGGACTGCTGTTCTGGGCGGTCGCCGAGCCCTTGACCCATTTCAACTTCATCTCGGGCATGGCACCCGACTATGTCGCCGCGCAGCAGGCCATGCTGGCAACAAACTTCCATTGGGGCCTGCACGCATGGGCGATTTACGGTTCGACCGCGCTGACCATTGCTTATTTCAGCTTTCGGCGCGGGACAGGCATGATGGTCAGTGCACCGATCAAAAGCCTATTCCCAGGAGAACGCTGGGCCGAGCGGGTCGGGTGGCTGTCGGATTTCATGGCCATTGTTGCAATCTCTATCGGTGTTGGCGGTTCAATGGCCATGGGCGTGTTCCAGGTTGCGGACGGGATTGCGGTTCTGGGTGGCCGGGAAACGGTTGGTGCCCTTCTGATCGGCGTTGTTTTCCTGGCGATGGTCGCAGCCTACATCCCTGCTCTGTTGATCGACCTTGGCCAAGGCATGGCGCGCTTGTCAAATGCGGCAATGCTGATCGCGATCTGCCTTGTGGCCTATACAGTGGTCCTCGGCCCCACCGAGTATCTATTGAATACCGTGGTTCAAGGGTTCGGCGATTACGTCACCAATGTCATCCCTCGGGGCTTTCAGACCTTCACCTTCTTCGGCGATGACGTCACCAAATGGTTCAGCGACTGGACCCTCACCTATATGGTCTGGTGGATCGCCTGGGGACCTTTTGTTGGTGTGTTTGTCGCGCGTATCTCTCGCGGTCGCACGATCCGGGAATTCGTGATCGGAGTACTCTTTGCGCCCACACTGTTCTCGATCCTTTGGTTCGGTGCCTTCGGCGGCATCGGTCTGTTCGAGGCGCTCAACGGTGCCGGAGAACTGCTGGCCTATACGCAAACAAACATCGAGCGTGTGACCTTCGCCCTGCTCGACCGTTTGCCCTTATCGCAGATCACAATACTTGCAACCGTAGCGGCGGCGTTTCTGTTCATCGTAACCAGCGTTGTAAGCGCGGCCTTTGTGCTGGGTACATTCTCGTCCCAGGGGGATGAAAACCCGCCCCCGCGCGTGCGGCTGATCTGGGGTGCATTGCTGGGCTTGTTGAGTGTCGCGATGATCCTGTCGGGTTCGGTGGAATCGGTCAAAGTCCTGATCTCACTCGGGGCGCTGCCCTTTGTGTTCATCTCGGTTCTGCTGATGGTCTGCCTGTTCCGAGGGCTACGAGAAGAGGGGCTGAGCCATGCTGATCGGTGATCTGACGGATACGCTTATGAATCTGACCACTTTTGCATTCATCGGCGCGCTGATCTGGATTTTGGTCCGTAAGTAACGGCTTGAATCCCAGCCGTTTTACCGATTTCCTACGATTATGGACAAAGTCGCATTGATAACCGGCGGTGCACGCGGAATTGGGCGTGCAATCGTCGAAGACCTCAGCCGTGATCACCGCGTCGCGTTTACTTGGTTGTCGAGTAAACCCACGCCCGAGCTACTGGGTGGGGATGTTCTGGCCATACGCTCTGATCTATCTGCGCCCGACCAGCCGGCTAGCGTGATTTCGCAGGTGATCGAGAGGTTTGGACGGCTGGATGTGATCGTCAACAATGCCGGCCTTGTGAAATCTACCCCCAAAGAGGAATTTCGGGCCGAGGACCACCGCGCCATTCTGGATTTGAACCTGCTGGCCCCCGCCGCATTGTTGGCTGCTGCGCTACCACATCTGAAACGCGACGCCTCAATCGTCAGTATCTCATCCATGAACGCGGTCTTACCGCCTCGAGATGCGGTGACCTATGGGGCAAGCAAGGCCGCCCTGAATCTATGGACCCATGCCATGGCAAAGGAGCTTGGGCCAAAGGGGATACGCGTTAATGCAGTCGCGCCGGGTGCGATCAACATCCCCGAAGCGCCCCGGTCTGAGGAGTTGACCGCGCTGTTTATCAAAGAAACCGCTTTAGGTCGCGCGGGAAAGCCCGAGGATATCGCCAAAGTCGTCAGGTTTCTGGCGTCCGATGCCGCATCCTTCATCACTGGTGAGGTTCTGGGCGTCACCGGTGGCTATCGCTTATGAGCCACCTGCGGCTTTCTCAAGCGCTGGGCGGATCGTGCTTTCGATCACCCGCTGAGTGACCGGACCAGCCCAGCGCAGGATGATCGTGCCCTCACCGTCGATCACATAGGTTTCGGGCACACCGTAGACGCCCCAGTCCAGCCCCATTCGGCCCTGTTCATCCCGACCGATACCGGCATAGGGATCGCCCAGTTCAGCAAGAAATCCTTCGGCGTTGTCCAGTTGATCTTTGTAGTTGATACCATAGACGGGGATACCCTCGTCAGACAGAGCCTGCAGATTGGGGTGTTCGACGCGGCATGGTGCACACCAACTGGCCCAGTAGTTGACCAGCTTGACCTCGCCATCACGCAATGTGGCATCATCGAAGCCCGGTTTGCCCGCGAACTCGGTCAGTACAACCGGCGGCGCTGGCTGACCCTCGCGCGCTGAGGGCAAGGCGTTGGGGTCGTCACGGAACATGCCGATGCCCGCGAGCACAGCGAAGGCGCCGAAAATCAGCGGAGGCGCGATCATCAGGGGCGAAATCTTAGCCATTGCGTGACATCCTTTGTTCAACCTTCTCCATCTCGGCCCGTACCTTACGGCCCCGGATCACGCTGAAACCCACCAATGCGATCAGAAGTCCGATTGATACGACATAGGACCACAAGACGGTATCGGCATATTTTCCAAGATCAGGGATCATCCGCTCACCCTTTCACGCGCCATAAGCGCCTTGGTCCGGCGGGCGCGAATTTCTGTGCCCGTACGATAGAAGACCAGCGCAATGAACAGCAGTACAAAGCCGATGATGCAGAGCAGCAGTGGATAGAAGTAGATATTGCTTACCTTCTCCTCAGTATCCGTGCCTGTGATCGCCCCGGCGCGCATCACCGAAGCCCCCTGATGCAGCCCCTGATTCCAGAAGTTCACCGCATACCGGCTGAGGAACGCAAAGACAGAACCCACAAGGCAAAGGACCGAGGTCAGGTCCGCCGCTGTATCCGGATCTTCGATCGCTTCCCAAAGCGCGACATAACCTAGATAGAACAGGAACAGGATCAGGAACGATGTCAGGCGCGGGTCCCAGGCCCACCATGTCCCCCACATGGGCTGCCCCCAGATCGCTCCGGTGGCCAATGCGATCAGCGTCATCACGATGCCAATGGGCGCAGCGGCACGGGCAGCCAGCGCACTGACATGGTGGCGACGCACCAACCAGACCAGCGAAGTTGCCAGCATCATCAGCCAGCAATTGATCGCCATCAACGCGGCGGGCACATGCAAATAGATGATCTTTACGGTCGAGCCTTGCTTGTAGTCATCCGGGGTGAAGAAAAAGCCCCAGATCAATCCGACGACCAGACAAAGACCTGAGCTGATCCAGAAGAACGGAAGGACCCGTTCGCTGGTCGCGAGGAACTTACGCGGGTTGGCGTATTCCCAAAGGGCATTGGCTTTGGCTGCGATTGTCATGGGCTCTATCTAGTCCGAGTCGGCGTGGTTCTCAATTGACCTCAGTCAAGCTTTGTGGCCATCACCTAAGATTGATGCGCAGTACCGCTGCGCTGGCAAAGGGTAAAAGTGCGACCGTTGCGGCGGTAATCCCTGCCAGCATTAGCAGGGGCGTTTGCGTCTCCATGCCTGTCGCACCGCGTCGGGCGACCTCGGCTCCGAAGATCAAAGTCGGCACGTAGAGCGGCAAAACCAGAAGCGACAGTAGCAGACCGCCCCGTTTTAGACCAACAGTAAGGGCCGCGCCAAAGGTGCCGATAACGCTCATCGCCGGAGTACCGAGGAGCAGTGAGATCACTAGCCACGAAAACCCGGGTACAGGCAGGTTTAGCAACACGCCTAGGAACGGCGCGGCCAGAACCAGCGGCAATCCGGTGGTTAGCCAATGGGCTAGCGCTTTGACGGTAACAACCGATTCCAACGGAAGCGGCGCGGTCGCGAGCAGATCAAGCGAGCCGTCTTCCCAATCCAGCGCCAGAAGGCGATCAAGTGACAGCAGACACGCCAAAAGCGCGCCAAGCCAAAGAACGCCCGGAGCGATGGTCGAAAGCAGCGAAGATTGCGGGCCAACCGAGAATGGCACCAGAACGGTGACGATCAGGAAGAAAGCAAGACCGAGACCAAAGCCACCCCCCGCACGGAAGGCCAATTTCAGATCACGCAGCAATAAGGCGATCACAAGAAACCTCCGTCGAAATCGTCGATGGGCTTGGGCTTGGCCTTGTTGGGGCCAACGTCCAGAACCTCTCCGTCCAAGCCAAGATCAATATGGGTCGCGATCAGGGCCGAACCACCCTGCCCCAGATGCGCGCGCACCGCATCCGCAAACATCTGCACGGCGTGACGATCCAGCGAGACCGTCGGCTCGTCCAGCATCCAGATCGGGCGGCCAGTAACCAACATACGCGCCAATCCCAGACGCCGTTTCTGCCCCGCCGAAAGGTTGCCCGCATGGCGGTCAGCCAACTCGTTCAGCTCAAACGCATCAAGGGCGTGCTGGATATCACGGGTGCCAAAGACCGACGCCCAGAAGTTGAGGTTTTCGACAACGGTCAGGGTCGGTTTTAACCCGTCGGAATGGGACGCGTATGCGATCTGTTCTTCTGCCCCGTCGATTTGCCCTGCCAGCGGCGGTTGCAGGCCCGCAAGCGTACGCAGTAATGTTGTCTTTCCGATTCCATTCGGCCCCCGCAGGATCAGCGCCCTTCCTGCCTCAAGCGAGAAGCTCAGCCCTTCGAGCACGGGAACTCCGCCGCGTGCGATGGCCAGATCGGTTACCTTTAAAGTCATGAAGCCCGCTTAGCGGATTGTGCGTGTGGGCAAAAGGTCGGAATTGCCGCAGAGCGGCTGGTCGGGTCGCAGTGAGGGGCCAGCCCCTCACACTCCCCAGGATATTTTTAGCCAGAGCAAGAACAGATCCTCAGACCGGGATCAGCGCAAGCGCAACGCGGCGGCCTTCGGAAAGCAGCACGTTGTAGGTGCGGCAGGCCGCCGGAGAGTTCATGATTTCGACACCCAGACCTGCCTCTTCCAATGTGGTGCGCAAGTCGGCTGGGATGTGGGTCAGTTCTTTGCCCGTACCGATGAACAGAACATCGACATGTTCGGACAAGGCCAGCAGGGTCTGGGCGTCGGGGTAACCCGCCCAAGCCGATGTACCGGTGGGGCCGGTCAGGACTGCCCCATCATGAACCTCCCCGCCTATCCGAAAGAACCCGGGGCCATAGCCATCAACCGGCTGAGCATTTGTATATGTGATCTCGTTCAGGCGCATGTGCAGGGTTCTAGCCCCAAAGCGGCAGGCCGGACAAGGCCGCTGTTGCAATCACCAGATAGGCTGCGGCGCGGTAGAGGTTCTCGTACTCGGGTCGGAACATCCAGCCCCCCAGCCAGTTGCCCGCGATGTTGGGAACCGCAAGCGCAAGGCCCAATCCGATGCTCGCGATCGAAAGACGCCCCATCCCACCGAGATATCCAAGGATCAGCAAATCGAAAGCAAACAGGAACAGTAGGATCGTCGCGCGGATGATCTCAACCGGTAAGGGCCGTGACATATAAAACAGGATGACAGCAGGCCCCGGTATCCCGGCTACCCCGCCCAGTAGCCCTGCAGCCCCGCCGATCGCAGCAACCATGCCACGCGATACCGCTCCCCGGTAGCGCAGACCAAAAACCAGAACGGCCAGCATCGACAATGAAATCAGGCTGACGATATAGCGAAACACTTCGGGATCGGTCCGGGTTAGCAGCCATAAGCCAACCGGTAGAAGTAGCGCGCACCCGACCAAAAGGCGCATCAGATCTGCCTTGTCAACAACCGTCCCTGCGCGGCGCAGGTTCGGGATCGGGCCAAATATGTCCATGACCGTCAGCGCGATGATGGCACCGAAGGGGCCAAGATACGGGCTGGCGATGGGCAGGAAGATCAGGGCAGTCCCAAAGCCGGAGAACCCGCGCACGATGCCCCCAACAAAGGCGGCGAAAATAATAACGGCCAGACCGGTTGGGGTCTGGCCGAAATACTCAGGCATCAATGTTGGCAAACTGGTTGCCCGCCGTATTCGACGGCTTCGACCAGTCGCGCTTGACCCCCAGCCACAGCAGGATGGTCGAGGCCACGAAGACCGACGAATAGGTCCCGACGATCACGCCCCAGATCATCGCGAAGACAAAGCCTCGGATCACGTCTCCGCCCAGTACATAGAGCGAGATCAGCGCCAGCAGCGTGGTCACAGAGGTCATCACCGTCCGGCTGAGCGTTTCGTTGATCGAGATGTTCAGCACCTCTTTGAGGTCTTTCTTCTTGTACTTCCGCAGGTTTTCGCGAACCCGGTCGAAGACGACCACGGTGTCGTTCAGCGAATAGCCGACGATAGTCAGTAGAGCGGCGATGATCGCCAGGTCAAAACGGATTTGTAGTTCCGAGAAGATGCCGATTGTCAGGATCACGTCATGCACCAACGCGGCGACCGCCCCGAGTGCGAACTGCCATTCGAACCTGAGCCAGATATAGACAAGCACTGCGCCAATCGCCAAGGCGACCGCAATGACCGCGGTCTGGATCAACTCACCCGAAACCTTGGGGCCAACCGATTCTACCGAGACGAACTGGATATCCGGCGCGGCAACGGTCAGCGCTTCTTCGACGGCTGTGACGGTTGCGGCCGCCACCGCTTCGGCCCCGTCCTGTGCCTGAATGCGGATCATCGCGACGTTTTCATCCTCGCCAAAGGTGGGATCAAAAATCTCGGTGATAGTCACATCGCCAAGCTCTAGCGGCGCGATGGCGTCGCGATAGGCGCCGACGTCGATCTCTTGCGCGCTTTGGGTCCGGATCGTGGTGCCGCCGCGAAAGTCGATGCCGAAGTTCAGCCCTTGCAGCAGGAATGACGTGAATGCGATCACCATCATCAAACCCGAGATGCCCAGCCAGACCTTCCAACGGCTAAAGAAATCGAACGAGGTGTTTTGGGGTACGAGTTTCAGTCTCATGTCAAACCTCGATCGTTTTCGGACGGCGGCGTTCGAACCACATCACGATCATCAGACGCGTCACAAAGATCGCGGTGAAGACCGAGGTCAGAATACCCAGACCAAGCGTAATGGAGAAGCCGCGCACGGGACCACTGCCCATGGCAAACAGGATGGTTGCGGTAATGAATGTGGTCACGTTTGCGTCCAGAATGGCCGAAAGCGCTTTTTCGTATCCCAGCTCGATGGCACGCGCCGGACCTTTGGCAGATTTCAGTTCCTCGCGGATACGCTCGAAGATCAGCACGTTGGCGTCAACTGCCATGCCGACGGTCAGCACGATACCCGCGATCCCGGGCAAGGTCAGCGTGGCGCCGATCAGTGAGAGCAGGCCAAACAAAAGCCCCACGTTCAGGATCAGCGCAATATTGGCGAAGATGCCGAACAGGCCGTAGCTTAGAGCCATGAATACCAACACGGCGACAAAGGCCACGATTGTCGCGACTTTGCCTGCGTCGATACTGTCCTGACCCAGCTCAGGGCCGATGGTGCGCTCTTCGAGGAAGTCCAGACCTGCAGGCAAGGCACCTGCGCGCAGCAGAACGGCCAAATTGGTGCTTTCTTCAACTGTGAAGTTGCCAGTGATGATGCCCGAACCACCTGGGATATGGCTTTGGATTACAGGGGCCGAGATCACCTCGTCATCCAGGACGATAGCAAAGGGTGCGCCAATGTTTTCTAGCGTGTAATCGCCGAATTTGCGCGCGCCAGAGGTGTTGAACCGGAAGCTGACCGCAGGGCGGCCGTTCTGGTCGAAGGATGGCTGCGCGTCGACCAATTCTTCACCGGTCACGACGGGTGCGGCGTCCAGAGTGTAGTACACACCATCTTCATCGATCGATGGCACAAGCTTCTCACCAACGCCCGGAATGGCATCCGGGTCAGTCCCGCGCCCAACGACAGGATTGAACGTCAACTGTGCCGTCGTGCCGATAATCTCTTTGAGCTCCCCGGCGCTGCCGATGCCGGGCACCTGTATCAGGATACGATCAGCGCCCTGACGCTGGATCGTTGGTTCGCGTGTGCCAACCTCGTCGATCCGACGGCGGATGATCTCAAGGGACTGGCGCACGGTGCGGTCATCCGAAGCAAGCTTTTCGGCCTCGGACAGTTGGACAACGATAGTGTCCCCCTCAGCGCGGGCCTCTATATCTGTTGCCCCTGCCCCGGTCAGCGTCTGCACCTGTCGGGCTAGACCGCGCACAACCTCTAATGCGCGGGACATGCCCTCGGGTTGGCTGATGCGCACGCGAATCTCGTCAGGCGCCGAATCCTGACGGCGGATCGTGCCGACCGTCGCGCGTTCATCACGCAGCGCGTCGCGGATTTCGGGCCACATCGCCTCCATCCGGGATTCGTAGACATCATCAACCTTGACCTCGGCAAGCAAATGCGCGCCGCCGCGCAAGTCGAGCCCGAGATTGACCAGAGACGACGGCAGCCAGTTCGGCCATTGCGCGGCCTCGGCCTGCATTTCAGGTGTATCAATGCCCAGCTCAATCGCAGCCTTGGCATCGTTAGATTGTTCTACGCGCGTATAAAACGCATTCGGCAGGGCAAGGAACAGACCGATCACACAGACCGACCAGATCAGAACCCGCTTCCAGGAATCAATTTGCAGCATTACCCTGCCTTTTCAAGGAATTGTCGCGCGAAGTTACTTCGCAGGTTCGGTCTTGTTCAGAACCTGAGCGATGGTCGATTTCACCACGCGAACCTTAACGCCCTCGGCGATCTCGACTTCGATCTCGTTATCGCCTTCCTTGACCTTCGACACCTTGCCGATCAGCCCGCCTTGGGTGACAACCTGATCGCCCCGGCGCACGGCTTCGACCATGGCCTGATGTTCCTTCATCTTTTTCTGCTGCGGACGGATCAGCAGAAAATACATAATCGCGAAGATCAGGATCAGCGGGAGAAACTGGGCGATTGCGCCACCTTCCATGGGATATTCCTTTGTTCTGATGATGCAGAGAGCTCTCTGCAAAGTTTGCGGGAACCTATGCTTTGAAACATGGGTTTGCAAGCAAACCTGGCCCCATTTCGACCATCGGGTTCAAAGGTTTGCTGCCGGACGTTGCAGATATGTTCTAGGCAGACCCTTCCAGTCAGATATAGTCCTGTGGCAGGAGGCCTAATGATTCAATCAATCCAGACCCTTGGCGCGTTTGTTCGCCTGATGCTCGTGACAGCCTGTTTAGGTCTTCTGGCGTCGCCCGTATGGGCACAGAACGCCACTAGCGAAGAGCCTGCTATAGAAGACACTGAGTCAGAGATTTTTCAGGCTCCGGTTATCGTTGACGGCGACACCTTGTTTCACCTGCGCGGCTCCAGCGCACTGCCCGCACCGGAACGGGCCGCGGGTGTACAGAACAAGATAATCGAAATCGCCGAGGCCTCAGACGCCGAGCAGGTCTCTATAACCTTCGAGGACTCAGAGTTCGGCATTCGAATCTTTGCCGATGGTGTTCAAGTTTCGATCGTGACCGATGCCGATTCCGAGCTTGAGCAGATGGACTTGAACGTTCTCAGTTTGTTGCACGGCGACGCTATTAAACAATCCATTGAAAGCTATCGCGCAAACCGCACCGAACAGGCGCGTGTTTCGGGTGCCATCGAAGCCTTAGCATGGACAGCTGGATTCGCGCTTTTTGTCGTCGTTATCCTGTGGCTGCACCGGCGCATTCGCCGCCGTACGCTGAAACTGGTCAAGCGTTACCTCAAGGATGTCGAAACCGCGACCGCCAAAAGTGTTCAGGCCGAGGCCATCGCCGCGTTGATCCGGTATGCTCTGAATTTTGTCCTGCTGGTGATCTTTTTCCTCGGCTTCTACTACTACCTCTCCTTCGTTCTGCTTGCCTTTGCCGAGACGCGCTATTTCGCGCAACTCCTGCTGACCTACTTGACCGAGCCGGTCCTGCTGATCTTCAAAGGAATCCTCAGCTACATCCCAAACCTGATCATGTTGATACTGATCGCATGGATAACGCTGTATATTATCCGGGGCATGCGTGTGTTCTTTGACGCCGTCGAGGCGGGAACCTTTGACATGGGCGATTTTGAAAGCCACTGGGTGAACCCGACCTTCAACATCGCCCGCGTCGTCGTTATCCTGATCGCTCTGGTCTTTGCTGTCCCTTACATCCCCGGATCAGATTCGGCGGCGTTTCAGGGGCTGACGATTCTGGTTGGTGCCATGCTGTCGCTGGGCGCAAACTCGGTCGTGTCGAACATGCTGGCGGGGCTCTTCGTGATCTATCGCCGCTCAACCTCGATTGGGGATCGGATCCAGATCGGGGACCATATTGGCGATGTGGTGCAGATCAAGTTGATGGAGACGCATCTGAAGTCCATCAAGAATGAACTGATCTCGATCCCGAACGCCCAATTGATGAATTCGGACGTGGTGAATTTCTCAAAAAGAACAGACGGTAGCGGGTTGCTGCTGCATACGACCGTCGGGATTGGCTATGAAGAGCCGCCCGAAAAGATCGAAGCGATGCTGATCGAGGCAGCCCATCGCACCAAGGGAATCAAGGCCAAGCCCGAACCCTTTGTTTTATGGACCGCATTGGCCGATTACGCGATCAACTATCAGATCAATGGTTATACCACTCGGGGCAGTATCATCCCGAAAATCCGCTCGGACTTACATCGCAACATCGTGGCCGTGTTCAATGAGAATAACGTGCAGATCATGACACCTTCGTACATGGCCGACCCGCCCGAGCCGAAGATCCCAGCCGAAGAGTGGGATGGCCATCTGGCACATGAAACACATGAGGACGCGGATAAGTCGTAACCGGTGCTACACCCTGCCATTCAGATGGTGCATAAGCGGATTCAGTGATTCACGCAGTTAAGGATCTGAACCATGCACGACATCCGCGCCATACGCGAAAACCCAGCCGCCTTCGACGCCGCCCTTGCGCGCCGTGGGGACGCGCCGGTGTCGTCAGACTTGCTGAGGCTGGACGAAAGCCGCCGCGCCAAGATTCTGGCTGCTGAGACAGCGCAGGCCGAGCAGAACAAGGCCTCCAAAGAGGTTGGCGCTGCCAAAGGGCGCGGGGATGAAGCTGAATTCGAACGCCTGCGCGCTCTGGTCGCCGAGAAAAAGGCCGAAGTGGCCCGGATGCAGACCGAGGCCAAGGATCTGGACGCTCTGCTGGCCGACCAGCTGATCCGCATCGCGAACCTGCCCGCCGAGGATGTGCCCGAAGGCGCGGATGAGAACGACAATGTCGAAATCAACCGCTGGGGCACACCACGCGAATTGGATTTCGCGCCGAAAGAGCATTTTGAAATCGATGCCGTTCAGAATGGCATGGATTTTGAGACGGCTGCCAAACTCTCCGGCTCGCGCTTTGTGCTGCTGTCGGGCGGCGTCGCTCGCATCCACCGCGCTTTGGCGCAGTTCATGCTGGACACGCATATCAATGAGAACGGGCTGACCGAGGTCAACGGCCCGGTTCTGGTTCTCTCGGAAATGATGCAGGGCACCGGCCAGTTGCCGAAGTTTGGCGAGGACAGCTATCAAACCCGCGAAGGCTGGTGGCTGATCCCGACTTCCGAGGTTTCACTGACCAACATCGTCAACGACACGATGATCGAGGAAAGCTATCTTCCCCGCCGCTATACCGCCCATTCCCTGTGCTTCCGGTCCGAGGCTGGATCGGCGGGCAAGGACACACGCGGGATGCTGCGGCAGCACCAGTTCGAAAAGGTCGAGATGGTCTCGGTCACCCATCCGGACAAGTCGGATGATGAACAGAAACGTATGCTGCGCTGCGCCGAAGGCATTCTCGAAAAGCTGGGCATCCCCTATCGCACCGTGATCTTGTGCACCGGCGACATGGGCTTTGGTGCACGACGCACTTACGACATCGAGGCGTGGCTGCCGGGCCAGAACACTTATCGCGAGATCAGCTCGGTCTCGACATGCGGGGATTTTCAGGCGCGCCGCATGAATGCGCGCTTCCGGCCCGAGGCCGGGGGAAAGCCAGAATATGTCCATACCCTGAATGGTTCGGGCCTGGCCGTGGGGCGCTGCCTGATAGCTGTGTTGGAAAATGGTCAGAACACGGATGGGACGGTCACCCTGCCCGAGGTTCTGGCACCCTATCTGGGCGGCAAGCTAACCCTTCAAACCAACGGCACGCTGACTTAAAAAAACCGGCGCATTCAGGCGCCGGTTCCCGATCGGATAAGGCGGAGAAGTATCACTTCTTCGCCTTTTTCTTATCTTTCTTCTTTCCGGGCTTCTTGTCGGACTTCTTCTTATCGTCCTTCTTTTTGGCGTCCTTTTTCTTAACGTCTTTTTTGGGCTTCTTGTTTTTCTTACCCTTCTTGGCCTTTTCCTTGACCTTTTCCTTGGCTTTGGAAAACACCGCCTCCATTTCAGACTTCTTCTTGGCCGCCTTTTCAGCCTTGGCCTTGGCTTTCGCCTTTTTCTTTGCCTTGGCCTCGGCAGCGGCCTGTTCTGCCGCCGCGCGCTCCTTTGCCGCCTTACGCTCGGCCTCGGCCTTGTTCGCAGCCGCATTGCTTTTGGCTGTCGCGCGCTGCACAGCCGATTTCCGCTCTGCAGGCTTGCGGGTAGCAGCGCGACGCGCGGGCTTGGGCTTGGCACCGACGACTTCTTTCGCAGCCGCGATCAGCTTAGCTGCGCGGGTGGAACCGACGCGCGGGGTGCCGGACAGATCTTCCGGTTTGGCCTTGGCAATGGCTTCTGCTGTTTTGTAGCCCTTTGCATTCAATGCCTTAGCAAGCGCTGGCCCTACGCCACGCACCTCAGTAACTGCGGTCATTTCGTTTCCTTTCGTTAACTCCCCCAGATTGTAAATGCACAGCACATACGTTCCTGAGAGAGCGCCAATTCAAGAATTAGATAGGAGGTTACCCGCTTTCGGCCAGGCGATGGCCTGCAGTTCGGCTGGGAAATGGGACAAGTCTTTTGGCGTCTTCATCCCATAGTTTCAGATTCAGCGCTGCCACTGCCTCGGGAAACTTGATCCGTCGCGGTGTATATTCTGGCGGCAGGTTATAGTGGCACGCGCGCAGCCGGTAAGATGGGATGCGGGCATTGAAATGGTGGATGTCATGCAATGTGATGCAGGCCACCGCATTATCGAACCACCAGCCGAAATCCAGCGCCGAGGACCCCTCCAACGCAGCCAGCTTTGGATCCAGCTCGGGGCGGCGATCCCAGTAGGTATCTTCGAAATTGTGCTGCAAATACACCAGGAACACCCCAAGCATCCCGCCCAGCAGCGAAAACACCAGCCAGACCAGAATGCCGGTGGCACCGGCGATCAAATACAGCAGTCCCAAAAACACAACAATCGAGAGGTTGTGCAGCACCACGCCCATCACACCGAACCGCACGGTGTTCTTTGGCCAGCGATAGCGGATGAAGTATGTGAACAGCGCGCCAACCGGCACTAGAATGAAGGGATTCCGATACAGTCGGTAAAACAAACGCTTTTTCCAATCCGCCTCGTTCCATTCGCGCAGCGTCATGGTGTGGATTTCACCGGTCTCGCGATGCTCGAGGTTGCCGATTCCGGCGTGATGCAGATTGTGGTTCTGCTTCATCACCTCGAACGGGGCAAATGTGAAGGGCGATAACCCATGGCCAGCCCATTCGTTCTGCTCGCGCGTCTCGAACAACGAATGGTGCCCGCAATCATGCTGCAGGACATAGAGACGCACGGCAGAGAAGGCAAAAACGATCCCCGCCGGGATCATGATGTACCAGCGGTCGACATAGGTGATCGCCAATGTAAGCGATGCGAAATACACCGCGAATGTTCCGAAATAACTGAGCGCGGCAAGCTTGTTGTCCTGCACCGCGTATTGTCTTGTATATTCTCTCAGATCCATCACGCCCGCTCCCCACGGAGGTCGACCAATCACAAATTCGAAATTAAGTGCGGAAATCCCGCAAACAAGCAGCACGTGCAAAACAAATGCACGCGCTTGAATGCTAGCGCGCAGAAACGGGGCTGTCACGCCCCCTCTCTGAAAATGCTGGAAATTAGCGCAGTTACGCCCGTCCCTTGAGATGCTTGGCCAGTGCGCCTGCGTTTTTCTTGCGCCGCCCTTTGTAGGGGTTCTTGTCCCCTTGCCCGCGCAAAGTCAGGCGGATAGGGGTGCCCGGCATATCAAAATCCTCGCGCAGGCCGTTGACCAGATAACGCGAATAGCTGTCAGGCATCTTGTCAGGGTGCGAGCACATGACCACAAACCCGGGCGGGCGGGTCTTGGCCTGCGTCATATACCGCAGCTTGATCCGGCGCCCCTGCGGGGCTGGCGGCGGGTGCTGTTCCAGCATGGCGGTCAGCCAACGGTTCAGCGCAGCGGTCGGCACGCGGCGGTTCCACACGTCATGGGCACGCAATATCGCGGCGCGCAAACGTTCCAAACCGCGGCCTGTTTTAGCGGAGACTGTGATCAGCGGCGCTCCACGCAACTGCGGCAGCAGACGTTCGAAGGATTCTTTCAGATCGCGCAGCTTTTCCTGTTTGTCTTCTTCGATGTCCCATTTGTTGACGGCGACGACCACAGCACGACCCTCACGTTCGGCCAGATCGGCAATGCGCAGATCCTGTTGCTCGAATGGGATAGCCGCATCCAGCAACACGACGACGACCTCGGCAAACTTGACTGCGCGCAGCCCGTCGGAAACCGAGAGTTTCTCAAGCTTCTCCTGCACCTTGGCCTTTTTGCGCATACCGGCGGTATCAAATATCCGCATCGGGGTGCTGCTGCCATCCGGGTCGGCCCAATCGATCTGCAAGCTAATCGCATCGCGGGTGATCCCTGCCTCGGGGCCGGTCAGCAGACGATCTTCGCCGATGATCTTGTTGATCAGCGTAGATTTCCCGGCATTCGGACGGCCAACTACAGCGACTTGCAGGGGTTTGTCAGCGGTGATGAGCGGGGCTTCGCCTTCCCCGTCTTCGTCCAGCTCGATATCGGTTTGCGGTGTCTCTTCTACGCGCGCCTCTTCAGCTGCGTCAGCCAGTGGCATCAACTGCGCATAGAGGTCCGTCATCCCCTCGCCATGTTCGCCCGACAGACGCACCGGCTCGCCAAGGCCTAGGTTGTATGCTTCAAGCACGCCCGCATCAGCCGCGTTCCCTTCGGCCTTGTTCGCTGCCAGGATCACGTGTTTGGAGCGCTTACGCAGAATCTCGGCGAACATTTCGTCCGTGGGCGTCAAGCCCACCCGCGCGTCAATCATGAACAGGCAGACATCGGCCATGTCCACTGCACGCTCGGTCAGGCGGCGCATCCGACCTTGCAAGCTGTCATCGGTTGCGTCCTCAAGACCCGCCGTGTCGATCACGGTAAAACGCAGATCGCCCAGCCGCCCTTCACCTTCGCGCAGGTCACGCGTCACGCCGGGCTGGTCGTCGACCAAAGCCAGGCGTTTGCCCACAAGGCGATTGAACAGAGTGGATTTGCCCACATTCGGGCGCCCCACGATGGCGAGGGTCAGCGACATGATACTCAACTTTCAAGACTCAAGATGCGCCCTTTAACGCATCTTGTCGTCAACGGAAAGCGTGCAGTTCGCCCTTGGTCGACACAACATACAGCGTCTGACCCGCCACAACCGGTGCCGTGGTCGCGCCACCCGGCACTTCGACCTGATGCACCAGCGCTCCGTCGACGGGATTGAAGAAGCGCAGATAGCCGTCGTTCGAAGCCACTACAAGGCGTCCACCGGCCATGATCGGGCCGTAATGGGCAAAGATCGGACCCCGGCGGCCCGGCTTGTTCTTGACGAAGCCCGGCAGATCGATGGCCCAGACAGTCGAGCCATCGGCTGCATCCAACCGTACTAATTGACTGCGATCACTGATCAGAAAAACACTGTTCCCCGCCGGCCAGACTGTATCAACCGCCCCCTCCGGTGCAGTCCAGTTCCGCTCACCCGAATTCCCGTCGAAGGAAACCGTGCGCCCCGAGTGGTTGCCGATTATGACCGAACCACCCGACACCATGGGCCCGGCGGTCACATCCACGATCTGAGCTGCCGCTCGGCCCCGACGCCCGCCTGCAACGGACGCGTTCCAGCGTAAAATACCGCCCCGGCGGAATGTTGCCGCGACATCACCCGATCCAAAGGCAAAGACTGACAGGTCCGAGGCAATCACGGGAGCAGGTGCACCCAGAACGTTGCCGACGCTCGGCGTGCCTTCGATTTGCCAGATGATCCGCCCATCCTTGGTATTCACCGCCCAACCGGTTTCGTCCCCGGCCACCAGATAGAGTATGCCGCCGCTAACCAAAGGAGCACCGCTGCCAGTTGCATTCAGACGTTTCTGCCACCTTTGCGCCCCGGATTTCGCATCGAGCGCGGTCAACCTACCGAAACCCGACGAGACATAAAGCACACCGTCGGCATAGGCGAGCCCTCCGCCTGTGGCATCCCCGTCCTTTTCATTCGGCGGGATAAGGTTTGTGCTCCAGGCGACCTGCCCTTGGGGCGTAACAGCCGAGACAATTGCCCCGGAATCGAGCGTATATATCAGGCCACCAGCAACAACAGGGTCTGCGGTGATCCGCTGTTTTCGGCTATCGCCGGACCCAATGTTAGCAGACCAAATACGCTGCGGTGTGGCACTCAGCGCTGCGTTTGTAGTGCGGAAGGCGGGTGTTCCCGCGCTTTGCGACCAGTTGGCGTTGCGGCTTTGAGCCGGAATACTGATCGGTTTGGCGCCACGGGTTTCAACGGTTTCGTTGTCGATGGAGGCACGAATATCCTCACGCTCACCCGGCAGAATGACTTCGGGTTCCTGACAGGCGCTGAGAACGGTGAGCGCGGCTGCCGCAACCGGCAATCCGAAGCCTGAGAAATAACGTGATAGCATAATCTACAAACTCGCCTGTGATGTTCCGTTTCGCTGCCGGTTAACCCTGCTGGTTCGCCACGGGCTCGGGTTCGCCCCCAAGCGCGACGATCAGTTGAGCCGCGCGCTGTTGCAGATCGACGCTGGCCTCGGCGTCCTGGCGCAACGCCTGCAAACGGTCCAAAGCGGCTTGCGTATTGCCCTCGGCCACATCGATCAGGGCCAATTGTTCTTCGGCGAGCAGACGCAAAGGAGCACCAGGTATGGCCAGCGCTTCGAACTGTTGACGACGATCCGCCACTGGCATCGTGTCAGTTTGCAGTAGCAATGCCTTGAAACTTGCAATCGCGCGATAGATTTCAGGCAAATCCCCCTGCGTGGCGATCGCGTTCAGACTGTTCACCGCATCTTGCGCCGATCCGGCCTCGGCCTGAGAGGCGGACAGCAACATGTTCAAAACCGCGTCACCGCCGACAGACGCAGCATCGATCGCCTGCAGGCTTTGTGCCCGTTCGGCCGATCCGTTTTCAGCCAGCGCCGACAGAATCGCATCACCCAGAGCCTCGGCCTGGTTGGTATCACGTGCTTTTCGGTATTCGTTGAACGCAGCGCCCCCGACAATGGCCACGACAGCCAGCACACCGACCCAGCCCCAACGGCGCAAAAGAAGGTACATGCGATCGCGGCGCACCTCTTCGGTGACCTCTTCAATAAAACTGTCGGCGTCGCTCATCCCTGCCCCCAGGCTTAAGTGTCCGGTTTTCTAGCGCCATGTCATACCCCGGCGATCAGGCCAAGCCAAGTGCCCGAATTCATACATTTGCCACCATGTGGGTGACCCTTGCGTAAAAAACTAAACCGAACTATTCAGTTCAGTATGGAAAAGACATGGCCACAGCCCCATTTTAAGGGATAGCGGCTAAAGCCGACCGCGCGAACAGATCTGGAGATTCTACCGCATGCGATTGATTTCATTCGTTAACGCCATTTTGGTTATTGTTGCGTTGTATTTTCTTGTTTTCGAGCGCGACGCGCTGTTTGCGTTTGCAGGTCGCGGAGACGAGCCATCCGAGACCGCGACCGAGGCCTCGGAATCGGTGCAATCACCGGACTCGATCGGCGTTGTCGTGCTGCGCTCGACTGCGCGCGAGATCGGCAGCGCCGTTCAATTACGGGGTCAGACCAAGGCAAACCGCCAGGTCGAGGTCCTTGCCGAAACCATTTCGACAGTCCTGTCCGAGCCCAAGCGCAAAGGAGCTTTTGTCGAAGCAGGAGATCTGCTGTGCGAGCTTGACCCCGGAACCCGGCCCGCGAGCCTGGCCGAAGCCATGGCAGCCAAGCTTGAGGCCGAAAGCCGCGTTCCCGAGGCCGAAGCGCGCCTGGAAGAAGCTCACGCCCGTTTGGCTGAAGCCGAAATCAATCTGAAAGCAGCCCGCAAGCTGTCGGAAACCGGGTTTGGATCAGAAACGCGCCGTATCTCAAGCGAAGCCGAAATGAGCACTGCCGAGGCCGGAATCAAATCCGCCGAGGCCGGTCTGGAAGCTACGCAAGCCGGGATTGAAGCCGCCACCGCAGCAGTAGCAGCCGCCCAGCGCGAGATTGATCGCCTGACCATCAGCGCACCGTTCAAGGGTCTGCTTGAAAGTGATACTGCGGAATTGGGCAGCCTGATGCAGCCCGGCTCGCTCTGCGCAACCGTCATCCAGCTCGACCCGATCAAGCTGGTGGGTTTTGTGCCTGAATCAGAAGTGAATCGGATCATTGTCGGATCGATGGCAACTGCGCAGTTGGTTACGGGTCTGCAGGTCGAGGGGCGCGTGACCTTCCTCAGCCGTTCGGCCGATGAAACCACGCGGACATTCGAGGTCGAGATCACAGTGCCAAACCCGGAACTGCTGATCCGTGACGGCCAAACCGCCAACATTCAGATCGCGGCCGAAGGGGTCAAGGCACATCTGCTGCCCCAATCCGCACTGACCTTGAACAATGAAGGTGAGCTTGGTGTTCGCACCGTGGTAGCCGACAATGTCGTTGATTTTGTTCCGATCCGCCTTCTGCGTGACACCGCTGATGGTGTATGGGTTGGTGGCCTGCCGGAAACAGCTGATATCATCGTGATCGGGCAGGAATTCGTCACACGTGGTGTGACGGTCGCGCCGACATACAGGGAAGTATCGCAATGACGGGTATCGTCAGTTGGGCCGCAAGCCGTGCCAGAATGGTGCTGGCTTTCATCGCGATTTCGCTGGTTATCGGCGGGTATGCTTATGTCGGGCTCCCAAAAGAGGGTGAACCCGACATCGATATCCCGATGCTCTTCGTGTCGGTGCAGTTTCCAGGGATTTCAGCCGAGGACAGCGAAAGCCTGCTGATCAGGCCGATGGAAACCGAGATGGCCGATCTCGACGGGTTGGACACGATGACGGCCACCGCCGCCGAGGGCTACGCAGGTATTCTGCTGGAGTTCGAGTTCGGTTGGGACAAATCCGCCACCATCGCGGATGTTCGCGATGCCATGAACACCGCGCAAGCTGATTTCCCTGATGGGGCTGAGCAATACACGATTACCGAGGTCAACTTCTCTGAGTTTCCCATCGTCATCGTTAACCTGACCGGCCCGGTACCAGAGCGTACAATGGCGCGCGTTGCCAAAGATCTGCAGGACGAACTTGAGGCGTTGGACGCAGTGCTGGAAGCTGGCATTGCCGGAAACCGCGATGAAATGCTTGAGGTCGTGATCGACCCGCTGCGGCTTGAGGCCTACAACGTCACGGCCGCCGAACTGATCAACGTTGTGCAAAACAACAACCAACTGATCGCTGCAGGTGAGGTCAAGACCGAACAGGGCACGTTCTCGGTCAAGATCCCGTCGTCATTTAAGACTGCTCAGGACGTCTATGGCCTGCCCGTAAAGGTCAACGGAGACCGCGTAGTCACCTTAGGCGAACTGGCCGAAATCAACTATACGTTTGAAGACCGCGCGGGCACGGCCCGGTTCAACGGCGAACCCACCGTCGCGCTGCAGGTGGTCAAGCGCAAAGGCTTCAATCTGATCGACACCGTTGCGCTGATCAAAGCCACTGTCGCCGAAGAACAGATCAAGTGGCCAGCCGAGCTGCAGGCCGCTGTTGATGTGGGCACCTCGAACGACCAAAGCCGCATCGTCGATTCAATGGTGCGCCAGCTTGAAGGATCGGTTCTGACCGCCGTCGCGCTCGTGATGATCGTGGTGCTGGCTTCGTTGGGAACACGCGCCGCGTTGTTGGTGGGTTTTGCCATTCCAACCTCGTTTCTGTTGTGCTTCGCCTTCCTCGCGATGATCGGGGTCACCATCTCGAATATGGTGATGTTTGGCCTGATCCTTGCCGTGGGCATGCTGGTCGATGGCGCCATCGTTGTTGTGGAATATGCCGACAAGCGCATTAAAGAAGGCGTTGGTCCGATGCACGCCTATGTCGAGGCGGCGCAACGGATGTTCTGGCCGATTGTTTCATCGACGGCCACTACACTGTGTGCATTTCTTCCGATGTTGTTCTGGCCCGGTATCCCCGGCGAGTTCATGAAGATGCTGCCCATCACGCTGATCTTCGTTCTGTCGGCCTCGCTGATTGTGGCACTGATCTACCTGCCGGTCGTGGGCGGTGTCTCGGGCCGTATGAGCCGCAGTTTCGAGCGCAGCTCGAACTGGCTGCGAGCCCGCACGCCTTGGTGGCTGCGAGTGCTTCTGGTACCGCCTTCACTATATATGATCTTCCTCGGCGCGATGCAGGTTTTGAACCCCAACTATCTGCTGCCCGGCGGTTCAATTGCTGGCGTGCTGCTGTTTCTGTTCGGCGCCTTTGCTGGGTCGGTCACGCTGAGTGCTGCCAAGATCGAACGCGCCCCGGATGAACATGTTCATACCGCTAAAGAGCACACGCCCTTCGGTTATGTGATCAAGTTCTTGGTCGGCAATCCGGTCATGCCGGTGGTGTCCATCGCAGTCGTCTTTGCGGCGGTGTTCTGGGTCGCATTCATCATATTCCCGCAAAACTCTCGCGGTGTTGAATTCTTCGTGGAAAGCGAACCGGAACAGGCCACGGCCTATGTCCGGGCACGCGGCAACCTGTCTCTGGCTGAAAAGGACGAAATGGTTCTTGAGGCCGAGCGCGTGATCAGCGAACACCCGGCGGTGATCAACGTATTTGCCTTTGCGGGCGAAGGCGGGCTCAATCAGAACAATGGCGGTGCAGAAGCCCCCGCCGACACAATTGGTCGCGTCCAGTTCGAGCTCATTCCTTGGGAAGATCGCCCAATCAGCTCTGAACAGATTACCGGTTGGTTCTGGGGACCGATTGCAGGTCTACTTGGCTTTGCAAAGGAAGAAGTCGCGGCGGAATATGACGGCAATTTTGTTCTGGACGAACTAACCGCAGAGCTGGCAACCCTTCCTGGCTTTATCGTTGATCTTCAGGCGCTGGAACAAGGTCCCGCTTCCGCCAAGCCCGTTCATCTGCGCATAAAAGGCGATAGCTGGGAGGATCTGACGGCCGCGACCGTCACAGCACGAGAAGCCTTTGACACCACACCCGGCTTGATCAAGATCGAGGACACCCTGCCCCTGCCCGGCATCGACTGGCAGATCGACGTGGACGTGGCCAAGGCGGGTCGATTCGGCGCGGACGTCGCAACCGTTGGCGCGATGGTACAGCTTGTGACGCGTGGCATCTTGCTGGGTGAAATGCGACCGGATTCAACCGATGAAGAGGTAGAAATCCGCGTCCGCCTACCTGATCAGGATCGCGTCCTGTCAACGCTGGATACGCTGAAAGTTCGCACACCGGACGGGTTGGTCCCCCTGTCGAACTTCGTCACCCGCAAACCCGTGGCTAAGCTCGCCGAGATCAATCGCGCGGATCAACAGCGCTACTATGACGTTAAAGCGGATGTCGAGCCTGGGCTGAGCAAGATCGTGACCACCGGTCCTGACGGTGCAGAGCTGCGTTTGGCAACCGTGCGCGCGATTGGTGAAGGTGCCACACCAACTGGCAGCACGATTACCAGCGCGGACGGGGCAGAGTTCGAACTCGTTCAACTAACGGGTGCCGAGAACGTGGGTGAAGTGCGGTCCGCCATCGAAAGCGGTGACGCTCGGTTTGCCCTGATCAATCCGAACGAACGAATTGCCGTGCTGACCGAGTGGCTGGAAACCGATCCTTTTGGTCGCACCATCACTTGGGAATGGACCGGCGATCAGGAGGATCAGGCTGAAAGCCAGGCGTTCCTGTCCAGCGCATTCCTGGCAGCACTGGGTCTGATGTTTGTGATCCTGCTGGCGCAGTTCAACTCGTTCTACAATTCGGTGCTGGTGCTGCTGGCCGTGGTTCTGTCTACGACCGGCGTGTTGCTGGGCATGATGGTAATGCAACAACCGTTCTCAATCATCATGACCGGGACCGGGATCGTGGCGTTGGCCGGTATCGTGGTGAACAACAACATTGTTCTGATCGACACCTATCAGGAATATAGCGGCTACATGTCTCGCATTGATGCAATTGTCCGCACGGCTGAGGCGCGCATCCGTCCGGTTCTGCTGACTACGCTGACAACAATGGCGGGTCTGACCCCGATGATGTTCGGCCTGTCGCTGGATTTCATCGGCGGAGGGTATTCGATCGACAGCCCCACGGCACTGTGGTGGAAACAGCTGGCCACGGCGGTGGTCTTTGGCTTGGGTACCGCCACGGTGTTGACGCTGATCGTCACGCCTTCATTCCTGGCGCTACGGGTGTGGGTCACAACTTACGCGGTATGGCTGGGTAAGGCGCTGGCACGCGCCACGGCGGGCCGATCCAGCCAAATCGCGCAGGACATGGCAATCGGCCAAAGCGCGAGAGATGTGCAAGCAGCCGAAATGATCTGGACCGATGAACAGGACAAAGCTGCCCCTGATCAGAGCGCTCAGGACGACCGCCCTGATCATCCTCCAACAACACCGTTGAAGGCGGCGGAATAAAAAAAGGCGAGCCTTCGGGCTCGCCTTTTCGTTTCTGGCATGGCCGTTACTCGACGAACGCGTATTCGCCCAGATCGCACAGGTTCAGACCATAATCTTCAATCGATTCTCCGTCGCTGAAAATACCACGGATGTCATAGACACAGGTGGTCAGCCCGTCCGCAATAAGGACGTCTACTTCGTAATCCGCGCCCAGATAACCACTCTCAAGCAGGTTGCCTTCCCAGCTACCGGACGAGGCCGGAGACACGTTGAACTCAACCAGGTCATAGCTGGTTTCGTTGATAATCAAGAATTCCAGATCCTCGGCTGCCGCCGAAGTGGCCATCAACAGTGTTGCAGTCAACGCTGCTGCTGCTCGCATTTTCATGAAGTTTTTCCTTGTCTGTGTTTCGGTCTGCAAAGTGTCGCGGTGGCGGGTCCGCGTCAAACGGAAACCGTACCACAGCAGCCGATTTTCTTTTCAAACCGATCCGCACAAACATTGGCAGTCAAGGCTGTCGGGCCTAGGCCGCTTCGCTGTCGGCCTGTTGACGGTTCCATAGCTGGGCATATCGCCCTTCGCGGCTGAGCAGCTCATCATGCGTGCCCTGCTCGATGATCTCACCACGTTCCAGAACGACGATCCGATCGGCCTCTGCAATGGTGCTAAGGCGGTGTGCAATGGTGATCACCGTCCGCCCCTCACCCGCCCGGGCCAAAGCATCTTTGATGTCTTGCTCGGTATCCGTGTCCAAAGCCGAGGTCGCCTCGTCCAGCAACAGGATCGGCGGGTTCTTCAGCAAGGTTCGCGCGATACCGACACGTTGTTTCTCACCACCCGACAGCTTCAAGCCCCGTTCACCGACCTTGGTATCGTATCCTTCTGGAAGGCTGACGATGAAATCATGAATCTGCGCGGATTTAGCGGCGGTCTCTACATCCTGCTGGGTCGCGCCTTCGCGTCCATAAGCGATATTGTATCGAATCGTGTCATTGAACAGGACCGTATCCTGCGGAACGACACCGATCGAGGCATGCAGGCTTGACTGGCTAACATCGCGCACATCCTGCCCGTCGATTTTCAGCGACCCGCCGGTGACATCGTAAAACCGAAACAGCAGCCGTCCGATTGTGGATTTCCCAGACCCGGTGGCGCCGACAATCGCAACGGTCTGACCGGCTGGTACGGCCAAGGAAACGCCCTTGAGGATTTCGCGATCAGGCTCGTATCCAAAGCGGACATCTTCAAGCGTGACCTCCCCACCATTTACCTTCAGGTTCGGGGCGCAGGGTTTGTCCATCACTTCTGCTGGCTGTTCCAACAGATCAAACATCTGCCCCATATCCACAAGTGATTGACGAATTTCGCGGTACACCGTGCCAAGAAAATTCAGCGGTACGGTTATCTGGATCATGTAAGCATTAACCATCACGAAATCGCCGACGGTCAGCGCCCCCTTCTGCACGCCCATTGCAGCCAGAACCATCACGCCAATCAGGCCACATGTGATCAGGAACGACTGACCAAAATTCAGGAATGCCAGCGAATAGGCCGTCTTCAGCGCGGCCTTCGCGTAACCTTTCATCGAAACATCATACCGTTCGGCTTCGCGGGTTTCGGCATTGAAATACTTGACTGTTTCGAAGTTCAGCAGGCTGTCGATGGCGCGCTGGTTGGCCTCGGTATCCTGATCGTTCATCTCGCGCCGCAGCTTCACGCGCCACTCGGTCACCGCAAAGGTGAACCATATGTAAAGCGCAATCGTCACCGCAACGACGACCAGATACCAGACGTCGAATAACCATAGCAGGATGATCGACACCAGAAGCAATTCCAGGATCAGCGGCCCGATTGAAAACAGCAGAAACCGCAACAGAAACTCTACGCCTTTCACGCCCCGCTCGATTATCCGGCTGAGACCACCCGTGCGCCGGGTCACGTGATAGCGCATCGAGAGCTGGTGAATGTGCTGGAACGTCTCAAGCGCCAGCGCTCGCAGCGCGCGTTGCCCAACCGGTGCAAAGAACGCATCCCGCAATTGCTGAAAGCCAACAGTCATCATGCGGGCCACACCATAGGCAACGGTCAATCCGATCGCACCCAACGCAAGCGGCGGCACACCTTCGCCCGCCAAACCATCCACGGCACCTTTGTACAAGATTGGAGTATACACAGCGATGAGCTTGGCCAGCACCAGCATCGCCATCGCCAAAATGACACGCCGTTTCACCCATGGCTCGTCCTCGGGCCAAAGGTAGGGCGAAACCTTGCGGATGGTTCGCCAGCCCGAACGATGCTCGTCCGTATCGGTTTTGATCGCGGATGGTTGTCTCATCACGTACCTTAACTGCGGTCAGAGAATTGCCCTGGCCCAGTTGGGCCAGTGGTCATGTTTATTCAGGAATGGTGAAAATCTGCCCTGGATAGATCAGGTCAGGATCACGGATCGAATCTTTGTTAGCCTCGAAAAGTTTGACATACAGCACACCGTCACCAAACCGGTCGCGCGAGATCGCCCAAAGCGTATCACCCTTTTGAACCGTGACCGAGCGGATCGCCGGAGCGTCGGTTGAGGCCTCACCCGGATTGGTGGTTTCGGTCGCGCGCAGGACCTCGACGGGTTCGCGTTTGAACGGCGTCTCAAGCCTGCTGACCACAGTGCCATCTGGGGCAACCTCATCCACCCTCAGAGTGTAAACTCCGGGGTCAATGCCCTCGACCTCGCCGCGCCATTGCCCGTCAGTCGCTGGTGCAATGTCGGCCACAAGCTGGTTGTCCAGATACAAGCGTACGGCCGATCCATCCTGTGCCCGCCCGGTCAATTCCACATCACCCGCGTCCGAATAGCCAATCGTGTCCAGGGCAATCTGCTCTGGCGGCGTATCCTGAACAGTGGGTGCTTGCAAAAGTTCAACCCCTTCTTCGCCCGAGCGCAGGATCGCAACCTGCTGGTCAGGCGCGTCGCCTGATTCCGGCTGAGTTTCAGTCGCGGGCGCGGTCTCATTCACAGGTGGCGTTGCGGCACCTGCAACTTCTGGTTCATTCTCTTCGGTTTCAGCTTGGTTGGCTGCTTGCTGATCGGTTGTTTCCGTATCCGTCGTCTGTGCCTCGGCAACCTCTTCGACCGGCTCATCGGCAGCGGGCTCTGACACGGTCGGCAGGACCGGTTCAGGCAGCGCCGCGATCAGATAATCATCTGAACGGCTGGTGTCTTCGCCTTTCCGGGTCTCAAGAACAAGCCCGCGAGCGTCGTCTGCAAACGGGATCGATACAAATTCGGCGAACTGGCCGCTGTCATCGACGGTAAAGCTGTGAACGGTCTCACCGTCCAGCAGAACACTGACCTCGGACCCCGGTTCGGCATTGCCGGACAGTACCGCGTTTCCATCGGACTCAACGAATATCTGATCCAGAACCGGCGCGGCCACAACCGGAACATCCGCTTCTTCGCTATCCGGAGTTTGATCGGAAATCTCGGGCGGTGTGTCTTCAGCAACAGATTCGCCGGCTTCCGCCGCCTGGCTTTCGGGCTGCGCCTCCGCTGGCTGGGTTTCCGGCTCGGCGACCTCCGCAATCGGCTCGGATGTTTCGGTCGCTTCCTGCTCAGCCTGCTGTTCCGGCCCGCCGAACAGACCGGACAGGTACAACCCGCCCGCAACGAGCACCACAACGATCCCGGCAACCAGCCCCCATATGAAGGTACCAGAACCTCCGCTTCCCGATTTGGCGTTCATTCTTTTCCTTTCACTCCGCCCAGGAAATGCTCAGTTTGGCGCGCATTTCATGGAGCGGTTGAGCCAACCTATCAATCCCGCTATCAGGGGTCAAAACCCCTAACACAAGAGCAGAAAGCCCTACCTATGTCCCAGAAATCCGTCTGTGTGTATTGCGGGTCACGCAATGGTATGAATCCTGCCTACTCCGCCGCTGCCCACAGCTTTGGAACTTTGTTGGCCAACGAAGGCTGGCGGCTGGTCTACGGGGCCGGAGATGTGGGTCTTATGGGCGAGGTCGCGCGTGCAGCGCAATCGTCCGGCGGCGATACATTTGGGGTGATCCCGGTGCACTTGCTTCAGCGCGAGGTCGGCAAGACCGACCTTACCCGGTTCATCGTGACCGAGACGATGCACGAGCGTAAAAAAGTGATGATCATGAACGCGGATGCCGTAGTTGTCCTGCCCGGCGGCCCCGGATCATTGGACGAACTTTTCGAAGCACTGACATGGCGGCAACTGGGGCTTCATGACAAACCCATTCTGGTGATGAATGTTGACGGGTACTGGGACACGCTGCACACGCTGCTGGATCAACTGATCGGTCAGGGGTTTGCAGATGGTTCTCTGGCAGAATTCATCACCTGGGTCGACACACCGGATGCGACCATGTCCGCGCTTCGCAAATTACTGAACTAAAAAACTGGCAATCGGGCGGCGCAAGCCGCCCGATTGTCGGCATTCGTTTAGGCAGGTTTTGCCAATCGGGTCTTCAGTATCCGTTCGACCTTGTGCAAAGGGTGGTTTGTGAGTGTTTTGTCAACCTCGGCCACCACCTTTGCCAACACTTCACTGTGCAGCCGACGGCGCAACAGGCCCAGAACATGCGGACTGGCAACCAACACCAATCGTTTATAGGCCCCTTTCAGCCCCTTGCGATTCAGAAGGTTCGCCACATCCTGAACGAACAGAGATTTTGCGTGGGACTTCCATGTCTCCTCTTCAACTGCAGATTTCTGGTTCGGTCCCGTATCGGGTCGCCGCCCTGCCCTGTCACTTGGCTTTGTCGGTGCTGCGTCCTGTTCTTCGACCGACACGACGACCAAGTTGGGGTCCTGTGCGTCCGTGATATTCTCCATCACCAGCGCTTTTTCCCCATCGGCGATGATAACCCATGTTCCCTGTTCAAGTGCAGCCATTCGTGATCTCCTGTATCGCTTAGGTTGGCCTTCGCCTGTCCCTTAGACACACCTGTTTAACGATGCGGCGTTGGTGTTTCGCTCGCATTTTGATAGGTTTATGGTTGATTGGCGGTACTCTCCCTCCGCCTACTTTACGTAGGTGCTGAAAGGCCGTGCACAATAGGTGGGATAATGAAAGTTGACGTACCGGCAGGTTTTTACCGGCCACCCATCAATTCATAACAAAAAGCCCGCCAGCATCACTGCCAGCGGGCCATTCATTAAGTTCTACCAAGTGGAAATCACATCCGCGAGGCAACGTTTTCCCAGTTCACCAGGTTGTCGAGGAAGTTCGACAGGTAGGCCGGACGCTTGTTGCGGAAATCGATGTAATACGAGTGCTCCCACACATCACAACCAAGCAGTGCGGTTTGACCGAAGCACAGCGGGTTCACGCCGTTTTCAGTTTTCGTCACTGCCAACGAACCGTCGGCATTCTTGACCAGCCACGCCCAGCCGGAACCAAACTGACCGGCACCGGCAGCGCTGAACTGCGACTTGAATTCGTCAACCGAACCAAAGCTCTCGGTCAGAGCCTTCTCCAGCTCACCGGGCATCGCGTTGCCACCGGGGCCCATCATCTCCCAGAACTGGTTGTGGTTCCACAGCTGGCTGATGTTGTTGAAGATACCGTTCTGCGCGACAGCATTTGCGTCGTATGTGCCAGCGATGATCTCTTCCAGTGACTTGCCGTCCCACTCGGTGCCGGCGATCAGCTTGTTGCCGTTGTCGACATAGGCCTTGTGGTGCAGGTCATGGTGATATTCCAGCGTTTCCGCGGACATACCCTTGGCTGCCAGCGCGTCATGTGCATAAGGAAGATCAGGAAGTTCAAAAGCCATCTCGGCCCCCTGTTGAAAATGAATGTTGCGGTTCCAAAGGTTAAATGCTTTGACAGCCGCCGCAGGTCAAGGGCCGCAACACAAAAACCCGGAGGTCCGCGATGCTGACACAGGCGCACAAAATGTTCTATCGCGCCCGCGGATACTATGCGGGCAACTTGAACGGTGAACCCTTTCGCCTGGACCCCTACCACTCGAAATTCTGGCGCAAGGTATCAGCCGGGGAGTGGGAACCCGAGACATTTTCGGTGCTGGACCAATATCTGTCGCCCGAACAGGACTATCTTGATATCGGTGCATGGATCGGCCCCACGGTCCTCTATGCCGCGCGCCGCGCTCGCCATGTGTGGTGTTTTGAGCCTGACCCAGTGGCTTACCGCCATCTGGTCTGGAACCTAGAGCTGAACGACATCCGAAACGTATCAGCCTTCAGCATCGCCTTGTCAGATGGGTTTGGAGTGACACGAATGGCTTCAGCGCACGGAGAGGCAGGCGATTCAACGTCATCATTGCTCCACGAAGGAAGCCATGGCACCGACGCACTTACCATCGGTTGGGATCAATTTTCTGAATCCGTCGACCTGACTGATGTTTCTTTGGTCAAAATGGATATCGAAGGCGCTGAATTTTCGGTCCTGCCTTCTATGCTGCCTTGGTTAGAAAAAGATAACCCTGCGCTGTTTCTCTCAACGCACGCACCTTATCTGAGCGCAGACAACCGCAGCGCGGCCATGAAAAAACTATCAGAAGACCTGGCTTTCTATCGCCAATGCCACGACCCACACACACGCGAAACCGGCAAGTCAGCCCTCACGGGCCAGCGTGCACTCACTCAGTTCCCGACATTCCTGTTCAGCACGACCCCCTGAGACCCCAACCAGAGATCCGACCTTCATCTAAACAGAAATATCCTGGGAGTGAGGCCGCAGGCCGAGGGGGCAAAGCCCCCTCACCCGCATATCATCAAGCGATCAGGGCTTAATAAACCCCGACCTCGCTGCCGGGCTGCGCCGCAACCTTCAGCAATTTGAACGCATAGTCCGCCGCAGAGCGGAAGCAGACGATGCGGAAAGTCTCAGCGTCGTCCATCCAGAAGGCACCTGCCACCTGCGCCAAACGCGAACGGCGGATCTGGCCGGGTTGGAATGCCTCGGCCGACAGCTCAACCGGAGCCAGCTTGCCCAATACCTCGCGCGCGTTCGCGCCCGAAACGCGGAATACGGCCCGCGCGTCGGAGACGTTGACCGCCAGCGCGTGCGTACCGCTTAGCGCGTTGGTCATCGCGGCCAGTTTGGCCTCGACCTCGGCATAAGGCACAAGCACCAGCAATTCGTCGGTGGACATCCAGCAAACACCGGTGTCGCCATTCACAAACGCTTCACGCTGACCGGGCACTTTCTGCCCGGTGGCGTCTTTGACAGCCTTAGCCAGTACCTTATCCGACAGATCACCGCGCAGTGTGATCATGCCCTGCAGGCCACATTCCTCGATCTTGGCGATGCCATCATATGAGGCGTGGTTCAGTGCGCTGATGGGTTCAGACATTCTGCTTCTCCCCGTCCTTGTCATAGAAGATCGGGTCCACGATCTTGGCCTTGTAGGTTTTGCCGTCAGTGCCCGGGAACTCGACCACTTCGCCCATCCGGTCGGGGCCGTGTTTGATCAGACCCATGGCGATGCCTTTGCCCAGATTGGCCGAGTAGTATGTCGAGGTCACGCGCCCGATCATGTTGCGCTGACCGTTGGCATTGACGCCTTCGCCCACCGCATAGGCACCGTCCGGCAGAACCGAACCATCCACAGTCTCAAGACCGACCAGTTTCCAGCGGTCCGGATCAGCCATATGGGTCCGCGAATGGGCGCGTTTTCCAAGGTAGTCCTCTTTCTTTTTGGACAACGCCCAGTGCAGCCCCAAATCCTGTGGGATCACGGTGCCGTCGGTCTCATCGCCGATCATGATAAAGCCCTTCTCGGCACGCAGAATGTGCAGACATTCGGTGCCGTAAGGCATCACCCCGAACTCCTGCCCTGCCTCGATCAGAGCGTCCCAGAACGCCTGACCTTGGCTTGCAGGGACCGCGATCTCATAGGACAGCTCACCCGAGAACGAGATACGGTAGGCCCGCGCGTCGAATGCGCCGATCTTGCCATCGCGCCATTCCATGAAGGGCAGCGCCTCTTTCGACAGATCCATGCCGCCCAGCTTCTCAAGTACCTTGCGGGCGTTCGGACCTACCACGGCGACCTGCGCATATTGCTCGGTGACGTTCGCGACGTAGACTTTCCAGTCCCACCACTCGGTCTGCAGCCATTCTTCCATGTGGCCATGGATACGCTCGGCCCCGCCGGTGGTGGTGTGGCACAGCCACGTGTCCTCATCGATGCGGGCAACAACGCCGTCGTCGATCAGGAAGCCATTCTCGGAACACATCAGGCCATAGCGGCATTTGCCGACCTTCAGCGTGGACATCATGTTGGTGTACATCATGTCCAGGAACTTGCCTGCGTCGGGGCCTTTGACGATCAGCTTGCCGAGCGTCGAAGCGTCCAACAGCCCGAGGTTATCGCGGGTGTTTTTAACCTCGCGATTCACCGCATCATGCACGGATTCGCCGGGTCGGACATAGGCATAGGTTCGGCGCCAATGGCCGACCGGCTCCCAATCGGCTCCGTTTTTATCGTGCCAGTTGTGCATCGGCGTTTGACGGATCGGCTGGAACACCTCACCACGCGCTTCACCACCAATCGAAGCCATCGAGATTGGAGTATAAGGCGGGCGGAAGGTGGTGGTACCGACCTTCGGGATCTCTGAATCCAGCGCGTCAGCAAGGATCGCCAAACCATTGATATTACTCAACTTACCCTGATCCGTTGCCATGCCCAGCGTGGTGTAACGCTTGGTATGCTCGACACTTTCATAGCCCTCGCGCGCAGCCAGTTGCACGTCCGAGACCTTGACGTCGTTCTGGAAGTCCAGCCACGATTTCATGCGCAGATCAATCTCGGCATTAGAAGGCATCAGCCAGACAGCGGCCATTGGGGCCTCGGCCGTAGTCTCACCAACTGGCGCTTTGGTGCGCTTCGCGGCGAACCCGACCGCCTTCGCTGCCGCTTTGCCGGCAGTATCTGCATCCTTCAGGACATCTCCCAGGGCCAGCGGGCCGTTCGAAGCCCCTGCCGCCAGAACAAAACCTGCACCGTCGGCCCCCAGCGGAGGACGCGAAGGATCGGGGCGGAAATGCGCGTTCGCCTCGTCCCAGATCAGCTTGCCGCCGCAATGCGACCACATATGCACGACCGGAGACCAGCCACCTGACATGGCAATCGCATCGCATTCGACCTCTTCCCGGGCGCCTCCGATACCCTCTTGATTGCAGATCGCAACTTTCTTGACCCGCTTGCCGCCTTTGACCTTTGCGATCGCCTTGCCCGGATCGACGCGGATACCCAGCTGACGCGCCTCTTCGGCCAGAGGTCCGGCGGTGTCGCGCGCATCAACCACGCGCAGGACATCGACACCGGCCTGCTTCAAGGTAATTGCAGTCCGGTAGGCGTCATCATTGTTGGTGGCGACAATCACACGCTCACCCGGCGTCACACCCCAGTTGACCACATAGTCGCGCATGGCCGAGGCCAGCATGACACCAGGCACATCATTGCCTGCGAACGACAACGGACGCTCAATCGCACCGGTCGCGGTCACGACCTGTTTCGCACGAATGCGCCACAGGCGGTGACGCGGGCCCTGAACACCCGGCTTGTGGTCTGTCAGGCGCTCATAACCCAGCACATAACCGTGGTCATAGACACCAGCGCCCATGCAGCGATTGCGCATGGTGACGTTGTCCATTGTTTCGAGTTCGGAAACCAATTGTTCCACGAACTTATCCACAGGCTCACCATTGATGGTACCGCCATCAACCGGAGCGCGACCGCCCCAATGTGCGGTTTGTTCAATCAACATTACCTTGGCACCGGACTGGGCTGCCGTTTTGGCGGCCTGCAGACCTGCAACGCCACCGCCAATCACCAAGACATCGGTGAAGGCGTAAAAGTGCTCGTATGTGTCCGCGTCACGGTTGTCCTTGTCGGGCGCTTTGCCCAAACCCGCCGACTGGCGAATAAACGGCTCGTAAACATGTTTCCAGAACGGTTTCGGATGGATGAACATCTTGTAATAGAAACCGGCGGGCAGAAACCGAGACAGATGCGTGTTGATCGCACCGATGTCGAACTCGAGGTTCGGCCAGTGGTTCTGTGATGCGGATGTCAGACCATTGAACAGCTCTGTCGTGGTGGCGCGCTGGTTCGGCTCGAACCAGTTGCCCTCACCCAGACCGACCAGAGCGTTTGGCTCTTCCGCGCCACTCGCGACCACGCCGCGCGGGCGGTGATACTTGAACGACCTGCCCATCATCATCTGATCATTTGCCAGCAAGGCAGACGCGAGCGTATCGCCCTCGTAGCCCTGCATCGAGGTGCCGTTGAAGGTGAAGTTGACCTTTTTCGACCGATCTATCAAACGGCCATGTTTTGCGAGACGGGTGCTCATGATGCGGACCTTTCGCAGGCGGTATTTTGGATGGCTGTACAGATCATTTGTACTCTCTCCACGTCCAGCCGGGACGCTTGGCGGTGATGGCGTCCTTGATCTCTTGGGGCGGCTCGGTTGTCTGCGCCGGATAGGTGCCAAAGACCTCAAGCGTGTTCGTACAGCGCGCGGCGTGGAACCACTTGCCGCACCCATTGGCATGGCGCCAGCGTTCAAAATGAACGCCCTTGGGGTTTTCGCGCATGAACAGGTAGTCGTGGAACTCATCATCTGACGAGCCCGGGCCATAACGCTTCAAATGCGCCTCGCCACCTGCAGCCAGTTCAGTTTCTTCGGCTTCGACGCCGCAATAGGGGCATTTCAAGATCAGCATGTGATCATCCTCTTGGCAGCAGGCGAGACGTATCTGCCTGCAAATTCTGCGTGACGGGCGTGCGAGATTTTTCGACGAAAAATCTTCATCAGTGCGCCACCCCGGCCGCGACGCTTTCGTCGATGAAGCGGCCTTCTTTGAAACGATCCAGCGAGAAGGCTTCGGTCAGTGGTGAATGCCCCGTGGCCATCAGCTGTGCCATGCCCCAGCCCGATCCCGGAATGGCCTTGAAGCCGCCGGTGCCCCAGCCTGCGTTGATAAAGCAGCCATTAAGCGGTGTTTTCGACAGGATGGGTGAACGGTCGCCGGTCATATCCACAATACCGCCCCACTGGCGCAGCATTTTCAGGCGCGAGATCATCGGGAAAGTTTCGACCAATGCGCGTACCGTTTCCTCGATATGATGGAAGCTGCCGCGCTGGGTATAGTTGTTGAACCCGTCCGTGCCACCACCAATCACCATCTCGCCCTTGTCGGACTGAGACATGTAGCCGTGTACGGTGTTCGCCATCACAACGACATCCATGCAGGGTTTGATCGGCTCGGATACCAGCGCCTGCAGCGCGACGGCTTCCAGTGGCAATCGGAAACCCGACATCTCAGCCAACTGGCCGGAATGCCCCGCAACCACGATCCCCAGCTTGTCACAATCGATTGCCCCTTTTGTGGTATCGACCCCGACAACACGACCGTTTTCGGACCGGACGCCGGTGACTTCGCATTTCTGGATGATGTCCATACCCATGGCCGAGCACGCGCGGGCATAGCCCCATGCCACCGCATCATGGCGCGCGGTCCCACCACGTTCCTGCCAAAGCCCGCCCAGAACCGGATAGCGCGGACCTTCCAGATTAATGATCGGCACCAGTTCTTTCACACGCTCGGGCCCAATCCATTCGGTCTGAACACCCTGCAGCGCATTCGCATGCGCAGTACGCTGATAGCCGCGAATCTCGTGCTGGGTCTGCGCCAGCATGATTACGCCACGCGGGCTGAACATGATGTTATAGTTCAGCTCCTGGCTCAGATCTTCGTAGAGACCGCGCGCCTTTTCGTAAATCGCCGCTGACGGATCCTGCAGATAGTTCGATCGGATGATGGTCGTGTTCCGACCGGTGTTGCCACCGCCCAACCAGCCTTTTTCTATTACGGCAACGTTCTGGATGCCGTAGTTCTTGCCAAGATAGTAGGCTGTTGCCAGGCCGTGACCGCCGGCCCCGACGATAATGACGTCATAGCGCTTCTTAGGCTCCGGCGAACGCCATGCGCGCTCCCATCCGGTGTGATAGCGCAGCGCTTCGCGCGCTACAGCAAAGGCTGAGTAGTGTTTCATGTGCGAATCCGTCCGGTCTTCGATGATTGGGCGCAGGTATGCCGTGCCCGTACATTTTAACCCTGCCGCGCAACGCCGCAATAATGCACTATTGCGACATGAGCGCCCTTCGCGGCTATTTGTCCCTTTTTTCCATGCGCCGACAGGTCTAAGTCAGGGCAACCATTTTGGAGGGACCATGCCGTTCTGGGTTCTCATCTTCTTGATCGCGCTGCTGATCGCGATTTTTCTGGGTTACACGATGCTTCGCGGTCGTCGCGGCACCGGCCCGACAGCTGCTTATGATCTGCGAGTCTATCGTGAACAGCTAGCAGGCGTTGACAAAGACTTGGCGCGCGGCGTGATCGCGAAAGCTGATGCCGAGCGTGTACGCACGGAAATCTCGCGCCGTATCCTGGCCGCAGACGCGCAGATGCGCAATGAAGACAAAGGCACCGGGCCATCACGCTTGGTTACCATAATTGCGTTCCTCGCCATGGCCGCCGTTCTGGTTGGTGGCGGGTTGGCGATGTATCGCCAGTTGGGTGCTGCCGGTTTCCCTGACATGCCCCTTTCAGTTCGTCTGGAAATGGCAGAAGACCTGCGCGAAAATCGACCCAGCCAGGCTGAGGCCGAGGGCATTGCCACACCGGTCCAGACGCCTCCGCTGGACGAAAGCTATGCAACTTTGCTGAACCGGCTGCGCGAAACTGTGGCCGAACGCCCCGATGATCTGCAAGGCCATACCCTGCTGGCACAGCATGAAACCAACGCTGGGAACTTCAAAGCAGGGTATGAGGCACAAACCCGTGTGATCGAACTGTCGGGTGACAACGCGTCGGCTCAGGCCTATTCGGATCAGGCAGAGATGATGATTTTGGCCGCTGGCGGCTACGTCTCACCGGAAGCGGAAGCCGCCTTGCGACAGGCGCTTGAGCGCAATCAGCGCTTGGGTCCTGCCCGGTATTATTGGGGGCAGATGCTGGCACAGACCGGGCGGCCTGATATGGCTTATCGCGTTTGGGTCGAAACTCTGAATGACGCCCCCGCCGGCGCGCCATGGGCGAATGCCATCCGGTCACAGATCGATGAATTGGCATTCCGCGCAGGCGTGTTTAACACACCCGACTTTTCTGCTGCATCCGGCCCCAGCCAGGACGATGTAAATGCTGCCGCCGAGATGTCGCCAGAGGAACGACAAGAAATGATCCGCGGCATGGTCGATGGCCTTTCGGACCGCCTTGCGACCGAGGGCGGGACACCCGAGGAGTGGGCTCGCCTGATTGCCGCCTTGGGCGTGCTGGGCGAAGGCCAACGCGCCATCAAAATCAGGAACGAAGCCAAGGAAGTATTTGCGGGTAACGCCGAAGCGTTGGAGATGATCGACGCTGCCGCGCTGCAGGCCGGAATCGCTCAATGATCCACGACGCGTTCGAAGACTTCGCAGCATCCCTGCCCCCAATGTCAGCCCTGATGGGGCTGGATCTGGGAGAAAAGACCATCGGCGTTTCCGTCTCGGACCGGATGCGCGGCGTGGCCACCCCGCTTGAGACGGTACGACGCAAGAAATTCACACTGGATTCCGCGCGTTTGATCGAGATTGTGACCGAGCGTGAGATCGGCGGCATTATCCTCGGACTGCCGCGCAACATGGATGGCAGCGAAGGGCCGCGCTGCCAGTCAACCCGCGCCTTCGCACGAAACATGACCCGTTTGACCGATCTGCCCATCGGTTTCTGGGACGAACGACTAAGCACCGTTGCGGCAGAAAAAGCACTGCTTGAGGCGGATACGACACGAAAACGTCGCGGACAGGTTATTGATCACGTCGCAGCAGGCTATATTCTGCAAGGCGCGCTGGACAGACTGCGCTTTCTTTGACGGATCGGAAAACGCCCATGACGAATATGGTTTGGAAACGGGACGAGGTCGAAAGCCCTTGCATCCAAATCTGCGTCGTTCACCCGACCGAACGTATCTGCACCGGCTGCTACCGCACCATTGACGAGATCACGCGCTGGTCAAAGATGGACAGCACCGAACGGGCCGAAATCATGCAGGATCTGCCGGAACGCAAACCCCGTCTGGCAAAGCGCCGTGGTGGCCGTGCCGCCCGGCTGCAAGGGTCCTGATCCGCAAGCCTAGTATTTTGGTCTCCGCGTAGGCTTAAGATCACTCAGAGATTCGTGATCCCGCAATTCAGAACCGAACAGTTTAACCAGCTCGTTCTGGGTTGTCGTCTTGGCAGGTCGCGGGCGCAACTCAACTTCCAACTCGTGGCTTTCAACCTGTTCGGGAGTGTCCTTCGAAAGAATGCGTTTTAGTACTGAGCGAAAAATCATTGCTCTTCCAATATGTAATAAACGACGCGCCACTGCGGGACCGTTCCGAACACCGAGGGGGGAAGAGTCCGGAAGCTGTGTTTGAGTGAGTGGTGGCCCACAGCGACGCGAAACAGCTTGTTGCCTCTCCCTCTAAATCCGGGACAGGTAAGGACTTTTTAAGTTATTTGACCAACCAGTCAATAATAGCGCTAACTTAAAGTTGCATTCCGTAACGTCAACGCAAAAAAGAACAATGCCTATGATTACAAGGCATTGTTTCTGAACCGTTTTTAGAGCATTTAGCCAGTCGCAAGCCAGGTTATTGCATTCTCGTATTCCTCCGCCGGGAAATACTGGGTCCGCGTTCCCAGAACATGGCTGGCCATGCGTTGCGCCATTTTTTGCCATGTCTTGTCACCGACAATCGCTGCACGATCCAGCATCCCAATATGACCAGCCGCCAGTCTGAAATGGGCTGCCATTGCAGTCAGACCCTGCCAACCATCGAACTCGCGCAGATCGATCAACAGGCGAAACCCGTCACGTTCGCGCAACAGCGCATCAAGATCGGTTTGAGCCTGACCGTATTCCTGTGAATCCAGTTTGCCCATCAGGCGGATCTGCACGCAAGGTCCGCCCAGATCCGTCACGTGGATCGCCCCGAGAGATTCGCGCATCCAGCGACGCGCTTCCTCCACCTCATCCATTCCAAAAACGTGCACCGGGCAAGGCAGGATCGGGGCAGCCAGGCGGACGCTTGTTTGCACCCATCCCTGGTCCGCCACAACGCCAATCCGGTCGAATCCGCGCCAATGGCTGAGCCCCAACTTGGTATCGGACCATGCGGCACCCAGATCATATCCCTTGAACTCGGACCCAACGATCGCCAGCAGACGTATGGCGTCGTGCTCTTCCAATGCGGCCTCAATAGCGGGAACAAGCGTGCTCGCGTAATCTGCGCTAGTGACCTCGCCCGAAAGCTCGACCTCAATAAGGGCACCATCTGCATTCGTGTGAACCGTAATCATCGAACCAACTCTCCAAAGCCAAACAATGGCAGGAGGTTACGGGGATTCGAGCCATTGCGCTACACCACCAGGCAACTGAGGGCGGAAATAGGCGATCATCCGTCCATCCGGTCCAGCGCTGGCATTCGGACCCCATGGTGCAACACCATGCAGACAGTGGCGGTGCAACAGATAGGCTTCGCCCGGGCGCGCCGGTAGCTCGAGGCGCGGACAGGTCTCGAACACTTCGCGACGCGCAGCCTGATAGACATCTGTGATATCGGCCTCGCTCAATTCATGCCGCGGCACCTTCTTCATCGCGGCCCGAAAAGCATCGCCGAGGATTTTGTGGCTTCCCTCCCACAGCACCATTGGTGCTGCGTCCACACTGGCCTCGGTAAGTGGGATACCCAATATCCAGGCATGAGGTTCATCCACCCGCCGTCGTCGATCAGGGCCAGCTGGCTTGAGCCCGTCCACATGCGCCGCATCTCGCCGCGCACGATACCGCGCCGCAGCCTCGCTTTCGCCACGCCGGGGTTGAGGGTAGCCCGGATATATTACCGACACCTGCCCTTTGTGCAGATCAATCGATCCAAACTGCTGGTGTGCCAGTTCGATGGCCGCGCCCGCCAGTGCAGGCGAACCCGCGACCCTGCCCTGCGCATCATTGTCCAGTGCATCAACGCCAATGAACCACGTGCCATCGCAATCGTGCCAAGCTGCATGAGCCGGATCGCTGACGGACGCACGCGCAGTGGGAAGAGCGTGCGCCACCCAATCCGCCAACGCTCCATCATAAGGAAACTTTACCCAACCTAGCTCGTAAAACGACGCTACCACCCCAACGCCTTTCTCAGCATATTCAGAGCAACCAGGGTAAGGAATACCGCGAAGACCCGCCTGAGCGGCTTCGGATCCATCGCATGCGCCAGCTTAACGCCCCACGGGGCGGTGATCATAGTCATCGCAACGACGATACCGAAAGCCACCAGATTGACCGCGCCAATGGTCAGCGGCGGGCGATGCTCCGGAGCGATGTTGAGAAATAAAAAACCCAGCACCGACGGTACAGCGATGATCACGCCAAAGCCCGCTGCGGTCGCAACCGCCCGGTGGATCGGAGTGTTATAAAGGCTCATCAATGGAACGCCGAAACTGCCCCCGCCAATTCCCATCAGTACCGACAGAAACCCGACCGAAGGGGAAAGCGCGGTGCGGCGCAATCCTTTGGGCATCGCATCCCCCAACCGCCACTCGGATTTACCCAATCCAAGATAGATGCCGATAACCATGCCAAGCATGCCGAACAGCGCCTGCAAAAACTCTGTCCTCAGAGCTGAAGCCACCAGAACACCGATCACCGCACCCACCGCTATGCCTGGCCCCCAGCCGCGCAGGATGCCCCAATCCACCGCGCCTTTCTTGTTATGGCTAAGAACCGATCGGATCGACGTTACAATGATCGTCGCCAGCGAAGTTGCGAGGCATAGCTGCATCAGCTGAGGCCCGCCATATCCAAGTGTCTGAAACGCATAGAAAAACGCGGGCACCAGAACGATTCCACCGCCAACGCCCAAAAGTCCAGCCAATACCCCGGCCAAAGCGCCGATCACAAGCAAAAGGCCCAGCATCTGGGCCAGCAACATCGTCTCGGGCATCATTCCCCCATAGCGGCTCGAAGCCGTCTTAGCCTACCTGTTCCACCTGCGATAGCGCAGCGACAGAGTCCAGAGCCTGCAGGATCACTTCTGGGCCGGCATTCTCGCGCACAGCACCTTCGGAGAGCATCCGCCGCCATCCCCGCGCACCGGGACGCCCCGCGAACAGGCCCAGCATGTGCCGCGTGATCTGGTGCAATCGACCACCGTCGACAAGATGCGCCTCGACATAGGGCAGCATATTTTGCACCACTTCAATGGGATCCGCGACGCTGCCCGTTCCAAAGATCAACGGGTCCGCAGCCGCCAGAATATCTGTCGGTTGGTGATAGGCGGCACGACCGATCATGACACCATCAAGCCCAGCCTCCAGATGCTGTTGCGCCTGAGCAAGCGACGTAATGCCACCATTGATCGAGATGTGCATGTCCGAAAAATCAGCCTTCATCCGATGCACCAGATCATAATCCAGTGGCGGGATATCTCTGTTTTCCTTGGGACTTAACCCCTGCAACCAAGCTTTGCGCGCATGGATCGTGACACGTTGGCATCCGGCCTTGCGAATTTGATCGAGGAATGCAGGTAGCACTTCTGAAGGTTCCTGTTCGTCAACACCGATACGGCATTTCACCGTGACTTCGAGCTTCACCGCCTCGCGCATCGCCGCAACGCATTCCGCGACCTTTTCTGGTGCGCGCATCAATACCGCACCGAATGTCCCTGATTGCACACGGTCAGACGGACACCCACAATTCAAGTTGATCTCGTCATATCCGGCTTCCGCGCCCAGCTTGGCCGCCTGCGCCAATTCCTGCGGGTCAGAACCCCCTAGCTGCAACGCAACCGGGTGCTCCTGAGGATTAAAGTCCAGCAGATGCAGTGCGCCGCCGCGCACCAAAGCAGGCGCTGTGACCATTTCAGTATAAAGCAAGGTCTCAGAACTCAGCAAACGATGCAGAAACCGGCAATTCTTGTCGGTCCAATCCATCATCGGTGCAACAGACAGTCTCGCACTTCTACGGATGTCTACAGGTTTCTTATCCGGCATATCTTGCTCATGTCATCGGAACGCAGCTTTCGCCAAGTACCGGGTATACAGAAAGACCTGCAACCGGCAAACCGTTCTTGGGTTTTGGGAGATGGTACCGCCTCCCTGGCTTGAACAGGGGACCTCTGGATCCACAATCCAGCGCTCTAACCAACTGAGCTAAGGCGGCACTTGTGAGGGGCGATTTAGCGAAGACGTACGGGGATTGCAAGGGAATTAAAGCTGAATTCGCCAGCTTTGTTCGACCAGATCGACACCGAAGGAATGCACCGGCTTGCTGTCGACAAGCTCCCACCCAAACGCACGATACAGCCCGCAAGCGGCGGCGTGACTCTCATGGGTCCACAGCACCATCTGGCGATATCCTGCGTCGCGGGCGAAACCCATGCAGGCGGTCAGTAGCCGCTTGCCCAGCCCCTGTCCACGAGCCTCGGGCAGCAGCAGAAACAACCGCAGCTTGGCGGTTTGATCATCCAGCCTGACACAGAAAATACTACCCAAACGATCCCCGTCGCACTCGGCGATCCAGCCTTGTTCGCAAGTTGGATCATGATCCGCGATGAATCCCGTCAGAATGCGGGCAACCAGCGGGCCGAAACTGTCATCAAACCCCTCGTCGCGGGAATAGAGCACGTCATGCTGTTCTACCAGCCACGGCGCATCCTCGGCGCGGAAAGGTCTGAGCGTTGCCGTCTCCATGCCCTATCTGAACCCATAGTCGGCTTGATTCTCAACCCATCGCGCGTTAGCACCAAAGCGCATTTCCCGGAGGCGAACATGAGCATCAATACCGAACGCGATATCGAAGCGAACCTGCAGATCGGCCCCACCGATCATGGTATGGTGCGGCTGTTCATTGAAGGTGCCGGTATTGAGATTCCTATGGATTTCGACCCCGAAGAGGCCGAAGAAATCGCCGAGGAAATCCGCGCCGCAGCCCAAGCCGCGCGCGCCATCAAAAGCTAAACCCTGGGGTCGCGCAAAGCCTGCAACCGACGTGCAGAATCCATCGCGAATTTCTGAACCATCTTTTTGCGCCGCGCCGGGGCTAGCTTGCTTTCTGGCCCCATACGGATGATTTCGGCATCATAGGCATCAGCGATGATCAAGCCTGTTTCCGCAGGCAGAAGCTCGGTCGGGAAATCCGTATCAACCGCCCAAAAGAATCGGTCACACCAGTCAAGATAGCCCTGCCATTTGGAATCCGACTGATAATCGGCGCGGCTGGATTTACACTCGACCACCCATATCTCACCCTTGGGGCCCAGCCCCATCACATCGACACGCAACCCTCGGGTGGGGACAAATTCTTCAATCGAAACATAGCCGTGGGTCAACAAGTGACGCGAAACACCACGGGCCAGCTTCTGTCCAGGCTGCATAGTTAGTGTCATTCCGAGAATGTGAACAATTCATGAACAAAAATCAAGCAGCTTGACATAGTACCATTTGGTATCGCAATAATATGAAACCAAATGGTATCCAATAAGAGGTGCCCGATGAATACACAGACCCAAAACGCATTTCGCGCTCTGGCGGACCCGACCCGCCGCGACATCGTTCAGATGCTGGCAGCGCAGGATATGACGATCGCTCAACTAACCGAACGTTTCGACATGACTCGCGCGGCCGTCAAAAAGCATCTGACCGTTTTGTCCGACGGAGGATTGATCACCGTCGAAGCTCGTGGACGCGAACGCATCAATCGCCTTGAACCCAAAGGAATGGCTCCGGTTCTGGACTGGCTCAGCTACTTCGACCGGTTCTGGGATGATCGCCTCGCAAATCTGAAGAAAGCTATCGAAGGGAATAAGAAATGACAGACGCAGTTTTGCAGAAAACAATCTTTCTCCGCGCTACACCAGAAATCGTTTGGGACTATTTGACTGATCCCGACCGGCTGGCCGAGTGGTTTCACAAACCCGAACGTCCCCTTGCTGCTGGACAAAAGCTTGAGATGTTCGGGACGACCAGTGGCGACCTTCTGATTTGGGGTGAAGTGCGTGAAGCGAGACGTCCAGAGTATCTTGAATATACATTCACCATTAAACCGATGGGCGGCGCCGAAAGTGTGGTCAAGTGGACGCTGGAACCCGTCGCCGGCGGTACACGCCTTGGACTGCTGCACGAGGGCTTACCTCAAGGGGCTGACGCCTTTGGCCTGATCCTTTCGCTGGATGACGGATGGGATGAACATTTCGGCAAGATGCGCACCGCATTGCACGAAACTGTTGATGCTTAACCCCTTGTGCGAACCTGCTTCAGGCCCTACTTAGGCCCGTGGCGGGTTCTGCCCTTCTTGTGACAGGTAGCATTCTGGTGGCCTTAAGCAATTCCGAGGGGGCTGGCTCTGTTCAGGTCCTGGCCTGATTACCTGGCGCCCACCTGTACATACAGGTCCTCGGGAATCAAACCGCACGGTTGACTGGTGGTCCCGCCACATATTTACCTAATAAATCAGCGCCCTGCGCGCACTTCCTGTTTGATCGGCGCAGGCTTCAAACCATGAGCAATCGGTGTTCCACCACGTGGTTTGTTCGGCTTCTCAGCCATGCTCATGATCGCATAGGCGAACTGCACACCCGCAAAGACGATCCCGTTCATGAACCAGATCATGGCCAACGCGATCAGACCAATTTCCGAACTGGTGATCAGATGCCGTAGATTGGCCACGTTGAGCGCCAGCAGCACCCCGACAAAGACGGCCGAGATCACAAAGCCCCAGACGACTTGCGTAATGTAGAGACGGACCAGTTTGGGCATGGCGAACCTCCTTGCGCTATGATGGTGAGTCTAGCGCATGCAGGGTCGCGGTAAAGGCGTCAGAACGCCTCGGGCTGGGCTTCGCGCGCCATGTGATCCAACACAGCGTTCACGAATTTGGGCTCTTTGCCTTCCGGGAAGAACGCACGTGCGACATCGACGAATTCGGTGATCACGACCTTTGGCGGCGTGTCGCTCTGGGTCAACTCAGCCCCGGCCGCGCGAAACACAGCGCGCAGGGTCGGATCGATGCGCGCAATGGGCCATTTGGCGACCAATGCACGATCGGTCATCTGGTCGATGGTGGCCTGATAGTTCACGGCGTCATCCACCAACTTACGGAAGACACTAATATCGCCATCCAGCATCTCATCCCCCTCGTAGACCGCGCCAAACCGATGATCCAGAAACTCATTCACAACCTGTTCAGTCGTCTGGCCCGACTGCTCCATCTGGAACAGCGCCTGCACGGCATAAAGCCGGGCGGCGGATTTCATAAGGCGTTTCTGGTTGGCCGGTTTCGGCGCGTCTGTCTGGGTCATGCTGTCGTGGGTCCGTTGCTGTCGCCCGCCACAAGGATGGACTCGGACGGTGGCTTGAAGCCCACGCCCTTTTTGGAAGAGCCCCACTTACGGCTGAGCGCGATCAGATGCAAGGCCGCAGCCGCCGCTCCACCGCCTTTATTCATCTTTTCGGGGTTTGCACGTACCTCGGCCTGTTCGTCGTTTTCGACAGTCAGGATGCCATTGCCGATCAGCAGGCCCTGCAGGCCCATCAACTGGATTGCACGGCTAGAGTCGTTGCAGACGGTTTCATAATGCGTCGTCTCGCCCCGAATGACACAGCCCAACGCGACATAGCCGTCGTAGTTGCACTGACGGTCGGCCATGGCGATTGTGGTCGGGATTTCCAGCGCACCGGGCACTTCGACCACGTCGCAGGTGCCGCCTGCGGCCTCGATCTCGGCCTTGGCACCAGCGACCATGTTGTCGGCGATGGCACGGTAGAACGGAGCCACCACCAGCAGCAGTTTCACCGGCTTGTCGAAGCTGGGAGTCGGCAGAATGCCATGTTTGTCTTTTTCAGCCATTATCAGTCTTCCTTGAGGATCGAGCGGGTGCCGACGATTGACAGTCCAAACGCGTCGAGCCCCAGATACACGGTTTCAGGCGAGTCTGTCAGCAACACCAGTTCCTGAATACCCATCTTGGACAGGATCTGCGCACCCAGACCGGTTTGCTTGATCGTGCGCGGGCCTTCGTCGTCTGCGGCATACAGCGAATTTCGCGGCTGACGGAAAAGGCAAACGACGCCGCGCCCCTCTTCGGCGATCTTTTCCATCGCGCGGGGCAGCTCTCGTGACGATTTCGGGCCGAGACCCAGAATATCGGGCGCTTCATGCAGGGCGTGGGTCCGGGTCAGGACCGGCTCGGGCGTTGTGATGTCGCCCTTGATCATGACAACGTGTTCGATACCGTGGGTCTGGTCGGTGAAAATCCGCATCTCCCATTCGCCACCGTATTCGGAATTCACTGTCTCGCGCGAAGTTTCAACCACCAGATTGTCGTTACGCGAGCGATAGGCGATCAGATCACTGATCGTGCCGATCTTCATGTCATGCTCTTTGGCGAAGGCGACCAGATCAGGCAGGCGCGCCATTGTGCCATCGGGCTTCATGATCTCGCAGATCACGCCCGAGGGGTTCAGCCCGGCCAGACGCGAGATATCAACGGCGGCCTCGGTGTGCCCCGCCCGCACCAGTACCCCGCCCCTTTTTGCGCGCAGCGGGAAGATATGGCCAGGTGTCGCGATATGCGCCATTGTGTTCTGCTCATTGATTGCCGTCGCCACAGTCAGCGCGCGATCAGCGGCCGATATTCCCGTCGAAACTCCCTCGCGGGCTTCTATCGACACGGTGAAGGCTGTCTCATGACGCGACGAGTTGTTCACCGCCATCATCGGCAGGCCCAGACTGTCGATCCGTTCCGCTGTCATCGGCAGGCAGATCAACCCGCGCCCATGGGTCGCCATGAAATTGATCGCCTCTGCGTCAGCGAACTCAGCCGCGATCACCAAATCACCCTCATTCTCGCGGTCCTCATGATCCACAAGAATGTACATCCGGCCTTTACGGGCCTCTTCGATGATCTCTTCAATCGGACTGATCGCCTCGCGCAATTGGGCCTCTACCGGTCCGGGGGTTTCAAAACTCATAGGGCAGCCTTTCGCACAACGGGTTTGAATGGCGGGATAGACCAGAGTGGACGCAAACACCAGCCTGTAAGCACTGCGAGATAGATTGATATGCCCAGCGCTATAGGGCCAGCGATGAAATCTGGTGCCAACTCAGTTTACCAATCCTATGCGCCAGTTTTGACTTAGGCCTTTTCTGAGCATTGTTGCCAATAGTTGAACCTTTAGGCCGGTTGCGTGAACTTTGTCCACAAATTGCCCCAATTGGGCCCTTGGATCGCCTGATATCCTGGGCACCAGTCATTGTATAATGTCCTAGCTAGACGAGAATTTGAGCCCAGTGTCTAAGACCGCTGATCTGCCCGCTGCAAATTTCGTGCGTGTAAGCGCCCTTCGGCGAAACAGGCTGCTGCTATCACTCATTGCACTGCAGATGGTCTATGCCATTGCCGTTAGCATCTATGTAGGACGGTCATATTGGGATTTTTCGACCTCTTCCCTGATTGTCATCTCAGTTCGTCTGCTTGGTTTCATGTTCGCAAATATCGTACTTTGGCGACTTGGCGTTGCCATGTTCGTCGTGCGACCCAAAAAGCCAATTCAATGGATGTTGCAAGATCTGCGATCCAAGATGGCAGATGTTGAAAAAGCGACCGATGCGGTTATCTGCTTTCTCAGCATCGTCGCACTTATCCTGACCTATACCTTCCTGAAGAACGAAATACATGCTGTGAACCCGACGCTCTGGGATGAGCAATTTGTGCAATGGGACCGGTTTCTGCACGGCGGCGTCGATCCGTGGACCTTGCTATGGCCCATTTTGGGATCCCCGATCGTAACCACCGCGGTGAATGGCGCCTATCACATCTGGTTTCCCATGATTTACATCGCGGTTTGCGTCGCCTGTCTGGACCGCAGTGACCCGAACCGCAGCACCGTTTTTCTGGTAGCGTTTGCACTGTGCTGGTTTGTAGGCGGCAATGTGATTGCAACCATCTTTGCCTCGGTTGGTCCCGTTTACTACGAACCCTTCAATCTTGGCTCTGACTTCGTTCCGCAGATGGAGCTGTTACGCAAATCACACGAAATCAGCCCGGTCTGGGCGCTGAATGTGCATGAAATGCTGTTGGATGGTTATCGGAATAATGGGCTAGCAGGCGGAATCTCGGCGATGCCCAGCATGCATGTTGCCTCTACCGTGCTGCTGGCGTTCTACGGCTTCACCTATTCGCGTTGGCTCGGCTGGGCGCTGTCGGTGTTTGCCTTCATCATCTTGCTAGGCTCGGTTCACCTCGCCTGGCACTACGCCATCGACGGGTATGTCTCAATCCTGCTGGCTTCATGCTTCTGGTGGCTGTCCATGAGGCTGACGGCCAAATTTGGACCTTCCACCTGAAAGTCAGGACATCTCGGCCAGTCGCGCGACGTATCGGGCCAGAGTATCGATCTCAAGGTTCACGCGATCACCAACCGAGACGTCACCCCATGTGGTGACCTCTTTGGTGTGAGGAATGAAGTTGATACCAAAGTCACACCCGTCCACATCATTAACCGTCAGCGATGTACCGTTCAGCGCGACGGACCCTTTCGGAGCGATAAACCGGGCCAGATTGGCAGGCGCCCGCAATGTCACCCGCGTGCTGTCACCCTCGTCTATCACAGAGACCACCTCTGCCACGCCATCCACGTGGCCCGAGACGATGTGCCCTCCCAATTCATCCCCGACTTTCAAGGCACGTTCCAGATTGACGCGCTTGCCCACCTGCCAACTGTCCAGATTGGTTTTCGAAACCGTCTCAGCGCTGATCTGCACATCATACCAATCATCGCCTAACGCGATGACGGTTAGGCAGACGCCGTCACTTGCGATTGAAGCGCCAATATCAATGCCCGCCGTTTCATAGCTTGTCTTGATCCGTGCCCGCAGGTCTCCCTGCTGGTCCAGTTCGGTAACGGTGCCAATATCGGTGACGATCCCTGTGAACATATCATTAACCCTCTGAACCTAGCTTCAATAGCCGAGGTAAAGGCACGCAGCTCTACCGGCAAGCCCTGCCTTGCCGTGAAAACGACAAAGAGGCATAATTTTATACAAACGCACCACAAGGCCACTAGACGAGCAGATTGCATGGCACCCTTGACCGCTTGCCCCGACCAGCGTGTGTTCCTGTTTCTACAGGGACCGCATGGTCCGTTCTTTAACGCGCTTGGTCGGATGCTGCGGGCTGCGGGTGCTCAGGTCTGGCGGGTCGGCTTCAACGCGGGCGATCAGGCTTTCTGGGGCGACAAATCCAGTTACATTCCATATCGCGGCGCGCCAGATGATTGGCCGGAGACCTTAAGCGAATTGCTCACCCACTATGATGTGACCGATATCGTGCTCTATGGCGACACCCGGCCCGTGCATGCACGAGCAGTTGAGATTGCCAAAGCACACGGGATCACGGTTCATGTGTTTGAAGAAGGCTACCTGCGCCCATGGTGGGTGACGTATGAACGAAACGGGTCGAACGGAAACTCACGCCTGATGGAACTGGATGTGGCGCAGATGCGGACGGCGCTGGAACAGTCCGAAGGGCACGCACCCCCACCGCCTTCCCATTGGGGCGATATGCGCCAGCACATCTTTTACGGTGCCCTCTATCACTGGTTTGTGCTGTTTCTGAACCGCAGATATCAGAAATTCCGACCCCATCGAGAGCTGCCGGTCTCGAAAGAGTTTCGTCTATACTTCAAACGCCTGACACTGATGCCCATTCACAGGCTACAGCGGGGCTGGGCCACAGCTCAGGTCAGGTGGAGCGGTTTTCCCTATCACCTTGTGCTGTTGCAATTGGGGCATGACAGCTCGGTCCAATATCACTCGGATTTTTCCGGTATGTCCGATTTTCTCGAACAAGTGATCGCCGGATTCGCCAAAGGCGCCCCTGCGCATCACCACCTTGTCATCAAGGAACATCCGCTTGAGAACCACCGTGAACCGCTGCGGCTGCGGGCGCGCCAGCTTGCAGCACAGCACGGCATCACAAACCGAATTCACTATGTGCCCGGTGGTAAGCTGGCCAGGTTGCTAGACGATGCAAAATCCGCCGTGACGGTGAATTCCACGGCAGGCCAGCAGGTTCTGTGGCGCGGCATTCCTTTGCGGATTTTTGGGCAGTCGGTTTATGACAAGCCTGAATTCGTATCTCGGCAATCGATTGAGACATTCTTTGCCCAGCCAGATGCCCCGGGCGGCAAGGCCTATCGGGCTTATCGCCAATTTCTTCTGGAAACCTGCCAAGTCCCTGGGGGGTTCTATTCTCGCCGAGGGCGTCGTCAATTGCTGCGGCGAGCGGCTGATATGATGCTATCGGCTCAGGACCCCTATCAAGGGTTGCTCTCCGATAAAGAGGCCACAACGCCACAGTTGCGCGTTGTTGAATGATCGCGGGCAACCTGCTGCTGGATGTTTCGAAGCGATGCGGGTAACCTTCACAAAACAAAGACGATTGAGGTAAATCGGCAGTGCAGCGCTTTCCTACCCGATGGATCCGGGGGGTTTCCCTTGTGGCGACCCTTGGCCTGCTGGCAGCATGCCAGCTTCCCAAATCCGGGCCGAACAAAAACGAAATTCTAGCCGGGTCGGTCGAAAACGGGGGTAACGCCTTTGTGGTTGAGGTCGACGACCGTGTTACGCGGGCCACATCGGTGATTCCGCAATACGGGTTTTCGAAATCCTTCCGCAGCGCGCAAAGCGTCGCATCCGATACCGTACGCCCCGGCGATATTCTGAGCCTCAGCATCTGGGAAAATGTCGAGGATGGGTTGCTAAGTTCCGCAGCCGGTGGCGCAACCGTTCTGGATCAGGTGCAGGTCGACAGCGAAGGTTACATATTTGTTCCTTATGCAGGGCGGCTGCGTGCAGCGGGCAATACGCCCGAACAGCTCCGCACGTTGATTTCCTCGAAGCTGGAAGAACAGACTCCGGATCCGCAGGTCCAAGTGTCGCGTACCCCGGGCGATGGGTCGACCGTTTCTCTGACCGGAACTATCGGCGCGCCGGGAATCTATCCGATTGAGCGACCGACTGGCTCGTTGTCGACCATGCTCGCGCAAGCAGGCGGGGTGGCAGTTGCATCCGATATCGCATTGGTCACTGTGATCAGGGGCAAGCAAAGAGGAACCATCTGGTACGACGATCTGTTCCGCAACCCGGAAACCGATATCGCCCTGCGCGGCGGCGATCGCATTCTGGTCGAACAGGACAGCCGCTCATACATCGCGCTGGGTTCGACCGGCGGGCAATCCCGCGTGGCCTTTGAAAGTCAGGACCTATCCGCCCTTGAGGCGCTGGCACAGGTCGGAGGCCTACAGCCGCTATCTTCAGACCCGACCGGTATTTTTGTTCTGCGTGAGGAACGGCAGGATGTGGCGCGCAATGTCATGGGACGTCCCGAGCTACAGGGTGATCAGCGCATGATCTATTTGCTGAACCTGACCGCGCCCAATGGCCTGTTCATCGCCCGCGATTTCGTGATCCGAGACGATGACACGATATACGTCACCGAGGCCCCATATGCACAGTGGAGCAAATCTGTCTCGCTGATTGCTGGAGGTCTGACGCCATTTGCGAATGTGGCGACGCTTACGGGTAACTGATGAATGCTCTCTGAATCGGAGAACACGGCCGGGGGCGAACGCTCCCGGCTTTTTGTTTACAACGGTGGGTTCCTGTCACAGTCGCGGCTGCGTCGTATATTGTCTCTGGCCGGGTATGACATCCGGCTTGGTCTGCCACAGCCAGACGATCTGGTCGGGGTCTGGGGCAACAGCCCGACAGCCCATCGGGGCATGGGTATCGCGCAGAAACGCGATGTGCCCGTCCTGAGGGTCGAAGACGCGTTCCTGCGGTCTCTGCACCCTGGACGAAGCGGTGAGGCACCCATGGGTCTGTTGTTGGATCGATCGGGTCTGCATTTTGATCCGAGTGTGCCTTCGGATCTGGAAACTCTGTTAGCCACGCATCCGTTGGATGACACCGCCCTGCTGGATCGCGCGCGAGGCGCAATCGCGCGCATCCGAGAGCTGCATCTGAGCAAATACTCGGCCTTTGACCTTGATCTGACGCCTCCCGATCCTGGCTACGTTCTAGTGATCGACCAGACGCAGGGAGATGCTGCCGTCACCGCAAGCAACGGCGACTATGCACGGTTCCGCGAGATTCTGGTAATCGCGCAAGAGGAAAACCCTGGCGCGCGCATCCTCATCAAAAGCCACCCCGAAACCACGGCAGGCCACCGCAAGGGATACTTTTCCGATCAGGATCTGAGTGACAGAATATCGATCCTCGACAGCCCCATAAGTCCATGGTCGCTGCTTGAAGGGGCCATCGGGGTTTACACGCTGTCCTCGCAGATGGGATTTGAGGCGATATTGGCCGGGCACAAACCTCGCGTGTTCGGGCAACCATTCTACGCTGGGTGGGGGCTGTCGCAAGATGATGCACCCCTGCACCGTCGCCAACGGAATCTTACGCGGGCGCAGCTTTTTGCAGCTGCGATGATCTTGTATCCGCGTTGGTATGATCCCTACAATGATCGCCTGTGCGAATTGGAATGCGTGCTCGATACGCTTGAGGCGCAAACCCGGGCCTGGCGGCAGGACCACAAAGGCTGGACCGCCTCCGGGATGCGGGTATGGAAACGCCGCCACCTGCAACGCATTTTCGGCCAGCACCATAAGGTGCGTTTCGTGGCCGAGCAGCCAGAGAACACCAAACAACCCCATATGGTCTGGGCCAGCCGAGCCGGTGAGACGCTGAATGCAACCCGGATTGAGGATGGCTTTTTACGATCCCGCGGGTTGGGCGCGGAGCTGGTTCCACCGCTGTCGCTGGTGACCGATGATATCGGCATCTACTACGATCCAACGCATCCCAGCCGCCTGGAGGAATGGATCACCACGCGCGAAACCTTGCGCCCTGATCAGAGGCTCCGCGCCGAGCGGCTGACAGCCCGGCTGCTGACCGAGGGCCTAAGCAAGTACAACATCGGCCACCCCGCCCCGGACCTACCGAAGGGGCGTCGCGTTCTAGTGCCAGGTCAGGTTGAAGATGACGCCTCGATCCGGCTGGGAACAAGCAATATCCGCACCAATCTCGATCTGCTGCGCGCGGCGCGCGAGGCCAATCCCGACGCTGTGTTGATCTATAAACCTCATCCGGATGTCGAAGCTGGTCTGCGCGACGGCAAAATCGAAACTGATCTGGCCGATGTCATTGTAGAAGGCACCGATCCTGCCACCCTGCTTGGACAGGTGGATGAAGTCTGGACTATGACCTCTCTGCTGGGGTTCGAGGCTTTGCTGCGCGGCGTCCGGGTCACCACACTCGGCGCACCGTTCTACGCCGGTTGGGGGCTGACAACGGATCTGGGGGCAGTGCCTGCGCGACGTGGCGCGCGGCCTTCGTTGATGGGATTGGTGCACGCAACCCTGATCGACTACCCGCGCTATTTCGACCCACAGACGGGGCAGGCCTGCCCTGTAGAAATCGCGGTTGAACGGCTTGCGCAAGGTACGCCATCCCCTACCGGACCCGTAAATCGCATCTTGTCCAAATTTCAGGGCGCACTGGCGACGCATGCGCATTGGTGGCGCTGAAGGCTAGTGCGTCACGCGCGCCCAGCGATGTAGGATATCGCCGCCAACGACCTGTGTTTCGATCAGATCAAATCGGGGGGCAGTATCCAGAGTATCAAGCCTCAGTGCGCCGATCGCGGACAGACCTTCGGCCCCGATGGTCAGCCCCGCTGTAAAACCGACCAACTCATCGACCAGATCGCCCTTTAGCAAAGATGCGGCCAATGCTGATCCGCCTTCGCAAAAGACACGCGTCAATCCGGCCTGCCCAAGCTGCTGCAACAGATCAGCCGCATCCACGTGATGACCATCCAGCGCACAAGGAATCAGACGGGCACCCAACCCCTCCCACGCACGCGCACGCTCGGGGTCTGGATGGGGGCCGTGACAGAGCCAGACAGGGATATCGGACGCGGTTCGCGCAAGTTGCCCCATCAAGGGCAAATCCAGATGTCGCGAGACCACCACGCGCACCGGCTGATGCTGCACGCCCAGATCACGAACCGTCAGCGACGGGTCATCGGCGCGCGCTGTCCCTGCCCCAACCATCACCGCATCGTGGCGCGCACGCATCGCATGCACCGCGCGGCGAGCATTTGGACCTGTGATCCACTGACTGTGCCCGGTTTCCGTTGCAATCCGTCCATCAAAGCTACTGGCCAGTTTCAAAGTCACAAACGGGCGGCCCTGCTCGGTTTTCAGGAAAAACCCTGCGTGGTCGCGTACTGCCTGTTCCGCCAGAACGCCGGTGGTGACCTCAATCCCGGCCTCGCGCAACATGGCAAACCCTTGCCCAGCGACCCGAGGATCGCTGTCTTCGATCGCTGAAACCACACGGGCAACACCGGCCTCAATCAATGCCTCGGCACAGGGCGGCGTCTTTCCGTAGTGTGAACAGGGTTCAAGCGAGACATAGGCGGTGGCACCTCGCGCGGCCTTACCCGCCTGCGTCAGAGCCATAGGTTCTGCATGCGGACGACCCCCGGGCTGCGTCCAGCCGCGACCAACGATGCGTTCATCGCGCACGACGACACACCCGACGGACGGATTCGGCCAGCAGGTGCCTTGGCCGCGCCGCCCCAATGACAGGGCCAGCGCCATATATCGCTTATCTGTATCGCTCACTCATCCGTCGAAGGTTGCGGCGGGCGCAACTCGTGGACAAACTCCTCGAAATCATCGGCCGCCTGGAAATTCTTGTACACACTCGCAAAGCGAACATATGCGACCGTATCAATCCGGGCCAGCGCTTCCATTACAATTTCACCGATTTTATTCGAAGGGATATCGGTTTCCCCCATGCTTTCAAGACGGCGCACGATACCGGAGATCATCTGATCAATCCGATCGGGATCAATGGGCCGCTTCTGCATCGAAATACGGATCGAGCGTTCCAGCTTGTCGCGGTCGAAGTCTTCGCGCTTACCGTTGGTTTTGATGACGACCAGATCACGCAGTTGCACGCGTTCATAGGTGGTGAACCGTCCGCCGCAGGCCGGGCAGAACCGCCGTCTACGGATCGCGACGTGATCCTCTGCCGGGCGTGAATCTTTGACCTGAGTATCGATATTTCCGCAAAACGGGCAGCGCATCCGCCGTCTCCTCGTCCCTAGCTGGCCACTTTTTGTAAGCGCTGCGGCTTACTTATCCACAACTATAGGACAGCCTCTAGGGTTTGGGTAGTCGGAATTTTCCACCCCAATATAAAGCGTCACCCAAAATGCGCAGCGACCTTTCTTTCATGCGGCGCGTTGCGGTGTTCAAACAGATATATCCCTTGCCATGTGCCCAGCGCAGGCACCCCACCTGATACTGGTATCGACAGCGAAACAGGCATCATCGCGGCCTTGATATGGGCGGGCATGTCGTCCGGCCCCTCATAGGTGTGGCGCAGATAAGCCATCGACGGATGATCCGATTGCGGCACCAGCCGTTCAAAGAATGCGCGCAGATCAGTCTGCACCTCGGGGTCGGCGTTTTCCTGAATAAGCAGCGAACAAGAAGTGTGGCGCACAAAGAGCGTCAGCAAACCGTCCGAAACCGGCCTCAGCCAACTGCGCAAAGGGGCGGTAATCTCATAGAGCCCCACGCCCTGTGTCTGAATCGAGAATTCTGTCTGCATCGCAGGTCAATTGATAAACGGACGGACGCCGCACCGTGCATTTGCGCCCTGTACCGACATGCTGTCACCCGGCTGGAACCCGGCTGTGACCGAAAAGCTGCCTTTCTGCGGGACATTGGCGGGTTGTTTCAGTGTGAACTGTACCGCCGTCCGGCGTCCCGTTGTCACGCTGGGGCCGTAGCCGCGCAGAACGTAGATTTGTTGCTGCCACCCAGCACCCAATTTCCGGCGGGCAAAATCAGCAGCGGCGCACCAATATCCATCAGTATCCTGACGTGTCCTTGGAATGACCTCAAAGTCTGTGCCGCTCATCGGTTCCGTTCGATAACCGTTCGGCGCTGCATCGACAACGCCCGCAGAGCTGGTCATAAGCAGTGCTGCAAATGCGCAAAGTATTGTCTGTTTCATCGTGACCATCTTCCTGTTTCCATGTGAAATATAGACTAGTGCGTCGCCATCGTCAGCAAAGCGAACTAACGATCATGTCAGCTTGACCCACGTGGTTCGTGAACAGGCTCTAACCATCCCTGATAGCGGATCAGGTGTCCCAATCCCGGTGCTGTCGCCGAAATGTCAAAGCGAAATCGCGATTGTGTATCCTCGGCCTCGGTCGATCCGGAACGTGGTAAAAGAAACCCCGGGCACGGAATGCCAAACAAAGCGAGGCGGCGGATCTCAATGGTCAGCCCCTTATCGGTTCGCACTGGCTGCAGCCATATCGTCAGCCCGCCGATCTGTTCCCGAACCCAGCCACGAAGCGGATCAAAACTGATCTGCGAGCGCGTTTTGTGGCCTGCGAAATCTCGATCCCATTGCCAATATGCGCCAGGCTTTCGGATCGTGAGGGTAACCGGCAGATCTTCGCCCGCAGGTGGAAATCGCCTGATGCGAAGTGCCAGAGCGACCAAAACGCCTCCGCCACGCTGAATGATGCATCGACCAGAGTAGCGACCTTCCCCGCTGTGCAAATCCCTGACCAATCCAGGCACAGCTTCATCTATACCCAGCGCCTGCAGGAATGGATCACGATCAGAATCCATCTTGGGCAAACCGCGATCTGAGAGAAGGATCAGGAACTAGGCACTCATCCCGCCGCCCAAATAGCGCATATCTGTTACGGGCAATCATCCGGTACAGCGGGTTCTTCAGAAACCTCGGCAGGTATCGACACAAGGACAATACCCGCCACGGACCATATAATGCACGCATCGCAGCGGCAAATGCGTCGAGATTTTGGTGCACCTTTCCTTTGACGATCACCAAATTGGTTTCAAATTCGTCTGTCGGCAGGTTCAGGAGAGTATAAAGCTGCTGCCCAAGCGGTGACTGCGCAGTTGCAAATAGAAATTTCTGATCTCGATCATGGCGCAACATGAAGTGAAAAAACCCTGAACACAGCACGCATTCACCGTCGAAGACGATCAAATCTGTATCGATGGAAAGATAATCAGCCACGAGAGATCAAGAAATAACAAAAGGTTCCCCGTGATGCTGTCACGTCGAATGCGCCGCAGCAATGCGACATGACTGACCAGAAGAATGAGAGGGGCGTGCCGGGGAACCCGTTGAAACGGCTTGGTGGACCGCTCGCTCAGGCTCTGACCTTTTCCCCAAAAGGCGCTGACCCGACAACACCGGTCATGTAGCTATTGGCCAAGGCTACGGACATGGCCATTTCTGCCATATCTTTGTGAGTTGCGGTCAATTCCTGGGTATCAGCACCGAGGCTGGCGCATTGCCACGGTTTGCCGCTAGGGTAACGGTATTACAGTAACGCGTTTTTTGGGCTGGGTGATGGACGTCGACATTTCACGCATTCAATTGCTGACACGGACCCTTGAGGATCACGCAAGCGCGACCGTGGTGGAACAGGTCCTGAGTGACTGCGCATTGACCCGCAGCGATATTGAACCGCCTGCCAAAAGGTACAGCGCCCACAAAGAAGCGCTGTTTGTCCGACACGCCTGCGATGCACTTGGCGATATCACCTTTGGCGCACGGGCGGGTCTGGAATTCAGTTCTTCTTCCAGCATTACGGCCTATATCAGCAAGTACTCTCGTGATCTGAAGCAGGTGATCGAGAATACGGCGCGGTTTCATGGCATTATCGACCCGGCCCTGGCCTTCAATCTGCGCCTTTCAGGTAACGCTGCCTCGCTTGAGGCCGATTGGAAAGACCCGAGCTTTTCCCGCTATCATCGGCGGACCGAGTTCCTGCTGTTTGGCGCGATCGCCCGGATGCGGGCGTTGACTCAGTTGAATCTGAATCCGATTGAGATACGGTTTCAGCACACAGTTGGGCAACACCAAGCCACCTACCAGAAAATCGGAGGTTTCCCAGTTACCTTCGGGGCCGAACGCTTGGAAATCATCCTGTCGCTGCCCTCGCTGGAAACACCGATCCCAACTTACGACCCTAGCCTGCGCGCGCATTTGGTTGAATTTGGCGAACGCCTGCTGGCCGAAAGACAGTCGCCAAGACAGAAAACCCGAGCACAGATCGAAGGGTTGATCACAGATGCGATGCCGGGGGGAATCGTACAGGTGGACGACGCCGCCTCCCAGCTCGGCCTAAGCCCTCGAACATTGGCTCGCCGCCTGGCTGACGAAGGCACTTCATATCGCGAGATTGTTGAAGATTTACGATGTGACCTGGCGCAGACCTTCATCAAGAACGGTATGCATCTGTCCGAAATCTCGTATTCGCTCGGTTATTCCGATCAGGCTGCGTTTTCCACCGCCTTCAAACGTTGGACGGGTCAGGCCCCGACTGCTTTTCGCAAACGTGTCTCTCATCCGCTTTCATGAAGCTAAAAAGTGGCCGGGGGTCATCAGCCCAATCACCTCGCCCCGGCCTGTCCATGAGTGGACAGCGGCGATATAAAGATGGCATCGCCGGACTCCTTGCGAATTCCCGCCAATTTGATTTGAAGTTCAGTCATTGTGAGCGGGCGAAAGAAAAAAGCGCCTCGGGATGAGGCGCCCTTCGATTTACTGATCTAGGAAGGACCGCAATTTACGCGACCTACTCGGGTGTTTCAGCTTACGCAGCGCCTTCGCCTCGATCTGGCGGATACGTTCGCGCGTCACGCTGAACTGCTGACCGACCTCTTCCAGCGTGTGGTCGGTGTTCATGCCGATGCCAAAGCGCATCCGCAGAACCCGCTCTTCACGCGGGGTGAGAGAGGCCAGAACCCGTGTGGTGGTTTCCTTGAGGTTTTCCTGAATGGCGCTGTCCAGTGGCAGCACGGCATTCTTGTCTTCGATGAAATCGCCCAGCTGGCTGTCTTCCTCGTCACCGATTGGTGTCTCAAGGCTGATCGGCTCTTTGGCGATTTTCATCACCTTGCGCACCTTCTCAAGCGGCATTTGCAGCTTTTCGGCCAGTTCTTCCGGCGTTGGCTCGCGGCCGATTTCGTGCAGCATCTGACGACCTGTCCGGACCAGCTTGTTGATCGTTTCGATCATATGCACCGGGATACGGATCGTGCGCGCCTGATCCGCGATCGAACGCGTGATCGCCTGACGGATCCACCAGGTTGCATAGGTCGAGAACTTATAGCCCCGGCGGTATTCGAACTTGTCCACCGCCTTCATCAGGCCGATGTTACCTTCCTGAATAAGATCAAGGAATTGCAGGCCGCGGTTCGTGTACTTTTTGGCAATCGAGATCACCAGACGCAGGTTGGCCTCGACCATTTCCTTCTTGGCTTGCCGCGCCTCTTTCTCACCCTTCTGAACCTGCTGCACGATGCGGCGGAATTCAGGGATGTCCAGACCGACATATTGCCCGACTTGGGCCATGTCGTTGCGCAGTTCCTCGACCTTCTCGGTCGAGCGTTCGATGAACATCTGCCAACCCCGACCCGGCTTTTCAGCCATTTCAGCCAACCAGTTCGGATCCAGCTCGCGCCCACGATAAGCATCAATGAACTCGCGACGGTTGATGCGAGCCTGGTCAGCCAGCTTCACCATCGAGCTGTCCAGTGACATAATCCGGCGATTGATGCCATAAAGCTGGTCGATCAGAGCTTCGATCCGGTTGTTGTGCAGGTGAAGACCATTCACCAGTTCAACAATCTCAGCGCGCAGCTTCTGATAGGTTTCTTCGTCCTTCGCGCTGAAAGTGCCATCCTCATTCAGCGTCGCAGAAATCCGGCTGTCCTGCATTTCGGACAGCATAGCGAAGTCGGTCGAGATGCGTTCCAGCGTGGTCAGCACCTGATCCTTCAGCGCTGCTTCCATCGCGGCCAGGGACATGTTGGCCTGATCGTCGTCATCATCGTCATCATCATTGGCAATCGGGTTGCCGTCAGCGTCAAGCTCCGGCCCCTCATCCTTGGCAGGCTTGGCCGCCTGCACCGATGAGGTATCGACAACCGGCTCTTCAACCTCGCCGTCTTCATCCATCTGGTTGCCGAAAGTGGTTTCCAGATCGATGACGTCCCGCAGCAGAATGTCTTCGGACAAAAGTTCGTCATGCCAGATGGTGATCGCCTGGAAGGTCAGCGGGCTTTCGCACAGACCAGCGATCATGGTGTTCCGGCCGGCTTCAATCCGCTTGGCGATGGCAATCTCGCCCTCGCGGCTCAGCAGTTCGACCGAGCCCATCTCGCGCAGATACATGCGTACGGGGTCATCGGTGCGATCCAGCTTTTCGGTTGCAGCACCAGCCAGCGCGACCTCGCGCGGGCCTTCGGTGGTGACCAGTTCGGTCGAACCTTTGTTTTCTTCTTCTTCGGCTTCTTCATCTTCGATGATGTTGATGCCCATCTCGGACAGCATCGACATAACATCTTCGATCTGTTCCGAGCTGACCTGATCAGGCGGCAGAACCTGATTGAGCTGGTCGTAGGTGATGTAACCTTTCTCGCGAGCCTCGGCGATCATCTTCTTGACCTGGGCCTGGCTCATGTCCAGCGAGATTTCCTGTTCCTGCTCGTCGGATTTGCGGTCTTCGTTCGTATCCTTGGCGGCCATTCAATGCTCCTGCAGGGATGGGTGATTCGTTTGAACCGAATCATTAGCGCGTAGAAGTGATTCGGCCACCCGTTTACCCGTTTTTCTTTTCCAGTGCCTTACGAAAACACCACTTCATCGATGTTTCCGTTCGAATTTGATGCCAGACGTGATGGCCTCAAACGCGTCTTTCTCATCGCGGTTGATTCGCGCACCATTGTCGGCGATGTCGAAAACGGCCCTGTCTTCGTTCTGGCTGCGGCTTGTACGGTTGCGCTCTTCGGCGGCTTGCGCCAGCCGATATGTCAGCGCCTCATCGGCCAGATCAGACAATTCCTCCGCCGCTTCGGCAATCTCAGCATCCAACCCCCGGAGCGCTTTGATCTTTGCGAGTTCCTCGGCCAGCGTCATCTCGGCCTTTTCAACGTCGCCCGGTTTGTACACACAGGGGATCACTGCGACATGGCGAAGGGCCAGCAGGTTTTCAAGGGGTTCCGGTCCCAAAGCTGCGACAATATGATCTTTAATGTTGTCCGGATCATCAACCGCATGTCGCAACAAGACATCTCTCATGGCATTTAGTTCGGGATCCAAGCATGTCATTTCGTCGATCTGAATTTCGAACTGCACCACCAAAGCAGGCGTCAATATAGCAACTGCAAGAATGACACTTTCACGGAGCCGAATAGCAGCGCTGTTGTCGTTAGCAGCCAAGAAAGAAGTGCGTGCACCCTGTGTAGGTCCGGCAGTTTTGCGATCCCTATCCCGATTGGATTTCCAATTTTTTGCAGGGAACTTTTTCTGAGAGCGGTAAAAATGAAAAAGTAGATCCCGGATCTCCTGCCGATAGTGATTTCGTATCGACTTATCTCGGATTAACTTGATCTTCTCCCAAAGCGCTTTGTCCAATGCAGATCTGCGTTCTGGGCTATCAAAAACCTTGCCCTCAGTCTCGCGCTGCCACAGCAGCTTCACCATCGGAATGGCACCGTCCAGAACTGACCGAACTGCCCCTGCGCCTTCGGCGCGCAGCAAATCGTCAGGGTCCTTGCCTTCAGGCATTAGCGCAAAGCGCAGTGACTTACCCGCCTCCAGCAACGGCAATGCCAAGTCGACCGCCCGCATCGCCGCGCGCAGCCCTGCCGTATCGCCATCCAAAGCGATGATCGGCTCGTCAGAGATGCGCCAAAGTAGTTGCAACTGATGCTCGGTGATCGCCGTCCCCAATGGCGCAACCGACGCGCCAAACCCGGCCTCTGCCAAAGCGATCACGTCCATATAGCCCTCGGCCACAACCAAAGGCTGCCCCTTGCCTGCCGCCTGTCGTGCGGGGCCATGGTTGTAGAGGCTGCGGCCTTTGTCGAACAGATCGGTCTCGGGCGAGTTCAGGTATTTGGCGTTGTCATTGGGATCCATCGCCCGGCCACCAAACGCAATGCACCGCCCGCGCGGGTCGCGGATCGGGTACATGATGCGGTTGCGGAATGTGTCATAGGGCTTTTTGCCCTTATTCGAAGGTTTCGCCAGCCCGGCCCCAAGGATCAGGTCCTCGGAGACACTCTTACCGGTCAGATGATCCCACAACGCCTGCCAGCCGTCCGGCGCGAACCCGATCTCCCACCGATCCACCGCCTGCGCATCCAGTCCTCGGCGCCCCAGATAGTCGCGCGCCCCCGCCCCTGCGCCGGTCTTGAGTTGCAGGCGGAAAAACTGCACCGCCTGCTCCATCACCTCGGCCAGTTGCGAGCGGCGGTCCTGTTTCTCCTGCGCCCTGGGATCGCGTGCGGGCATCGGCATCCCGGCCTCGCGCGCCAGAATTTCCACGGCTTCTATGAAAGAGACATTCTCGGTCTCTTTCACAAAACTGATCGCGTCCCCTTTGGCGTGGCAGCCAAAGCAATAATAGAATCCCTTTTGGTCATCGACGTGGAACGAGGCGGTCTTTTCGTGATGAAAGGGGCAAGGCGCCCACATATCGCCCTTGCCCTGATTGGATTTGCGCTGGTCCCACATGACCTTACGCCCAACAACCTGAGACAGGCTGAGGCGCGTGCGCAGTTCATCCAGAAATCCGGGGGGCAAAGACATGGGTTAAACCTGCCAGAAATGAAAACGCGCGCCAAGGGGATGGCGCGCGGTTGTCCACAGAGAAATGATCTGACTGTGGATTATTGTTGTAAACACAACTCCAGCCACGCAGCTCCGAGATCCTTCTTACGCACGTCGCGCATCTTTTGCTCATATACCCAAGGCGTGATCAGTGGAACAGCGGCATTGTAGTTCTCGGGCCAGGTAGGACCACTGTCGGCCACCGCCTGCGCCACATCGCGTTCCTTGACCCGGTCAAGTCGCGCTTTCTGTATCGCTGCAACAACGTCGGCCTGATACTTGCAGCTCTGTTCCTTGGTTTCCTGTGCAACCACTGGCGTGGCCAGCACGGCCGCAACGATGGCGATACGCAACATGGGGATCTCCGAAGATTCGTTTCTTTCAGCGCAGCTTACCCGCGCGCGGCGGTGCCTTCCATCGCCCTTTTCAAATCGTGAACCAATGTCTCAGCCATGGAACGGAAGACCATGATCTGAAACGCGTTCTCACCAACGCGCGTGATCGAAGCGGTCATGTGGAACAGCAGGGTACGGGCGGTATGGCCGCGCTTGAAATGCACCTTACGCAGATCAACTGGCACCACACGCGCCAACACGTCCTCGACGTCGGCGCCCTCTAACCGGACCACAGTCCAGGCATCTGACTGGTCCACGATGGCTGCATTCTCGACCAGCGCCACATTTGGTAGAGGCCCGACCAGCATCGCATGCGCCGGGCCGAACCAGATTGCCCGTGCGCCCGCTTTGCCCGTCGCGCGGTTAGCCGACGGATAAGCCATCCCATGCGCTGCTTTCAAAGCTTCGGATAGCGTCTTTTGCTTACCCATGAGGGGAGAGATCGAATGGATCGCCCCCGCATCCTCTTCGCTGAGCGTTACAGAGCCGAAGGTCAAAGGCAGCAACCCGTCGCAGGGTGTTTTGGCGGTCAGATTATCCACGGACGCGCCCTCCTTCGGGGTCAAAGAAAACCGGGTTCACCACTTCACACAGGGTTGTCACGCCGCGCAGATGATCGACCATTTTCACGATTTCTCCATACCTCTCAGGCCCGTCCGCCAGGAAGCCCAAGCCCAACATCGTTTCCAGCGTCGGGGAATAACACACGGAGGTCAGATAGCCCTGATCATTGGTGCGCACCGGCTCGGCCTCTTCCCGATACAGATGCGCGCCCGCCAGCAATTCCTTGCTTTCGCCAATGGGTTTGAGCCCGACCAACCGCTCGCGCCCCGGCTCTTCAAGCCCCGGACGTTGCGACATGGTTTTGCCGATGCAATCCTTCTTCTGCGACACCATTCGGCCCATGCCGATATCATAGGCAGTTGTCCGTCCGTGGATCTCAGAATGCGTAATAAAGCCCTTTTCGATCCGAAGAACGTTCAGCGCTTCCATCCCATAAAGACCTCCGCCCAGCGCTTCAGCCCGCTCGGTCAAAATATCGAAAAGGGTCGCGCCATAGCGCGCAGGCACGGCGATTTCATATGCATGCTCGCCCGAGAACGAGATCCGGAACAAACGCCCCTGCACACCCAGCACCGAGATCGACCCACAAGCCATGAAGGGCCAGCTTTCTTCATCAAGAGGTGTGCCCAGCAAACCATTCAACAATTCACGCGATTTTGGCCCAGCAACGGCAAACTGTGCCCACTGTTCGGTGACCGAGATGAACGAGACATTCAGATCAGGGCGCAGTCCCTGATGAACGAACTCCAGATGCTTCATTACGTCGCCAGCACCTGCTGTGGTGGTGGTCATCAGGTAATGCGTCTCTCCCAGCCGCGCGGTGGTGCCATCATCCATGACGAATCCATCCTCACGCAACATCAGGCCATATCGCGTTCGGCCAACTTTGAGGGTCGAGAACATGTTCGTATAAACGAAGTCCAGAAACGCCCCCGCATCCGGCCCCTGTATGTCAATCTTGCCAAGCGTCGAGACATCGCACACCCCGACGGCCTGACGCACCATGTTGACCTCACGGTCACAGGATTGCCGCCACGTGGTTTCTTCATCCTTTGGGAAATAGCTGGGGCGATACCACAGCCCGGCCTCAACCAACGGAGCTTTCCGCGCTACGGTCGCTTTGTGCGAAGTGATAAAGCGTTGCGGTTTGAAACCCTTGCCTTCAGCCCCAGCGCCCAGCGCGGCAATGGCGATAGGAGAATACGGAGGGCGGAACGTCGTGGTTCCGGTTTCGGGTATCGCGCGCCCGGTGACGTCCGCTAGAATGGCCAACGCCGCCACGTTCGAATTCTTGCCCTGATCCGTCGCCATACCTTGCGTCGTATAGCGCTTCATGTGCTCGACTGACCGGAAATTCTCAGTCGCGGCTTGTTTGACGTCTTTCACTGTAACATCGTTCTGGAAATCCAGCCACGCGCGCCCTTTGCCGGGAACGGCCCAAAGCTGCGTGATCTCGTATGGCGTATCCTCGGCCTGCGGTGGCACAGTCTTCGTGGCCTTGTAGCCAAGATCGCCAAGTACGCCTTTGGCTGCCTCAATCCCTTCACGAAGGCAGGCTGTAGTTGAGAAAGATCCGTTGCACGCACCCGCTGTCACCATGCCCGGCACGGCCCCCGGCGTTGGCACAAAGGCCTCGATCTCACGCTTCCAGATCGGGCGGCTATTCATGTGACACGTTAGATGAACCGAAGGATTCCAGCCCCCTGTCATGGCAAGGCAATCCGTGTGTATCCGTTCTTCTCCACTGGCGCGGCGCACCGTAATCGCCTCCAGCCCTTTACGGCCCGAACTGTTACAAACTTGCGCCCCGCGTAGAACCTCGTAGTCGTCAGACAAGGGCGCGTCATGGCGGCTATCGATCACAGCCGCCACATGGACACCAGCATCCAACAAATCACGAGCAGTGCGATGGATATCGTCAGTATTTCCGAAGATCGTCACATTGCGGCCCGGGCTGACACCCCATCGGTTTAGATACGCCCGCACCGCGCCAGCGGTCATGATCCCCGGGCGATCATTGTTGCGGAATGCGACCGGGCGCTCCAGCGCGCCTGCCGCCAGAACTGACCGCTTGGCCACGATCCGCCAATAGGTTTCCAACGGCGCCCCGTTGGGGCGGTGATCCGTATGGTGAAAAACGCGTTCCAACGCCGCATAGGTACCTTGGTCATAGGCGCCTGCGATAGTGGTCCGGGTCATGATGCGGACATTGTCCATCGCGGCTAACTCGGCCAGCACCTCGTCAACCCAATCGGGACCCGGTTTTCCGTCGATCTCATAGGTCTCGGCCAGCAGACGCCCACCCGCGCGACTGTTTTCGTCGGCCAGAATGACGTCCGCGCCGGCACGACCCGCGACCAGAGCGGCCATCAGCCCCGCAGGCCCTGCCCCGATAATCAGCAGATCGCAAAAGGCATAAGCGCTTTCGTACTTGTCGGCATTGTCTTCGCCCGACAGTGCTCCCAATCCGGCGGCACGTCGAATGATCGGCTCGTATAGCTTTTCCCAGAAGCTTTTCGGCCACATGAAGGTTTTGTAGTAAAAACCCGCGCCCAAGAACGGGGAAGCCAGATCGTTGATCCCCATCAAATCGACACTCAGGCTGGGCCAGCGATTCTGGCTGCGCGCTTCAAGTCCCGGATAGATCTCTTGCATCGTGGCGCGAATATTTGGTTCTTGACCTGCGCCTGCCCCCAAGGTCATCAGCGCATTCGGCTCTTCGCTGCCTGCGCTCAGCACACCCCTAGGCCGGTGGTACTTGAACGAACGCCCCATCAGTCGCACGCCATTCGCCAAAAGCGCTGAGGTCAGGGTGTCGCCTGCATAGCCGCTATAGCTGGCACCATCGAAAACAAACGGAATCGACTGCGTACGATCGATAAGACCCTTTCCATCGATCCTCATGCCCGCTCCTCCGATGCCGGCTGCGCGTCGATCATCTCATGCGTGACCGTGTTTCGTGTGACCACGATCCATGCACCGCACCCGCCTTCGTGATACCAAAGCTCTCGTATCGGCCCTGCCGGGTTTTCCCGTTGGTAGACAAAATCATCCCAAGCCGCCTCACCGGCATCCGGGGCCGGTCGGTCCAGATCCACTGCCGCCCCGCGATAGTAGAATTCGCGCCGATCCCGCTCGCCGCAATATGGACAGGTGATCCTCATAGCCGCGCGCCCTTCTTGATCTTTTCAATAATACCCAAATCCAACATCGCGCCCCTCAATGCAGATTGTGCTGAGAGCCCTTGCCCTCTTCATCGATAATCCCGCGCCCGGTGCGGAAACGATCCAGTCGGAAGCCGGTGGCATTCTCGTGATACCGATCAGTCGCAATCAGATGCGCAAACACATTCCCCGAACCCGGAACCGCCTTGAAGCCACCATAGTTCCAGCCGCAATTGAGATAGAGCCCATCAATATCCGTTCGGTCTATGATCGGAGAGCCATCGGGCGACATATCCATGATCCCGCCCCAGGATCGCAGCACCCGCGCCTTGCCGATCATCGGCATCAGCGCCATCCCGGCCTCCATCACGCTTTCGACGGTGGGCAAGTTACCTCGCGCCGCATAGGAGGCGTAAAAATCCAGATCACCGCCAAAAACCAGCCCGCCCTTATCTGACTGGCTGATATAGAAATGCCCCATGCCAAACGTCACCACATGATCGATGCAGGGCTTCAGACCTTCGGTCACGAAGGCCTGCAAGACATGGCTTTCAATCGGCAGCCTCATTCCAGCCATCGCCGCCACCTGACCTGAACGCCCGGCAGCAACCATCGCCACCTTCTTGGCCCGGATCGGCCCGCGCGAGGTCTGAACACCGCGAACCACGCCATTCTCGATATCAATACCGGTCACTTCGCAGTTCTGGATCAGATCCACGCCGCGCTGGTCCGCTCCGCGCGCATAGCCCCAGGCCACGGCATCGTGTCGCGCTGTACCTCCGCGCGGGTGGTAGAGACCGCCATACAGAGGGAACCTAAGGTCATCGAAATTCAGATAGGGCACCATCCGCCTCAATTCATCGCGATTGAGCAGGATAGCATCGTCACCCTGACTGATCATCATGTTGCCCCGGCGCGCAGCGGCATCACGCTGCCCGTCCGAATGGAACAGGTTGATGATCCCGCGTTGCGAATGCATTACATTGTAGTTCAGATCCTGCTCAAGACCTTCCCACAGCTTCAATGAGTGCGAGTAGAACTCGGAATTGCCCTGCAAAAAATAGTTCGCGCGCACAATGGTGGTGTTGCGCCCGATATTGCCCCCACCGATATAGCCCTTTTCCAGAACAGCGATATTGGTCAGACCATGTTCCTTGGCCAGATAATAGGCCGTGCTCAACCCATGACCTCCGCCGCCGACAATGACGACGTCATATTCGGATTTCGGTTCAGGCTCGCGCCAGTGCGGCGTCCAGCCTTTGTTGCCGGTCAGGCCCTCTTTCAGGACACGTAAGCCGGAGAAACGCATTCAGAACTCCCTACAGGTGTGTCGGCATCAAACCAACTTCACCCAGCAGTAACAACGCCGGAATCCGGTTCCACTCCTGTTTTCGACGAAAACTTGTCGCTGGGCGACTAATCCATTCACTCTGACGACTTCGACCTAAATGAAAAATGGCCAACCCGATGGTTGGCCACTCAAGAATCTTCTGTTGTCTGGGCGCTCAGAGGCCCTTGGCGCGATAGCTTTTTGAGACGCGGTCGATCGCAACGATATAGGCCGCCGTGCGCAGATCGTCGACATCTGCGCGATCATGCCAGACTTCGCTCATCGACTGATAGGCAATGCGCATCGTGTCATCGAGACCAGAACGCACCAGCTCCAACTCGCCAGCGCCCTTTAGGTACTTGGCCTTGAAATCCGGAGACATCGACCAAGCGTCACCCAGATACCGATCCAACCGTTCCAGTTCGCTGACGATCAACTCATGCCGAGCTTCTTCCTGACGCCGCTGCATCCGGCCAAAACGGATGTGGCTGAGGTTTTTGACCCATTCAAAATAGGACACGGTCACACCACCGGCGTTTGCATACATGTCAGGAATGATCACCGTGCCTTTCTTGCGCATGATCTCATCAGCACCCGCCGTGACAGGCCCGTTGGCGGCCTCGATGATCAGTGGTGCCTTAATACGTTCGGCGTTGGATAGGTTTATTACCCCCTCCAGCGCCGCCGGAATCAGGATGTCACACTCGGCTTCAAGTACCGCGCCGCCCTCGGCGGAATGCGTGGCGTCGGGATAGTCCTTCACGCCGCCATGCTTGACGATCCACTGCCGCACGGCTTCTACGTCGATGCCATCGGGATTGTACAGTGCGCCATCCCATTCGATGATGCCGACCACACGCGACCCGTCTTCCTCGCTGAGGAACTTGGCTGCGTGATAGCCCACGTTACCCAATCCCTGCACGACGACGCGCTTTCCGTCCAGCGTGCCTGACAAGTTCGCCTTCTTGACGTCTTCCGGGTTTCGGAAGAATTCGCGCAACGCGTATTGGATGCCGCGCCCGGTTGCTTCGACCCTGCCCGCGATGCCTCCCGCGTTCAGCGGTTTACCTGTCACACAGGCTCGCGCGTTGATATCGGTCGTATTCATCCGCGCATATTGGTCAGCCATCCACGCCATTTCGCGCTCGCCTGTTCCCATATCGGGCGCAGGCACGTTCTGTGAGGGGTTGATCAGATCGCGCTTTGCCAGCTCATAGGCAAAACGACGCGTGATCTGTTCCATCTCATGTTCTTCATACTGGCGAGGATCAATGCAAAGGCCCCCTTTCGAGCCACCAAAGGGCGCTTCGACCAGTGCACACTTGTAAGTCATGAGCGCAGCGAGCGCTTCGACCTCATCCTGGTTCACCGCCAAGGCATAGCGAATGCCACCCTTTACCGGCTCCATATGTTCCGAATGAACCGAACGATATCCGGTAAAGGTGTGGATCTGCCCCCGCAGACGCACCCCGAACCGAACGGTGTAGGTGGCATTACAAACCCGTATCTTCTCTTCTAGCCCGGGCGGCAAATCCATCAGAGACGCCGCTCTGTTGAACATCAAATCAACACTCTCACGAAAGCTGGGTTCTTTAATGCCGGTCATAAAATCCTCCGTGCCGGTAGACGAGATACGTCATGACTTTTTGTCGCACTGCTTGCCAAATACCGCAATCAGTAACTGCACGTATTTTCATCAGTTTGTGAACTTTACTTTTCAGCTCCATTGGTGAGTCGGGCGTTAACGAAAGCCGCGCGATTGTCCAAAGGCGCGAAACAAAACCACCAATAACACCGGGAATAAAGCTGAATCTCGTTAAAAACGAGCAGCATAGTGTCCACTGCGCCCAAATCTCGCCACGATCCGTGGGTAAATTATTAAAGTTGCGAAGTGCTGGCATCAGTGTGTCTGATCGACCGAGGAACCAATTATGCGCAAGTTTGATTTGAAGGCCCAATTCAACCGTCTCTGCCGCGAAAACAGTTGTTCGCGGCACTTGCGGCACTTTGTTTCTTCGACAGAAGGCACGATGACGATCCTTGCCCTTTTCCTGATCGTGATAGTCTTCACCGTGGCCGGGTTCGCGGTCGACGTCATGCGGTATGATCGCGAAAGGGTAAGGCTACAATACGCACTGGACCGCGCGGTCCTTGCCGCAGCTGACCTGGACCAAGAGCTTTGCCCACGGGTCGTGGTGAATGATTACATTCGCAAAGAAGGTTTCGATACGAATATCATCAAAAATATCAAGGTCGAGCCCGAGACATGCACGACAAACGACGACGGAACCGTGACTCAGGTTGCAGAACTTGAAGGAAAGCGGAAAGTCGAAGCCAGCGCCGACATGAGCATTGAGACACACTTCATGAAATGGAGTGGCGTCGATTACATTGATACAACCGCCACCAGCATCGCCGAAGAATCGATTGGTAACGTCGAGATTTCATTGGTTCTGGACGTCTCGGGTTCGATGCGCGGGACAAAGCTGACCAACCTCAAAAGTGCCGCTGAGGACTTTATCGATGAGATGATCCTGAAATCTGAAGATGGTAGATTGTCGATCTCAATCGTGCCCTACTCGGAACAGGTGTCGGTGCCTGACTACCTTATGAATGCTTTGAACACGATCGGGGCTAACGAAAGGGCCAATTGCATCGATTTCCAGGCTTCGGACTACACAACGACCGATTTCAACTATTACGACATCGTGGACGACGAAGGAAACATCATCACAAAAGGGGATTATGTCCCGCAAACTCTTCATTTCAAGGATAATGGCTCCAGCGACAAAAGGTTCAGCGACACGTTGGTAACCAGCAATACGTGCCGTCTTGAAACCACCACAGATCGGCGAGAGATGACGGTAATCCAGAATGATCCTGACATTCTGAAAGGTCAGATCCAGAATCTTGTGGCAAGCGGCTGGACTTCGATCGATGTGGGCCTCAAGTGGGGTCTAACTTTGCTTGACGATAGTATCCAACCGCTGATCGCTCAGATTGCAGACAGTTCAGAAATTCCGGACTCGTTCGCAATTCGGCCAGCCCCTAACAAGACCACGGACACCCTCAAGGTTCTGGTGCTGATGACGGATGGCGAAAACACTTATCAGCACAAAGTGAATCCGCCTTATAATGACGGCCCCTCGGACATCTATTGGAATGAAGATGCCGAAACGTATTCTATCTACGATGAAGAGTATGACCGCTGGGCTTGGCCTAATGTCGCCACAACTGTGCGGGACAGTTCGTACAGGCGCTGGACCCGCGACAAATACCAAGATCATGCCCATGGCAATGGGACTTATATGCGCTACCGCTGTACGGATTACTACAACGGCACCTGCTATTCGATGGATCGATCGCAAACACGCGAAGACTCCGAAGGGCTTTCAACAGATTCCGATCCAGTAGAACTGGAATGGCCTGATGTCTGGGCGCATACTGAAAAATACGCAATTCGGAATATGTTGCGTCACGCTTATGGCTGGGATCGCGGCGAAGAATTTGCAGCTGACTCCACGACCGAAATTGGTCCTTCGACCAAAAATCCAAATGTTGTAGATCTCTGCGAAGAAGCTGAAGAAGATAATGTCATCATCTTCTCGATCGCTTTTGAGGCACCCTACGGTGTTAAGCAGATGCTGAAAGACTGCGCGATCAAACCTGCCCGTTACTATGAAGCGACCGGCAATCAGATTGAACGCGTCTTCGATTCAATCAGCACCTCCATTCAAAACCTGAGGCTGACCCAATGACAAAGACACTGCGGAATCGGCTTCGGAGATTTCGAAAGAATGAGGATGGAAACTCGTCTATCGAGTTTATCTTCTGGTTTCCATTCTTCCTGTATGTCGCTTATTCAGGCATGGATCTGGGATTGCAATCCTTCCACCATGCCGATCTTGAACGATCTCTGGATATGACAATTCGGGAGGTTCGGCTTAATCGCCTTCCTGAAGGGGAAGATGAATGGGATCACGCGCTGCTGAAGAAAATGATCTGTGACGAAGCGCTGATAACCAATTGCTCGGAAAACCTTGCGCTCGAGATGAAGTCCATTGATCCGCGTGTCGGCAATCAGTTGGATCCAACCCCCTATTGCGTCGACACTCCGGAGACAATTCGTAAGCCGGACGAAGTTGTTTTTGAACAAGGGACTTCAAATGAGCTTATGATTATCCGCGCCTGTCTTGAGGTTTCACCTGTTTTTGGGCTTTCGATGCTGAGCGGCATTGCGAAGCAGGACAACGACGGCCAATGGGAACTGCAGGCGACGACCGTATTTGTTCATGAACCATTTGGTGGTTCATCAGCTGATCCTGACGATTCATCTGACACAACAGTGGATGTGGCCGATGCCTCGAATTAACAAAGAGAATCGCAACCTTCCCAAGGCACTGCTGAACCGCTTTCTCAAACGAGAAGACGGCGCCTTATCGGTCGAGGCAATGCTGATATTGCCGCTGCTGTTCTGGTCAATGTTTGCGTCTTACACCTATTATGACAGCTATCGCCAAAGCGCGATCAACATCAAAGGAGCCTACGCAGTTGCGGATGTGCTCTCACGCGAAGCTGAAGATGTTAACGCCGCGTATATCAACACCATGTACGACCTTCTGGAAAACATGGTTGATACCAGAGCACCGGTCTCGATGCGTGTGACCTATCTGACCTATGATGGTGATAACGATCTCCACGATGTTCTATGGTCCTGCGTGCGGGGCACCGGATATCAGAAATGGACCGACGCAGAGATCGTGAAAATCAAACAACGGCTTCCGGTAATGCCTGATAACGGCTCAATGATCCTGGTCGAAACCAACAATACATACAAAGCGCCATTCCAGATGGCATTCAAATTTGCTGACTTTGAAATGGATAATCTGGTCTTCACACACCCGCGTGTTTTCGACCAGATCGTCAATACCGACCCTGCTTGCTTGGGTGTCTAACTCTTTTCAGCAAGCATCGCCGACAGCATTTCCGACATGTATTTGGTCTCGGCGGCGGCTGTCATGCCGCCTATGCCAATCCTTCGTCCGACACGCCACCAAAGACCGGGCGCCCACTGGTTTGAGCTTCGTGCATGAGTGATTACCAAGAAGCCATTTGATGGCTTAAATGCGAACACGCCCCGGTCTACGCCTTCGACATCCTCGATATTGCAGATCACCTGCCCCGAGCCTGTGCGCAATTGGGATTGGGTCAGCTCGATCCTGTCTTCGGTCGCGTACCACATGCGACGGGCTAACCAGAACGCGGCTGCCCCGGAAACCAGTAAGAAGACCTGCCAGCCTAACTCAGGCGGCGATGCCAACGCGACGTAAATGACCAACGCCCCGACCGTGACCAGCATCCCTACCCCAGTCCAGCGCCGCGGTGCCGAGGCCGCGACCGTAGCCAGCACTTCTTCTTGCATATTGTTCTCCTGATTGTCCGCCCGCTTTAACCGCTTTGATACGCAAAGGACAGCGCCGCGTCACCTGTCTGAGCATCTTCGCACAGCTTCAGTGTTCCAGCGCAAATTGACTACCTCAGGCCGACGCATAAGTTCCGGTCAAAGGATCAGGAGGCTTTCATGTCACTCAGACCAACTTTGGAATTCCGCAAGGCGGTCCCGACGATGGAAGGCGCGGGCGTCAAACTGCACCGGGCGTTCGGGTTTCAGGACCCGTCGGAACTGGACCCGTTTCTGCTGTTCGATGATTTCCGGAATGACAACCCATTGGACTATATGGCCGGTTTTCCGTGGCATCCGCATCGGGGCATCGAAACGATCACTTATGTCCTGTCCGGTACAGTCGAACACAGCGACTCGTTGGGCAATAGCGGCACGCTGGGTGCCGGAGATGTCCAGTGGATGACCGCCGGGTCGGGTATCCTACATCAGGAAATGCCCAAGGGGTCGGCCAGCGGTCAGATGCATGGGTTCCAGCTGTGGGGCAATCTGCCATCAGATCAGAAAATGGCCGCCCCGCGCTATCAGGACGTTCAAAGCACTGATATTCCAGAAATCATCGATGATGATGGGACAAAGGTCCGTGTGATTGTCGGTACATTCTGGGGACGTACGGGCCCAGTGGACGGTATCGCTGCCGATCCGCAATACCTGGATATCAGCATACCGGCAGGGGTGAAAAAAACCATTCCGATCGACACATACCGCCGGGCCTTCGCCTATATCTTTGAAGGCAGCGCTGCCTTTGCGGATGCGTCTCGGCCAACTGGAATTCTTCTAGAGAAAGAGGTCGCCGGGCAAGAGGTCAACATCCGCGACATGTCAGGAGACAGGACGTTGGTTCGGTTCGGGACCGGAGACGAAATCACGGTTCAGGCCGGGCCCGAGGGTGTACGGTTTCTTTTGATCTCGGGCGCTCCGATCGATGAACCCGTGGCGTGGCATGGCCCGATCGTGATGAATACGCAGGCAGAATTACAGCAAGCGTTTCGGGAGTTGCGGAACGGAACGTTCATCCGCCCGGCCCACTAAGGGCTGGTCAGGCGGTAACCGCTTTGCGGACCATGTCCCAGTACACCTGCTCGACCTCATCCAGCGACAGGCGGCCACCGCTGCGATACCAAGTGATCACACCATTCAGCATGGCAATCACCGCTAATGTGGCGATCTTGGTATCGGAGACCGAAAATTGACCCGATTGCTGCCCGTTACGCAGAATATGCTCTAACGAGTCCTCGTAGCGGCGGCGCAGGGCCTCGATTTCGGCAAAATTTTCGGGGTTCAGATTGCGCAGCTCCATATAAGCGATGAACACCTCGTCGGGACGCTGCAGGTGAAAACGGATGTGGAACCCGACAAACTGACGCAACGCATCTTGTGGATTATCAAACCGGTCGAGATCGTCATAGGCGGCCATCAGATCCTGCATGTGATCGCGCATCAGCCGAAACAGCAGGCTCTGCTTGTCGGGCGTGTAATTATAGAGTGCCCCAGCCTGCACCCCCACCTCGCCTGCGATCTGCCGCATTGAAACCGCAGCATAGCCATGACGGGCAAACAGCCCCAGTGCGGCCTCGCGAATACGGGGGCCGGTGATATCGGAATGAGAACCTTGTGTACGCGCCATGCTTCGATCGTATCTGAACAGACGTTCAGATAGAACCCCGCTTGAACCATTCCGACAAAACGTGCATCACGGGATACACGCTGCGACCCGAAGGACTGCGATGAAGCTTTTGCTGCCCATTCTCTTTGTGCTGGCCACCGCCGGCTGCGCAAATATCCCTGAGTTGGAAGGCAGCGAAACCGCCGCATTGCGCAAGGCACCCTACCCCAAGCTTGTTGCTTTAGATCCCGCCCTCGGTCCTCCGACCGATCCAATCAGCGAAGCGGAAGAGGTAGAAGAAGACCTGACAGCACGCAGCGAAGCGTTGGCGGAAAAGGCCGAAGCGCTGCAGAATGCCGAGATTAACTAGGATTTCGGCCACGCCACTAGCTCCAAAAGATTAGACGGATTGCACCCCTGCCTCGAACCCGCTAAGGCAGCCCGCAAAGGACACTTCGCCATCGCGGGCGGTATTGCGAGCAGAAAGGACCCAAGGGAATGACACAGGCGCTGAGGCTTGGAATTGCCGGATTGGGAACCGTTGGCGTGGGTGTGGTCAAAATTGTGCGTCGTCATGCCGATTTGTTGCACGCCCGCACCGGGCGTCGCATCGAGATCACCGCAGTTTCGGCCCGTGATGCCAGCAAGGACCGTGGCGTAAACCTGTCGGATTATGCATGGGAAACCGATCCCGTTGCATTGGCCAAACGCGAAGACATCGATGTTTTTGTCGAACTGATGGGCGGCGAGAACGGCCCCGCGAAAGCTTCGGTCGAGGCGGCGCTGACCAGTGGCAAGGATGTCGTCACCGCAAACAAGGCGCTGCTGGCGATTCACGGGCAGGAATTGGCGGAATTGGCTGAGGCCGCAGGGCGTGTAATTCGCTTCGAAGCGGCTGTCGCGGGTGGTATCCCGGTAATCAAATCTCTGACCGAAGGACTGGCGGGTAACGAGATCACGCGTGTCATGGGCGTCATGAACGGTACCTGCAACTATATTCTGACCCGGATGCAATCGCAGGAGTTGGGCTATAACGCCCTGTTCGAGGAATGCGCGCAGCTTGGCTATCTTGAAGCTGATCCCAATCTGGATGTTGGCGGCATCGACGCGGCGCACAAACTGGCGCTGCTGTCTTCGATTGCCTTTGGCACCAAGCCGAATTTCGATGGGATCGAGATCGAGGGCATTCAGCATATTAGCCTCGATGACATCCATCAGGCCCACGACATGGGGTATCGCATCAAGCTGTTGGGTGTAGCACAGCGAACGGCGCGCGGACTGGAACAGCGGATGCAACCCTGTCTAGTGCCGAGCAATTCTCCGCTAGGTCAGTTGGAAGGCGGAACAAACATGGTTGTGCTGGATGGGGACGCAGTTGAACAAATCGTTCTGCGTGGCCCCGGTGCTGGCGAAGGCCCCACCGCCAGCGCAGTGATGGGCGACGTCTGCGATCTGGCGCGAGGCCTGCATATACCGACATTTGGCCGCCCCGCGACGACCCTGCAAGACGCAGCCTCCGCCGTTACTGGCTTACCTGCACCCTACTATCTGCGGCTCGGTCTTCTGGACAAGCCCGGCGCTCTGGCAAAGGTCGCGGCGATTCTGGGCGATGCTGGAGTCTCGATCGACCGGATGCGGCAGTATGGGCACACAGAAAGCACAGCGCCCGTGCTGATCGTGACCCACAAAACCACGCGGGCGACGCTGGACCATGCACTGGATGGCCTGCGCGCCACCGATGTGGTGGCCGGAGAACCCGTCGCCCTGCGTATCGAACAAGTCTGACCCCTTGCGGCCTATGCTGCGCGCAGGCTATGCCGGATAAAACGCCTTAGCTGACCAAAGGATATGCGAAGATGAACGCTGCCAAGATCGATTTCAACGACCGCCTGCTGTCTCTGGGCCTTGCACGGGTGGCAGAACAGGCCGCGCTGGCGTCCGCCTCTCTGGTTGGCCGGGGTGATGAGAAAGCTGCCGATCAGGCTGCCGTCAACGCTATGCGTGAACAACTGAACCTTCTGGACATTGAGGGTGTCGTTGTCATTGGTGAGGGCGAGCGTGATGAAGCACCGATGCTCTATATCGGCGAAGAGGTTGGCACTGGTAACGGCCCGGGCGTAGACATTGCGCTGGACCCGCTTGAAGGCACAACCCTGACCGCCAAGGACATGCCCAACGCGCTGACCGTCATTGCCATGGGCCCGCGCGGCTCAATGCTACACGCTCCGGACGTATACATGGACAAACTGGCCATTGGTCCGGGCTTTCCCGAAGGTGTCGTAAGCTTGGACATGAGCCCGCGCGAGCGAGTTGAAGCGCTGGCCAAGGCCAAAGGCTGCGAGCCTGCGGATATTACCGTATGCATATTGGAGCGTCCTCGCCACGAAGCGATGATTGCTGAAGTCCGCGATACCGGTGCGTCGATCCGCCTGATCACAGATGGCGACGTCGCAGGTGTGATGCATTGCGCCGAAAGCGAAGTGACCGGCATCGACATGTATATGGGTCAAGGTGGCGCGCCCGAGGGTGTGCTTGCCGCAGCCGCGCTGAAATGCATGGGCGGTCAGATCTTTGGCCGCCTGTTGTTCCGTAATGACGACGAACGTGGCCGGGCGGCCAAGGCGGGCATCACAGATCTGGACCGTGTTTATGCGCGCGACGAGATGGTAACGGCGGATGTAATCTTTGCTGCTACTGGGGTCACCGGAGGTTCACTGCTGCCGCGCATCAAGCGGGAACCGGGTTGGGTTGAAACAACGACGCTGCTTATGCGATCAAAAACGGGCTCGGTGCGGCGGATGTCCTACCGCACGCCGATGTGGCCACACAACGAAGCATAGCGGCTTGCGCCAGCGCCTTCAGCAAGAGTATTCATAAAAGACCAAGAGGCCGGATCCCCAGGGGTCCGGCCTTAGTGCATGAGGTGAGATGTGGCATTTCTGGGCGTAGAGCAATCTCTGACGGGGCGACGCTGGATCGGACCGGGGATTGAGGTCGAGCGGTCAGCAGAAATGATGGCGCAGCAGACAGATCTGCCTCGCGCCGTCTGTCAGGTTTTGGCACGGCGCGGTGTACCGGTGATGGAGGCCGCCGGTTTCCTGGAACCCAAGTTGAAGGAACTGCTGCCCGACCCGCGATCGATGAAAGATATGGACGTCGCTGCAGCCCGGTTTCTACAGGCTGTGCGCAAGCGCCAAAAGATCGCAGTGTTTGCTGACTATGATGTGGACGGGGGCAGTTCGGCTGCGTTGTTGTTGGTGTGGCTGCGCCAGATGGGGCTTGCCGCGACGCTTTATGTGCCCGACCGGATTGATGAAGGCTATGGGCCAAATGTACCTGCAATGCAGGAACTGGCGGCTAGCCATGACCTGATCATCTGCGTGGATTGCGGAACGCTGAGCCACGAACCTATCGCGGCGGCGAAGGGTGCGGATGTGATCGTTTTGGATCACCATTTGGGTGCAGAAACCCTGCCGGATTGCGTCGCCGTGGTGAACCCGAACCGACAGGACGAAAGCGGCGATCTAGGCTATCTCTGCGCTGCTGCGGTGGTGTTCCTGATGCTGGTCGAGGCGGGTCGTCAGTTGCGTGAGGCCGGGGCCAAGGGGCCGGATCTGATGGCAATGCTCGATCTGGTGGCGCTGGCCACGGTCGCGGACGTTGCGCCGTTGATCGACGCCAACCGGGCGCTGGTTCGACAGGGCCTGAAAGTGATGACCCAAAGGCAAAGGCCTGGTTTGGTCGCGTTGTCAGACGTGGCGCGCATGGATACCGCGCCCAACAGCAATCATCTGGGGTTTCTGCTGGGGCCGCGCGTCAATGCTGGCGGTCGCATTGGTCAGGCTGATCTTGGCGCGCGGCTGCTGAGCACGGACTCGATCACTGAGGCCGAAGCCTTATCCGAGCGGCTGGATGCCCTGAATTCGGAACGGCGCGAGATCGAAAACGCGGTCCGCGCGGCGGCTTTGGCGCAAGCCGAGGACCGTGGGTTGGATGCGCCGCTGGTCTGGGCCGCAGGCGACGGTTGGCATCCCGGGGTGGTAGGTATCGTTGCTTCGCGGCTGAAAGAGTCGGCAAACCGGCCCGCTATCGTGATCGGGTTCGACGGGGATGAGGGCAAAGGTTCAGGCAGGTCGATCTCGGGCGTTGATCTGGGCGCGTCGATCCAGCGACTGGCTGCCGAAGGGCTGCTGGTCAAGGGTGGTGGCCACAAGATGGCGGCCGGTCTCACGGTGATGCGTGATCAGTTGGAGCCTGCAATGTCGCGCCTGTCCGAGCTTCTGGCCAAGCAGGGTGCAGGCCAAGGCGGTCCCGCCGACTTGAAACTGGACGGGGCGCTGATGCCCGGGGCCGCGACAGTCGATCTGATCGAACAGGTAGAGAAAGCGGGTCCTTTCGGGGCCGGTGCCCCTGCCCCGCGCTATGCGCTGCCTGATCTGCAAGTGCGCTTTGCTAAACGCGTGGGCGAAACACATTTGAAGCTGTCACTTTCGGATGGAATGTCTGGCGGACTGGATGCCATCGCCTTTGGCGCGTTCGACGGCCCGTTGGGGGATCGCCTGTCTAATCACGGCGGCGCGCGGTTCCATTTCGCGGGTCGGCTTGAGGTGAATACCTGGGGCGGACGACAGAGCGTGCAGCTGCGGCTGGAAGACGCGGCAGAAGCTGTCTGACTACCGTTTCAACGCCGCTCAGGAACGGCCAAAAAAGTTTCACAGCCTTGCGTTTTTCGTCTTGCGGGGGGGGAAGGTAAACCGTAAAAGGCCCTCCACAAGCCAGCGTGGCCCGTTCGTCTATCGGTTAGGACGCCAGGTTTTCAACCTGGAAAGAGGGGTTCGATTCCCCTACGGGCTACCACTTGTGCTTGTCTGGTCTAAATGGCCCGTTCGTCTATCGGTTAGGACGCCAGGTTTTCAACCTGGAAAGAGGGGTTCGATTCCCCTACGGGCTACCATTTTTTTCAATGCTATAATCGTTCCCGGCGACGTATTCTTACAGCATCGTGTTTAGCACGAAACCTGCGCGCCCCGTTTTGAAGACGTGAAATGCGGTTGAAGGCACGCCTGTCAATGGCTGCCCCGGACCGAATTCACCAGCATTTGGTATTTGCCATTCCATCACCAAGCCTGCACAGTTTTGGCCAACAACAGATATGATTTGGATTCCCAATGGATTACCTCAAAGAACGCAAAGACTTCGCGATCGCGATCTGCAAGGAAGCTGGCACAATCGCCTTCAGATATTTCTCCGACCGAGGCGGTTTGATCGTCGATCAAAAAGGCGCACAGGATTGGGTCAGCGAGGCAGACCGGAATGTCGAAACCTTCATCCGCCAGAGGATCGCCGAGGCTTGGCCCAACGATGGCATATTTGGCGAAGAGCATGGTGAAACACAAGGTTCAAGCGGATTTGACTGGGTGATCGATCCAATCGATGGCACCACGAATTTCGTCAATGGCATTCCGGCCTGGACCATCGTTCTGGCGGGCGTCGCTGAGGAAAATACCGAGATCGGTGTAATCCATGACCCAAATATCAATGAGACCTTCGTAGCCTCGCGCGGAGGCGGGGCAACACTGAATGATGCGCCAATGAGGGTCGCTTCGGGTGTTGCGCTGCATCAAGGAACGGTGGCAGTGGGTTATTCGAACCGGGTGGATAACCGTAACATTGTTCCAATCGTCGCGAACCTGATCGAGCGTGGGGCCATGTTTCACAGAAACGCCAGTGGCGCGCTGTCACTGGCCTATGTCGCAGCGGGCCGGCTGCTTGGCTATGTCGAAGAACATATGAACGCCTGGGATTGTCTGGCTGGTCAATTGATGATTGCGGAAGCAGGCGGCGTGGTCGAAGATCAGGACGCAGGCGCAATGATCCGCAACGGCGGTCGGGTGATCGCTGGTACTCCGGATGTGTTTGATACTTTGCGTGAAATCTCGGAGAACGCGTGGCAGGCCTGACAATCTAGTCGATTGAGCGCCATCCGCTCAGCGGTTTAAGGTCCGTTAGATCGGCTTGCCAATAATGGCCTTGCCCGGGCTGATCATACCTCCGATCAATGGGGCGGCCCGACAAGGAGCACCACAGAAGGGTCCCGACGGCCCCATGGGTAACGATGGCGAGGTCACTGCCATCATGCGTTTCGATAATTGAAGTTACTGCTTGGTTTATACGCCGCTGGGCGGCAACGGCAGTTTCCCAGCCGCGAAAACTGGTGTTGGGGTGGGCAAAGAATGCGTCAGCGGCAGCTTCGAACCGGTCACGCGGCAGAAAACCGGTGGCGCTTCGATCATTCTCGCCAAGTGCGGCATCTTGTTTTATCCGCAGGCTTCGGGGCGCAGCCAGGATGTCGGCCGTCTCGCGGGCCTTTTGCTCGGTGCTGGCCCATAGGTGGGTAACTTCTGCAAAAATTCCGCTGGTTGCGAAGGCCGCAGCGCGGCGGCGGCCTTCCGCGCTAAGCCCCCAGTCCAGAATGGGGGTGTTCGGGTCAATGATGACCTCGGGGTGCGTGATGATTAGAAGACAGGGCATCTATTCGGGCAAAAGCACCGGACCTTTCTCGGCGAAGGCCATCTGTACTTCTGTACCCGGCTCTAGCGGCGCATCGACATCGTCATGGACTGCAAAGACCTGGCCGAACGCACCGGTCAGAGTGTACTCCATTCGGACACCCACATAGGTGGCTTTGGAGACGGTCGCTGCAACCCCTTGCGCGGCCCCGATCACAAGTCGAGAAGGCCGGATGGCAACGGTCGCAGGCCCTTCGGTCAGGCCGCGGGAAGGCAATGTGTGACGATAGCCTTCGATCTCGATGGTGGCCATGTCGCCGTCGACAGAGTTGATCTGGCAGGCAAGCAGATTTGCCTCACCAATAAAATCAGCAACAAAGCGATCATTTGGGGCGTCGTAAAGCTGGCGGGGCGTGCCAATCTGGGCAATCGCGGCATTCCGCATCACGACGATTTCGTCCGATACTGCCAGAGCCTCTTCCTGATCGTGTGTTACGTAGACGACGGTCAGACCAAGGTCTTGCTGAATGGCCCGGATGTCCTCGCGTACCTGGCGGCGTAGTTTCGCGTCGAGGTTCGAGAGCGGTTCATCAAACAACAGCACCTGTGGTTCCAACACCAAAGCCCGCGCTACAGCGACGCGCTGCTGTTGGCCACCAGACAATTCTGACGGGAGACGGCCGTCAAAACCTTTCAGGCCAACCAGCTCTAAACCGTCCAACGCGCGGCGGCGGGCCTCGTCTTTAGCAAAGCCCGAGAACGTGAGGCCATACATCACGTTCTCAAGCACGCTCATATGAGGAAACAGCGCGTAGGACTGGAACACCATGGATACGTCGCGGTCCGTCGCGGGCAGTTTGGTCACATCGCGATCCCCGATGGTAATCTTTCCCGAGGTGGCCATTTCGAGCCCCGCGATCATCCTCAACGTCGTCGTCTTGCCGCAGCCTGACGGGCCCAACAGCGTGACCAGTTTTCCTGCATCGACATTCAGGTCAATATTGTCGACGGCAACGACATCCTTGCCGAACATCTTTGTCACGGACTCGAACCGAACCGGCGCGGCTTTGGACTGCAGGCTCATGTCAAACTCTCCTAAACATTGGTCCGCGACTGCGTCATTCGTCGCCCGATCTTGGTCCGACCCACGATCAGCTGCATCAGGGCAACCACTGACAGCATCACAAAGATCAGTGTGGTGGAATAGGCGATGGCGAGACCATAGTCGTTATTCTCGACCCGCCCGATGATATAGCTGGTCGCCATGTCATATTCCGCGCTGACCAGAAAGATCACGGCCGAAATCGCCGTCATGGCCCGCACGAAGCTGTACACAAGCGCCGCAAGAATTGCCGGGCGCAGTAGTGGTAGGATGATCCGCCGGAAAGTCTGCCACGAATTTGCCCCGAGGGTCAGAGATGACTCGTCAAGACTGCGATCCAGTTGCGACATGCTGGCGATGCCGGCTCGGACACCGACCGGCATATTGCGGAAGATGAAGCTGACAACAAGGATGACACCGGTTCCCGTGATCTCGATCGGTGGCACGTTGAAGGCGAGAATGTAGCTGACGCCGATCACCGTGCCAGGGATGGCAAAGGACAGCATGGTGCCGAACTCAAAAGCATCTTTGCCTGCGAAACTCTGCCGGGTTAGTAGATAGGCCGTCACGAGCCCAACTGCAGCCGTAAGCGGCGCGGCGATTGCGGCGATTGTTATGGTGGTCCAGAAACTGTCCCATGCGGCCCCTGTCCAGCGAATTCCTTCCGCCTCGAACCGAACCGAGAAGGCAGTTACGTAGTGCTTGAACGTCAGGGAATTGTTGACCCCCCACAGCTCGACCACACTGCCGTAGACGATCATGGCGTAGACGACGATGGTAAACACGGCCCAGCCAAGGGCGACGGTTAGCACCGGGATGGAAAGGCCGGTTGGCATCAATGGATGTACGCCAGCGTCACCTTTGCCCGTGACTGTGGTGTAGCTTTTCTTACCCAGCCAGGCTCGCTGCGCGTAAAAGGCAGAAAGCGTGAAGAACAACAACACCATGGCCAGAACCGCAGCGCGACCCTGATCATATTGCGCACCAACAATTGCAAAGAAAATCTCGGTCGACAGCACATCGAAATTGCCACCTAACACAAGTGGGTTGCCGAAATCGGCCATGCTTTCGATGAAGCCCAGAAGGAAAGCATTGGCAAGGCCAGGGCGCATTAACGGTAGGGACACGGTTTTGAACGTCTGCCATCTATTCGCGCGCAATGTCTGGGCCGCTTCTTCCATCGAGGGAGACACCCCTTCAACGACGCCAATCAGCACAAGGAAGGCGATGGGTGTAAATGCCAAAGTCTGAGCAATCAGAACACCCGGCATGCCATACAGCCAGCGAGTGGGTTGGGTGCCGATTAATTCGGCAAAGAACTGCGTTACTGAACCCGACAATCCAAACAGCAGGATCAGCGCTAGGCCGATCACGAACGGTGGCGTGATAATCGGCAGAACCGTCAGTGCGCGCAACGCGCGCTTGTACCGAAAGCCCGAGCGGGTCACGACAAGCGCAAAGCACAAGCCGAGCGCAGTGGTGATGAAGCCGACGAGGATGGCCAGAAACAGTGAGTTCCATGCCGCCCCGCATCGTGCGCCCCAGAAACATCCCAGCCCCCAAAGCCGGTCGTCAAAGAATTTCGAGAAGAACACTGCGATGGAGTACGCGCCCTCTTCCGTCACAAAGGCAGCGAACAGCATCTTGGCGATAGGAAAGAATACAAACGCGGTGACGATGGTGATCACACCACCGATGGCGCTGACCACGAAGACGTCTCCGTTAATCGCCCCACGTGCGGCGACACCCTGGGTCAGAAGGAACAGAAAACTCGACGCGCAGATCATCGCGCCATAGCCCATGCCGAATTGCCGATCACCGAGCTCTCCGAACAAGGCTTCCAGCCAATCGAAATTGTAGCCTCGGATTCCGATGCTGAACCCTTGTGCGATCAGCCAGCCGAAGCCCAGTGCCCCTGACAGGATCAGAATGCGCGCATGAAGCGGATCTGATTTGGCGCGTCTTAACACCAGAAGTGGCAGCAGGAGTGCAATAAGAAGCGGAGCAAGCCACAGCTTTTCACCCTGCCCGATTAGAAAGGCAGCAGGCGCATAATCTTCGTCGAAAGGGTAGCCGTCCAGCAGCCAATCGAACGACCACAGGCCACCGTCAACCATGTACCACGGCAGCAGGCAGAATCCGACCCACCCGGCGATGACCCAGAAGATCAGAACCGGATGGGTCGTTTTTGTCGTGTCGTCAGTCATTTACTGCGGCAGTACCGAAACCTCTTCGTCCCATTTCTGCAGCAAGCGCTTGCGCTCATCCGACGAGCCGTATTTCTTGAAGTCATAGTCGATCAGCTTGATCTGGCTCATGTCAGGCGCGCTTTCCGAAGTTTCAGCACCTTTGTTTGACGGCACTTGGAAGGCATTTACCTGAAGGGCGAGGTTCTGCGCCTCGGGCGACAATGCCCAGTCATAGAACTTTTTGGCCTCATCTTCGTTGCGCGCGCCTTCGATGATCGACATCGAACCGATCTCGTAACCAGTACCTTCACATGGCGCGACGACTTTGATCGGGAAACCCGATACCGCCTGCTTTACTGCGTCATGCATGAAAACGATACCAATTGTATTCTCGCCTCGACCAGCAGCCTTGATCGGTGCCGAGCCTGACTTGGTGTATTGGTTGATGTTCGAATGCAGCCCCTTCATGAACTCAAATCCTTCGTCCTCGCCGAAGATTTGCACCATCGAGGCCAGGGTCGTGTAGGCCGTACCTGATGAGTTCGGGTTCGCCATCTGAACGTGCCCCTTGTACTCGGGCTTCAGAAGGTCCTTCCAGCAAGCAGGTTCGGGAAGGTTGTTCGCGGCGACAAGATCGGCATTGTAGCCGTAACCAAGCGCACCTGAATAGATGCCGATGGTCTTGTTACCCGCGCTTTCCGCCTGAGAAATCGCCCAATCATGAAGCTGGTCACGCATCGGCGACATGTATTCCATCGTCAGGCCCTCTTCTGCGGCCTGCAGATGCGGATCCCCCGTTCCGCCCCACCAAACGTCACCCTTTGGGTTGGAGCTTTCTGCACGGATCTGAGCAAATGTCTCACCCGAGGATTTACGGGTCATATTAACGTCGATGCCGGTCGCGTCCTCAAAACTGCGCGCCATAAGCTGGCACCAATCCTCTTGCGCAGAACAATAAAGTGTCAACTTGTCAGCCTGTGCCGCTGACATCGATGCGGCAAGGGCAATAAGCGATCCCAACGTTGTGGATGTAAATTTCTTCATTGATTTCTCTCCCTTTAAGTTCACTGCGTCCGGATTTCCCGGCTCTTATATGCCCTTCCTCATGCGGCCTTTCGCAATTTTTCGATAACAGCCAACGTCTCTTGATTATCTGACAGGCTCTTTAACAAACGCGCCAGTTCTTTCTCTTCGACAAGCTTTGCGGCCTTGGCAGGTGAGAACCAGTGGCGCTTGCGTTCGTCGCGTTCCTTCCAACGGCGTTTGAGCCGTTCCACAATCAACGGATAAAGCGTTACGCGGCAAGGCACGCTGCTTTTACCCTCGTATCGCTTGTCATAGTGAAAGCACCCGATCGATTTCTTGGAGATAAAGCCAACCGCTCCGGCCTCTTCCAAAGCTTCGATTTCAGCGGCATGCCAAGGCTTCTTACCATCCATCATCCAACCTTTGGGGATGACCCACCGCCCCCGGTCACGCGAAGTGACCATGAGAACCCGCAGCTTGTCGGACTTGTCCCATCGCACTGGAAGCGCACCGATCTGATCTGTGAATTCGGTCTTGCTCATGCGCGCGCTCTTGGCTCTGGCACTACGCAAAGGGCAATGGCAACACATACGTGCTGTTGAACAAGGTGGCTACATCCAGAACGCCGGTGCACTTCGATTGCTACGCCTCGAAATAGAAACAGTTCTTTGAAGTCTCACAATGAATCGTGGGCTTTGCAACAGAAATTGTTGCAAAACGACTGAAACGCCACAAAAGTGAGATTGAAACCGAGTCGGATTGCCAGATGCCCAAAGCGGAAACGCGCGATAAGAAAACCAACAAGGGCCAGAGTCGGTTCAAGAAATCCGACCGCCGCCGTGAGATATTGTTGGAATTGAAGCTTCGCCCGCACGTCCGGATCAGCGAATTGGCGCAGCGTTTCAATGTTTCGGCGGAAACGGTGCGCAGGGATTTTGATGCCCTAGCTGATGATGGGCTGATCTCGCGGGCGCATGGCGGTGCCTCTGCCCCGATACAAGGACGTTATCCAAGTCTGGATGAGCGCACCCACGCCCGCCTTGATGAGCGTGAAAAGATCGGCAAATGCGCAGCTGACCTGATTCAGGAAGGCGAGACGGTGATGATCGATTCCGGCTCAACCACGATCGAGATGGCCCGTATGTTGGCGTATCGGGGCATTCACTGCACGGCAATTACGAATTCGATACCGGTGGCCATGACCCTTGGTCACGCACCCGTTGAAGTCATTCTATGCCCAGGCGAATATCTGACCGCCGAGTCCGCCACGATCGGGACAGATACACTGGATTTCCTGTCTCGTTTCAACGTCGATCGCTGCATGATTGGCGCGTCCGGCCTGTCAGAAGAAGGGCCGTCAGAGACCGTGCGCGGTTTCGCAACCGTCAAACGGATGATGCTGGCACGCGCCGCGACGCGACATCTTCTGATCGGGTCCGAGAAATTCGACCGCAAAGGTTTGACCCGTGTGGGCGACCTTGACGGGCTGAATTCAATCGTAACTGATACCCAACCAACAGGGGATTTGCTTGGCGCGATCAACGACGCCGGGGTGAAGATTCTTGTCGCTGAGCAGTCCTTACAAAGAACGACAAACCGTGGACAGAAAAGCCACGCATGACTGGGAGGAAGAAATGAAATTTGATATCAAACTACTGATCGGAGCTTCCGCAATCGCGCTCTTGTCACTGTCGGGCACGGCTTCGGCGCAAGACTGCCCGCGCGGTGATCTGGATGCGCGGTTCTGTGATGCCGATGGCGATCTGATCGCGGATATCCCCGCTGATCCTGCCGATCAGATTGATCCTGATACTCTGATCTTTGCCTACACCCCGGTTGAAGACCCTGCCGTATACAAAACTGCTTGGTCAGACTTTCTTGATCATCTGAAAGCGGAAACTGGCAAAGACGTGGTTTTCTTTCCAGTTCAGAACAACGCGGCCCAGATTGAGGCCATGCGTTCGGGGCGTCTGCATATTGCGGGCTTCAATACCGGTTCAAACCCGTTGGCCGTGAACTGCGCCGGATTCAGGCCCTTCACGATCATGGCGTCGAAAGACGGAAACTTCGGATACGAGATGGAGATCATCACCTATCCCGGTTCAGGCATCGAAAAGGTTGAGGATATCAAGGGCAAGCAATTGGCCTTTACTTCTCCTACTTCGAACTCGGGCTTCAAAGCGCCCTCGGCGATCCTGAAAAGCGATTTTGATCTGCTTCCCGAACGCGATTTTGAGCCGGTTTATTCGGGCAAACACGACAACTCGATCCTGGGTGTCGCAAACAAGGACTATCTGGCTGCCTCGATCGCTAATTCGGTCAAATCGCGGATGATCTCGCGCGATGTTATCAACGAAGACGACGTCATCACGATCTACAAGTCGCAGACCTTCCCGACGACAGGCTTTGGAACCGTGTACAACCTGACGCCGGAGCTACAGGAGAAAATCCGCAATGCCTTCTTCAGCTTCGACTGGGAGGGAACGACGCTTGAGGCCGAGTTCTCGAAATCGAATGAAGGTCAGTTCCTTGAGATGACCTATCAGGAGTTCTGGGACGTCATCCGCAAGATCGACGCGGCCAACGGCGTTTCCTACGCCTGCCAGTAGTCGATACTACATCCAACGGGCCCTGCGGGGCCCGTTACCACCCGAACCGGGGGCATAAATGCTGCGGCTTCAAAAGCTTACAAAAACTTATAAAACCGGCGATCAGGCCCTGAAGGCGATCGATCTAGATGTGCCAAAGGGCCAGGTTCTGGCGCTGATCGGGCCTTCTGGTGCTGGCAAATCCACCATGATCCGCTGCATTAACCGTTTGGTTGAACCCACAAGTGGCGAGGTTCTGCTGGACGACATGGACCTGGTCAAACTCGGCTCGGGCGCGCTGCGGAAAGCACGTCGTGAAATGGGGATGATCTTTCAGGAATACGCACTGGTTGAACGCCTGACCGTCATGGAAAATGTACTGTCGGGACGGCTGGGATATGTTGGGTTTTGGCGGAGCTTCCTGCGACGTTACCCCCAGTCTGACGTGGATGAAGCATTCCGCCTGCTGGATCGCGTGGGTCTGTTGCATATGGCCGACAAACGCGCGGACGAACTGTCAGGTGGTCAGCGTCAGCGGGTTGGAATATGCCGGGCGCTAATCCAAAATCCCAAGCTTCTGCTGGTCGATGAACCGACCGCCTCACTGGACCCAAAAACCAGCCGTCAGATCATGCGCTTGATTACCGAGCTGTGTCAGGAACGCGGATTAGCCGCGATAATCAACATTCATGACGTGGCCCTTGCGCAAATGTTCGTACCGCGCGTCGTTGGCCTACGCTTTGGTGAAATCGTATTTGACGGCCTCCCCTCTGGGCTTACGCCTGACAAGTTGACCGAAATCTATGGCGAAGAAGACTGGGAAGCGACCATAGAGAAAGTTGAAGACGACGAAGAGATCGAGGCCGCGGAATGAGCCATCCCGAACTTGATGACCTGCTGGGCAAAGGCTGGCGGAAACCGGCCTTCGTCAAAAACGCCTTACTGCGCTGGACCTTGATCGTTGGATTCGTCGCCTATCTGATTGCGGCATTTATGACCATCGAGGTGGATTGGGGCCGGGTTTATGAAGGCTTGGATCGCGGTTGGGCTTTTGTCCTTGCTTTCACAAGCCCGGATTTCATATCGCGCTGGAGTGATATCTGGAGCGGTCTTCTTGAGAGCATCGTGATGACGGTTGCAGCGTCGGTGGTGGGCATCCTGATATCGATCCCGATCGGACTGGGCGCTGCACGCAATATTGCGCCTCTCCCGGTCTATGTGATCTGCCGAGGCATTGTTGCGATCAGCCGCGCCCTGCAAGAGATCATCGTCGCCATTCTTCTGGTTGCCATCTTTGGGTTCGGACCTTTGGCCGGCTTCCTGACACTGTCCTTCGCCACTATCGGTTTCCTGTCCAAGCTCTTGGCTGAAGACATCGAGGCCATGGACAAAGTGCAGGCCGAGGCGATCAAAGCCTCGGGCGCGCGATGGATGCAATGGATCAACTACGGCGTGCAGCCACAGGTCATGCCGCGACTGGTCGGGCTGTCGATGTACAGGATCGATATCAACTTTCGCGAAAGTGCAATTCTTGGGCTTGTGGGGGCCGGCGGCATTGGGGCAACGCTGAATACGGCGTTTGACCGCTATGAGTATGACACTGCGGCAGCCATTCTGATCCTGATCATCGGGATCGTCATGGCGCTCGAATACCTCTCGGGTATCATCCGCGCGAGGGTCCAGTAATGCCAGTGCTTGAACATGAAGGTACGCAAATCTGGCGCAGGCGCACGACCGGTCAAAGCCTTGTGCGTTGGTTTTGCTGGCTGTTGGGTGTGGCGGTCTTTGTCTACTGCTGGCAGATCATCTCGGCCTCGACGACATGGTTCTTTGTGTGGGACGCACCCCGGATCGCGAACGATATCTGGACCCGCGCGACACCACCAAAGTGGGACTACATCACGCAGTTAGGCCGCCCGATCTGGGACACGCTGAACATCGCCACACTTGGTACGATCATTGCGCTGTTCCTTGCCGTACCGGTCGCCTTTCTGGCCGCCCGCAACACCACGCCATCGGCCGTGTTCATCCGCCCCATCGCGTTACTGATCATCGTCTCAACCCGCTCGATCAACTCGTTGATCTGGGCGCTTTTGTTAATCGCAATCATTGGACCCGGAGTATTCGCAGGTGTTATCGCCATAGCCATTCGTTCGATCGGCTTCTGCGCCAAGCTTCTCTATGAAGCCATCGAGGAAATTGATCACACCCAAGTCGAAGCCATCACCGCCACCGGCGCATCCCGCTGGCAGGTCATGGCATATGGTATCGTCCCGCAAATATTGCCCGCCTTTGCCGGGATCGCCGTATTCCGCTGGGACATCAATATTCGCGAGTCTACGGTTCTTGGCCTCGTAGGCGCAGGCGGCATCGGGCTGCAGTTGTCGGCGTCGCTGAACGTTCTGGCATGGCCGCAGGTCAGCCTTATCCTGATCGTCATTCTGATTGCCGTCATGATCAGCGAATGGGTGTCTGCCAAAGTACGAGGGGCAATTATTTGAGCCGCTTCACGACCCAAGAGGCTTTCGACGCCTACGAGGCCGTTCGGCATCGACTTCCGGCTGCTGAACCGGCTGTTCAATCCTATCAGCATGCGAACACTTTGATGGATATTGCTGAAGGCTTCGATGTATTCCTTCTGGATGCGTTCGGTGTCCTCAATATCGGCGAGACTGCGATTCCCGGTACAGCCGCGCGGATTGATCAGCTCAAATCCATGGGTAAACGTGTTCTGGTCGTCTCGAATGCAGCTGGTCACCCTCATGCGGCGCTCGTCGAGAAATACGCCCGGCTGGGATATGATTTTGCGTCAGAGGATATCATCACCAGCCGCGCAACACTGCTGGCTGAGCTGGGCGGTCAACGCGCGCTGCATTGGGGTTTGATGGCAACACCCAGCACCGGCCTTCGCGATCTGGAAGACTTGAACCTGACTTATCTCGATGACGATCCCGAGCCCTATGACTCGGTTGAGGGGTTTCTGATGATCGGCTCAGCCGTCTGGACCGAGGCACGTCAGGCCCATTTGGAAGCAGCCCTGCTAAAACGCCCGCGTCCGGTATTGGTTGGAAATCCAGACATAGTCGCACCACGCGAGCACGGATTTTCAAACGAACCCGGTCTGTTCGCGCACCGTCTTGCCGATCGAACCGGCGTTGTACCCGAATTCTTCGGCAAACCATTTGAGAATATTTTTGACTTGGCTTTTAAGCGACTTGGCCGGGTCGATAAAACTCGCGTGCTTATGGTTGGTGACAGCTTGCATACCGACATATTGGGGGCCCATGCTGCCGGAATCGCCTCGGCCCTGATTTCGGGGTACGGTTTTTTCGCAGGGCATGACGTCGATGACGCAATCACACAGGCGCAAATCATGCCGGATTTCGTTGTGAACCGACCATAATCTGATCACGCCTGCTTAGTTCCGCTTCAAATCCAAGCGTCCGTCAGTGCTTTTCAATACTCGCCATGTGATCAATCCGCGAAGGCATCACAGGTCGTTGTTGGCTCATCGCTTCCCAAATACTGAACCCTGCGCCCTTCGTCGAAGGTTGGACTGCCCAACGCACATGCGATCTCTAAGCTCAACCTGTCCCAAACCCGAACATCACCAGCTTCGCTGGTTGTCGCAAAAGAATTTCCGTCAGGTGCCAGCGCGATACGCCAGGTCGGGCCTGCATGGATCTTTTCGACAGGCATGAGCCGACGGTGCGTCGCGGTATCCCACCAATGCAGTTCCCCAGATCGGTCGATTGCCACCAAGGTTGCCTCATCCGCCAAAAAGGCAACATCCGTCGCCCCACCCCTATGGCCACCATAAGCGGCAAGCTCTTCGCCGGTTTCAACATCCCAGACCTTGACCACCTCATCGCTGGAAGCAGTTGCAGTCTGTGTGCCATCACGACTGAAAGCAACACTCCAAAGCGTATTGTCATCAGCTTCGATCACTCTGATCAACTGACCGTCGCCAATCGACCAAATATAGACCTTACCATCCACTGAGGCCGCTGCCAGCATGCCGCCATCTTCAGAGACGGCGATACGATTTGCCTGAATGTCAGCTGGCGCAAAGCTCTTGACCAAATCAGCGTCTGAGATATCGATTTGCAGCACTCCATCTCCTGTCGCCACAAAGACCTCGGGACCTGACCCCGGCATGATCGACCAGACGGGAGCCTGCCCCAGATCGAGTTGATTTTTCAGCCGCATTGCAGCCGTGTCCCAGATTTTCAAGCCGCCTTCGCGATCACCAGTCACCATGGTTTTGCCATCCAGCGAGAAAGAGATCGCCCACACCTGGCTTTCATGCCCCTTCAGCTGCATGGGTTTCATGGAAGCCCCCATCTTCCAGACCCAGATGTTCCCCTCACTGTCACCGATGGCTATAGACTTTGCATCCGGCGTATAAGCGATGCCCAGCGCCTTTGCCCCGTTCTGCAAAACAAGCGTGTCTTTGCTGCCGGGGTCGGTTCCAATCCGCCAGAGACGTACCTGCTGATCCCGGCCCAAAGTCGCCAGCAACGGGGCATTTTGGGCGACTTCAAGGTCCACAACCCTCTGACTGTGCGCTTGCACCACGTCGCCAACACGTTCCATGTTTGAATTTTCCAATCGCAGCGTTCCGTCTGCCCCTGCCCCTACCAGCAGATTGTCCGGCGCGGTAAATGCTGCTGCTACGATGTCGGTACTATCTGAAAAACGATCAACAATCGGAGAACCATCCGGAAAACCAATCGTCGTGACCTTCCCGTTCGTATGGGCTACCGCGAATGTTCTCCCGTCGCGGCTGAAGGACAGGTGATCGGGGTCAGGCCCCAGCGGACCGCCCGGTATCGGCGGAAATGCAGGCGTAGCCTTTGCGTCGACCCAGCCGAATATGCCACCATCGACATTTCCGGCAACAAGTCCTTCTGAAACGGGCGAAAACGCGACCTTTTTGAAGCCCAGCGGCATTTTCGCCAATGGCTCTCCAATTTGCATTCCATTGGAAACGTTCCAGAGGCGAACGGTCCCGTCACCGGTCGCCGACGCGATACGCTTGCCGGTGGAATCAAAGGCCACGCCAAATGCGACGTCATTGCCAGAAAACAGTGTCGTGATCGGGCCGTATCTGGCCGAACCAACATTCCAAAGGCGGACATCCCCATCCGTTGCCGCTGAAACCAGCAACTCTCCATCGGGAGAGAATGCAACATCCCTTATCCCGCCGGAATGCCCCACCAGTTCAGCAATAACCGCTCCGCCGGATTCAGCCCTATGAACCACGATGCGCCCATCACGCAATCCAACCGCAACACGCGTACCGGATGCATCAATAGCCATCGTCTGCGCGTCACCAACCGTAAACGGGCTGCCCAATGGGACAAGCCCACCCTCACCCAAATTTTGCCGAGCCATCAGCATCGCCGCCCGCGCTTCTGATGTCGAACCGGCAGTTTCGGCTCGGACAATCGCTTCGGCGCTGAGTGACAGGGCAAGCAAGGGATCTGTATCCGATAACCCGTTCGCCGCAGCGCCTAGCGCCCTTGCGAACCTTTCATTGGCTTCAGCTGTTGCGGCAACTGCCATCTGTCTGTTGCTTTCGGCAAGGTTGGACGCGCGGATAGCCAAGAAAGACGAAACCGTTGCGCCAATGGCCAGCAAGGCAAGGGCAGCAACGGCAATTTGATTGATACGTCGACGCCGACGCCGGCGCATCTTGGATGCAGCCTGCGCTTGGTCACGCGCGTCTCGTGCAGCGCCCAGAAATTCCCGCTCTAACGCACCGAGGATATTCTGGTTCTTCACCGACCATTCTTCAGCCGACAACAACCTTGTGCCGCGATAAAGTAAATCGGGCTCGCGATTTTCAACATCCCACTCTGCAGCATCATGCTGAATACGCTGACGCATGCGCAGATCATCGCGGCTTTCTTCGATCCATGAATTAAGTCGCGGCCATGTACGCAGCAGCGCCTCATGCGCAATCTGAACATTTTTGTCATCCAGCGTCAGCAACCGCGCATCTGTCAAAGCTTCAACGACCCGCCGCGTTGTGTCCGGGTCCGAGTCGCGCTCGATCTCATCGATCGGCAACAACCGCCGTGTGTCCGGTGTCCCCTCGCCGGGCGTAACCAGACGCAAGAATAGCCGCCGGGTTGCCTCTTGCTGAACTTTGTCAAAAACGTCTGTAAAAAGTGTCTCTGCTGTCTGGCTGATTGCCCCTGTGACACCACCGGACTGACGGTAGCCGTCCAGAGACATGACCGCACCTTTACGTCGGCTCCATGTTTCATACAGAGAATGCGCCACCAGCGGGAGCGAACCCGCTTCGCGCCCGGCCTCATCAACGATCGCATCAATAAGGGACCTGTCCATGTGCAAACCAGCTGCATGTGCCGGTTCGCTGATTGCGCGGCGCAGCTCGGGCCGTGTCATCGGCCCAACCAAAAACTGGTTTTCCGAGATTCGATCCGCAAGCCACGGTATCTCTGCACAGGATGCATAAAAGTCCGCACGGATTGTCAGCACGATACGAACACGGCTATCTGCGGGGTCTGTCATAGCTGACAAGGCTTCGATGAACTTGCTTCTGCGTTCATGTTTGACCAGCGTGAACAGTTCTTCGAACTGATCAATGCAGATCAACAACTCTCCTTCATTCGCGGTGGCCAAACGGCGCGCCGCACTCGGATAGGCGATGAAGTCGTTGAGCGAGACCTGAGCCGTAAGGTGAGAATTGTCGCCGATGAGTTGAAAGTACAAATCGGTCATTGGATCGCGCCCGGGGGTAAAAACACAAACGCGCCAGTTTTCGCTACCGGATATCGCGTTGGCAGCGATCGCTGGCAGCAGCCCTGCTCGCAGAACGGATGATTTACCACTGCCGGATGAGCCACCCAGAACCAATATCCGGCTCTGTTGAAGCCGGGTCACAAGTTCCTCAACAAGATCCTCGCGTCCAAAGAAATAGTCGGAATCCTCTGGCTGGAACGCGGCGAGCCCTTTGTAGGGGCATTCCACCCTACTTTCCGATATCTGCGTCACCGCTTCGGATGCGGCCTCTCGCCGGTCACGATCCAACGCCTCATTCATTGCACTGCGCCAGGACACCATATCCAGAAAACGCGCCTGCGGGTCCATTGCCATCCCGTGCTCAATGCAATCGCGCCACATTTCCGGCAGGCTGGAAAGATACTCGGTAACGCGATGGAATGGCGGCGGCGCCTTTCCCGTCAGGACATGCCACATCAGCGCGCTAGCCGAATAGATGTCGGTCATCGGCGTCACGGGTTGCCCGTGCTCAGCTTGTTCTGGCGCTTGGTAGAGCGGTGTCCCAGCCATCATGGTCGCGCCGGTCACACCGATCGCTAAATCCTTCGCAATACCGAGATCCGCCAGGAAAACCCTCTCGTCTAGGCCGACCAAAGCATCAGAAACCGTCGTGCTGTTATCGTCTTTGGACCGCTTCACTCGTTGCAGAAGGACATTTGCGGGTTTGACGTCCCGATGCACGACATTCGCGTCGTGAACCGCAGACAAGCCATCTGCCATTGCATCAATCAGTATTTCCACACCTTCGCGTTTGGCCAAAGCAGCGGGGCTTAGACGCTTTAGTCGGTCGGCCAATGTGCCGCGATCCGCGTAGTCCATGACAAAATAGGGCCGCCCGTCCTCCAAACGCCCCACGTCATGCACGGAGACAACGCGCGGAGATCGAATGCGCCGCAACAGACGGGCTTCTTCGAGAAAATGGGTGATGACTTTGTCATTGGTCGCAAGGTTGGCGTGCAGAATCTTGAGGGTTACCGGAACCTCCAACTCGTCATCCCGCGCAAGGACAACCGCCGCGAACCCACCGCTCGCGATTTCACGGTCAACAGCGTAACGGCCGATGAACGCGGGAAAAGTCATGATATTCTTGGCGCTTCAGAGGTGCTCTTGCACATCCACGCAATGATACTTGGTCGCATCCAATATGTTGTGGTCCCTATCGGCAGCAGTAACGCACAGTGTCGTCCCTCCCTCGCGCGCCGATGTCGAGGCCGCCTCCTTCGTCACATAGCTTGGGTAATCATCGTGCCGATGCCACCTGCCCTGAACGGCATTGAATTCGCTTTGGGCATTTCTGCCGACTTGCTCAACGGAATAGCTTTCGCCCCACCATGTATGGAAATGGTTCTTCGATACGTCCGGAGTGAAATTCGCATCGTAGTTTACAAGCAGTTCGTCGCCCTCTTTGGCGACCGATACAATCTGCACCTCACATCCATCCACAGGGCAGGCATTGGGCATCGCTGACTGGGCAGTTGCATCAGCACCAAACAAGAGTGTAGCTGCACCCAGGATCAGAGCGCCCTGACGAAGCTGGTTTCCTGAAGTATTCAATGACATCATTCCCTCCCAATCTTGGTTGAAATACGCAATTGGTGCCGATTCTAGCACAATCGCGAGTTTCTTTCTGAGACTTTCACCACAGAAGCCAGAATTCAGGCGTGCCACGTCGTTTATCGGCGGACGACCTCAAACTCTAATGGGCGCGCATCAGAGTGCAAAATTGATAGTGCAGGCGATATCAGCCCGCTATCGGCCAGCATTATGTTCTCGCGCTTAAGCTGGATTTCACGCGCATTCTCGAATTGTACGTAAGTTCCCGACGAACTGCGATCCGCCAGCATCAGCTTCCCGCCTTTCATGCTGAGTACCGCATGCAGTCGCGAAACCCACGGCTCAGGCAGGATGACATCGCATTGACTGGATCTGCCGATCGTTAGCTCCCCGCCTTCCCGACACCGCCAGGTATGATCGTCGTGATAAAGAATGAGCGCAAAGCTTTCATTCTGTTGCATGCCCTCAGATCCGCTGGCCGTCTGCGTCGGCAGATGCATCACGGTGCTTAACCCGTCCGTTGAGGCCACGATTGAATAGGCTTTGACCGGTTCACTCACACCTTTCAGGCGAAGCGATCCGATTGGGGTGAGCATCTGGAGACTTTCGGGGCTTAGATCCTTGGCGACGCTTTCGCTGACGCAAGCTTCACCCGGATTGGCCGCCGCCGCCAAACGTGCGGTCAGATTAACTGTTTCGCCAAATATCCCATTATCGCCAATAACAACAGGACCTTGATGAACACCCGCGTGGACCGACAATAATGTTCCGGGCGGTTTCTGAATCATCTCTACAACCGCGTTTACGGCGGCTTCGGGTTCCTTGAAATAGGACAAGACGTCATCGCCTTTCTGCCCCACAGGAACTCCGCCAAACCCTAGTAGAACCTCACGCAATCGATCGATTTCAAACTGAATCAACTGCTGCGCCTGATCGTCCCCCATTTCTTCGTAGAACGGAGTGCTGTCAGAAATGTCAGCAATTATGGTCGTGACGAGCTTGGTTTCCACGGTGCTTCTCGCAATGTGTTCGTCCGGAACGGCAAACCCTATTTGGGATCATAGACATAACCTATACCCCGCACGGTTCTGATGATTTCCGGCTTTTCCGGGTTGGTTTCAAGCTTCCGGCGCAGTCTGGATATTCTGATATCAATGCTGCGATCGAACGGATCCCAGGACCGGTCGTGCGCTTGTTCTAGCAACTGATCACGGTTCAAAACACGCCCTTTGTTTTCAGCAAACACCTTGAGCAGACTATACTCCATCGCCGTTAGCGGGACCTCGGATCCATCCGGCGCAAGAAGTTTGGCTGCCTCTTTATCCAGCGTGTAGTCGCCAAAAAGGGCCAAATTGCCTTCGGAGGCATCTGCGGGCAGACTTTCGTTTATGGCCCCTCGGCGTAATAGGGCCTTGATCCGCGCTTCCAGTTCCCGAAGATCAACCGGCTTTCCAAGATAGTCATCTGCCCCCATCTCAAGCCCGATGATCCGGTCCACTACATCGCCTGCTGCAGTCAACATGATCACGGGCGTCGTGTTTTCAGGACGAAGCGATCTGAGGATCGAAAGACCGTCTTCCTTTGGCATATTGATATCCATGATCATGACATCAACAGCACGAGAGGAGATGACAGACCGGAGCTCTTCTCCGCCAGCGGCTGCAGAAACCTCGTACCCGCGTTTGCTCAGATATTCCTGAAGCATCTCGCGCACGTCGATCTCGTCATCGCAAACCAGGATATGGGTTTTCTGGTCATTCATCAGTTTGATCCTTCTGATCGGCGAGCAGCTTTCCGACAAGTATTCTCAGTTCCGAAGGCGAGACGGGTTTTTCCAGATAGGGCAGACCGGATTCCTTCAGCAGTCCCAATGAGCTTTCACCCATGGTGTCCCCGGTGATGTATGCTGTCCGGGTCAGCATTTTCGGAAAACGCGCCACCAGCGCCTCATAAATCTTGCGTCCGTCAACACCGGGCATGTTCATATCACTTAGGAATACATCGTAGTTGGCGGACTGCAGTTGCCTGAGCGCCTCTTCCCCTGAGGTAACGAAATCAACGTGAAAGCCGTCCTTCCGCAGTATCTCGGCATTGATCTCACCCACTTCGACCTCATCATCCACGACCAATGCACGGTGCTTGGCAAAATTCGCGGCGGGTTCGGGTTTTTCTTCAGCCACATCATTTTGCATCTTTGCGACGGGCAGAGTTATCCGGAAGCAGGTGCCGGACACTGCGGCCTGATCAAGCCTGATCTGACCGCCATGGGACAGAATGATCCGGTGACAGAAAGCAAGCCCAATCCCGGTGCCGTCACCCACTTCTTTTGTGGTGAAGAACGGCTCGAAGATACGTGCGCGTATGGCTTTGGGGATACCGGGGCCATTGTCCTGAACCGTGATCTCAACCATTCCGATGGCAGGCTTGACCTCGGCAGACAGCATGATCTGGTCGCCGATGCCGGATGCGGTCATGGCCTGCTCGGCATTGATGATAAGATTCAAGACGACTTGCGTAAGCTGGTCCGCATCCCCGGCAACTGCAGGCAGGTCTGCTGGCACACTTTGCTCAATGCGAATTTCACCTGATGAGCTACCGTACCCGGCGACATCCGCAGCTGTTTCGATCAGGCTGGGAACATCAACCTGCTCGATCTTGCTGGGCTGCTGACGCGCCATCGCCAGAAAGGTCTTTACAATCTTCGCGCAGCGTTCTGCAGCATTGCCGATTTTTTCAATCCTGACACCGAGATCGGGGTCGGAAATTTCTTCCTTCAACATCAACGAATGACCCACAACAACCGACAATGGATTGTTAAGCTCATGCGCCACACCGGCGAGTAGTTCGCCAAGCGCAGACATCTTTTCGTTCTGGAACAGCAGCTCTCGTTGCTTTTCAAGCTCAGCCTCAATGGCCAATTCATCGGTCAGATCGCGGGTATTGGAAACGATTACTTCTTCACCATTGAACTCGATCAGCCGTGAAGAATCCGCCCCCCAGAACTTTCGTCCGCTTGCATCGACGAACTCCATACGCCGATCCTTAAGCGCCCCCGCTTGCCGGAGGTCTTTCAGGTACCGTTCGCGCTCATTCGGATCCGCATAGTAGGATTTCGAACTTTCTGCATCACCAAACAGCGCCTTTATCTCGGGCGTAGCAAACAGCACCTCGCCGGTGTCGGCATGCGTCATGTTGATGGCTGCTGGATAAGCCTCCATGACCTGACGGATCAAGGCATCAGCCTCTTTCTGGACGGTTAGATCGATCACGCTGGTCACGATGACTTCTTCGCCTTTGTAATCGATCAATTGAGACGAAATCGACGCAGGGAAGGTTTTGCCAGCCGCATTAATCAAGTCGAGCTTGTAGTCATCGACACGACCATCGGCCAAAAGCTGGGTTACAAAATCCGCGCGCTCTTCCGGCTTTTGATAATGCTGTTTTGCAGATTTGGAAGGTCCGAACATCTGCAGCGCAGCAGGCGTGCGATACAGTATCTGACCATCACCAATCCGCGCCATAGTTACGATAGCAGAACTGGCATCCAGCACCTTTCGGATCAATAGATCCCCGTCGCGCTCTTCGACCTCGGCTTGTTTGCGTTCGGTGATATCCTCACGCGTGACGACAAATCCGCCGAACTTGGTGGGATGAACAGAAACCAGATAGGTGCGCCCATCCGTTTCCATCAGCTCAAAGTCTTGGATGAACTCGACCCCATTAGCCAACCGGTCCGAAACCCACTGCTGTTCATTGCCGATGGCTTCGGCGTAAATTCCCCGGCGCGCCGTCTCGCGCATCAGGATTTCCCAGTCCAGTCCGGGTTGCAGCAGGTCGGCAACCCCCTTGTTCATCTCGGCATATCGTTGATTGAACAGGACAAGGCGGCGATCATCATCATAGAGGGCGAACCCTTCTTTGAGAGATTCGATCGCATCACGAAGAAGGTCCCGCGCCTTCTCGATTTCTTCAAATTCGTTCGCCATGCCCATCGTCATCCTGAATTTTTAGGATACCATTGTTTCAATGCCATTTCAAAATCAGCATCGCGTGTTTCAATTGTTTCAATAGGTGCCAACTCAGCCAAGTACAGGCCGATAAACCTGTTTGTTTTTGAGCCAGATAGCAAGTTGTGTGACCTGCTTCACAGAGCAACAACTGAAACACTTGGCACCGCTTCCAGACATCACAATGAAACATAGAAAGGTCAGTTATTGCCCATCTTAAGTGCGATTGGGTAAGAACGATGACTATTTCTTTTAGAACTACTGAAATGATTAACGCACCTATTTTTGCGTTGCATTCTTCGGCGTCCAATAGTGGGCAATGGAACCAACTGGCGGCGGATCTGGAAGGTCGCTTTAATGTTCACGCTGTTGATCTTCCCGGGTACGGTCGCAGCCCGTTGACTGGAGATAACTCTCAAAACGGTGCGGCGTTTTCTGCCATACCGGTAATCCGCGAAATCGAAGCGCTGGGACGCCCCGTGCATCTGGTTGGGCATTCCAACGGCGGAGGCGTCGCCATCAAGGTCGCGTTGATGCGTCCTGATCTTGTCAAAAGCCTGACGGTTTATGAGCCTGCAGCCTTTCATTTTCTGCAGGCTGGCAATGATGCCAGCAAGAAACTGTTCGGGCAAATCCAGCTTCTCGCGGGTGTGGTGAGCGCCGCAGCAGCGGATGGCGATGCCGCTGCTGGTATGCATCACTTTTTGGATTTCTGGAACGAGAAGGGGTTTTGGAACTCGCTGCCCGCGCAGGCCCAGGACCGGTTCATTGGGATGATCCCATCAGTCATGTCTGATTTTGCAAAAGGTTTTGCTGAAACCTGGCAACTGAAGGACCTGTCCAAGCTTGAAATACCGACGTTGGTAATGACTGGTTTGGAGTCACCTGAGATTGCGCAGCACGTCTCGGTCGAGATCGCGAAGGCTTTGCCCAATGCGCGGATCGCGTTGCTGCCCGAGCTGGGCCATATGGCGCCGGTCTTCCAGCCCGAATGGATCAACGCAAGGATTTTCGAACACGTGGCCAATGTGGAGCGGCCCGTTGAAACTGTCAGCTGGCCAGAACGTCAAGCTGCCTGACCGGGGCCGCATTTAGCAATGCGGCCTTCATCAAACCACTGCCACATCAAAAAGGAGCAATATCATGGGTATTCAAACATCGATCAACGCCACCACAGACTTTGCGGCAATCAAAGCAAAGCAAAACGTCGCCTGGGGCTCCGGCGACTACAGCAAAGTGGGTGTCACCCTTCAAATTACGGGTGAAGAACTGGCTGAAAGCATGGATCTGATGCCCGGTTCCAAGGTACTGGATATCGCCGCCGGGAATGGTAATGCCACGCTGGCCTTCGCCCGGCGCTTTTGTGATGTTACATCGACCGACTATGTAGAAGCCCTGCTGGACGCCAGCAGCCAGCGCGCCAAAGCGGAAGGTCTGTTCGTGACCTACAAGGTTGCCGACGCCGAAAACCTGCCTTTCGATGATCAATCCTGCGACGCGGTGGTTTCGACGTTCGGCGTGATGTTCACACCGAACCAACAACAATCAGCAGCAGAGCTGCAACGGGTCGTCAAAAGCGGCGGCAAGATTGGTCTGGCCAACTGGACGCCGGACAGCTTCATCGGCCTTCTGTTCAAAACAATCGGTAAACATGTGCCTCCACCTGCTGGCGTAAGCTCTCCGGCTTTGTGGGGCAGCCGGGACTGGATTGAAGATTCCTTCGGATCGCACAGCACCATCGTTTCGTTCCGACGCAAGAACTTCATGTTCCGCTACCGTTCAGCCGAACACTTCCTAGAGTATTTTCGGACTTTCTATGGTCCGATGCAAAAGGCCTTCGATGCACTGGACGCACCGGGACAAGAGGCGCTGCAGCGCGATATCATGGCCCTGATCGAGAAGTTCGATATCTCAGGCAATGACACACTTTGCATCTCATCCGAGTACGCTGAAATTGTCATGCAGCGTGGCTGAGATCGTGAATCACTGGCTCATCGTTCTTTGACCCAACCGTCAAAGAACGATGAAGATTACCCGGTGTAGTCGATCCACCATTTTCTTGGTATTAGTTTGTTTAAGGGGGATTTTGTTATGGCCGAGCGCACACTTTATGAAAAATACGGTGGGTTTTCACAGATCAGCAAGATCGTGTTCTCGTTCTATGACATCCTGCTGGACAATGACGAGGTTGGACCCTTCTTCGACAACGTGGATATGAGCCGCATGGTCGACCATCAGACCAAGTTCATAGCGTCGCTCCTTGGTGGTCCGGCCTCCTACACCGACAATCAACTGCGCCAGTTACACTCTCATCTCGAAATTACCGATGACCATTTCGACGAATTGGAGGTCGTGCTCCGTGACGCTTTGCAAAGACACGGCGTGGATGCCGAGGACATCGATATCGTTGTCGCGGAATTCAGTAAACGTCGCCCCTTGATTGTTGGATAAATCATGACCATCGAAGCCATCAATGAACAGCTCCTTCGCGCGATTGGTGTGGGCGTTGCCCTACTGGACCGTCAATCGCTGAAGTTTGGGTTCCGCAATGATACGTTTGACGAGTGGTTCAGTGCCGATGGCCCTTCAGACCAATTGCAGCAGCTCTTTCCTGATCTGGATATCGACACAGTGCAAACAAGCCTGTCCGGCACCGGGCGACATACATCAGAAATCACGTTCAAAAAGAAACGCCGCACACTGGTGATCGCACTCGATTTCACGGTCGCGCATGACGATGTGCTGGTTCTGGTATGTCAGAACATCACCCGCATCAAAGAGCTGGAGTCCATGATCGACTCCTATTCGATGATGGTGGAACGGAACACCCGCGAGTTGAAGCGGGAAAAGGAGCAGGTTGAAAAACTGCTGCTAAATCTGATGCCCCGGTCGGTCTACGAAGAGTACAAGACTTTCGGCGTGGTCACGCCACAACTCTATGATCCCGTCTCCGTCCTGATGCTCGATTTCGTGGGGTTCACGGATATGGTCGCCTCGCAGGACCCAAGCGTCACGGTCACCGAACTGAATGATATCTACAGCGCGTTCGATCGCATAGGTGAGCAATTCGGTTGCGAACGGATCAAGACGATTGGAGACGCATATATCACCGTCGCAGGCCTGCCCGATCCGACTCCGGATCACGCCAAGGCAATTGCAAACACAGCCATTCGTTTCGTACGCTATTTGACCCGCCGAAACCTGAGCCATCCGCATCAGTGGCGGTGCAGAATTGGACTGGCCACGGGATCGGTCGTCGGGTCGGTCGTTGGCATCCAGAAGTATGTGTACGATATCTTTGGTCCGGCTGTGAATCTGGCCTCCAGACTTCAGGAATTCTCTGACCCGATGCAGATTTCAGTCCAGGACGAAGTCGCGCAGGTCCTCAAAGATCAGTTTGACCTTGAGAATGTCGGCGCGCGAACAATCCGTGGGTTTGGAGAGCAAGACATCTGGCGCTTGTCCGACGATAGCTGAGCGTCAATGCCCGCTGTAATCCTTTGTTCGCACCAAATGGTGACTGATCACTGCATTGAATACAGTAGGCTGTTTACCCAGTCCCAAAACCACTGATCTTGATCCCGAAATAAGCGGCTACTCGTTTCGGCATTTGGTGACAACGGTTTCCAGCACCTCACCTTCGTGATCAACAACCCGCCAGAGGCAATGTCTCTTACCATTCACCTTCACAAAATCTCGTCGGCGTGCCACTTCCATATCGAGAGTGCGCGCAGTTGTTGCATCCGCTTTCTTCGGATCTCAGAGGCAAACATCGGACCGAACCTGTTCCAACTGTAGCAGTAGGTTTCGTGACTCAGGTCGATGCCTCGCTCGTGCAACAGATCTACGGCATTCCGAAGTGAGATCGGAAATCGGATGTACAGCATCACGGTCAAGCGGATGATCTCAGAACCGGTTATTATAGTATTTGAAAGATGCAGGTCTGGTCATGGGCAAAAGCTACGCAACACCCTTACCCCGCCCAAGCAAAGTTCTTCTGACAAGATTCTTTTGACAGTTCCCCGATTGCAGTTTTCCTTGGTCACACAAACCTGTTCACATAATTCTCCAGAATCTCCTGACGCCCAGATTGTGGTTTCGGGTTGGTATTTTCCTGTAGAACCCGGGCAGAAATCTCTTCCAGACTGCTACCCAACATAGAAACTGCTTCCGGAGTGTTCCAACCGGAATACCGTTCCGTCAGCGCGTCCTCCAAGCCACCGTCTTCAACCATAGCAGCCGCAGCTTTCAAGCCCCGTGCACAAATATCCATTCCGCCGACATGGGCTGCAACAAGATCTTTTGCATCAAGCGATTGCCGACGAATTTTGGCGTCAAAATTTGTGCCCCCAGTTGTAAAGCCACCAGCTTTCAGGATGTAGTAATATGCCAAAGCAACCTCTGGCGTGTTATTCGGGAACTGGTCCGTATCCCATCCGGATTGGTAATCGTTTCGGTTCATGTCGATCGAGCCAAGCATCCCTTCGGCAGCGGCGACCGCAATTTCATGCTCGAAACTGTGTCCGGCCAGGATCGCATGCCCCTGCTCGAGGTTCAACTTGACCTCGTCCTCCAACCCGTACTTCCTGAGAAACCCAATACAAGTCGCGGCGTCGTAGTCGTATTGGTGTTTGGACGGCTCCTGAGGCTTGGGCTCCACGAGAATAGTTCCTTTGAACCCAATCTTGTGTTTGTATTCAACGACCATGTTCAAGAAACGGCCCATGTGGTCCAACTCGGTTTTCAAATCCGTGTTCAACAGGGTTTCATAGCCTTCTCGGCCACCCCATAGAACGTAGTTTTCTCCGCCGAGCTTATGGGTCGCATCCATGCAGGATTTCACTGTCGCAGCTGCAAACGCAAAAACGTCGGGATCAGGATTGGTACTGGCACCAGACATCCAGCGACGATGGCTGAACATATTGGCCGTGCCCCAAAGCAGCTTGGTGCCAGACACCTGCATCTTTTCACCGATATAATCGGTGATATCTTCCAATGTGCGCAGGTTATCGACAAAATTTCCCTGTTCGGGCCGGATGTCAGCGTCGTGCCAGCAAAAGAATGGCTGCCCCAAAAGCTCAAACAATTCGAACGCAATATCTGCCTTCTGACGGGCCCGGTCCATATCGTCCTGAGGATACCATGGGCGTTCGAACGTAGGTCCACCAAAGGGGTCTCCGCCCTCCCACGCGAATGAATGCCACCAGGCCACAGCAAACCGCAGATGGTCCTCCATACGCTTGCCCATAATGATTTCATCCGGGTCGTAGTGACGAAAGGCCAACGGGTTCTTGCTGTCCACGCCTTCAAACTGGACCTTCTCGATCCCTTCAAAAAATCCACTTGGCATTTCTGCCCCCTACTCTGCTTTTTGTGCTGGCTGCTTGCCGAGAATGATCATCGACAAAAGATCGTCGTCAGTCACGTCTGAGATATCGACCGTCCCAACCAGTTTTCCGTTCTTCATGACCGATGCGCGGTCGCACAGTTCCATGACGGCATGCACGTCGTGATCGATCAGAAATATCCCGATGCCTTGCGCCTTTAGCTGGTGGATCAGATCCGCCACCATCTGAGTTTCATGCGGCCCAAGCGCTGCTGTGGGTTCATCCATGATCAGGATACGGGCGTTGAAATAGACCGCGCGCGCGATCGCCACTGACTGTCTTTGCCCACCCGATAAGGCGGAGACCGGGTCATTGAACTTCTGAAAGTTTGGGTTGAGCTGCGCCATGATCTTTCGGCACTCGGCTTCCATGGCTGCGTCGTTGACCAAGCCAAAAGGCGTCGTCATCTCGCGCCCCAGGAACAGGTTTGATGTCGCGTCCAGATTGTCGGCCAAGGCGAGCGTCTGATATATCGTTTCGATATTGTTCGCCCGGGCGTCACGGGGATTGCCAATCTCGACCGGCTTGCCATCGATCAGAATCTCGCCGTGGTCCATCTGATAGGCGCCGGACAATACCTTGATCAACGTGGACTTTCCGGCCCCGTTGTGGCCAAGCAGGCCAACGACTTCACCCGGATAGAGATCGACCGACACATGGTCGACGGCCTTGATCCCACCGAAGGAAATCGAGATGTCGTGCATCTGGACCAATGGCGGCGCGCCTGAACCGCGCCCAGTGCCAGAAGGTTTTTTCTGCGTATCCTGAACTTGCATCACTTTGCCCCCAGTCGCTTGCGGTAAACGATGTCGATATAGACGGCCAACACGAGGACGCTGCCGACGACGATGTTCTGAAACGGCGCGTCAACGCCAACCATTGCCATGCCCGATTGCAGCGCCTGCATGATCAATGCACCCAGGATCGCGCCATAGATAGTGCCGATGCCGCCCGACAATGCGGTTCCTCCGATCACTGCAGCTGCTATGACCCGAAGTTCGTCGAGCGTACCAATGTCGTTCGAATGGTTCGCCAAGCGGGCCGAGGCGACCACCGCGGACACGGCGCACAAGAAACCCATCAAAGCAAAGATTTTCACGGTTAGCAGTCGAGTGTTGATACCCGAAAGCTCTGCCGCATCCGGGTTGCCGCCAGTGGCAAAGATGTACCGACCAAACCGGGTTTTTCGCGCCACAATTGTCAGCGTGACAGCCACGATGATTAGGATGAGTACAGAAATCGGTATGCCGTATCCGACGACCAGCCCCTCTGGCATTGTCTCTCCGCGCGCTTCGAACATACGTTGCAGCCGACGCGTTGGTATGGCGTAGCTGTTTACGATGTAAACGTACCCGAGGATGGCGATCGCGATTATCCCGGCCAAAGTGGCCTCGGCCCAGACAGGTTTGACGGGGAACCCATGTGCCGCCTTTGCGCGACGACTGCTCCACAAAGCCCAGATCGCGATTGCGGTAGCAAACAAGCCGAACAGCCAGCTTGTCGTCGTTCCCAATGTCCCGTTGGTCCCGCCAAACATCAGGAATGTACTATCCAGAGGACCAATCGTCTGACCGCTAGTCAAATACCACGCCACGTTTCGCCAAACCAGAAACCCACCAAGCGTAACGATGAAGGCTGGTATCGTCAGGTATCCGACCATCCAGCCATGAAACGCACCAATCAGCGTGCCGACAAACAACCCGACGACAATGGTGATCGCCCAGGTTGCAGGATTGTTCAGACCCATACCAAGTACTTGCGGCAAAAGCTCGGTTTGCGTCATCGCCATCACGGCCGAGGTTGTTGCCAGCAGTGCACCAACCGACAAGTCGATGTGCCGCGTGACGATAATAAATACCATCCCGCATGCCATAATGGCGACCGAAACCGTCTGGATGGACAGGTTGAATAGATTGCGCGGCGTCAGGAACCTTCCATCTGTGAAGATGTTGAACCCGATGCACAGGATGACAAACGCGCCGATCATTCCCAAAAGCCGCATATCCAGTTCCAGTTGCTGGAACAGGCTGGGTTTCGCTTTTTCAGGTACCGGCTGAGACGAAGTTTCGGTCATTTCCGATCTTTCATATTCAGCAATAGTCCCCGGCCCAGACGGGGCCAGGGACTTTGAAGTTTAGTTGCAGGGAGCAGGTCCGTTTTCAACGCCCTGACACAGATCTTCCAATGGGATCCATCCAGCGTCCACAACAACGGATAGGTTGTCCTTGGTGATCGGAACGGGTGCGAGGAAGACCGAGTTCATCTCGGTGCCACCAGGTGATGTCCAACTAACTGCACCTTCGACATCAGCAGGGCTTGTCCCACCGCTCAATGCGACTGCGATTTCGCCAGCGGCCTTTCCGAGTTCACGAGCGTCCTTCCATACCGAAACGGTTTGAGTGCCCAGCGCAACGCGGTTCAACGCTGCGTGGTCGCCATCCTGACCTGACACCGGAATGCCTTCCATACCCTGTGCGGTCAGCGCAGCAACAACACCGCCTGCAGTACCGTCATTCGACGCAACGACTGCATCCACGTTGTTTTCGTTCGCGGTCAGGATTTGTTCCATGTTCCGCTGCGCGTTCGCGGGCAACCAACCATCTGTGTAGGCTTCACCAACAATTACAATGTCACCGCTGTCGACGGCTGCTCCGATGATCTCTTGCTGACCACCGCGCAGGAAATCTGCGTTCGGATCAGTAGGAGAGCCTTTGATCATCACGTAGTTGCCTTTGGGCATGGCCTCAAAGACAGCCCGAGCCTGCATTCTGCCGACTTCCACGTTGTCGAAGGTCAGATAAAATGCTCGGTCGTCCTCGATCAGACGGTCATAGGCAATCACAGGAATACCTTCGTCCGCCGCGGCCTGAACCGCGGGACCAATGGCCTGCGCGTCCTGCGCTAGGATGATAAGCGCGTCCACGCCTTGCGCAATCAGGCTTTCGATATCCGAAAGCTGTTTGGCCGAGGATGATTGCGCATCGGCCGAGATATACTCGGCACCGCCGGCTTCTAGCGCCGATTTGATCGCGGCTTCGTCTGTCTTCCAGCGCTCTTCCTGAAAGTTGGACCAGCTTACGCCGACTACCGGCTCTGCGAACGCAGTCGAGGCCAGCAGCGTGGCTACAGCTGAGAAGCTGAGAATTTTTTTCATGATTTCCTCCCATATGCAGAGCCATCTCAACTCGATTCGCGGCTCTCACAATTTTAAATAACACATTTATTTCAGTCGGTAAAATATTTAGTCTATAAGACACATCAAAATTCAAATAGATTGAACCAAAGGTAAGATTCGCGAGGGCAAGATGCTGAAAAGCAAAGCGTCTGTAGTTTCTTTGGACCAACGAAACGCGACCCGCCTACGGGTGTTGGAACAGATCAGAAGCAATGGATCCGTATCGCGGATTGATATCGCATCCGCCTTGGAGACCAGTCCTGCCACGATCACTTCAGCGACGGCTGATCTGATCTCGGCAGGGCTGATCAAGGAAACCGAAGGCGAAGCTCAGTCAAAGTCTGGAAAAAGAGGGCGGCCCAGAGTTTTGCTGCAATTGGATGGCCAATCCATCCTTGTTGCGGGCCTGAAGATTGCTCGTCAGGTGATCTCGGTCATTTTAGTGGATTTTGAAGGCAACGAGGTGACGTCGCACAACGTCCCGCTTGAAGACGCCCGAATGTCGCCGACGAAGCTTATATCGACTATTCGCGAAGCCCTTGAAGATACGTGCCAACGGGTCGGTCTTTCAATCGGACACTTGGCTGGCGTTTCAATCGGATTGGCCGGGCAGATTGATGCGGCAAAGAACTTTGTCCACTGGTCATCCTCGGTAACTGAAAGAAACATTGACTTCAGCCCTTTACTTGCGAAAGAACTACCCTGCCCTGCATTCGTGGAAAACGACGCGAACCTTGTCGCAAAGGCTGAACAGCTTTCTGGGCTAGGCAACGGGTTGAAGAATTTCCTTGTCGTCACGATTGAACATGGTGTTGGGCTTGGCATCGTTCTGGACGGCCGACTTTATCGCGGGGAAAGAGGGTGCGGGGCCGAATTTGGGCATACCAAGGTGCAACTCGATGGCGCATTATGCCAATGTGGACAACGGGGGTGTCTGGAAGCCTATGTGGGGGACTACGCCCTGATCCGGGAAATGACTGTCACAGGTCACGCCGATAATATGCAAACGGTCTCGGATATCCACGCTCGCGCCAATTCCGGTGATGATAGAGCCGCCTCGGTTCTAGCGCGTGCAGGACAGATGTTCGGGCTTGGAGTATCCAATCTGATTAATCTGTTCGATCCCCAGTGCATTATTGTATCGGGCGCGCAAATGAGTTTTGAACACCTTTGCTCAGCCGATGTTATGACGCGCATTCGAAATGGTGTTGTGAATGTCGACGCACCCTTGCCTGAAATCAAAGTGCATCACTGGGGTGATCTGATGTGGGCCAAAGGTGCGGCCGCCTATGGGATCGAACAAGTCTCGATCCTGAAGGTGAAGGAGCTTGCGGCGAATGCGTCCTGAACTTGCGGCATTACTCTTTCTTGCCACGGCTGCCGAAGCGGGCACTCAACCGCAATTCAAAGTAATAGATGTACCTGCACATATCTACGACGGCGGTTGGGAGCATTTTGTGGGTGGTGGCGTAGCAGTTTTCGACTGTGACGGCGACACGTTTCCCGAATTGTTCGTCGCGGGCGGATCCAATCGATCTCAGCTGTTCAAAAACACCTCTCAGGGCGAGATTTCTTTTCGGATTGAAACGCCGGATCCACTGTTCTTGACGGGAGTAACCGGTGCTTACCCATTAGACATTAACGGCGATGGCTTGACTGACCTGGCCATTTTGCGCGTTGGCGAAGATGTGCTGCTTCAAGGGCAGTCGGATTGTCAGTTCCGTCCCTTCGATAACATCGAGTTCCAATCCGAAGATCACTGGACCACAGGGTTTTCAGCCACTTGGGAAGAAGGCCAGTCTATGCCGACTCTGGCGTTTGGAACTTACGTGGATCGCTTCGATCCAGAAGGTCCGTTTGAATCCTGCGGGCCAACCCTGCTCTATCGCCCGAACGGGAACAGTTATGGCCAACCCCAGCATCTGAAACCGGGATATTGCTCGCTTTCCATTTTGTTTTCAGACTGGGCGCGAACCGGACGTGCTGACCTCCGTATCAGCAACGACCGCCACTATTATGTTCGCGGTGGGCAAGAGCAACTATGGGCCATGGAGCCAGAGCCCCGATTGTATTCGCCCGAAGACGGATGGCTGCCCTATTCGATCTGGGGCATGGGAATTGCCTCTCGCGATCTGACCGGAGACGGCTTTCCTGAGGTTTACTTGACTTCGATGGGTGACCAAAAACTCCAAATTTTTGACCCCGATACCGGCGGCCCGACGTGGCGCGATGCAACTTATGAAAAAGGCACGACTGCCCACAGGCCGCATGTCGGCAATGACGGAAGGCCGTCGACCGGTTGGCACGCGCAGTTTGGAGACGTCAACAATGACGGCAGAGACGACATCTTCGTCGCCAAAGGCAATGTCGAGCAAATGCCCGATGCAGCACTGAACGACCCGAACAACCTTTTGGTTCAGGATTCGGAAGGTCAGTTTATCGAAGCTTCGGCAGAGGCTGGTGTTGCGTCGATAGCGAAGTCTCGCGGCGCAGCGCTTGCGGATCTGAACAACGATGGGCGGCTCGATCTGGTGGTCGTAAACCGTGGATCAAAACTTGAGGTCAACCAGAATATATCAGCAGGTGGCAATTGGCTGTTGGTAGAAGTTACTCAGGACAAATTCAATTGGGCAGCGGTAGGCGGATTTGTCGAGGTTCGAACCAGGCGGGGCTTACAGACCCGCGAAATAACCATTGGCGGCGGACATTTAGGAGGCACGGCTGGCTATCACCATTTCGGCTTGGGGGCTGAAACTCAAGTACAGTTACGGGTAATATGGCCGGACGGAGAAGTCGGTGCGTGGCAGGAGGTCGTGCCGAACCAGATCGTTGAAATGCATAGGTGACTATTGATCTACCGGCAGACCGCTTGGAACATAGGCAGGAACGCCCAACCTCTGCGCAGGGTCTTCAAGACTTGCCAGAAAGCTCAATAACGCGTCGACCTCATTATCTGTTAGAACAACCTTCGGTAAACTATTGCTTTTGGCTATGGCATCTAGATGTTGCTGATCCAGCAGCGGAGTTTTGTCTTCAGAACCCGGAAAATCTGGCAAATAAGCCATTTCAGTAGTGTAGCTTCGCAAAGAAGAAACCGAGTCCAGATGGTGGCGTACGATATCCTCAAGCCGTGCAAATGCTCCATTGTGCCCGTAAGGAGCGGTCAGCGTCACATTGCGAAGCGATGGCGTACGAAAGGCAAACGCGTCCTCGGGGTTACCCGTGACGCGAAGACGACCATCATCTCTGACATGGTTCTCAAATCGAGCGGCCTTTCCGGGCCCGATTTGCGGAAGGGCGATCGAATGAAACTTGTGATCTGTTTGGAACCATCCCACGTGGCATGCGCTACACCCCGCCTCTCCATAAAACAGGTTCATGCCACGTTCGGCGTCTTCGGATAGTGTGCCCTCGCCTCGCATCGCGCGATCAAAAGGACTGTTATCTGCGCGCCATTCGAACGCGATGAAATCTGCGATCACATTTGCTATGGCCGTGAAAGATATCTCACCACCCGGCGTAATGGCTTCAAACCGCTGCTTGTATTCTGGGATAGCGGCAACACGTGCTGCAATCAGATCCCACGCGCCGCCTTGCTGTGTCAAAAGCCCGAGTCGAACTGCCTTGCTAACGTCATTTTCCGAGTAATGACCAGCCATTTCGTCTGGTGAAAGAACCGGGAACATCGCCTGCGCCGCTAATGCCGATTGGAAACCGGACCGCATATGTGTCCCCAAAGGTGTTCTAATCCCGTTGGGTTGTGATGGATCGGCCTCAAGGCGCCCATCATGAAAAAACGTCGTAAACTCTGTCGCACCAAGATTCCAAAGCGCCGGTGAATTACGGGGGATGCGTTGCTCCGGCGTATTCTGGGGATCCAGCCTGCGTTCAGCAGCCAGGCCAATCCCGCCTTCCCCGATTCCTAACGAAAGGCCGTCCGAAGTGCCAAACCTCGGGTGATGGCAGGTCGCGCAACTGATGTTCTTGTTGCCGGACAAAATCGGGTCGTAGAATAGCAACTGTCCTAGTTCAACGCGGTCGAAATCAGGTTCTAGGAAAGTTGGAGGTGGCCCAAGCTCCTGAGCGTTGGCGCCATTGCCGGCAATCAAAAAGCCAATGGTGGAAATGACTAACCTAGCTCTCATTGCCATCTTCCGAAATCTCGAGCGTGAGCACCTGCCTGTACGGTTTCTCGTAGGTGCATATGATCGAAGGAAACGAGGATATGTTGGGCGCATTCGGATATCCGGAGGGTTCGATGCACAAACCAGCCGAACCGCTTAGCGGCTTCGCCAATTGGGCACCCGAATAGACCTGTACTCCGGGTTGGTCAGAATAAGCAGTCAGAGAAAGACCGGACGGTGCGGTGAACTTCGCGACCGGACCAGTTGGATCGCGATTCAGGTCAAAGCAGAAATAGTGGTCGATGGCCTTTGGAACATGCCCGATCGATCTGGGCGCAGAGAAATCAAGTTCGCCGTTCTTGGTCGAACACATCGCACCGGACGGAACTCCTTGTTCGTCTAGTTCCAAGTAGCGGACAGAAGCCAGTTCCAGCTTGTGTGCGTCGACACCTTTAGAGCTGCCCAACGAATAATAGTTATGCTGCGTTAGGCTGATCGGCGTAGGACGGTCAGGATAACCTTTTAATATATAGGTCAACCGTGGGTACCGCAGCGTGACGCTGACCTCGAACCGGACATTCGCAGGAAAACCGCTTTCCCCGTCGTGTGAAAGGTAGTGCAATACCACTTCGTTCGGTGCGGTCTGTCTAAGGTTCCAGAATTGTTTGGAAAGCCCCTCAGCCCCGCCATGCAGAGTATTCTTACCCTCATTGGCGCTAAGCCCAAAACGTGTGCCTGCCAACTCGAACCGCGCGCCGCCGATCCGGTTCGCAACACGACCTACAACTGCGCCCACATAACTTGTATCGAGTAAGTACTTGATTGGATCATCAAACCCCAAAATAAGCGGTATATCCTTGAACCACCAACTTTGAGTGATTGCCCCGTAGTTCAGTACCGATGCCCGCATATCGCCATCGGTCAGCATAACCGTCTCGACCCGAGAAGAATATTCCATTGCAGGCGTCATCCTGCCGCCAAGGGCGCCAGCGCCATGTAATACTGTCGATATCGCCCATATTCCCTTTCATAGTGTTCGGCCAGATCGTTACGTGGATCGATAACTTCCTGAATTTTGGGTGGTGTCATGATGTCCCCAAGGTTTGCGTTGTTGGCCGCGCAGATAGCGAGGCGCGCTGCGCCCATCGCCGCTCCGAAATCACTGCCTTTTGGCAAGCCCAACGGCACTTGCAAAACGGTCGCCATTGTTTCCAACCAGAACCTGGATCGTGCGCCTCCTCCAACAGCCATCAAGTTGGTCGGTACGGTTCCTGTGCTTTTTAAGGCTTCAAGACAGTCACGCATCGCGAAGGCAACGCCTTCCATCACAGATTGTGTCAGTTCAGCGGGGCCCGACGCGACATCTACGCCTAAGAAAGCTGCTCGGATACGGCTGTTGTTATGCGGCGTTCGCTCGCCTGAAAGATACGGTAGGAACGCAATCGAGGAGGGTCCGGTTATACTGTCGGGTACCATCGACGCCAGTTTTTCCACAGATTGACTTAGATTGCGAGACAACCAATTCATACTGTTTGTTGCCGAGAGTATGACCCCCATTTGTATCCACATTTCGGGAACAGCGTGGCAAAAGCAGTGTACTGCAGTTTCAGGTGCCGGAGCATATGCATCCCGAGCAACAAGAAGAACTCCGGACGTTCCCAAAGATACAAAACCCGCGCCGTCCCGAATGCTCCCGATGCCACACGCGGCGGCCGCATTGTCACCTGCGCCACCTGCCACAACGACAGGATTGGAAAGCCCCCACGCCCGCCGCAGCTCAGTTTTCAACTCACCAGCCGGTTCGTTCCCTTCGACAAGACGCGGCATCTGCGAGGCATGCATGTGACCCAAACCCAAAGCCGTTTCCGACCATTGACGATTGTCTACGTCCAACCATGATGTGCCGGCACTGTCTGACATGTCCGATATGTACTCACCCGTCAGCCAAAACCGCAGATAGTCTTTAGGCAATAGAACCTTGGCTGTTTTTGAGAACACCTCGGGCTCGTGCGATCGCACCCATTCCAGTTTCGGGGCCGTGAAGCCAGGAAAAACGATGTTTCCTGATATGGTGCGCATCTGTGGAATCTGGTCGAGTGTACTTGCCTCGTCCGCCGAGCGTGTATCATTCCATAGAATGCAGGGCCTAAGAACCCTTCCACTGGCATCCAATAAAGTGGCACCATGCATGTGTCCGCTCAGACCAATGCCGCGAAGTTTTGCGAATGCCGGTTCGTTGTCCGCACGGAGATTCGCGACGACTTCTAAGCAAGCGCTAATCCAATCTGACGGATTTTGCTCGGACCAGCCGGGTTTTGGCGTCGATGTAGAAATGCCAGCTTCTGCGTCGCTGACGACGAGACCGGATTCATCGATCAGAATGCCTCTGAGACCCGACGTTCCCAAATCCAATCCAAGATACATTCGGCGCCATCCTTTGAGTTTTATTTTAGTTGATAAAATTAATCATGGAAGACGCAGTGTCAAGGTGACTGTCGCGCTACTCCAACTTTACCCAAGCCGCATTTCTTGCAGAACTTTGCACGCAAGCTGCAACGAACCTGACACCATTCAATCCATCCTGAACAGTGGGATAGATCACCGATGGATCAGCTGAATTGCCACTTCGAAACGCTGTTATGGCGTCCGCAGCTTCACTATAGACTGTCAATGAGCGTTCAAAACTGACCCGGTTTCAGCATTTAAATTTGACCCACCCTATGTGGCGCAAAGCCCCCAGGCGGGCCGCCCTCATA